>CAQUBD010000006.1:0-23557 GCA_948891265.1 uncultured Clostridia bacterium | reverse complement strand
TTGTGCCAATTTTACTATTGTAAAATTGTGTACAATGTTTTATGTTATAGGAAAATCTGCAATTTTTTCTATAACATAAAAAAGGCGGATTTTAATTACAATCCGCCTTTTTTTGTTTCATCATTCCAGAGGTTTAACGACTATCTTTTTCACCCCTAAATTTCGGCTAGCTGCTTTGACAAGCCATCCGCCTGATCCACAAAACATTTTCTCTTTGCCTGCTGGTACCTTAATCTCGACCACTGAACCTGACTCAATTTTGTCCATATCAAATGCCATGTAAAATCCAGTACGCCTCTTATAGAATTTCCCATTGTTCTCATTCGTTCTCAGTAATCTCACGGGAAAAACTTTAAAATGCCGGCCCTCAAAGATATAGTCTTCTGTATCAACCCAGGCGTTGTTGCCCCAAAAGCCTACGGCTTGAAATTCTCCCATTTTTGCTTTAATAAGCTGGAAAAATTCGTTTCTTGCTTCGCTTTTTTTCACTTCATTCCGTACGTTTTTAGAGATTCTCATATTGTTTCCTCCTTGTTTGAATGCATATGATTTACAAAAATTCTAATATTATTTTACCACATTATGTAAAATAATGCAACTATTTTATAAAAAAATAATAAAACAAGTTAAAAAACTTGCTTTATATTTTATGCTAAATATAATATTCCTAATACTATAGTTAAAATTCCAAATAGAATTGAAGACATTATCATTAATCTTTTTTGTTTTCCTTCTTTAGTTCTACCTTTATTTTTTTCGTAGAAATTATTTGTTGATGATCCTGTTATTGTTGATGATAATCCTGAATCATCTTTTGATTGTATTAATGCTAATATTATTACTACTAGTGCTATTATAAAATATATCACTGTTAATATCGTTCTTATTATTTCCATTTATAAATTCCTCCTTGCGGTTTCTTTTTACTACTTTGCTATTTTACCATATAAATTTTTGAATTGCAATAGAAGTTATTAAAATATTGTAGCAATTAATGTAAAAATAAATACTTTTATAAATACATTATTTAAAAGTTGAAAATTAATACATTTTATTCCAATATTATTTAATTCATCATACTTATTTATAATTTTGGCAATTTCATCTTTACTTGAAATATCTATTTCTTCCATATAAGTTTTAGCTAAAAATCTAGCTTTTATCATAGCATCATTTTCTAAATAAGCTCTAACAGAATAAAATATTAATCCCAAAATAATTAATATAGTTAAAAACATCATTTTATTAGGTATTATTTTAAAAATACTTAATATGCATATTGCAAAAAAATATATTAAATAAATATTTGAAAATATAAAATTAAACCATAACATTTTTTTGCTTTGTATAGAATGTAAACATTCATGAGCTATTGTCTGTATTCTTGTATAACTATTTTTCAAATTTGATATAAAGATTTTATCGCTTGCTACTAAATATAGTGTCGTATTTGAATTTATATCTTCTTCTATTTTTACATTTTCATTATTAAGTTTTTTCAAATAATATTTGCAAATATCTATATTATTTGAATATTTACTGGTTAATTCGTCTAGCTCTTTATCTTCTGCTATTTCTTTTAATTTTCTCATATTTATATCAAAAATAAATCTTAATATAAAATTCATTATTATTACAATTATTAATAAAAGTATAAATTCCATAATCTACTCCTTATATTTTTACTAATAATGTTACTATAAACTCAATCCTAATTTTTGACGATTAATTTAAAATTATAGTTGTCATATAGTCCATGATGTGCCTCTTTCACTCAGGCTAAATTTCTATATATTTATATTCCTTTTGAATGAAATGACGAATGTGATTGGAGAGGGGCTTAAAAGATATTAAATTGCGTGTATGAGGGCGCGCAAAGTCGGAGAGGCTCATACACGCAATTTTAAATCTTTTTAGAACTCGTATTGAACCGAGGAATGTAATAAAAAAGGAATATAACTATATAGAGATTTCCCGTGAACATTCCTCATGCTACAGTATTACAAATTCTAAGCCTCATTCCACTCAAGCGTCAGCTGTATATTAATTATATTTATTAAATAATCTTATTAATCTATCATGGTCTATATGTCCAAATATTTTCTAAGTATTTTTCATAAAATATTATTTTAGTACATCCATAACTGCATCGCCAATAATTTTATTAACATCTGCTAAAACTATATTAAATTTAGTTTCCGCTTCAAAAAAACTTTTAGCATCATCATTTTGAATTAATTCAATATATAATTGTTGCATTTTCTTTGTTTTATCTTCGTCACTTCTCCCTGTTTGCATTGCTGTAATTTGAGCATCATATCTTGCCATTTCAAATTCTTCTATTTTTTTCTTTAATTCTGGTTTTAAACTTAGTGTTTCCTTCGCCATTTTGTAATTTATATATTCTTCCGATTGCTTTAATTCTTGTGCCAATCTATTTGCTGTATCATATACATTCATAATTTAAATTCCTTTCTGCTTTTAATATTATAATGAGGCTGTAAATAAATACTTTTTTACAGCCCTATATTATAATTAATATTACATATTATTTTCTATTACATTTCCTGATACTTCTGATATAGGTCCTTTAATTTCAATTTTTGCATTTTTAGGGCATATATTTATCCATGTATTTCCATCATTTACTTTAATCTCATTTCCTTGTAAATCTTCATATTTTGTTTGTGTATTTCTAGCTTCTTTAATACATTTTATTTTTATAGCTTTTCCATTAGTTATATAATATCCATCAAAAGTTCCTATATTGTATAAACCTTGTCTTCCTTTATTTTCACTATCTTGTAATGTATAATTATCACATAATGTTATTATTATATTTTTAGTTGTAATATTATTTCCTGTATCCCAATCTGTTTGTGCTTTATTCCTTGCATATCTTTTATATACTTGATTTTGCTCATCATACTCATACTTTACTGTTTGAAGTGTTGAATGTGGTATTATTACTGATGTTGCTCCTTGTCCATTTTCTAATTTTATATCCTCTGTAACATAATTTAATACACTATCTTTATTTGATTTTGTTTTATATCCCTTTGCTTCTGCAACTTTTAATAATGCTTCTGTACTTGTTACTGCATTATGTGGCGCGTATTTATCTTTTACCCTCCAGAAAGTTTTTTCACTTTCTGTTATTCCATTTATATTATTTATATTATATTGTGATATGTCACTTTGAGCTAGTGGACTCCATCCAAAATGTGCATATATAGCATCATTTTCCATTGCATAATCTATAAAATAATGTCTAGAGCTTCTAACTGGTCCTATTTTATCAACAGTTACTCCTTTAAATAATGCCATTAAGCGTGTTTCCCCACCTTCAACTATAGCTTCATATACTAAATATGCCTTATTTAATCCTGCTTGTGGCCATGCTCCATTATGATTATCTATCATTACTGCTATTGGTCTATCTTTTCCTTTAAATATTTGAATTTCTTTTTGTTGAATTCCTGCTGTCAGTATTTCTTCATTTTGATTTTCAGAAACTTCTTCTGTCTCATTTTCTTTGCTTTGTGATATTTTATATGCCATTATTCCACCTGATACTAATATTAATATTACTAGTATCACTATTAAAACCCTTGTCCCTTTACTACTCATAATTAAACCTCTCTTTTTTCAAATTGAATATTTATTTATATTATAGGAAGTTCAGAGAACTTTCTTTTGAAAATAAAATTTAAATTGTTAATATATCTACCTTGTTATATTTAAACTACTCAATATTTTTTCTTCTTTAGGTCTCATTACCACTTTGTCTTCTTCTTTAATATGGTCATATCCCATCAAATGGTAAAATCCATGTACTATCATATAACTTAGTTCTCTCTCAAAGCTATGTCCATATTCTTTAGCTTGCTCTCTTACTTTTTCAATAGAAATTATTATATCTCCTAAAATATCTTCAAGTAAAAAGTCTTGACTTACTATTTTTTTATCCAGTTCTTCTTTTTCAAACATTGGGAATGATAATACATCTGTTTCCTTATCTATTTTCCTATATTCACTATTTATTTGTTTAATTTTCTCTGGTGTCGTAAAAGTTATTGTTATCATCAATTTTGAATTTTGTATTTTCTCTTCTTCAAAACATTTGCATAATACTTTTTCTACTATATTTTTATATTCACTTTTTTCTTCTACATCTATATATGTAATTTCATACATTACACTATCACCCTGTTTTCTTTATTTATTCTTCCAGTATATTTTCCTATTGATTTGAATCTATTTTTTAATTCTCTTATTGCCCCATAATCTAACAACTTTCTTTTATAATATGTAATTATTCTTGAATAATCCACTTTAGAATTATCTATCTTTCTTATATCATTCTTTATAAATAATACTTCTTTTTGTCTTTTATATTCTACAAAATCAACATCTTTCAACTTTGTTATTTCTTTATACTTGTCCCAAAATTTCTTATATTTATCTCTTTCTTTCATATTTTCCCAATATACTTTTGTTGATAATAATCTTATATTATAGTCTTCTATTAAATTAATTAGCATATTATAAGCATTTTCTCTTTTTGCTGCCATTTTTGTATCTTGTACTAATACTCTAGCATCCTTTAATAGTTTTTCATAACATTGTTCTGCAACAATTAACGGTATGCTATGTGTAAATAACTTTCTACTTAATCCTAATAATATCATATTTTTCTCGATTTTATCTTTTGTATCTAATTTTCCAACTGTATAACTTTCAAACTTATTATAATCATCTTCTATATCTTTAAATTCTTCTTTTTGTCCAACGCTCATTTTTATAGGTAAAATATTTTGTATATAATCTTCTAATGTATAAAAAATTTTTGTATATACCCATTCTTTTGATGAATCATATATATTAGTTGTATCAGCAATTTTTATTGAATAATTCTTTAGTATAGCTTTATATAATGAATCCATTTTACTAATATAGAATTTATTATATTTATCCTTTACTTTTTCCTTCGCAATATTATTAATATTTTCTTTATCTAATTCTAATAAATATTTTTGTTTTCTATATTTATAATCCATATATTCTTTTTCTTTCAAGCTTGTTACTTCATAATATCTAGACAAGGCATCCTTTTCAAATTCTGTTGCTATTTCATTTTTTACTTTTTTATAAATTGAATCCATTACATATTTATCTAATGTCTCTAGATATAAAGTATATGCTTCATCATATTTTTTTTCTAATTCTTCTTTATCAATTTCTATATCTTTTATATAGTTTTCATATGCTTTTATTAATGCATTTCTTTTTATTGTAATCAGCATTCCATTAATCCCTATTTTTGTAGGTGTCAACATTTTTGTTAATGTTTTTGTAATTTTATTAAAAAATGTTGTATTTGCTCCAGTTATTCTTAGGCTTCTTTCTTCCATTTAAACCGCTCCCCTTCTATAGGTAATATTTTAGAAAACTATTTTTTCATTTATTCCTATATTCTCTAATACCTCATATGTTACATATAGTTCTATACCATCATCTTTTTCATATGTATTTACGATTTTATTTACTATTCTTTCTTTATTTTCTATTTCATTATCCAATTCTTTTTGTAACTCTTCTATCCCTAGCAACTTAAGTTCTTCTATTGTATAATCTTTTTGTTCCTCTTTTACTTCTTTATTAGTAGTTTTTATTATTGAAATTGGTAAATAAAAATCTGAGAATATCTTAAATTTGTTTTCTTGCTCTATTGTATCATAAATTTTAAATTTTGAAAGTCTTTTTGACAAATTTATTTCAAAATTGTTTATTTTTATTCTATATTTATTTTCAATGTTCCCTGTTTCTATTCTTTCCGTAGGATTATAAAGCATCTTCTTGGTTTTTGTATACCATACTTTTGCCTCTATTTCTCCTCTTGCGTGGACATATCTTATTCCTGTATATTTTCCTTCCATCCAGCCATTTATTAACGTAGTCCCTATATTTACTGTATCTCCTACTTTTGCTGCAATTGTTCCATTTTGTGCGTTTATCTTTGTTATTATTCCTTTCTTATCTGATACTATATTGCAATAATCTTGTTCATCTATTATTTCGGGCTTTGACGTTGATTTAACAACCTTTACTATTGCATTTGTACCTTTTAATTCTATTCCCATCCATGCAATATCATCTCTATCTAATCTAATTTCATTTATTATTTCTTTAGTATTTAATTTAGATTTTAGCTTTCCTATTGATAAACCTGCATCCAATACATCTTGATAAATATTTTCTATTTGCTCATTGTTTTCATCTATTATCTCTATATTCCATATAAAATTTGATGATATTGCTAATACTATAATCATAAATATTAAAAAGGCAAAGAAAATTTTTCTTTTTTTATATCTATTAAATAAAAATGGTAATCCTCTTTTTCTTATTATTTTAAATTTACATTTTGTTTGTTTTGATATCTTAGCTATTTCCCTTAAATCTTTTATTCCTATATTTAACTCTAATTTTACATTTTTATCTCTTTTTAAATTCCATATTGTTATTTTATTATTTCTACATATATTTATAAATCTTTCTATATAATATCCTTCTACTGATATTCTTATATACCCTATTATATAATTAATTAATATTTTAATTAACATATTCTGCTCCTTTAATCAAACTTTCTCTCTATATCTATACTTTCTACTTTGCCTTTAACTTTTATATCATCATTTGTCATAGCCTCTAATTTTAATTCATAACCATTTATATTTATTATTCCTAAAGAAGTATTTATTCTAATATAATAATCTTCATATTCTAAAATTCCTTTAAAGTTTTCTACTATCATCTCATTAAACCCTGTTATTGTTATCTTTGGGTTCTCTGTATAAACTTCTTGTGGCATCTCTAATATTCTATTTATTTTAGAAATTGCTCTTTTTCTATTTTTCATAATTTGTAATACCTCTCTTTGTGCCAAAGGGGACGTACCTTTTTGGCACATTTTATTTAAATTCATCTAAACTTTTAAATTCATATCCCATATTTTTGATTTCTCTTATAATATCTCCTAATATATTTGTATTAGTTTTAGAATTTCCATGTAATAGCATAATTTCTCCATTATGAACATTATCTAGTATTTTCTTTTTAGCATTGCTTTCATCCGGTTGTTTATTTTCATTCCAATCTTCATATGCAAATGACCACATAACTGTTTTATATCCTAATGATCTTATAGTATTTAGAGATCTTTCACTAAATTCACCCATTGGAGGTCTTATGTATTTCATTTCATATTGAAATTTCTCATAAATTGATTTATGTAGTTCCATAACTTCTGAATTTATTTGTTCTTCTGTTAATGAAGGCATACTTTTATGATTTACAGTATGATTTCCAACTATATGTCCTTCATCTATCATTTGTTTTACTAACTCTGGTTGTGTATTTAAATAGTGCGCTGTTAAAAAAAATGCTGCTTTTACATCATTTTCCTTTAAAGTACTTAATATTTGTTTAGTATGTCCTGCTTCATATCCTTCATCAAATGTTAGATATATATACTTATCTGTTGTATTCCCTATTGCAATTCCATTATTATCTTCTAATACTTGTTTATTTTTAGTACCCAAATCTGGTTGTTCATGATTGTCATTTCTTTTTATTCCCCATCCTATTTTTGTGTTACTTAATCCTTGAGAACTAGTTAATATAGAATCTTTTTCTTCATAATCTTTTTTAATCAAAGTCAATGAAAAAATTATTAGCAATAATACTAATACTTTTAATATTTTTGACATATTCTTTCTTAAATTAATCGTCATTTTTCTTCCTCCATTTTTTACTTAATATTATGAATTAGAAATAAAAAAAATAACTATTAAAAGCAAAAAAATAAAGATATCTTTTAAGAATATCTCTATTTTTTTACTGTTTATCCATATAACTTTTCAAGTACAATTACAAACATTGCATGAGCCCATCCAAGTCCAATAACCCAATTAGGTTTTAATGTTTCATTACTTACTTGCTCACTCAAAAAATAATGTTTACCTGAGGTTTTTACAACAAAGTCAAAACATTCCTTAGCTTTTTTCTTTTCTCCACACTCTAAATAATATAAAGTCATCCAAAGATTTGCAATCGGCCAAGGGTTACCATTCATATAATTATCATATTCAAATCTTTGATATCCTCCTGTATATGTTCTAATAGTTAAATTGATTTTTTCTACTGTATTTTGAATTTTCTTTTCCTTAGGTCTAAAAACATTAAAAGGTGTAACTATCCCTAAAATACTAATATCCATCTTTTTATCTTCAATATTTCTTACATATGATTTTTTATCTTCATCATACATATTTTTATTTATGTATTTCTTTACTTCAACTTGTAATTTTTCAATCTCTTTTATAGACTTAGAAATTTTTTCTTCTTTTAATCTATTATTTTCGAATTCAGAAACATTACTTCCTAAAACACTATATATTTTTATCATACAATCAAAAGCAGCGAAAATGCTTGCAAGAGAGTATAAATGTATCCCCTCACACATTTCCCACAAATCATAACTTACATGGTATTTATTAGTTCCATCAAAAATATATCTAACATATCTTTTCAAAAAATCGATTGCCTTTTCACACATTTGCAAATTATCTTTCAAAAATTTTTCAGATTTTGTATATTTATAATGTTCATATACTCCATAGACTACACTTGCAGTTTCATCAATTTGATATCCCCAACAAGGAGCTAATTTCCCATCTGTAAAAAATCTTTGTTCCCACATACCATTCTTACTTTGCGTTTTTTTACAAAATGATTTATAAAACTTTTCTGTTTCTTTATTCATTTTTAGTATATCCATCGCCTTAGTTATAAAAACAGCATCTCTAGGCCAACAATAAGCATATCTTCCACACTTCGTAAAATACTCATCAACTTCAGGAGCTGCAATAATAGCCCCAGTATCTTGATTTGTTAATAATGGAAAAAGTAAAATACTTCTTTTGTAAATTTCTTGTATTCTCTCTTCATAACTATTTTGTGCTTCTTTTAATTTCAATCCATTATGACTTTTTACATATTTTCTCCAATATGCTTTCGTATTTATATACTCTTTATTAAAATCTATTCTTTTAACTCTATCAATTTCGTCTTCTACTTCTGATATATTTCTATTTTCATCAATTGTTATACATATCTGTAATTCTTTCTTTTCTCCTGACTTTATTGTACCAATATCATAGGCTATAGAAGAATCTTTAGACATTCCAATATAATCTTTATCACAAATTTCTGTCCTTTTTATTCTTTCTGAACTTCCATTTATTTGATGTTTAATTATATCTTTACCTTTTGCAAATGTTGAAAATGTAAAATCATGTGCATATTGAGTCATTCCACCATCAACAATTTTACATCCTACAAAATTATTATTATCAGATAACAATTCAGAATGAATATAAAATTCAGTTTTTAAATCAATTATTCCTTCATTTATAAAAATATATTTTTTAGCTAATACATTTTCTTTTATAAGAATATAATCTGTTTGAACAATTTTTAAATTGAAATATGTATTGGTAATCTCTGTGTTTAATATATTTGTATCTGTATCATAATATTGTCTATATACATTATTTATATCATCATGTAAATATATCAAATCAGACTCATTTATTTTTACCCCTGTATGATAAAAATTTATATATTGTCTATTATCTTTACTTGGGAAATAAACCCTTTGCAATTCTCCTTTTGATGTATATGTTGCTAGCATTTTTTTATTTCCTATTATTGCTTCATTTAGATACTTTGTTTCCATAATTTTCTCCTTTTTTGTTGACATTCATATTTTCTTATGTTATAATTAAATTACTTTATAAAGGAAGGGGAGTAATGCAGATTAAATGGATATTATCCGTTTAGTTCCCTCACAATTTATTTGGGTTCAACTAAGCGACGAGCTCTTACACCTTGGAAAGCATTACACATTTCATGTCTGCCGCCACACAAAAACGTGTGGCGGTAATTTTTATTTTAAATTTGTGACAAAAAGGTACGTCCCTTTTGGCACACTTTATCCTTCAATTACACTTAAAATTTGTTTTTCTAATGTCTTTATTTTTTCACTTATTCTAAATATATCTTCATCTCTTAACTCTTTATTATTCATATCTTCTCTAACAGATGTTTCCATATCCAAAATTTCATCTTTTAATTTATCTAATCTCTTTAATACTTCTTTTCTAGTATCTATAGGTAATTGTTTTGCAATCTTCGTAACTAATTTCACATCATCTTTTAGTTCATAAGTTTCACCAAATTCTGTAACTACAACTGGTAAATTAGTTTCTGTTTCTATTTTTTCTTTTAATACATTTTGAGATTCTTCTTCACCATGTACTAAAAATATTTGTTTTGGTTTTTTGATAAATGAATATATAAAATTCATCAAACCATCTTGATCTGCATGTCCTGAATATCCTTCTAAGTATTCTATTCTAGCATTTACAGCAATTTCTTCTCCAAATATTTTTACTTTTTCTGCTCCATTTACAATACTATATCCTAGTGTTCCAAGGGCTTGATATCCTACAAATAGAATCGTTGAATTTGGATTCCATAAATTATGTTTTAAATGATGTTTTATTCTTCCTACTTCACACATTCCACTTGCTGATATTATAATACTTGGCTCTGAACTTTCATTTAAAGCCTTAGACTCATCTGCTGTTACTGTAAATTTTAATCCAGGAAATTCTAATGGATGATCTCCTTTTTTCATTTCTTCTTGGGTTTCTTCATCAAATAAGTTCATATTTTCTTTAAATACCTCTGTTGCTGATATTGCAAGTGGACTATCTACATATACTGGTGCTTTCATTAAAGTTTCATATTTCCTTAAAAACTCTTCATCAATTCTCACTTCTTTTATCTTATTTAATTCATATAATATTTCTTGTGTTCTTCCTACTGCAAATGATGGAATTACAACTGTTCCTTTTTTATCTAATGTCTCTGATACTATATCTAAAAACATCTCTGCTTTCTCTTCATTTCTTTGATGTTTTCTACTTCCATATGTTGATTCCATTACTAAATAATCTGCATCTTCTATCATTGTTGGTTCACTTAATAATGGTATATCATTATTACCTAAATCTCCTGTAAATACAGTTTTAGTTTGTTTACCATCTTCATCTACCCATAACTCAATAACGCTTGAACCTAACATATGTCCAGCATCATTAAATCTTACATGAATTTCTGGTGTTATTTCTATAATCTCATCATAATTTACAGGTTCAAAAATTTCCAAACACCTTGCAGCATCTTCAGCTGTATATAAAGGATCTCTTGCTTCTTTTCCTTTTCTTAATCTTTTTCTATTTTTCCACTCATTTTCCATCTCTTGGATATGACCACTATCTGGTAGCATTAAAGCACATAAATCACATGTAGCTTTATGAGCGTAAACCTTATTTTTAAAGCCTTCATTATATAATTTAGGTATTCTTCCAGAATGATCTATATGTGCATGTGTTAATAGCATAAAATCTATTTCAGCTGGATTAAATTCAAAATCTTCAAAATTTTCTTCTTCCAACTCTTTTTTACCTTGCCACATTCCACAATCAACCAAGAATTTTTTTCCCGCTGCTTCTATTAAATAATTTGATCCTGTTACTGTTTTTGTAGCTCCTAAAAATGTAATTTTCATAAAATATCCTCCTTTTTATTGTTCTTTATAATTGTACTGAAATTCTGTTTCAAGATGTGTCCCCAATGGGACAAAAATGTCCCAAATGGAAACGTCCCTAATGGGACATTATTGATATTTTTTTGTTTGGCTTTACATTCAATGCTTTTGGTTTTTGTATTTCTACCTTTTCTTCAAATATATTTTCATCAAATATCTGAATAAAATATTTATCTTTTTCTTTAATTATTTTTAAGTATGCATCTTCTAATTTTATTATTCTTACCAAAAATATATTTTTCAATATTTCATAATTTGTTTTTTTATCTTCTGATACTTTCTCAATAACTTTTAATTCTATTGCTTTATCTATTACTATCTCTATTACTTCGTCTATTTGTTCTTGAATATCTTCTATATCTCGTATAGTTATTTCATAATTATATGGCAATAATAAATAATATCTTAAATCATATATTATTTTTTCTATTTCTTGCTTCGTTTCTGCTTTATTTATATTTATTTTTATTGTTTCTAAGAATATTTTCTGAAATTCTATCTTTAGCTTATCTAATTCTTTTTCTTTATCATCTATATTTAAAATCTTCAAAAGTTCATATTTTTCTTCAATTTCTTTTTTGTACCTTACAAAATTTTGTGGATTTAACATTTCATTTATTTTTTCTAATTCTTTTAAGTACTTTTCTCTTTCTTGTTCCATTATTTTTGCTAGTATTCGCATACTAAATATTTTTTCTTCTAGTGGTAACTTTGAATTCCTTTTTGAATATTCTTCTTGTAGTAGTTCTTTGTTATTTAGTATTGTATCAATTTTTTTAATTTCTTCTACAATTTTTATTTTTTCTTGAGTTGTCTGTTCTATAAATTGCTCTTTATTCTGCATCATTTGTATTTTATGTTCTATATTTTCTTTTATTTCAATTAATTCTCTATTTTTTTCATTACTATATTTGCAACTTAATAATATTGATATTTTAATTATTAAATCGATAATTTTATCCTTGTTTTCTTTTCCATATTTTCTTTCTAAATTATCTTGGAAAATTTCATAGTAGTCTATTATAAATTCATTATTTTTTACCCATTTATTTAAAAATTTATATCCTAATAGTATTCTTAAGTTTTGATATATTAAATTATAATCTACACTTTCAATCTCTTGTGCTATACTTGTCCACGAATATCCATTAAAATCTCTTAATGGTTCCACTATACTAATATTATTTCCTACATTTATTACTTCTGATAACGTATCACTTATTATAAAATAATCATCTTTTATAATTTTATTTTTCTTTCCTATTTTAGCAATTGCATATAATATCTTTCTTTCAATTGGATAAGCTATTATTTCTTTTTTTTCATTATCTATAATATACGTTTTTTTATCTGGAATATTGTTTTCTTTATCGTTCATCCTTACAATTTTTATTGAATTACAATCTTTCTTTATAATATCTAAGATATTTGATATATATTCATCTTTATTTTCAACGCCCCACTTTACTGTTTCTAAATCTTTATATGCAGCTTCTATCTTATATAAGATACTTAAGAGAGTACTTTTTACATTTTCGCCAAATTGTTTTTCTTCTAGTATTTCTTCTAATTCATTATTGTAGTCTTTTTTTACAATCTTATCTAATAAGTTCTTTTTCTTTGGTTGCATTGTACTCTCCTTTCTATGGTTACAAATTCGCTATCGCTCATTTGCATAAGATATTATTCTTCTATAACTTCCTCTGGAGCTGTTCCCATTTTTAGCTCTTCTAGTCTTTCTTTTGTAATTAATACTTCTCTCGGCTTACTTCCTTGATATCCTGAAATTATTCCTCTTTCTTCCATTTGGTCAATTATTCTTCCTGCTCTTGCATATCCTACTTTAAATCTTCTTTGAATAAATGAAGTTGATGCTTGTCCTTGTTCTACAACAGCATCTATTGCATCCATTAAAAATGGGTCAGTCTCATCATCTTCTGCTTGTTCTTGCATTAATTCTTTTTCAGTTTTATTACTATTTTCTATAGACTCTAAAATGTCTTCACTATATGTCGCAGTTCCATTTTGTTTTACAAAGTCTACTATTTTTTCCACCTCTTCATCCGATACAAATGCTCCCTGAACTCTTACAGGTTTTGGCGCTCCCGATGGGAAAAATAGCATATCACCTTTTCCTAACAATTTTTCTGCTCCTACTGAGTCTAGTATTGTTCTAGAATCTACTTGTGATGATACTGCAAATGCTATTCTTGATGGTACATTGGCTTTTATTAGCCCTGTTATTACATCAACTGATGGTCTTTGTGTTGCTATTACTAAGTGCATTCCTGCTGCTCTTGCTTTTTGCGCCAACCTACATATTGCTTCTTCTACATCTTTCGCAGCTACCATCATCAAATCTGCTAACTCATCTACTATTATTACAATTTGTGGTAATTTTCCAAATTTATTTTCTTTCTCAATTGCTTTATTATATCCACTTAAGTCTCTTACACCTTTACTTGCAAATAGATTATATCTATTATCCATTTCTTGTACAGCCCATGCTAATGCTCCAGCTGCTTTTTTAGGATCTGTAACTACTGGTATTAATAAATGTGGTATTCCATTATATACCGATAATTCAACTACTTTAGGGTCTACCATTACCATTTTTACTTCACTTGGTTTTGCATTATAAATAATACTTGTAATTATCGTATTTATACATACACTTTTTCCAGATCCTGTTGAACCTGCAATTAGAACATGTGGCATTTTTGCTATATCTGCTAATTGAATATTTCCTGCAACATCTTTTCCTAATGCAACTGTTAATTTTGATTTATTATCTTCAAATTCTTCACTTTCTAATACTTCTCTTAAATGTACTGCTTCTTTTTCTTTGTTCGGAACTTCTATTCCTACTGCTTGTTTTCCTGGTATTGGTGCTTCTATTCTTATTGTTTCTGCCGCTAAATTCAAAGCTATATCATCTGCCAAATTTGCTATTTTACTTACTCTTACACCTTCTGCTGGTTTTAATTCATATCTTGTTATTGCAGGTCCTACTGAAACATTTTCAACTTTTGCTGATACTCCAAAACTGTATAAAGTCTTCTGCAATTTTGTTGCTGTATCTGTTAATGCCTTTGCTCCACCTTTTAATGTTTTTTTAGATGGCTTACTTAACAATTCTACTGGTGGATATTCATAATTTTCATCTTCTACAATCATTGCATGTTCTAATTGTAAAACTTCTTTTGTTTTGTCTTCTTTCTTTTCTTCTTCTTGTCTAAATAATGTATTTTCTTCTTTTTTAAAGATATTATTTTCTATCACATCTGGCTGAATAACTTTTAAATTTTTAGTTTCTTTTGTTAATGGTGTCAAATCATCATTTTTATGGTCATATCTTTTTCTTCCCTTTACTTCTTCTTCATCAATGATTCTTCCTCCAAAATTAATTTTTATTTGTTCACCTACTTGTTCATCAGCTAATGCTTGTTTTTTTAAATCTTCCTTCATTAGTTCTTTTTGAATTCTTATATTTTTCCTATTTTCAATTAATTCCTGTTTAGCTTTTAGTCTTTCTTCTTTTAATTGCTGTTTTCTTTCTAATCTTTCTTCTCTACTATCTTCTGTCTTTTCTATAAAATTATTAATTATTTCTGATATATTTATTCCAAATGTAAATACTGCAAGCATTATAACTATACCAATACATAAAATAGCAGCACCTATTGGACTTAATAAATTAGCAAGTGGCATTGCTAAAATTGCTCCTAAAACTCCTCCTCCTTTTTCTTGAGTTCCTAGTAAATATGCATCTTTTACTACTGTAGAAATATCTTTGTTACTTACTATTAACTCCTTGCTATTAATCTGCCATACACTCATTAAAACAGAAAAACTTATTAGTAAAACTGCATATTGAAGTAATTTAGATGTTATATATTCATTATCTGCACATGCTAATTTTATGCTTATTGCAAATATGCCTATTGGCAAAATATACTTTATAATTCCCATCATTCCGCCTAGTATTTCATTTAATTTAATTCCTATAACTCCTGATTTTCCATATATTAATACACATAGTAAAATACTTAATATTATTAATCCAACTATTAGTAAGTCTGTGCTTGATGCTCTTTTTTTTGTTGCTTTTGTAGTTTTCCTTTTTTTATATTTTCTTTTTGCCATATTTCCTCACCTCATAAAATAATTTCCTAAATTATTACAAATTCGCCACCACTCATTTGCATAAGATATCTGTGACTCGCTCCGTTCGAACAGCTATCTTAAATAAGGAGAGACTACAGACTGTCCTCCGTTTCCCTCCTTACACCTAATACTAATTTAATTCTTTTCTACTATTTTGAACTGTTTTTATAGTGTCTTCTATCGAAATTTCCATTATTTTTAAAGCTTCTGAAATATTTGTTCCTAAATTTTCTAAAGTTTGAGTTAACACTTCTTCTGTATGTGATAATAACTCATCTGCATATTCCTTAGTTCCATTTGCAATCTCTCTTGATCTCTCATTTGCATTTTCAATAATTTCTTTCTTCTGTTCATATGCTTTTCTAGTAATCTCATGTTCATCAATCATTGAAATTATTCTATTTTCAGCTTCTTTCACAATTCCATCTGCTTCTTTCTGTGCCTCTACTAATATACGTTGTCTTTCTTCTTTTACCCATTTTGCTTGTTTCAATTCATCTGGAAGTTTTAGTCTTATTTCCTTTATTAAATCTAACATCTCATCTTTATCTACTATTCCTTTTGCTGAAAATGGTAAATTTCTACTTCTTTCAATTATATCCTCTAAAGATTCTAGTAGTTCAAATATTTCCATGGTTTAACCCCTTTCTAATTTCATGATATCTTTAAATTTCTTAATTTATCACTTTTAAAAATATCAATACTGCTCTTCCATATTTTCTTTTATCTAATACTTGAATTTTCATTTTTTGTAATTTATCTAATATTTCTCTTTCGTTATCTGTTTCTACTATTATATTAGAACTTTCACTAACTAATTTATTATCAATTAGTAATTCAATTGATCTTATTGCAAAATCCGAATTATATGGTGGATCTATATATATGATATCCAAAATTTTAGTTATTTTAGAATTTATTAGTACTTCATAATCTAAATTATATAATTCTACTTTTTCTTTTAAATGTGTTTTCTCAATATTTTTATTTATTATTTTTATGGCCTCTTTAGACTTGTCACATAAAATCACTCTTTTAGCCCCTCTACTTGCCGCTTCTAATCCTATTGCTCCACTTCCTGAAAATAGATCTAAAAATATTGAATCTTGTATTTCGTTTTGTATTATATTAAAAAAAGACTCTTTTACTCTATCTAGCGTTGGTCTTGTAGTTTGTCCTTCTAAAGTAAATAGTTTTGTTCCCCTAGCTGTTCCACTTATTATTCTCATTTTGCTTTTACTCCTATGATATAATTTTATTCATTTTCTCTTCAAAGTCAATACAATTAACGAAATTGTAACATACATTTAATAGTTCTGTAACATTGTTCCTAAATTGTAATAATTTTCTCATTCTGTCTACTTTATCCTATTTTTTATATTAAAATATAAACATTTTCTCATTAATTTTACTTTTTGTTCTATTTTTTTACTATTGCAATTAATCATTGTCCCATTTTGGCACATATTCTTCTTCATGTTCTCCAAGTTCTTGAATATATCCATTTTCTAAATTTAACCTATATAAATATTCTTCAATATGTTTGTATTCTTCTTTTGTTAATTTCCTATTAATTTCTCCAATTTCTTTTGCTTTATATGTAGGGAAGTATTGTGCCATCACACTCACATAAACTTCATTCATATTATCATTTATCCATTTTAAAACTTTTCTTGAATTTAAAATATGATTTGGCAAAACCAAATGTCTAATAATCATACCTTTTTGCATTATTCCTTCATGGTTAAAAACTGGAATTCCTACTTGTGTGTACATTTCTTTTATTGCTTTTGTTGCAATTTCAAAATAATTATCCACTTTTGATAAACGTTTTGCTAATAAGTTGTCTGCATATTTTAAGTCTGGTAAATATATATCTATATATCCTTCTAACATTTTAATGGTTTCCACTTTTTCATATCCATTTGTATTATATACAATTGGTATTTTTAAACCATTTTTTCTTGCTATTTTTATTGCTTCTATTATTTGTGGCACATAACTTGTTGGTGTTACTAAATTTATGTTTTCTACATCATTTTCTTGTTGTTTTATAAATATTTCTGCTAATTCTTGTATTGTTATTTCTCTTCCTTTTCCTTGTTGACTTATTTCATAGTTCTGACAAAATATACAGTTTAAGTTACAATTTGAAAAAAAGACTGTCCCTGAGCCTTTTTTTCCACTTATACATGGTTCTTCAAAATTATGTGTTGAATATAGTGCTATTTTTACTGTGTCTTTTGATTTGCATCTTCCAATTTCTCCATTTACTCTATTTATTCTACAATTATGTGGGCATATTATACATTTTTCTAATATTTCTAGCATTTTTACCTCTTATATCTTTCTTCCATTTTTCAACAAACAAATGAGACATATTTGGACTGTCCCCCAATGTCTCATTTCACACTTTCCAAAAAAACATTTCCTTCTTTATCCTGAAATAATGTAAGTATTTTTGTATTAAATTTTTCTATATTTTTCTTAACTGCTTCTATTGTTGCAGTTTCACTTTCATTACTTTTTATTGTTGCAATTGTCTCGTTATTTAAATTTTTTATATTTACGTTATAAATTTCACTTTCATCTTCTATCCCCATAGCGTTTCCATAATCTTCTAAATATTCTACTATTTCTACTTCATATCCATTTTTTATTTTTTTTATATTTTTTATTAAAAATAAATCATCTAAAGTATCTAATCCTACTCCTGTTGAAAAATATTTATTTGCACTTTCATCATATAATATATATTCTGTTCCATTCTTTGGAAATTCTTTTTTAAATTTGTCCCCAAATATTTCTTGTGCTTTTTCTTGAATTTGTTGATATTCTAATTCAAATTCTTCAATGTTCTTTTTCACTACTTCCCATACCCACAATTCTGGTGCATCATTAATATTATCAAATTTTGGTAATGCTTGTTCTGTTATTTCTTGCCACATATATATTTTTGATATATATTCTTCTATTTTTTGTACTTCTGCTATATTTAAAGTATTTTGATTTATATTGCTTTTATATATATACATCCCTATAAAAATTACTAATAATACACTGATTATTGCTAGTAGTTTTTTCATTAGCTTTCATCTCCCAAGTTATTGCTTAATCTCTGCTTTTTCTTCTACTCCTGTTGCAATTACAGTTACCTGAACTTCTTCTCCCATATCTTCATCAATTACTGTTCCAAATATAATGTTTGCATCTTCACTTACTTTTTCATTTATTATTGCAACTGCACTATTTATTTCCATAAGACTTAATTCATTATTCCCTTTAATGTTAAATATTACACCTTTTGCTCCATCTATTTTGCTTTCTGTTAATGGATTTTCGATTGCTTGTATTACTGCTTCTTCTACTTTTTTCTCTCCGCTTGCTTTTCCTATTCCCATATATGCTTTTCCTCTATAACTCATAGTTGTTTTTATATCTGCAAAGTCTATATTTACTTCTCCTATTGATGTTAATAAGTCTGTTATACTTGTTATTCCTTGTTCTAATATATTATCTGCTAATGAAAATGCATTATTTAATGTTATTTTTGAGTCTGTTACTTTTAATAGATTGTCATTTAAAACTACTATTAAGTCGTCTACATTATTTTTTAGTCTTTCTGCTCCTTTTTCTGCTCTTAGTTTTCTTGCTTGTCCTTCAAATGCAAATGGTTTTGTTACTATTCCTATTGTTAATATTCCCATTTCTTTTGCTATTTCTGCTACTATTGGGGCTGCTCCTGTTCCTGTTCCGCCTCCCATTCCTGCTGCTATAAATACTAAATCTGCTCCTCTTAGCATTTCTTTTATTTCTTCTTTATTTTCTATTGCTGCTCTTTCTCCTATTATTTCATTTGCTCCTGCTCCTAATCCTCTTGTTGTTTGTACTCCTATTTGCAATATATTACTTGTTCTTGATCTTCTTAATGTTCCTGTTTCTGTATTTATCATATAGAATGATACTCCTTTTACATTGTCTTCTATCATTCTAGTTATTGCATTGTTTCCTGCTCCACCTACTCCTATTACTTTTATTTTTAACATTCTGTCTATATCTCTTAAATCGTTCATTTCTTTAACATCCTCCTTGTATATGCTTTTGTTTCATTTTGTTTCTTATTATATATAAAAAAAGTCAAAAACACAACTGTTTTTTAACTTTTTCAGTAAAAAAGCTTAAATGAACTTGCAATAGTAACCGTTGTCGCTATTGCCTTATTTTTAGATTTAACTGTTACAGTAAGAAAATTAGACAAGAACACAAGATATGTCCATTTTTTATGGATGAAGGTTTAGTTTAATTTAATCTAATATTTTAATGAGGTAACTACGATTATTATTGTAGTTACCTCATTTATTGAAGAGTTATTATTAATATAATTTAACTTTAATTTATGAGAATTTGTTTAATTTATTTTAGATTATTTTTTTGCAATAAATACTATATAATTCTTTTTATGTTTGAATCTTATAGTTTCTCTCTTATCTATTTTTATAATATTAAAATCAGCTAAATATCTTTTTATATCATTAATATCAAATAATCTTATTAGTTTATCTTTATACTCGTAAAAATGGTATTCAATTTCTTTGGTTTCGTTTCCTATTACTTTTAGTCCTTCAATTCCATTGACACTTCCAATAAATAATCCATCTTCTTTTAAAATTCTCTTTATTTCTATCATTAACTTTCTAGTATCTTCATCAGGAAAATAATGAATAGATAAATTTGCAAATACTAAGTCAAATTCATTATTTTGAAAAGGCAATTTATCTCTCATATCTAGTTTCACTACATTTTCATTAAAATCTTTAACTTTATTTAAAGCTATATCTGATATATCAGCTGAGGTTACATCATACCCATATTTAATAAGTTGTTTTGAATATTGTCCTATTCCACAGCCTAAATCTAAGCATTTGCCTGTTGAATTAAAGTATGTCGTATACTCTTCTATCCATAAATCTTCTTCTAAATCTTTATTTATATGATTAGCCCAATATTCATCATTTTTGAAATAATCATTTGCACTCATCTTACTACCTCTTTTCCTTTTTGTTTTACTTTTTCTTTAAACTTTTCTTATTTTCTTTTTCTAATTGTTTCAAACTCTTCTTATGTGTAGGCAATTCTTCTGGCATAGTTCCGTCCTGCTTGTTTAATTGCTTTTCTAACTATCTTGCCAATTTTATTATGAGTATCGCAAGCTTTCTTTTCAGTATCAACTTTGTCTCTTTTTAATCTTGATTCTGTTTGTGTTATACGAAATAAGTTAGCTGCAAGTTCTTCACTTCCCATATTGTCTAAAATATCTTCTCTGTATCTTAATCCCTTTCTTTATAAAATTATATCTTTAATTTTCCCTATCCTATTTTCATTTCTTTATTTTTAAGTAATTGCTGTTTTAATAGTTTTTGTAAAGAAGTATCTTCTACTAAATCATTATAATTACTACATTCTTGTACATTAAAAACAAAATTTAATATATCTTTAGTTGCATCCAAACCATCTTTTACATCAAATAAATTATAAAATTTTGCAATGTTTAAGTCTTTAGCTATAATATCATTTATTTGATTACTTAATAACCAAGAATCACACCTATATTATGGCTCTTTTATATTAAAGTATCTTTCAATTTCTTGGCCTGAATTTTTTATTGAATCTAATACCTTTCTATTTGTAATTTTTCTCCAGATGATTTTTTAACAGGTTTAAATAATTTTAAATTAAGGTCTAATGGCAAATAACACTATGCCGATTATAATTATTCCAATAGAAATCAAGATTATTCCCAAATTTGAAGGATAAGTATCCCCAACCACATAAAAATCATGATAATTTTCAGGATTATAGTATATTTCTACAGTTTGCCCTATTTCATATTTAGGATATCTAGTTCCTAATGAAGATTCTTTAACACATTTTTCTCCTGCAACATTATATTCAAATAAAGCATGCCAAGAATCTGCATTTTCATAAGCACCTGTAGCGTTAGTTTCTGTAGCTGTATGTTTTATATTATTTACTACTTTACCATAAGTTCGAATAGTACAATTATATTTTTGTTTTTTTGCTTTTCTTAAAATCTTATATCCCATTAAAAAAAAAGTTATTGCAAATATTCCTCCAAATGCTCCAAATGTAATATTAAAAATTATATCATTCATTACTTTTTCTCTCCTTTCATTTGAATCAGGTCTAATTTTGGTTTCTCTGCTAAAATATCTTGTAAATTAGTTTCTACAAATCTATTAATATAAAGTTGGTATTCAAATCTCATCCTATTTTGTAATACAAAAAATATTCTATAATGTTTATTGATATTTTAGCACAAAGTTTAATCTTTAACAACAAATTATATTGCATTTTTAGTTAAAATTTTTCTATTAATTGATAAAAGCTTAAATTTATGATAACATTGAAAAAGATAATAAATATATTGTTGCATTAAATATAGTTGGAAAATTTTTTAAAGAAAAATAGTGAGGAGTGAATGAAATGCAAATAAAATATAATTATAAAAATGAAGTAATAAAAAAGTCGGATATTATTATAGCTATAATATTAGTTATAATAATATTTGGTCTTACATATATAGGGATTAATCAAGTAATATCAGATGGTTGGGAGAATATTGGTCCATTTATTATGTTCGAAATTATTCTTACAAGCATGTCTGCTCTTTCTGTTTACCATATTTATAAGACTAAAATTAATCGAGAAAATGCAAAAGAAATTGTTGAAAAAGGAGTAAAAGTACCAGGAAAAATTATAGATATAAAAGAATTTCTTCATTCATATACAGATACACAAGGAACAACACAATTTTACTATTACTATTATTTAATAGTAGAATATACAAATAATGGAATAAAATATACTATTGAAAGCCCAGAATTAAACTTTAATCCACAATGTTTGAGTTCAAAAGAAGTTGATGTATATTTATATAAAAATAATTTTTATATAGATAATTTTATATTAGTACCGATGAAAAAGTAAATATTACTAGTCATAAAAAGAAAAAGATAATCTTTAAATTGTCATATTTAGCATAAGAGCTTGAAAATCAAACGCAGTTTGATTTTTTAATGAAACAAGTTTGCGAAAGAAAAAATCAACCATTTCCGATTATCGACTGTATATATATTTTAGCATACTTTTTATAAAATGTATACTCTAAAACCAAAAATTTGCTTTTTTATGTAAAATATAGTATAATTTAAGATATGGTAACATTGTTGTTGCACCTTTGAAAAGGTAAACTTTCGGAGGTGCATACCTCCGAACAATTAAAGGAGGAAATTTTATGAAACGGTTTATTTTTCTTGTAGTTATCATTATGTGTGTTGCCCTAACAGGTTGTCAGGCAATTGAAAAAGAAGAAAAAATTGACGTAAATGCAACGGTGACAGATATTGAATATCAGAGTTCGGATGGAACAATGATGCCTATATTTAATGGCGAAACTACGATTCTCATACCGCAAACGCTTCCTGCACGTTACTTAGTAACCATTTCCTATGAAGATGTATCAAAGACTTTTAACGACAGAAACTTGTACGAAAATGTCAAAGAGGGAGATACTACTACGAAAACAAAACAACTTGATTTCAAAAGGGCGAGAAGTTGCTGGCACTT
>CAQUBD010000005.1 GCA_948891265.1 uncultured Clostridia bacterium | reverse complement strand
TTATTAAAGTTAAAATCAAAAAGTGTATGGTCTATATGACCAAATAATTTTTAAGCTATTGCCATATGTTTCTTGCAAATTATGTAATTTTGTGTTAAACTATTGCAAGTAAAATAGTAAAACAACTTATATTGCTATAAAAAGGAGAAAAATATGGTAGAAATTATACAAGATACATTAATAGATGCGATAAAATTATTGCCATTTTTATTTATCACATATTTAATTATGGAATATATAGAACATAAAATGGGAGAAAAATCAAAGAATGTTATAAGGAAGTCAGGAAAACTTGGACCATTTTTGGGAAGTGTATTAGGAATATTTCCGCAATGTGGATTTTCTGTATCTGCAACAAATCTTTATGCTGGACGAGTTATAACATTGGGAACATTAATTTCAGTATATTTATCCACATCAGATGAAATGTTACCAATATTTATATCGGAAGCAGTTTCACCAATTGTAATATTGAAAATATTAGCTATTAAATTAATAATTGGTATAAATGCTGGTCTACTGATAGACTTTCTAATTAACTGTGCAAGAAGTAGTAAAAAACATGATAATGATAAGTATAATGATATAGGACATATATGTGAGGAAGACCATTGCCACTGTGATGAGAAAGGAGTTCTAAAATCATCTATTCACCATACAATAAATATATTTTTGTTTATAATATTAATTACTTTTATAATTAATATCGTTGTTCATTTTATAGGAGAAGAACAAATTGCAAGTTGGATATTAAACAAGCCAATTATAGGTCCATTAATATCTTCTCTAATAGGATTAATCCCAAATTGTGCAGCTTCTGTTATAATTACAAATATGTATTTAGAAAATGTTATTTCACTTGGAAGTATGATATCAGGACTTTTAACAGGAGCTGGAGTTGGACTTGCAGTGCTATTTAGAACAAATAATAGATTTAAGGAAAATATATTTATTATGTCCTTATTGTATGGTATTGGAGTTATTTCAGGAATTCTAATTGATTATATTGGAATTACATTATAGAAAGTCCAAAGAAAAAAGTAATGCTGTAAAAATGTAAAAACATTTTTACAGCATTTATCTATTTATTATATAAAACTTAATTGTACAGAAATTTTCTAACCAAAATTTCACACATGAACAAATTTACGAAAAGCCTTGCTACTTATAATTTATTACTAATTAAAATTTATAGTTTTAAATAACATACTACAAATTTATTAGCTTTCCGATTTGTTCTTATTCTTTTTTAAATTTACAACAATTGCATCTTCACTATCAAATAGATAATTTAAATCAGTAGTATCTGTTTGTACTGGATTAAATTCATCACGTTCATCTTTAAAGTCAAGATGTTTTAAATCAAATTTCTTTTTTTGAGGTTGTTCATTAGCAGTCTCAGAAAGGCTTGTAACACTATCTGAATATTTTCCAAAATCATATGCTTTAATTTTTTTAGGTTCTTTATATTTAGATTCCAAGAAATTAAGCTTTCCTTGACCTGCCATAGGTCTTCCTTTTGGATCTCTAATTTTATAAGCACAATCTCTTGTTCCTAGTGCTTGAAGTTTTCCTGGCTTAAAGTAAGGAATAAATTTCCATTCAACATTTCCATACTTAGAATCATATTTCATTTTTTCCATATCCATAGAGTTACTATAAGTCCATTCTCTCTTAGAGCCAAATTCATTTCCCCACCATTCTAATTCTTCAATACTTGCTCCACCTGTAAAAATTTTACTTGCACAGTTTGATAGAATTGTTTGACTGTAAGTAGTTCCTAATTGGGCTAGGTTTTGAGCAGATATTGTTGTTCCAATTTTATATTTTCTATACATTGTGAATATAGGTTCTGTAGCCTTACAAATAAAGTCAGGGAATTCGTCAATGTATAAGAAGTTTGGAACCCTAGATTTTTCACTTCCAGGTCTTCTCAAAACGGCATTTTGCATTGATATTAAGAAGAATAAACCAAATGCCTTGTGACTAGCTGAACCTAAATCACCACGTCTTGTACATACAAAAGTTACATCTCCATTTGCTAACATTTTGTCAAAGTCAATGTTATTATTTCTATTACATAGAATTGATTTTACACCAGGTAATCTTAATAATTGATCTAATTGACTTATTATTGCATCAATATATATTTCTGTTGACTTTCTACCAATTCCATCCTTATAAAAATTCTTTTTGAAGTATGCTAATTGTACACTATATTTATCTTTTAACATATCATCATGAGACATGATTTCACACATTTTTTCTATTAAGTCAAAGTTTGTAAACATTTTTAACATATCAGATAAATTAGGTAATTTTCCTTCATTCATTTTTGGATAAACTTCTTTTAATAAAATTGCAACATTTTCAATAGCTTGTAATGCAATAGCTTCTCTAAATACTTCATTTGAATTGGAGTTTGAAAGACTAACCATTGTTTTTAATATAGAAGATATTGTTATAGCTATTTTATTAGTATCATTATACACAAAAGGATTTATACCAATTGAGTTTTTATCAGATGGATCAATAATATTGTATGGTAAGCTAAAGTTTTTACATACACTTATCATATGATCTGTAATTTCTCTATCTGGTGACAGAACTGTTATACCACAGTTTTTATAGGTAATTTCTGTAGATGCATCTAATATCATCTTTTTCATATATCCTTTATAAACATCTTCGTTACCAGATGTTGGAACTAACATATTTAAGTTGAAATGTATATTTAAATATTCATTATCATATGGGCCTTTTAAAGTAGCTATACCTGTTTTTAAAGCTGTAAATCCCATTTCTTTAGAAACTTCTCTAAAAAAGAATTTTCTATCTAAATCTCTAGCAATTAAAGGCTCATATACTAAAGATGTCTTACCTGAACCAGATCCACCACATACAAACATTGATTGATATCTAGAAGCTTCAGGAATTGTTACTATCTTTGCTGTTTCGCTATCTTGGCATAAAAATACTTCACATGTATATGGACCATGACCCTGTTTTTTATCTGATAAATCAATTCCTCCATAATCCCAAATAGAACGACTCATGTCTTTACTGTCATTAACGCCGAAGTATAAGAATTTAAATATTTTTGGTATTATAAATACGGGGAATAGAATTGTTATTGATGTTAGTGCAGGTTGTACCAAATCTGAAAAGTTTGTTACTAAATCTACATATCCAGGATTATATATTAACAATAACCATGCAGCCATATTAAGCCATTGAATAAACATAGATATTGCTATAACACTTAATCCAATAATATATATGTAAAATAAAGTAACCTTTTTCTTTTTAGTTGATGCAAATTCGGAAGCACTTGAAAATAAAAAAGCAAATATTGGACATGCAAGTGCTAATGTATATTGTATTGGGCCCCAATAAGAATAAGATACACCTGTGAACAGCATTAACATAAATTCTACTATTCTATCTACTGCTAAATAGATAGTTATTAATGTTAATACATATGTTGCAAATGTATTTCTACTTACACCTAGTTTCTTCAAAAAATTATCTATTATTTTCATTATTTATTTGCCCCTTTTTAATAATTATCTTCTTTATATAATCATACATATATATTATCCTATAAAATGGCGAAAAAAACAAGTATTTTTGCAAAAAAAGTTACATAAATGGAAACTGTTGTTACAATTCACAGCTTCAAATAATGATTGTTCGCAATGGGTAAAAGTTTTACAATATATTAGAAACTTTTAGAATAAATTAGAAAAAAAAGCATATAATATTTAAAATTAAATTAAGTAGGAGTGTTTTTTATGCAGGAAGAATATAAAAAAGAAGGATTATTAATAGATAAAAGTGAGTTAGAAAAAGAGATAGAGTTAGTAAAAAATATAATAAAAACAAGAGAAGAATTAAAATGTAATAATAAAAATTTTGAATATGCTGAAACAGAGCTAGTCGATTATTATATTTATGAAATAAAAGCAAATCAGGCTAAATTAGATTATCTATTAAAGTTAGCAAAAACAAAAGGGATATCGATTGATTCTATAAATCAATTAGAATATGAAAATTATAATGAAGAGTTAGGTTAATAATATTAAATTTAGTATATTTAATATTATTAAAATTATTGCTATATATTAATGAATATTTGTCCATGTTTGAACATACAAATGTATAAAAAGATTTAAAAGAGGTTTTATATGGATACAAATTTAATTACATATTTAGCATGTATTTGTTTTTTATTTATATTTGGTAGAGTTTTTATAGTTCCAATAAAAAAAATATTAAAATTAATTATTAATTCAATTTTAGGTGGAATTGTAATATTTCTAATTAATTTAATAGGAAGCACTTTTGGATTTCATATTGGTCTTAATTTTTTTACAAGTGTTTTGATTGGGCTATTGGGACTACCAGGTGCAGTTTGTTTAGTAATTGTTAAATTGCTTATATAAATGTTTAAAAAAAACAAAACTTAAAAATTACGAAACTATTGATTTAATAAACATAAAGTGATATAATGTCAATATAACTAAATTGTTCGGCACAAAAAAGGAGGAACCCTATGATGAAAAACAGAGTGAAAGCGATCTATATGAGATCAAAGGGAACATGGTATTTCTTTTCAGAAATTGAAAAAGGAAACACTAGGCAAGACACAATCTACACTGTAAAAGGAGTAAGAATAAGCCAGAGAGTAAAAGGGCTTGAGCGGAGTTTAGCAACTTATGGAATAACTAAGGATGAGGTTGAAAATGCAATACTTGAAGAGTTAGAACGGCTTGAATTAGATTCTTCTATGTATTAAAAAAATTTCGTCCAAAGAACAAAAGCGGACATTAATAACATTGTTTCTGTTTTAAACATTTTTAAGTCCGTGTCTTTGTTCGTGTGCCAATTTTACAATAGTAAAATTGTGTACAATATTTGATGTTATAGGAAAATCTGCGATTTTTCCTATAACAGAACAAAAGAGGCATGATTAAAATTTTTTGACCTTTTAAATTGCTTTTCATGCCTCGTCTTTGTTCGCCCGCGAAAAATTGCTCAGCAATTTTTCTGTGGAATGTATTTATATTATTGGAAAGTTTATAGAAGATATAATTAAACATTTATGCATAAATAAAACTTTTCTATAATATAAAAAATATGTCTTAGTAATATATTATTACTAAGACATATTTTTTATTCAACTGTTACAGATTTTGCTAAATTTCTAGGCTTATCTACATCTAATCCTTTTTCTTTAGAGATATAATAAGAAAGTAATTGAAGTGGGATAATTGATAAAATAGGAGAAATGAAACAATTTGTTTCAGGAATATTAATTACAACGTCAAACATTGTTTTATCAATTTCTAGATTTGTAATTACTAATGTTTTTGCACCACGAGTAATTACTTCCTGTATATTACTTATTGTTTTTGGCGCTAAATTTTTGTCTGTTAAAATACTAACAACTGTTATTCCATTTTCTATTAAAGCAATTGGCCCATGTTTTAATTCTCCAGCAGCATAACTTTCAGAATGTATATAAGATATTTCTTTTAATTTCAAAGAGCCTTCCTTACTAACAACTTCATCAATTCCTCTTCCTAAAAAGAAAACATCCTTTTCTAGGTATATTTGTTTTGCAAAGTTTTTAATATTTTCATTGCATTTCAAAGTTTCTTCAATTTTTTTAGGTAATTCTAAAATTTCTCTTTTTAAATTATTTAAATTCTGAGTATCAGAAGTTTCTAAGATTTCCGCAAAATAAATCGCTAATATATTTATTAAAACAACTTGAGATGTATATGCTTTTGTTGATGCTACTGCAATTTCTGGTCCGGCATGTGTATATATAGAGTAATCTGCTTCTCTTGTTATAGAACTTCCAATTACATTAGTTATAGCAAGAGTTTTAGCTTTCTTTTCTTTAGATAATTTTAATGCTGCTATTGTATCAGCAGTTTCTCCAGATTGAGATATAAAAATACATAATGTTTTTTCGTCAATAATAGGGTCTCTATATCTAAATTCTGATGCAATATCAACTTCTACAGGTATTCTACAAAGTTTTTCTATTGCATTTTTTCCACTTAATCCTGCATGCATAGCTGTACCGCATGCAACTATATAAATTCTGTTTAAATTAGATAAGTAATCTTTTGTGAAGCTTAATTCATCAAATTCACATTTTGAATTCACATTAATTCTAGCTCCAATAGTTTCTCTAATTGCTGTTGGTTGTTCATAAATTTCTTTTAACATGAAATCATCAAAGCCATCTTTTTCGGCGGCTGATGCATTCCATTCTATATTTTGAGTGTTTTTTTGTAATTCATTTAAATTCTTATCGTAAAATTTTGCATTATTTTTTGTTAAAACTACAAATTCTAAATCATTTAAAAGATAGAAATCTCTTGTATAAGAAAGTATAGCAGGAATGTCAGATGATAAATATTTTTCATCTTCACATGTTCCAATAACTAAAGGACTATCTTTTCTTACAACTATCATGTTATCTTGGTATAATTTTGAAATTACTTCAATAGCAAAACTACCTTTTAAATCTAGACAAGCATTTTTAACAGCTCTTAAAAATTTTAAATCATCATTTTGTGTATCTTTATTAAAATAGTAATGTATTAAATTTGGTATAACTTCTGTATCTGTTTGAGAATAAAAAGTATATCCATTATCTGTCAAAAATCTTCTTAATTCATTGTAATTTTCTATAATTCCATTATGAACTACGCTAAACGTTTTTGAATTATCTTGATGTGGGTGAGAATTTTCACTTGAAGGTTTTCCATGGGTTGCCCATCTGGTATGAGCAATACCTATTGTTCCTTCTAATTTATCAATTCCTTCTAAATTTGATAGATTTTTTACTCTTCCTTTGTCCTTCATTAAAGATAATTCATCTTTTTCAATTGTTGAAATACCAGCAGAGTCATACCCTCTGTATTCTAATCTACTTAAACCTGCCAATAAAATTGGACAAGCTTTTTTTGTTCCTATGTAACCTACAATTCCACACATTTGTAAAATCCTCCTTTAATAATCAGATATAATTTTAAAAAGAATTAAAAGCGAAACTTAACGACACCAAATGTTAATTCTTTTTAAAATTTTGGGAATTGAAAGTTTGCAATACTTAACTTTATTACATTCTGTTCTAATATTACTATTAGTTTTTAAGTAATAATAATGACCTTAAGTAAAAGCCACTAGAGCATCCGCCGAAAATTTCGATAACTCTAGACCTCGTCAACCACCGAAATGGGGGTTCTGGCGCTTTGGTTTAAAACTCCTTTCTTTTTTATTTTTATGCAACTTTCAAAACTTATGGTATTATATTACTATATATACAAATTTTGTGCAAGTATTATAAAAATTTAAGTTTCGGTTTTTTGAAAGCATTATTGTTTAGAAGAAAGATATATATTTAAAAGTTCCATACTGGAGTTGTAACTCACTATCGTTTCGAACAACTCCAGCATTCAGGGCGTTTAAGATACTGAATATTCAAAGTTTAGAAACACACTATAAACAGATATAAAAATAGCTTTATAAGGTCGAACTCACTTTGAAATATATATTTTTCTTCTATAAACAATTTTGAGAAATAATAAAAAATCGAAACTTAACTTATAAAAATAAATATATGAAAAAGGGGGACTATACTATAGACTCCTAGTGTGCAGTTTAATTAAAAATTTCGTAACTGGTAAGCCGTTTACTTATAATGCTGAGATTATCCTGAAAGATTATACAAACAGATAATTCATAGCTATATCTGTTTAGATAGTGATTTACTATCGACATGTTAATTTTTTTGTATATCTGCTGAAATAAATTATTGTCTTCATATTCGAATACTTCTACACTGTTATTACACCAAATTTTAAATAAATCAGCTGTGGCGTTAATGTAGTTTTCAACAGATTCTGATAATCTTTCAACATCTGAGATATAGTCCTGATAGTGTTCTCTGACTGTTTCAGGATTTTCTGCCAATAATACAACATAGTTATTTACTGCATTTCTAATTTTCCGTAATTCTTTATTCATAGTGCAAATCTCCTTATGTATTTTGAAAAATTATGTATTAATTTCTTGTAATTTATCATATATTTACATAAATGCCTATAGATTGATGCAGAATTGTTGATTTTAACAATAAATTGTGATAAAATTATGTAAAATAATTGCAAAATAAAAGTAGAAAAATAAGGAGGAAAAAATGCGGAATTGTAATTACAATTTAACAAATGTGGTTTTGAGAGTAGCCGAAAAAAGGGCATACTATTTTGACAAAAATGGTATATACACAAGTATGCCACTGAGTGACGTTCAGAAAAACAAACAAATAAAAATGCTTGAATATGATAGCTTTGGTGAAAAATGCTGGAATAGATTTTCTAATTATTCTAATATTTTTGGAAATTTGAATCAACATGGTTTAGAAAGTATAATTAGTACACTTTCAGAAGGAGAAACAATCGAAACATTCTACAAAGAATTAGAAAAGGTTGAAGAGATTAAAAAACCTGTAAGACATAAGGAAATAGAAAAGTTTATTACTAGGATAGAGAAGCCTATGTTTATGAGAGATCCTGAAAATGGTAGAAAAAATAGTTTTGATTTTATAGTGATAGAAGTAAACATTGCTACAACATTTCAGAATAAAATTCAGTATATTAAAGATAATAAGGGTGAAATTATAAACATGGTTGTTTCTAAGTTAGAAAATGATAGTTCTTTCAAAAAGTATGGGGTACCAATCAATTTTCTGAAACTTTCTAGTATGAAACTAAGGGAAAGGTATAATTATATTCAGTTTGTTTTTGAACTTAAAGAAATTAGGCTGTAGCAGTATTTTGAAACTAAAGGAAAATTATAAAGTATTGTGGTTAAGCTGCACAATACTTTTTCCTTTTTTATTGATTTCACCTAATATTATATGTATAATGTTATTAAGGGGGACAAAAGATGGAAAATATAAATGTATTAATAAACAAATCAAGATTAGAAAAAAGAATAGATGAGATGGCAAGAGAAATAGAAAAAGATTATGAGGGAAAAGAGATAGTATTTTTAGGAATATTAAAAGGCTCTGTACCATTTATGTGGGAACTAGCAAAAAGAGTGAAGAATAATGTAATATTCGAATTCATAGAAGTATCAAGCTATAAAGGAACAGAGAGTACAGGAACGGTAACATTACACAAAGATATAAAAAATAGTATAGAAGGAAAAGATGTTATAATAATTGAAGATATAGTAGATACAGGAAGAACTATAGACTTTTTGCTAACTCATTTAAAAGAAAAAGGAGTAAGTAGTATAAAGATTGCAACACTACTAAGTAAACCATCAAGAAGAGTAGTGGAGCTCAATATAGATTATATTGGATTTAAAATAGAAGACAAATTTGTTGTGGGATTCGGACTAGATTATGACCAAAATTTAAGGAATTTGCCTTATATAGGGTATATGGAATAGAATTGACATAAAGTAAAAAGGTAGTATAATAAATATAGATTTTACATAAATAGGAAGAGATATCTTCCATTGTACCTATAAAACATTATGAATTCAATTTCAGGAGGGAAACATATGTACGAAAACATTTATAATTACAAAGAAGAAATTATGGGGAAAAGTGTTTATATTCTTTTTAAACCAAATTTTCGGGAAGAAATAACACTTTTAAATGGTAGAAATACTGTTTTCTCAGATGGCGAAATTACTATAGCAGGAGAGCTAAATCCAAGCCATAGTAAATTTCCGGATGTATATATTTCAGAAGATGCACAATGGGCATTAGAAGATGAAGGCTGGGGAGTTCATCTATTTGTAACAGAAAGGACAAAAGATATTATAACTCCTTGGGGAAATGATTGGAATAAAGAATTTAACAGAATGCTTGAAAAAGCTAAAGGTGACTACTATAGGAAGAAAAAGGTAGATAATAGGTACAACTTTTACTAAAAGTGAGGGAGCTACGTAGTATGTAGCTCCCATTAACTATGCAAAAAAATATTGATTTCAATTATAAAAATAGTATATAATAGATATAAAAATGGCTCATTTTTCAGATTATAAATTTAATAGTTTATAAACAAATTAAAATAAGAGGATATAAGATGTTTAATATTGAAGAAGAATTAAAAAAATTGCCAGGTAAACCTGGAGTATATGTAATGAGAGATAAAGAAGATAATATCATTTATGTTGGAAAAGCAGTTTCATTAAAAAACAGGGTAAGATCATATTTTAGAAAAACAAATAAGACAGAAAGAATAAAAAAAATGGTTAGCCTAATTGACCACTTTGAATACATTGTAGTAGATAATGAATCGGAAGCATTGATTTTAGAGTGTAATTTAATAAAAAAGAATAGACCTAAATTTAATGTTTTATTAAAAGATGACAAAACATATCCATATATAAAAATAGATGTAAAATCAGATTATCCAAATGTAATTATAACAAGAAGATTACTAAATGATGGAGCAAAATATTTTGGACCATATGCAAATCCAGGAGCAGCAAAAGAAATGCTAGACTTTATAAAAAAGAAATATAAAATACGTCAATGTAGAAATTTTAAATCTACAACAAGAGCATGCTTAAACTATCATATAAAAAGATGCTTAGCACCATGTGTAGGATATGTAACACCAGAAGAATATAAAAAACAAATAGATGAAATAATAGATTTATTAGAAGGAAAAACAGATAAAATAATAAAAGAATTAGATATTCAAATGCAACAAGCTTCTGAAAAATTAGATTTTGAAAAAGCAGCAGAACTAAGAGATAGAAAAATGGCAATAGAAAGAGTATCTACAAAACAAAAAGTATCAAATATATCAGAAAACAATATTGATGTAATAGGATTATACAAATCAGAAATAGAAGTATGTATAGAAGTATTTTTTGTGCGTGGAAGCAAAATGATAGGTAGGGAGCATTACTTTTTTAAAGAACTAAAAGATATGGAAGATAGCGAAATCTTAACAGGATTTATAAAACAATATTATTTAGACAATCCAAATATACCAAGTAAAATAATGTTAAGAGAAGAATTGCCAGAAAAAGACGTAATAGAACAATGGTTATCCACAATTTTAGGAAAAAAAGTGGAATTAAAGAGTCCTAAAAAAGGTGAAAAGTTAAGATTTGTAGAAATGGCAGAAAATAACGCAAAAGTAACATTAGAAAATAAAGAAAAAGACAAATCAGAAATATTGATGGAACTAAAAGAAGTACTAAAAATGGATAAATTGCCACGAAAAATAGAAACATATGATATATCAAACATATCAGGAGAATTTATGGTAGCTGGTATGTGTGTAATGCAAGATGGAGTTATCAAAAAGAATTTATCAAGAAGATTTAAAATAAAAACAGTGTTAACACAAGATGACCCAAAATGTATGGAAGAAGTTGTAACAAGAAGATTAGCACATTCATTAGAAAGTGCAACAGAACAAGAAAAAAAAGGCTTTGGTAAATTGCCAGATGTTATATTTGCAGATGGTGGAATAACACAAATAAGAGCAATAAAAACAGCAATAGCTAAATATGAAAATGAAGGACAGAAATTAGATATAAAGGTGTTTGGAATGGTAAAAAATGATAAGCATCAAACAAGAGCATTGATTGATGAAGAAAGACATGAAATTGCTATTTCAGAGAACTTGATGAATTTAATAACAAAATTCCAAGATACTGTACATGATACCGCAATTAGTTATCATAGAAAGCTAAGAGAACAGTCAATCACACATTCTGAATTAGATGATATAAAAGGAATTGGTGAAGTGAAGAAAAAAGCTTTATTAAAGCATTTTGGTAGTGTGGAAAAAATTAAGAAAGCATCAAAAGAAGAACTAATGCAGGTAAAGGGGATAACAGAAGAGTTAGCAGAGAAAATGTCCCATTAGGGACGTTTCCTTTTGCATAAGATAGCTGTAATTCGCTTTGCTCAAACAGCTATCTTAATTTTTGTCCCATTGGGGACACATCTTAATGGTTTAAGTTATAATAGAAAAAAATAATAGAAAACCAGATCGCTTTTTACAGCGTTCTGATTTTTTGAAAATGATTATTTTGATACTAAATATAAATTATTTCCCACTTCATAATGAGAGTCTGGACCAGCATAAATTTGTTCGATTTTTTTGAAATCAGTGTTATTTTTAATTTCTTCTATAACTGAATTATTATCTAAGTAGTTTTTAATGCTTAAAACAAAAGATTGTTCATTTTTTAAATTTTCATCATTAACAATATATTGTAATTCATTGTTATTCATATTAATAATTAAAGTTTTTTCATAAATCATCATTTCTGGTACACTTTGCATATGATTAAAGAAATTATCATATACATATACAAAAGATTTATCTTTATTTTGTTCAGCGATATCTAAGCATTTTTGGTAGTCTTTGTATAAAAATAGTGGTTCAGAAAATACAAAACCAATTATTACTAGTACTAGACATATAGCAGTTATAATAATATTTCTGAATTTTATTTTCTCTAACAAAGCATCTAATACTAAAATAAATGTAATTGCTACAAATGGTATTATTGGCATTATATATCTTAATTCTTGGAATGATGTCATTTTTACTGATATCACGAAGAAGAATACACTAGGTATAGTAAATAGTGCAATAATAGTTTTATCGTTACTTTTCTTAAATAAATATCCAATAGAAATTGCGAATAATACTAGTACGCTAATTATTAATATTGTGTTATTTTGATTTATTGAAAAGGCATAAGCTAAGTGCTTTATGTATTGCCAGAAGTGTTCAAAATATCCAGTGTTTCCTAAATTGGATAGTCCTCTACTTGAAAATAGTAGATGTTTTATGCAAGGTACAAATAGTAAAACACCTATAACAGCATATATAACATGATTCATAAAATATTTTTTTATAATTGTTTTATCTTGTTTTGTTCTAATCATTTTTATTAACATTATTAGAAATACAAATATTGCAAATACTGCAAAGAAATATTGTGTTAGAAATCCTAAAACTGTTGTAATTCCTAAAGTGATAGACATTTTTTTATCTATTTTGAAATCATTTTTGTATATTTTTAATGTCAAGTAAAAATATAGTAGTACAAAAAATGTTAATAACATGTACATTCTTTGGAAAATAACCATTGAGATTGTTCCCATAGAAAGTCCATAAAATAGAATGCTTGGAAGTGCTAGATTTTCTTTATCTAATATTTCTAATATTTTTTTAATCACAATGCAACTTAAAATAAATGCCATGATATTTACTATAAATACACTGTATACTGAAAATGCTCCACCAAATAATATAGTAGAAAAATGTACTAGTGTATAAAACACTGGTGGATGGTTATCCCAAGCTTGATTTATAAAAATAGATGCTATATTAAAATAGTTTATTGGTTTTAAAGTCATGTAGTCTGTTACATATGAACGAGATAACCACACAGGAGTATCACTATTAACATATGGAGACATTAATCCATTAACATTGCTTACTGAAGAAGCAATTGTATAGCCTTCATCTTCATGTAGTCCTACTTTTTGTGTTTGATAAGAAAAGATTATTCCACACATTATAATAATTAAAAGGGCTATTAAAATCTTTTTTAGATTTTCTTTGTTTTTTAAAAAGTTCAACATTTTAAATCTACCTTTCTTTTTAAAATATATAATAATTTTATAAAAGAACCAGAGACTATATCCCTGGCTCTTTTAAGATCGTCCTATTATTTACAGACGAACCATTAGAACGAAAAAATCCTAAAGGGATAGGGCATCTCTTTAAATTTCTCCGTACCAATGCCCTATAAGTATAGGGCATAAAAAAGATAACTACTACTAAAGCTATAAATGTTTTTTTCTTCATTTGAGTTACCTCCTAAAATTATAAACACAAGGTGTTAAAAAAATTATACCATTAAATATTTAATTTAGCAATTGCAATATAATAAATTTTTAAAATAATTGGAATATTTCATTTTTTATTGCATATATATTATAAATGGAGGGAAATAAAATGGAAGATGTTTTTAAAATAAGTTATAATACAAGTTTGGACAAGCACAAAATTATGAATGAGAAAATCTATAGTAAAATATTTAAAGTGATTAAAAAAAATAAAATTATGACTTTAGTATTTTCTAGCTTTATTGCTTTATCTACAATAAATTTTTATTTAATATATAGTTTTATGAAAATTTTAGAGCAAATATAAGTGTTAATACTTTAAAAAATAAATAAAATATGATAAAATTATATTAATTTTGGTAAAAAATATATTAATTATAAATGAAAATGAATTATTGGATGTATTAAGATATTATTAGTATAAGGTAGGAGTAAATATAGTTATGAAATTAGCAAATGAATGGAAAGATTATAGAATATTAGATATGGCAGATGGACAAAAATTAGAAAAATGGGGAGACGTTATTTTATCAAGACCAGATCCACAAATAATATGGAAAGAAAAAAGCTTCCCTAAAAAATGGAAAGAAATAAACGCAACATATCATAGAAGTACTTCTGGTGGCGGCTCATGGGAATTCAATAAAAAAATGCCAAAGCAATGGCAAATAAAATATAAAGATTTAACCTTTAATATAAAACCAATGGGATTTAAACATACAGGACTATTCCCAGAACAAGCAGTTAATTGGGATTGGATGATAAGCAAAATAAAATCAGAAAAAAGAGAAATAAAAGTTTTAAATTTGTTTGCATATACAGGAGGAGCGACAGTTGCATGTAGCTATGCAGGAGCAAGTGTATGCCATGTAGATAGTTCAAAAGGAATGACAACATGGGCAAAGGAAAATATAGAAAGCTCAGGACTACAAAATAGACCAGTAAGGTTTATTGTTGATGATGTTGTGAAATTTGTAAATAGGGAAATAAGAAGAGGAAACAAATATGATGCAATAATAATGGATCCACCATCATATGGCAGAGGTGCTAAAGGAGAAGTATGGCAATTTGAAAATAATATTTATGATTTAGTTGATTTGTGTACAAATGTATTATCAGATAATCCATTATTTTTCTTAATAAATTCATATACAACAGGAATATCAAGCAAAGTATTAGAAGATATTTTGAATTTAACAGTAAGTAAAAAATATAAGGGTAAGCTAGAATCAGGGGAAATTGGAATTCCAATGGAAGATTCAAAATTAGTTTTACCATGTGGGATTTATGGAAGATGGGAGAAATGAGACAGTTGGGACAGTGCAAATATGTCCTAAGTGTCTCAGGGAGGAAATATGCAAAGTTTAAAAGTAATATTTGAAGATAATCATATAATAGTAGTAGAAAAAATGCCTAATATTCCGTCTCAGTCAGATAAAACTGGTGATGTAGATATGCTTACAATTGTTAAACAATATATAAAGGAAAAATATAATAAGCCAGGAAATGTATATTTAGGATTAGTGCATAGATTAGATAGACCAGTTGGGGGAATCATGATTTTTGCTAAAACTTCAAAAGCTGCGGGAAGACTTAGCGAGCAGGTAAGAGATAAAGTATTTAAGAAAAAATACTTAGCTGTAGTTGATGGAAAAATAGATGAAAAGAAGCGGAAGTTTGGAAGATTATTTATATAAAGATGAACGCAATAATATTAGTAAAGTAGTGAATAAAGATAAGAAAAATGCTAAAATAGCAAAATTGGATTATGAAGTTATAAAATATAATGAAGTTAAAAATTTAAGTTTATTAAAAATAAATTTACATACAGGTAGGCATCATCAAATTCGTGTTCAACTTTCGAATTTTGGACATAGTATTTTTGGAGATCAAAAATATGGGACTAGAGGACAAGGGAAGCAAATCGCTTTATGGGCATATGAGTTAACGATTAAACATCCAATAACACAAAAATATGTAACATTTAAAGATTTGCCAGAATGTATTGGAACATGGTGCATTTTAAAGGATATATATGATTTATAGAAGATAATATTTAATTTATCTTCTATTTTTTACGAAAGTACAAAAATGTTTTATGAAATAAAAAAAAGATTTTTTATATAAACAAAATATGCGTTTTCACAAAATAAATATTAATTAGTGTAATAATAATGATAAACTAACTTCAACAAAGAAAAATAGGGGTGAGAAAAATGATAGATAAAATCACTCAGTCTCTAACCAATAAAATTAGAAAAGAAATGCCAGATGTTGATGATGAAAGAGCCGAAGTTATAAATTATGGTTTACAAATCCTTTTAGGGGAAGTTCCAAAAATTTTTATAATGTTAGGAATTGCATACTTATTGGGAGTGTTTAAATTAAGTTTACTTACATTTTTGATATTACTGCCATATAGAGGAGCATCAGGAGGCTTTCATTTAAAAACACATATAGGGTGTATTATTTCAACATGTACATTTTATTGTGGTGTAGCACTTTTAGCAAAAAACGTAGTAATGGAAGATATTATAAAATATATTTTAATTATTATCTTAGGTGTATTTGGAGTTATGATGATAAAACTTTATGCACCAGCAGATACAGAAGATGTACCAATATTAAGTAACAAAATAAGGAAGCAAAAGCAAATAGTATCATATGTTTTCTTTATACTAGGATTACTATTAGCAGTATTTATTAAAAGTAGCTTAATTTCTAATATATTAATATTTGGATATTTAGGTCAAACATTGATGATAACAAGATTGGCGTATAAATTGACAAATAATAAATATGGATATGAAGTATATCAAAATGCTTCAAATTAATTAGCTAATATAAAAAATACAAGCCGGCAGTATTTTTATGTTATAGATATAAACAAAGGAGGAAATCTTTATGTTAAAATTTTTAGCTAAAGTTGCAGAGAAATATGCAAAATCTACTAATACAGCTTGTGGATTATGGGCAGTATTCCATCAACCAAAAATGCCAGCTAGTTTAGTAAAAAAAGATTAATTATTACATAGTTTTTAATTTTAAATATAAGTAGTTCGACAATGCTTATATTTAAAGCATAATATACTTTAATGTTATTATAAACAATCCACTAAAAAAGAACAGAGGAACTGTTCTTTTTTGGTATTAAAATATAAAGATGATAGATGAATATCTATCATTTTTAATAATATATTTCTAATTGCTGTGAAAAATACTGTTCATTTTTAGTTGTGTATAAATTGACATTATTATTTTTCTTTAATATTTGCCTAATTTCCCATAGTCCAAGACCAGTATGATTTTCTTTTTCACTAAATCCTTTATTAAATATAGTATTTAAATCAACATCTTTATTTTTATAAGTATTCTCTATCAAGATTATATTTCTATTGTTTTTAGAATCATTTCTAAAGTCTATGTTTAAAATTTTTTCAGTACACTCAGATGCTGCCTCAATAGCATTATCTAATAATATACCTAAAATTCTAGCAAATTCATAAATTTTCATATTAAGATTATTCAAATCTAATAAAAATGTTAAATTTATCTGAATACCGCTTTCTGTTGCTTTATTATATTTGGTTGTAAGTAAATTATATATTCCTGGATTATTTATAATATCAGGATTTAAAATATATAAATTATTAACTCTTTTACAATCTTTTTCAAGTTGAGAATAATATTTTTCTAATCCTTTCATATCATCTGTTCTTATATATCCACCAATTGTTGTAACAATATTATCAAAATCATGTTTAAAACCTCTAACACTATCATGTAAGATATGTAAAGTTCTATTATATTCTTCAGCGTTTTCTAATTTTTTAGTGGTATTAACTAAAGAAACTATTTTTGCTAAACTGAAAAAACTTAAACTAAAATAAATTAGTAGACATATAAAATTAAAAAATGTAAATTGTATTGGTAAAATATCAATATAATTAACTGTTAAAATACCTTGAACAATAATATAAAAGAAACCAAATATAAAATTAAATGTTATAATTGATTTACTTTTTATATCTATATCTTCTAATAAAGTTACTGTTATTTTTCTATACTGTATAATTATTGCTAAAATTAAAACAATAGAATATGTCAAAAGAGCAAATGGAATTCTATATAAAACAATTGAAAGATTTTGTTCATAGCTAATATTTAAAAGCTCTAAATAGGGGTTAGCTATTAAATTCACAACTAAGTTAAATATAATACTAGGAAATACAGTTGCTATAATTGATTTTATAAATCCCATTTTCATAACAAAAAATAAAACTATAAATGCAGTAGAATAATTTAGGATAATATTATAAGGTGGTTTAATAACAAATGTTGCAAGTATACCAATAGAACCAACTACTACAATATAAGTTATTTTTTGAACTTTAGAAAACTTAAAATTAAATACATTTCCTATTAAAGATATAGAAAGTGGTGCTTCTATAATAAGAATTAGAAAAGCAATACAGATATTAACTAATATTATATTAGGTGTACTAATTGCTGTCCAAACATTATTTAATATGTCCACGATTTTTCACCTCCTCCATTAACATTTTTTTATATTTAGGACCAATATCACAAGTACAACCATTATCAAAATAAATTATATTAGTTACTGGATCTAAATTTTCAATATTATTAATGTTAACAATATAAGATTTATGAGTTCTAATAAAATTGCTAGGCAAAGAATCTTGAATTTTGTTAAAAGAACTATAAGTTTCATAATCACGATTTTTAGTATGGAATATTAATTTCATTCCATCACGTTTAATATATAAAACTTCACTTTCATCTATAATTGTTTTCTTATTATCAAGCTTAATATATCTTTTTGGCAGACCATTAATATCTTCAAATAAACGGATTATAGTTTCTTCTAATCTATCTGAAGTTACAGGCTTTGCTAAATAGTCGAAAGTTTTAAATTTGTAAGCCATCATTGCATATTCTAGATGTGCTGTAGTAAAAATGAAATAAGTATCTTTATTCCTTTTTCTAACTTCTGAAGCTATTTCAAGTCCTGTTTTATCAGACTTTAAATTTATATCTAAGATCAATACATCTGTCTTATTATCATCTATATAATCTAATAATTCAGTGATGTCACTAGTTTTTAGTCCTATTTTGGCATCATAGTTATGTTTTATAAATATATTTTCAAGTATTTTAGAAAATTTGTCTAAAATATTTAAATTATCATCGCAGATAACGAAATTTAACATATATTTTCCTCCTATTAAAATTAAAAAATACTTAGAAAAAAAGTAATCGACAAAAAAACAAAAATTTCCTTTATTTTCCAGAGGCAATATCAATATAATCTAAAAAAATCTACATGTCAATAGAAAATTTATAAAATTATCCAAAAGGTAAAAGAGATTAATATTAACAATATCTCAAGTTAAAATGATTAGTATTACTTGACAAAAGAAAAATGTAATAAATTGTAAAAAAATGATTTTTGATGTTGCATTTTTTATATTATAGGAAAGTCCTATTTCTACATAAATTTTTAATTATATCTTCTATAAACTTTCCTATAATATAAATAAATTCCACAGAAAAATTGCTGAGCAATTTTTCGCGGGAGAACAAAGACGAGGCATGAAAAGTAATGTAAAAGGTCAAAAAATTTTAATCATGCCTCTTTTGTTCTATAACAAATATAAGTAAAATTGATTTGTTCAAAAAGATAAAATATAAGAAAAAATACGTGATTTAAATTTTATAAAATATAGACAAAAAATAAAATTTATGCTAATATAAATTTGTAGTTTAAGGAATTAACTTTAAATTGGGGTATCGCCAAGCGGTAAGGCATCGGACTCTGACTCCGACATTCCTGTGTTCGAATCACAGTACCCCAGCCAAAATTCCATTATAAGAACAAAATTATAACATACAATAAAGCTATAATAAAATATAAAGTTATTTTTAAGGGGCTGTAAAAAAGTATTTATTTTTTATTAATACCTTCAATAGCAGGGTCAATTTCAAACCCTTATGTCCCTCACATAGAAGCCTGCTATCGGGTTTGAATCCTAACTCAGGTCTTCGGGAACGTTCAGGCTATTAATAAAAAATAAATACTTTTTTTACAGCCCCTTTTAAGTTTAAATATGAATAAAAAACGAAACTTGAAAAAGTTATTAGATGGAGGTCTTATGAAAAAGACAAAAGAAAAAGGTGTAACATTGATTACATTAGTAATTACAATAGTATTGTTGCTCATTGTATCTTCTATAGGGATAAGAGTAGGATTTTCAACCATAGATTCGTCAAAATTTTATCAGTTTAAGAGTGAATTAAGAGTATTACAAACAAGGATTAATGAATTAAGTCAAAATGCAAAAGTTAAATTAGGGAAAGAACTAAATCAAGAACAAAGGAATTTTATTAATCAAAAAGTAATAAGTGAGATAATTTATAATGGAGTAGAAGAACAAGAAAAGGCCAAATTAGAACAAGGATTTAGGTATTTTGATAAAGAGAGTCTAAAAAATGATTTACAATTGGAAGATATAGACAGAGAGTATATAATAAATGTCGAATATAGATATGTTATTAATTATAAAGGTTTTAATTATGATGGAACGACTTATTATATGATAGATCAAATGGACGATGAAATGTATAATGTAAGATATAAAGATAAAAATCCTAAAAGTGGAGATTTCGATGTTACATATACAAAACAAAGTAGTGGATGGAAAATAGAAATTACTAATATTGATTATAATGGATATATAAATAATTGGGATGTGAAATATAAAACGGATGATGATACATATTGGAATACAGCAAATGGATTAAGTTTTTATGTTTCTAAATCAGGGAATTATTATGTACAAGTATCACATGGCAATGATATAAATTTGGGATCTAAATTAGTTAGTATAATTGATGAGACAGAAACGATAAGTGAAGATTGAGAAGAAAAGATTCTAGAATAGAATATATTTAGTAAAAACCACAGAAGTACAATAAAATTGTATCTGTGGTTTAAATTGGCTCTACATGTACAACTGTTTTATATACATTGTCTAATTTACTAACAGTTTCTTCTATACTATTAGCCAGATTATGACTTTCAAAAGTAGACATATTTCCATCTAAACAAACAGTTATAAAAATTATATATTGAGAACCAACAGGAGAAGATGAGATATTATCTATTTTTTTTATTTCTTTATATCCATGTATAATATCCAAAATCAAATCTTTAGTTTTTTCATCCACAGAAATGTCCATCAAAACATTATAACTTTCTAAAAAAATAGTAATACCTGTATAACCAATCCAAATAGAAATACCAATACCAACAACACTATCAAACCAATAAATTCCAAACAAAGAAAGAATTACTGAAATTAATGTAAAAGTAGTTAAAATACAATCATTTTTATGATCTTTCATATTAGATTCTAATAAAATATTATTACATTTTTTCAAGGCATGTTTAGTATATAAAAACAAAATAAATTTTATTATTATTGTTACAATACAAACAACAACCAAAAGCCAAGAAAAATCCAAATTACTACCTAAAATCAAAGTATAGATAGAATCATAAAACAATTTTGCAGCAACAAAAACCATAGAAATACCAATAAACATAGAAAAAATATATTCAGCTTTTCCATGCCCAAAATTATGATCTTCATCATGTGGTGCACTTGAAATTTTATTACCAATAAAAGTCATTAAAGAAGCAAAAATATCACCAGCACTATTAAAACTATCAGCAATCATAGCCTGACTTTTAAACAAAAAACCAACAATAGCTTTTATAATTAATAAAAATATATTACCAGCAATTCCATAAATACCAGCTTTTTTAGTCAAATTAAATCTTTCATCATTCATAGCAATCACCCACTTTATTTATATTTAAAAATTTAAAAAATATTATAGCACAAAAAAAGACAAATGTTAATAATTAAAAAATTTTTTCTTGAATTAGTATAATAAATATGATATCTTATCTTATGATATTGATCGAGAAAATAAGGAAGATGTGTCCCCAATTTAAATGTAAGTAGAATTTGTTTCACAAATTCTGCATAAGTCATCTGTAGCAAGCGAAGCTTTAACAGCTGACTTAAAAGGAAACGTCCCCAATGGGACATGGAGGTGAAAAATGGTAGCAGAAGTAATAATAAATACAACAGCAAAAAAATTAAATAGAACATTTGACTACAACATACCAAAAGAGCTAGAAGACATGATATTTGTTGGAAGTAAAGTTTTAGTGCCATTTGGAACTTTCAAAACTTTAGAAGAAGCTCATGTTGTAGGAATAAAAGAAAACTCAGAATTTAAAGTTAAAGATATAGCAAAAGTAGAAAATGGGTTAACTGATAAACAAATAGAGCTTGCAAAGTGGATTGCGAAAAGATATTTCTGCAATGTCTCTGAATGTATAAAATTAATGCAAGCTCCAGGAACAAGAACTAAAAATGTAAATAACAGAATACAAGATAAAAAAATAAATTTAGTGTATTTAAAAAAAGATGTTGAAGAAATTGAGTTTGATATAGAAAATGGAAAAATAAAATCAGAAAAGCAAAAAAGAATATTAAATTTTGTAAAAGAAAATGAAGGATATACTATACCAGATATAGAAGCACTTACAGATTGTTCAAGAGCAATAGTAAATACTCTTATTAAAAATGGATATTTAGAATTAGCAGAAACAAAGATAGATAGAAATCCTTTAAATAACAAAGAAATAGAAAATACAGAAAATTTAAAACTTACAAATGAACAAGAAATAGCATTTAATAAAATTGCAAAATTTATAGACAATAATGAGTATGAACAATTTCTATTATATGGTGTTACGGGTTCAGGGAAAACAGAAGTATATTTGCAATTAATAGATAAAGTGGTAAAACAAGGTAAATCAGCAATTGTATTAGTTCCAGAAATTTCATTAACACCACAAATGTTAGATAGATTTATATCAAGATTTGGGAAAGAAAAGATTGCAGTTTTACACAGTAAATTATCAATTGGGGAAAGACATGACGAATGGGAGAGAATAAAGGAAAATAAAGCAAAAATTGTAATAGGAGCAAGGTCGGCGATATTTGCACCAGTTAAAGATTTAGGAATAATAATAATTGATGAAGAGCATGATAGCTCATATAAGTCAGAAGCAACACCAAAATATAATGCAAAAGAAATTGCTAAAAAAATTGCTAGAGAAGAAAAGGTTCCATTAGTACTTGGAAGTGCAACACCAGATTTAACAACATTTTATAATTCCAATAATGGAAAAATAACATTATTAAAATTAACAAAAAGAGCAAATCAGTCAAATTTACCAAAAGTAGAAATAGTAGATTTAAAGCAAGAATTGGCAAATGGAAATAGATCAATGCTAAGTATGGACTTATATCAAGAAATAGAAAAAAACTTGAAAGATAAATTACAAACAATACTATTTTTAAACAGAAGAGGATATTCAACATTTATAATGTGTAGAGATTGTGGGTATACTGTAAAATGTAAAAATTGTAATATTAGTATGACATATCATAGTTATGAAAATAAATTAAAATGTCATTATTGTGGATATGAAGAAAAACTAGTAAAAAAATGCCCAGAATGTGGAAGCGAAAAAATAAGATATTTTGGAACAGGAACACAAAAACTAGAACAAGAAATACATAAACAATTTCCAAAAGCTAAAACAATTAGAATGGATGTAGATACAGTAACAAAGAAAAACTCACATGAAGAAATTTTAAATAAATTCAAAAATGAAGATATAGACATACTAATTGGAACACAAATGGTAGTAAAAGGACATCATTTTCCAAAAGTAACATTAGTAGGTGTTATAGCAGCAGATAGCTCATTAAACATAGATGACTATAGAGCAACAGAAAGAACATTCCAAATATTAACACAAGTAGCTGGAAGAGCAGGTAGAGAGAATCTACCAGGAAAAGTAATAATCCAGAGTTACAATCCAGAAAACTTTAGTATTCAAGATGCGCAAAAACAAAATTATGAAAAATTTTATGAAACAGAAATAGCGTTAAGAAAACAGTTGAAATATCCACCCTTTTGCGATATAATAGTAATTGGATTTAATAGTTCAAATGAAGATGAAATAAAAAAAGTTTCAAATATGGCATATGAATTTGCAATAAATAATTTAGATAGTCAGGAATTTAAAATATTTAAGCCAATGCCATCTCCAATAGATAAGATACAAAATAAATTTAGATGGAGAATTATTATAAAAGGTAATATGAATGAAAATGCAAATGAAACTTTGAATAAGCTATTAAATAACTTATATGAAAAAAATTGTAAAAATACTAAAATTACAATAGATGTGAATCCCAATAACATGGCATAAAAATGTCCCATTGGGGACGTTTCCTTTTAAGTCAGCTGTTAAAGCTTCGCTTGCTACAGATGACTTATGCAGAATTTGTGAAACAAATTCTACTTACATTTAAATTGGGGACACATCTTGAATGGGGGAAATAAAAATGGCAATAAGAAATTTAAGATTAGAAGGAGACGAAATTTTAAGTAAAAAATCTAGAGAAGTAGAAGTAATAGATGACAAACTACAAACTTTGATAGATGATATGATTGATACAATGCATAAATACAATGGAGTTGGCTTAGCAGCTGTTCAAGTTGGAATTTTAAAAAGAGTAGTTGTTATTGACTTATATGATGACAAAGGACCAATAGTTTTAATAAATCCAGTTATTTTAAAGACTAAAGGAGAGCAAGAAGTTGATGAAGGATGCTTGAGTTTTCCAAATAAATTTGCAAAAATAATTAGACCAGAAGAAGTTGTTGCTGAATATACTGATAGAGAAGGAAAAAGAGTTAAAGTTAAAGCAAAAGACTTATTAGCACAAGCTATTTGCCATGAACTAGACCATTTAGAGGGAGAAGTTTTTGTTGATAAGATTTTGCCAGGGACTTTGGAATATATAGAGCCTGAAAAAGAACAAAAGAGGCATGATTAAAATTTTCTGACCTTTTAAATTACTTTTCATGCCTCGTCTTTGTTCGCCCGCGAAAAATTGCTGAGCAATTTTTCTGTGGAATATAAAAAAGCAGCTAACAATTATAAATTGCTAGCCACTTTAAAATTTTATTAGTCAGCATTGATATTAGCGTCATCAATAGTTCCAATTTCTACCATACTTGCACCGCCAGACTCAACCGATCTATTCCAAGTGTAGAGATATTGTTTGCCTGTTTGGTGATCTGTGATAATGCAAGAATAATCTACGTTAGAAATGCCAGAGATTTCCACTTCTTTAGCAGAGAAACGAGCAGGTTCGATTTCTTCTATTTCCTGAGCTCTTTTTGAAGTAGAAGATACTTCTGATGAGTTGGAAGTGGAAGCACCACATCCTGTTGCTACTAATGTGAGGGCTACAACTAATGTAGCAAGTAATTTTTTTGACCGCATATGCATGTCCTCCTTTTAAATTTTGATACAGTGATTATAACACAAATTAACATAATATGCAATAGTGAGGGAATTAAATAAAAGAAATTATAAAATATAAATATGAGTAATGATTTTAATTATACAAATTCTACAAAAACAATGTAAAGAAAAAAGAAAGGAAAAATGAAATATGAATATATTATTTATGGGAACTCCAGACTTTGCAAAAGAAAGCCTAGAAGCGGTATATAACGCAGGGCATAAAATAATAGGAGTAGTAACAAATCCAGATAAGCCAAAAGGAAGAGGAATGAAAATGGTTGCATCTCCTGTAAAAGAATTTGCAATAGAAAAAAATATACCAATATATCAACCAATAAAAGTAAGAAAGAATCAGCAATTTATAGATGAAATAATATCATTAAATCCGGATGTTATATGCGTTGTAGCTTATGGAAAAATTCTACCAAAAGAAATACTAGAAATTCCTAAATTAGGATGTATAAATGTACATGGATCATTACTTCCTAAATACAGAGGAGCTGCGCCAATTCAATGGGCTGTTTTAAATGGAGATAAAAAAACAGGAATAACAACAATGTATATGGATGTTGGAATGGATACAGGTGACATGATTTTAAAAGAGGAAGTTGAAATTGGAGATAATGAAACAACAGGAGAACTATGGGATAGACTTTCTAAAATTGGTGGAAAATTGCTAGTAGAAACATTAGAAAAAATAGAAAATGGAACAGCACCAAGAGAACAGCAAGGAGAAGATTTTACAATAGCTCCAATGTTAGATAAAGAAATGGCTAAAATTGATTGGGAAAATAAAACTGCTCAAGAAATTAAAAACCTAGTTAGAGGACTAAATCCAATTATGGGAGCTTATACTTTCTTAAACAATAAAAAGATTAAATTTTGGAAAGTAGATATTGCAACAAACATTGGATATGATGAAGAAAATATTCAAATTTTTAGAAATGGAACTGTTTTGATATCAGACCAAAGAGATGGATTATACATTAAAACAAAACAAGGAATATTAAGTGTTTTAGAGATTCAAGGAGAAAATGCTAAAAGGATGAATATTTGTGATTTCTTAAGAGGAAATACAATTAATGAATTTGAAGTATTTGAATAATTGATACAGTTAACAGATATTCTATATTCGCTAAATAGGAGCTGTAAAAAAGTATTTATTTTTATTAACACTTTCAATAGTAGGGGCAATTTCAAACCCGTATGTCTCTAACATAAAAGTATGAACTATAACGAATAGTTATAAATTTAACAAAAATAACTTAAAAAGGTTGTAAAAAATACCCAAAATTGATATACTAGTAACATGATATTAGTATATCAATTTTATATTGTAAAGGAGGAATTTACATGGAAGAGAATAATGAAAAAGTCAAAATTGAAGAGATAAAAGAGGATAACATTGAGGAACAAGTAGAAGATACAGAAAATGGAATAGAAATATCAAATGATGTAATTGCTGTTATAGCAGGTGTAGCAGTATCTGAGGTCGAAGGGGTCGCTTCAATGTCTGGAGGTTTTGCTGGAGGAATAACAGAAGTATTAAGTGGAAAGAAAAATCTAGCAAAAGGGATAAAAGTAGAAAAATCAGAAAATAGTACAAAAATAGATGTAAACATTATAGTTGAATATGGTACAAGAATACCAGATGTTGCATTTGAAATACAAAATAGAGTAAAAAAAGCAGTAGAAGGAATGACTGGATTTAAGGTAGAAGAAGTAAATGTACATGTGCAAGGTGTTAATACAGACACTATTAGAAAAGAAGATGTAGATGAGGTAGAAGAAAATATAAATGATTAGTTAAAGTAGAAATTATAAATGTTTTAATGATTTCTAAAAGAAAAAGGAGAGATAAAAGAAATGAAAGTTATAGAAAAAATTACACTAATATTGTACTCAAATATAATATTAATTATATCAGTAATAGCATGTTTACTAGTATTTGGTTGGTTAGATGTAGATATAATACTAAATTTAGTAAAGGATTTAATAATTTTTGATACATCATCAAAAATTATTTTAGGGGTAAGTATAGTATTTATATTATTATCAATTAGATGCATATTTTTTGATCCAACATCAAAACAAGAATTAAGAGATAAACAGGGAGTCCTTTTAGAAAATGAAAATGGAAAACTAATGATATCAAAAGAAACAATTGAAAATTTAGTTGAAGTAGTTATAAAGGAATATAAAACGGCTAAAGAAGTTACATCAAGAGTAGAATTGAATAAAGATAATAATATTAATATTTTTGTTAATTTAGTAGTAAGTTCAGATGCAATAATAAAAGACTTATCAGCAGATTTACAAAACAAAATAAAAACTAAAATAAAAGATGCAACAGATTTAGAAGTAAAAGAAGTAAATATAGCAATTAAAAAAGCTATTCAAGAAAAACAAGTAAATATAGAAAAAGAATAATGAAGGGAATATTTAATAATGGAAGATTTTAAAAAATTCATAAGTCAATATAGAGGAGCCATTATAGGAATAATAATATCAATAATAATATTAGCAACAAAACTATATGCACTGATAATAGGAATATTATTAGTATTAGCAGGTGCCTTTATTGGAAACTACGTTCAACAAAATAAGGACGATGTTAAAACAAAATTAAAAAAATTTATTGATAAAATGTAATTAAAAAATAAAAAAATTTAGATGACGATGAGCGAATCAAAGCAGAAAAAGCTCCGAAGGCAAGATTTGGCAGACAAATGATATTAAAAGAAGCAGAGTAAGTGATTTGCAAACTGTAAAAATTTCCAATTTTTACAGTTGCGATGAGCGAATCAAAGCAGAAAAGGCTCCGAAGGCAAGATTTGGCAGATGGAAATTTCGGAGAAATTTTCAGATGACGATGAGCGGAACGAAGTGAAGCGAAAGGAAGAGAAAATGAATAGATCAACAATGAGAGAATATGCTTTCAAACTAATATATAGTTTAGAAATTCAAAAAACAGAAGACTTACAAGAACAAATTGATTTATTTTTTGAAAGCAACAATATAAAAGACGAAGAAACAGAAAAATATATGAAAGATGTAATTTTAGGGACAAATAAAAATAATGAGCAAATATTAAAAGACATTGAGCAAAATCTAAAAGAAGATTGGAAACTAAATAGAATTTCAAAAATGGATTTGGCTATATTAAAACTTGCAATATATGAAATAAAATATAGTGAAGTACCATATAAAGTAGCAATAAACGAAGCAGTAGAGCTTGCTAAAAAATATGGAGAAGATAAGTCTAAAAATTTTGTTAATGGAATACTTGCAAGTATAGTAAAAGGTATGGACACTCTAAATTAGGAGAGAATAAATTTATGAATTATGAGAATATGGCAATAAGTGTAAGTCAATTAAATGGTTATATTAAAGATAAAATTGCGGACGACGAAAATTTGAACAATATTTTAGTAAAGGGAGAAATTTCTAATTTTAAGAATCATTATACAGGGCATATGTATTTTACTTTAAAGGATGAAAAATCACTAATAAAATGCATAATGTTTAAAAGTTATGCAGAAAGATTAGAGTTTGTACCAAGAGACGGAATGAAGGTCTTTGTAGTAGGAGGGGTATCTGTTTTTGAAAGAGATGGAGTATATCAACTATATGCAAAAACTATGCAAGAAGATGGAGTAGGAAGACTATATAAAAAATATGAGGAACTTAAGCAGAGACTAGAAGAGCAAGGTTTCTTTGATAAAAACCATAAAAAGAATATACCCCAAATGCCAAAAGTTATAGGTGTTTTAACATCACAAACTGGTTCTGTAATAAGAGATATAATAAATGTAAGCACAAGAAGAAATCCTAATGTGTATATAAGACTATTTCCAGTGCCTGTTCAAGGTGAAGGAGCAGCAGAAAAAATTGCAGATGGAATTAAATTTATGAATGAAAATAAATTAGCGGATGTACTAATTTTGGCAAGAGGTGGAGGTTCATTAGAAGACTTATGGCCATTTAATGAAGAAATAGTTGCCCATGCAATATATAATTCAGAAATTCCTATAATATCTGCAGTAGGACACGAAACTGACTTTTCAATTTCAGACTTTGTTGCAGACTTAAGAGCCCCAACACCTTCAGCAGCTGCTGAGCTTGCAGTTCCAGATATATATGAAGTAAAACAAAAAATAAATTCATATCAAAATAGATTAAGATTAACTCTAGTAAAAAAAGTAGAGATAATGAAACTAAGATATGAAAAATGTATGTCAAGAAGAGTATTTAAAGAACCTTATAGAGATATTAATGATAATTATATAAAAATAGATAATTTAATAAAAAGATTAGAAAACATTATAAAAACTAAACAAAAAGAAGAAAAGACAAAATATATAGAATTAGTTTCTAAATTAGATACATTGAGTCCATTAAAAACACTAACAAGGGGATATTCATTAGTTGAACAAAAAGGCAAAATAATTAAGAGTAAAAAAGATTTAAAAGCAAATGATAAAATTGAAATAAGATTTGTAGATGGAAAAGTAGAAGCAGGAGTTTTATAAAAAACTAAATGCCAAGGAGAGAAATTATATGATTAATCAAATAACAACAAAAACAAAAATAATAATAGTAATATTAAGTGTATTATTAATTGGAGGAGTAGTTGCTGTAATATTTAATAATAAAGTAAAAGAAAATAAGTCAAACAATAACCAAGATGCAATTTCAAATATGATGGATTATTTTGAAAATATAAATGAAAATGATAATTATAATGATAATGAAATAAGTAATAGTATAGAAGAAAATAATGTATTATCAGAAAATATAATTAATGAACAAGATGTACCCAAAATAGAAGAACAAAATAGTAATAACACAGCTATTGTGGGAAAAGAAGAACAAGAAAGTAAGCAGGAAAATATTGAAGTTCAGAATAGGCAAAAAGCAATTGAATTAGCAAAAGAAGAATGGGCTATTTCAGTTGATTCTTATGATTTTAATGCTGAACTACAAGATGATGGCACATATAATGTATCAGTAATAAATAAAGCAAATAGGACTGTTATAACAATATACAATGTTAATGTAAATACTGGAAAAGTAACAGAATAGAATAAACGAAAGGAAAGAATATGGCAAAAGTAAGTTTTGAAAATAATATGGAAAATCTAGAGAAGATAGTTGCAGAATTAGAAAAGGGTGATTTAAATTTAGATGAATCTATATCTAAATTTGAAGAAGGAATAAAAATATCAAAAGAATGTAATAAAATGTTAGAAGAAGCAGAAAAGAAAATAACCATTTTACTTGAAAAAGACGGAGAATTTAAAGAAGAGAGTTTTTCAGCGGAAAATTAAATATAATTGAAAGTATTTAGACTTAAAATTTTTAGTTTATACAAAAAGGGGAATATCATAGTGAACAATTTGATGGGTTTTATACAAAACAAATATATATATATACCATTTTTATTATGGTTTTTTATTCAGACATATAAAGTGATACATGATTTAATTAAAACAAAAAAAATTAATTTTAAAAGAATAATTGGTGCAGGAGGAATGCCAAGTTCTCATTCTGCAATAGTTACATCTTTAGCAACATTGATTGGAAAATATCAAGGTGTAGATACACCAATTTTTGCATTATCTGTTATTGTTGCTGCTGTTGTTATGTATGATGCTTGTGGTGTTAGAAGAGCTGCAGGAAAACAAGCAGCTTTATTAAATAAAATAATTGAAACACCAGGGTTGACAGGTATGCAAGTTTCAGAACGCTTGGTAGAAGTGTTAGGACATACTCCAGTTCAAGTTTTTATAGGGGCACTAATTGGAATAATAGTTGGAATCATTGCTTAGTATATAATTTTATAATTTGAATATTAAAATAGGAGATGATTTTTATGGAAGATATTGATATTGCAAGAAATACAGAATTAGAGAAAATAACAGAAATTGGTAAAAAACTGAATATTAGTGAAGATGATTTAGAATGTTATGGAAAATATAAAGCTAAAATTTCTAACTCAGTATATCAAAAACTGAAGAATAGAAAAAATGGAAAATTGATATTAGTAACTGCCATAAACCCAACTCCACTAGGTGAAGGAAAAACGACTGTATCAATAGCCATTGCAGATGGATTTTCTAAAATAGGAAAGAAATCAATATTGGCATTAAGAGAACCTTCTTTAGGACCAGTTTTTGGTATAAAAGGAGGAGCTACTGGAGGTGGACATGTTCAAGTTGCACCAATGGAAGATATAAATCTTCATTTTACGGGTGATATTCATGCAATGACATCTGCTAATAATTTACTTTCAAGTATAATAGACAATCATATTTATTTTGGTAATGAATTAGACATTCAAGAAATTACATGGAAAAGATGTGTAGATTTAAATGATAGACAATTAAGAATTGTAAATACAGGATTATCAGGAGAAAAGAATATTGTTCCACGAAATGACGGATTTGATATTACTGTTGCATCTGAGATTATGGCAATATTATGTTTGGCAGAAAATATAGATGATTTAAAACAAAAATTAGGAAATATAATTATTGGATATAATTCAAAAAAAGAACCTGTATATGCTAAAGATTTAAAAGCCGAAGGAGCTATGACAGTGCTTTTAAAAGATGCAATTAAACCTAATTTGGTACAGACATTAGAACATACTCCTGCAATAATCCATGGAGGGCCATTTGCTAATATAGCTCATGGATGTAATAGTATAATTGCAACAAAAATGGCAAGAAAGTTAGCTGATTATGTAATAACAGAGGCAGGATTTGGTGCGGATTTAGGAGCTGAAAAGTTTTTAGATATAAAATGTAGGAAAGCAGATATTAAACCAGATGCAGTTGTTATTGTTGCTACAATTAAAGCTCTAAAATACCATGGTGGAATTGAAAAAGACAAAATTCAAGAAGAAAATATAGAGCGGATTAAAAAGTGGAATGAGCAATCTATATAAACATATAGAAAATTTAAAAGATAAGTTTGGACTAAATGTTATAGTAGCAATAAATAGATATATTACAGATGATGAAAAAGAAATAAAATATATACAAGATGAGTTAAAAGAAAAAGGAATTCAATCAAGTCTTGTTGAAGGTTGGGCTAAAGGCGGAGAAGGGGCAATAGATATTGCTCAAAAATTAGTTAGCCTAGTAGAGAATGAAGAAAAATTTAAATATATATATGAATTAGAAGATGATATAAAGACAAAAATAGAGAAAGTTGCAAAAGAAATTTATGGTGCAACTGGAGTGGAATTTTCAGAACAGGCAATTAAGGAAATTAAAAGAATTGAAGATTTAGGATTTGCGAATTTACCAGTCTGTATAGCAAAAACACAGTATTCTTTTTCAGACAATGCAAAAAATTTAGAATGTAAAGAGCCATTTAAAATTACAATAAGAGATATCAATTTGAAAGCGGGAGCAGGATTTGTTGTTGCAATTTCTGGAAAGATTATGACTATGCCAGGACTTCCAAGAGTTCCAGCTGCAGAGAGTATTGATATTGATGATAATGGAGATATTATTGGAATTTTTTAAAATACAAATATTGTTAACTAAATTTTATGTAAAAAAGTGATTACTAAAAGTAGTCACTTTTATTGTGTTTTTAGATATTCAGATATATAATAATTAAAAATAAAATATTATTAAGATTTTCTAATTCAATTTACTTTCAATGCACTTTTTTCAAATTTTATAATATTTTAGATAATATGAAGAGAAGTAATATAAATGATAGAAATTAAATTTAAAAGAAATAGATTATTTACAAATAGCTAACTTATAGATATAATGATAGTATAAATACAAATTACAGATGTATGAGAAGAAAAATAAAGGAAAAAATATACATAGGAGGAAAGATAGTAAATATGAAAAAAGTACATATAAAAGAAAAAGGAATAACAATAATAACATTAGTAATAACAATAATAATACTTTTGATATTAGCAGGAATAAGTATAGCATCATTAGTAGGAAATGATGGGTTAATAAATAAGGCTAAAACAGCAAAGGAAAAAGCAGAGAAAGCAAGTATAATTGAACAAATACAAACAGATATAATGGCAAAACAAGCAGAAAATATGAGTATGGATCTATCTCAAAATGAGTTAAAAGAGATATTAAATAAATATGTAGAAAAAGAAGAAGATATAAAATATGATGAAACAGATACAAGTAAAATTGCTAGTATAATAACTAAAGATGGAAATTACGAAATATTATTATCAAATATATGGGATGGGAAGACAATTATAGATGAACCAGATTCTAGTAATAATGACCAAGATATTTCATCAACAGAAATAGGAGAATTAAGAAAAGAAATTGATACGTTGAAAAGTCAAATAAAAACAATGAATAATGATTTTAACGAAAAGATAAATAAAAAGCAAGATAATTTAGATGTCCAAATACCACAAATAGGTACAACTGAATATATTGAACTGTTGTATAAAGATCCAATAAAAAAATATGGAAATGTAGTAACTTTAAATATTACTTGCCTAGTAAATAAAGATATTCCAGTAAATCAGCCATTCTTATCAGTACCAGAGGGATTTAGACCTACTGATGTGGTTAAATGCCCTGTTGTGGAGGCTAATGGATATGTAACTCAAGAACTTACTGTTATGCCTGAGGGAACAATAATGTTAGGGCATCAACCTTGGGGAAAAAATACGTATATGGCTTTTTCTGTTTCATATATATGTGAGTAAAAACCGAACTTAAATATAAAAAGGATTGGGAATGCCAAGATTTATGTAAAAAAGTGATTACTAAAAGTAGTTGCTTTTATTGTGTTTTGAAGTATTAAAATATATAATTATAGGTATAATAGCAATAATGATGAAAGGGGATCGTACATATGATAAATAAAAATAGAGGGATAACATTAATTTCATTGATAATCACAATTATAATTCTTTTAATATTAGCAGGAATATCAATATTACAAATAGGACAAAATTCATTATTATCAAGAACTCAAGAAGCGAAAGAAAAAGAAAAAATAGCAAGCTTACAAGAGCAACTGGAATTAGCAAAGATGGAAGAAATTGCTGATAGAGATGGAAATAGAATAACTATTGATGAATATATACATGCTATTGAAGGAAAAGAAAATTTAAATATAACAGATGTAAATGAAGATGATGAAAAACAAATAGTGATAGATGATAATTATGTATTTAGTATAACAGAAGAAGATGGAAATATAAAGATTGAATATATAGGAACAAAGAAATCTTTATTACCTAAAGTAGAGATAGAAGAAATAACAAATACAACAAATTCAATAACAGTAAAAGTAAAGACTAAAAATAATAAAGGCGGAAAAATAGAATATTATATAAAATCAGAAGATGATGAAAATTATAGTTTAAAAGATACAAAAACAGAAGAAACATACACATATTTAGAGTTAGAACAAAATAAAAAATATAATATAAAAATAGTTGCAATAGCAAAAAATAAGGAGAAAGCAGAAGTATTAATAGATAGAAAAACAGCGACAATAGAAGGTTTAACAACAGCAAATACGACATTTGTATATAGTACAGATAGTAATACTTGGACGAAAGAAGATGTAACTGTAACAGCAGGTACATCTATAGAAGGTTTTATAATTCAAACCAGTAAAGACGGAAAAAATTGGAGTGACTCTCCTAGTCAAACTTTTACTTCAAATGGAACAATATATGTAAGATTATGGGATGGAACAAATTACGGTGGAGCTGCATCGGCAAATGTAACAAATATAGATAAAACAAAACCAGTAATAACTGGATTAGAAAGTACAACACATGGTGTGTTTTTTAATGCAAATGATGGAGAAAGTGGAATAATAGGATATGCTATTACTACAGAAAGTGTGGAACCTCAAGAATTTACAGCATGCACAGCTACAATATTATTAGAGATAAGAGAAGAAACAGCATGGAGGACACAAGATACAATATATTATATATGGGCAAAAGATGTTGCAGGTAATGTAAGCAATATGAATAGTATAAAAACTAAAAAAGTGCCTGATTTAACTCCACAAAATACTACGTTTACACTTGATATTCCTAATGGAACATGGGCTCAAGAAAAGATGCTCACTGTAAGTACAACAGTTCAAGGATATACAATAGAATTAAATCCATGGCTTTTTTATGAAAGAACAAACGTAATCAAATGTGGAGGTTCTCTTATGGCCTCGAATGGTAAAGTAACAGTTAAAGCGAGATTGACAGATTGTTATAACAACAATGGACGGAGAGACAACTTTTGAGGTAACTAATTTAGATAAAAATCCACCGTTTAATCTTTTAAATGGATTTATTGATGGGCATATGAATGTCAGTGTTGCTGAAAATGAAGTAAATTATTCAGGTGTAGTAGGTTATCAAATTACAACACAAGATATAATGCCAGCGAATTTTATTAATGTAGCTCCAACTAAGAGTTTAAATCTTACTGTGTATGGATATACTTATGGTCAAACATATTATCTTTGGAGTATCGATGCTGCTGGAAATGTTGGCAAGTGCTCTGTTCACTGGTGGAGTTAAGAAAATGGGATTTACCCCAAATTTTAGTAACAATGATTCAAACGAATTAAGAAAGTGAGAAGTTTGTTTATGAAGAGAAATAATAAAACAATATATATAATTTTATTAATTATTATATTAGTAATAATACTATTTATTGTAAAACAAAATAGAAAAGATAATAATGTGAATACAATAGAACAAGAAGCAAGCCAAGGCCAATTAGTACAGGAATTAGAAAATGGAACAAAATTAAACATAAGCTCAAAACTAAATGAAGAAAAAGAAACAGATGGATTAAAGTTTACAAATATAGAATTAACACAACAAAATAAACAGACTGTACTATTAGCGGATGTAACAAACATTAGTGAAAATGCAACAGAGTTAAAATTAGTTGATGTAGTATTTCTAGATAGAGAAGGAAATGAAATTATTACGGTAGGTGGAATTATATCACCATTAGAGTCTGGAGAGAAAACACAATTTAATACTAGTATGACATTAGATTATACAAATGTGTATGATTTTAAAATAATAATGAAGTAATATAATTATCTTATGTAAAAAAGTGATTACTAAAAGTAGTCACTTTTATTGTGTTTTTAGATATTGAGATATATAATAATTAAAAATAAAATATTATGAAATTTTCAGAAATGCTCGTTCAAGGTAAATTTCAAAGATATATTATAACTTTCAATTTTAAATATGAATAAAAAAACGAAATAAGATATTTACAAGTAATTGGTTTATAGATATAATAAATGCATAAAATAAATTATATAAGTATGATAAAAAGATAAATGGAGAAAATATACATAGGAGGAAAAGATGGAAAAGACACATATAAAAGAAAAAGGAATAACAATAATAACATTAGTAATAACAATAATAATACTTTTGATATTAGCAGGAATAAGTATAGCATCATTAGTAGGAAATGATGGGTTAATAAATAAGGCTAAAACAGCAAAGGAAAAAGCAGAGAAAGCAAGTATAATTGAACAAATACAAACAGATATAATGGCAAAACAAGCAGAAAATATGAGTATGGATCTATCTCAAAATGAGTTAAAAGAGATATTAAATAAATATGTAGAAAAAGAAGAAGATATAAAATATGATGAAACAGATACAAATAAAATTGCTAGTATAATAACTAAAGATGGAAAATATGAGATATTGTTATCAGATATATGGGATGGAAAAACCGTTATAAATAAAGATGATTCAGGAGACAATACTGAAAATGATGGGCAAAATAGTTCAAGTACTGAGATTGCACAACTAAAAAGTGAGATTGAAAAATTAAATTCTACAGTAAAAGCAATGAAAGAACTTTATGATAGCAAAATAAGCTTATATGATAATAAATTAGATACATTTGAAGAAAATATAAATAAAAAACAAGACAAGTTAAATGTTTCAACAGGTAATCTGCAACTAGTAGGTGACTATATAGATCCTAGTAATGCTAATAGTAAAGTTAGAAAATATGGAAATGTAGTAACTGTACAAGCCACAGTAGCTGCTGCTAAAACGATACCTGCAGGACAAACTTTTATGTCAATACCAAAGGAATTTTGTCCTTCAGCTAGCATAGCCACATATGTACTAGAAGCTAATGGTTATGTATGTAAGCAACTTTATATTAATAAAACAGGAGAAATAATGTTTGCACATGTTCCTTGGGAATATGGATGGATGGTTATTGAATTCTCATATATATGTGAATAATATAAATTAATTTTATGTAAAAAAGTGATTACCGAAAGTAGTCACTTTTATTGTGTTTTTAGATGTTTAAATATATAATTATAAAAAATAAAATATTATGAAGTTTTCAAAAATGCTCGTTCAAGGTAAATTTCAAAAATATAAGTTTAAGTTTCGGTTTTTTAAAATTATAATTTATATAAAAAGGTTATAATATGAATAAAAAACCAAAAAGGGTTATTTACAAGTAACTAATTTATAGATATAATGAATATATAAATAAAAATCATATAAGTATAACAAAAAAATAAATGGGAAAAATATACATAGGAGGAAAAAATGGAGAAAATACATATAAAAGAAAAAGGAATAACAATAATAACATTAGTAATAACAATAATAATACTTTTGATATTAGCAGGAATAAGTATAGCAGCATTAATAGGAAATGATGGATTAATAAATAAAACTAAAAAGGCGAAAAGTGATTATGAAAATGCACAAGAGGAAGAATTAGCTATGCTAGATGAATATGGTAATCTTATAGATTCTCAAGAGATAAAAAATGAAGGGAATATAAATGGAGATGGAAGCGGAAGTTCAAGTGAAAGTCAAAACGAAGAATATAAATTATTGAAACAAGAAGTTGAAGATTTAAAAGGTAAATTAAAATCAGTGGAAGATAAGCTTAATTATAAACCAACTGAATATATTAGGCCAACAGCCATAAATGGCGTTGAAATAACAGGAGGTGGATATTGTCAGATTGGAAATGTTGTATATGTTAGTATTGAGTTTGTAGTAGATGAGACTAAATTGCCTTTAACCAATAATTTGAATCAGGGGACTATTATTTTTACAGATTTGCCAAAAGCAATAAAAAATAATTATGTATTAGCTCAATATGCACTTAATGCATATAATGTAGAACCATCTTGGGTATGTATCACACAGGAAGGACAAATAAAACTAACTAAAGATGAAAAAATTACGAATACTAGTAATTCTTGGGGAATAACTACATCATATATAGCTGAATAATAAAAGTACAAAAATCTAATTAAATTAATTGAATAAAAAGTAAAAAAAATCTCACAATAAAATAAAGGAAGTGAGGTTTTTTATGTTAGAAAACAATATAAATATATCTTCAAATGATAATAGTAAATTACAACAAAAACAATTTAATTTTAGGACTGATTTGGCATCAGAAAGAAGAGATTTATATAGAAAAGCAAATAGTATAGAAAATGAGATAAATGGTATAGAAAGTGAAAAAGAAGAAATAAACGAAAACATATCAGTAGAAAGAGTAAAAATAACAAATGAAGAAGGAGAAAAAGCAATAGGAAAGCCACAAGGGAATTATATAACAATAGATATAAAAAAATTAAGAATAGCACAAGACGAAGATATACAAAAATCAGCGGAAACATTATCAAATGAACTAAAGAAGATAATAGATTTACATGTAGATAAACAAGGAGAAATCTTAGTAGTAGGACTTGGAAATATATATGTAACACCAGACAGTTTAGGACCAAAAGTAATAAATGAAATAGAAGTTACAAGACATATAATAAATTATTTGCCACAATATGTAGAAGAAGGAACAAGAATGGTGAGTGCAATTTCACCAGGAGTTTTAGGGACAACAGGTATTGAAACATTAGAGATTTTAAAAGGAATAGTAGACAATATAAATCCAAAACTTGTAATTGTAATAGATGCATTAGCATCAAGAAGCATTGAAAGAATAAGTAGTACAGTACAGCTTTCAGATACAGGAATAGTACCAGGAGCAGGCGTTGGAAATACTAGAGCAGAAATAAGTCAAGCTACTTTAGGGATACCAGTAATTGCAATAGGGATACCAACAGTTGTAGAAACAGCAGTACTTGTAAATGATTCTTTAGATTTATTTATTACTAAACTACAAGAAGAAGCAAAGTCAAATGACTATTTAAATCAACTTAAAGAACAAGATAACTATGAAGAAATAAAAGAAGCATTGCTTCCAGGAGAGTTTAACCTAATTGTAACACCAAAAGAAATAGATGATTTAATAGAAAATATGAAAGATGTTGTAGCAAGTGGAATTAATTTAAGTATGTGAAAATATGAAAATGTGACAAAAGGGGCGTACCTTTTTGTCACACTTTTATTTTTTTATAAATTTTACAAATATTACAATCAGTACAAACTTCAACTCTATTTTCAAAAATTAATCCTAAAGTATGAATAAACTCATCAACGCAATTATCAATGAGATGTACATGTATCTTTTTAGGTAGGAGAGTTAGTAGACCATTTAAAGCATAATCATTTGAAGAAAATGTAATATCAGATAAATATTTAGCCTTAAAAATATCATTAGAGACATTTATTATGTCTTTATTTTCATCTAGTAAAATTGAATTTTCATTATTATATATTAAATGAACAATATTGGAATTACAGTTCTGAGAATTTATATACATTTTTAGCAAAGAGACAAATTCTAAATATTCTTTTTCTACAACAAATGCATTTACAGCTTCATCAACAATGTTTTCCAAAAAAGACATATAATCTTTTATTCTAAAATTTAAAAATCCACTTAAAATTATAGATTTATTAATGACTAGATAATCTTCAAAGCTTTTAATTAAATAATTATATTTTTTATCAAAATACAAATTAAAATCATCAGTAAATATATCAAAGCACATATCTAATATACGTTTTTTTTCTATCGAGTCAAAATAAAAATAATTTTTAAATATTATATTTTTTAGGAAACTTTCTTCTAATTCATCTATAATTAGACATGCTAAAATACAGGAAATTTCGTGTACAAATTTTTTATTATCATTTCCTCTGTAGTGTACAATTATATTTTTATAGTTTTTGAATTCATTTGAAGAAATAATTACAGGTTCAATTTCTATATAATCTAATTCATTTAGTAGATAATTTAGTAAATTTAAATTATTTGTTTTTATACATACAGATTTCATGAAATTCTCCCTTCTAAAGTATTATCTACTAAATTTTCAAAACTTATACATTATAATATGCAAATTAGCATAAAAGGAGCTTGTTTACAAGAAAAAGTGTGACAAAAAGGTACGTCCCCTTTGTCACACTTTTATCCATAAATATTATAATTAATATCAGGAAAGACACAGTCTTTTTTAGATATATCTTTTAGAAAATTTTCATCAATATCATCATTTTTAATTTGATAATATAATTTATTAAAACGCCCAATATGATCTTTAATCCTCTTTTTAGCATAATCAACCATAGTTCCATTAGTAATAATAAATAACCAATCACTACTTTGAGCAAGCAACAATTCTCTAGCACATTGATTTAAAGCTTTTTTCTTTAATCCTTTTGCATTTGGATAGCTACAAGCTAATTCACACATTCTATCTCCTGCAACATGTAGATGTTTATGTGCATAGTCATTTGTTTCATTAAGCCATACTTCACTATAACCATTTGCACCCCAACTAGAACGACAAGGTGATGACACTTGAATTTCAGGGTATTTATCAATATATTCAGATGGTGTAATTAGTTGGAAATTACAATCATCATAATAAATCTTCTTAAACAAAATGTATAGCCAATAAGGTCCTTCATACCACCAATGTCCATAAAGCTCTGCATCATAGGGACATAAAATAATAGGCGGTTTATCCATAACGGAAACAATATCATTTATTTGACTAGTTCTACAATCCAAGAAGTGCCCTGCTTGTTTTTCAGCTGAATCCATTGCCCATTGTGGTTCATAATAATCTTTATTATCAGTTTTACCAGTAATTCTATGATATTTAATACCAGTATGGACCCTAACACCATTATGAGCAATATAAGGTTTGATGTAATCATAATCAGCTTCATAACCTATATCACGATAGAACTCTCTATAATTAAAATCTCCAGGGTAACCATTAATAGAACTCCAAACTTGTCTAGAAGACTCCATATCACGCCCAAAAGCAACAACACCTTTTGGAGAAACAATAGGAGAATAAGTACCATAAATTGGTGTAGGATCAGCATATAAAATACCATGTGATTCAGTAATTATATAATCAATTCCAAATTCCTTTAAATATTTATCAGCTTCTGGAACATATCCACATTCAGGAAGCCAAATACCACGAGGTTTTTTTCCAAAATATCTTTCGTAAGTTTGAACACCAACAGCTATTTGAGCTTTTACAGTTTTCTCATTAACATATAAAATTGGAAAATATCCATGTGTAGCACCACATGTGATAATTTCTAAAACTCCAATGTCTTGGAAGTGTTTAAATTGACTAATTAAATCACAATTAAAAACATCTTTAAATAAATGTAAATCATTAGAATATCTATCAAGGTAATAATGAGACAATTTATTTAATCTTTCATCATTAGCTGTTCTAATAACTTCTTTTTTTGAAAGTTCAATTAATTTTTTTAAATATTTAATGTATTTTCTTTGTAATAATTTATTATCTAACATTGAAAGAAGAGGTGGAGTCATAGACATTGTAATTCTAAAATCTACCCCTTCATCAACTAATTTTTGAAAATTTGTAAGTAGTGGTATATATGTTTCTGAGATAGCTTCATATAACCACGATTCTTCCAAATAATCATCACTTTCTGGATGATGTATAAATGGAAGATGTGCATGTAATACAAAACTTACATAACCTTTTTTTTGTTGCATTTTTTTCTCCTTTGTGCCAATAGGGACACCCTTTTTGGACTAGTTATTTGAATTGAGATGATGTATGAGAAGATGGATTTGATAAATTATTAAAGTCATCTTCATTTTTATATAATTCTTTGTAAATGTCATAAATATCGTAGATTTTTCCCATATTCCTTATAAAAGAAAGAGAAGATATAGGCTTTTGAATTTCTTGTTTTGTTTTCACATTTCTAAAATAAACCATTTTTTGAGAATTGTTAAATAAAATATGATCATTAGGAGCTTCAATTTTATTTGAGGATGTTATAAATATATAATCAGATTTTATTTCTATATTATTAGTATTTATAGGACGTCTACCAAGTTCGATTCTATAATTTGACTTACTATCATTTATGTGTAAATACCAACTATTTGCAAAATCATTTATTTCAACTTCAAAACTATAATTTAAATTATCATTATGAATTATCAAAACAGGCTTTGTTGTTTCAAAAAAGTTTTCACCATATTGTTTTTTATAATTTTCTATATCAGCATCTGAAATTTCCCAATATATAAATAAAGTTTTTGGTGTTTGAGCTAAGACTTTTACAACTGTTTGATTATATCTTTCTGGTAAATCATAATATTCAGTAATTATAGGTTTTGATTGCTTCTTTACAGATGTTGATTTTTTATTTGTTGTACTAGTTTTTGAGATTTTTGTGCTTTTTGCAGCATTTTTGCTTTGGACTGAACTTTTGGATTGTTTTGTTCTGTTAGATGATGTCTTTTTAGAATTTGTAACTTTTGAATTTGATATTTTTTTATTTGTTTTAGTATTTTTTAATTCTTCTTTTTCTTTTGCTTTTCTTGGCATTTTTTCCTCCTTAGTATAATCTCATTTTTTCTTTATATATACTATAATAAATTAAAAATTAAATCAATAGATTTTGTGAAATTTAAGTTTTGGCTTTTTAAAATTGTTACAATTCACAGCCATCCAAAATCTATCTAAGAAAGCTTATAATAAAAAATGTTCAAACAAGCTCGGGGCGAGCTAATCATCACAGAAATTCTAAATTAATTTTTTGGCACCCTTCCAAGACAAGCTTGAACTCTTTCCAAAAAATCAATTAAGAATTTCTAGCTTGATTACTCTACATTCACTTGATTTTCACATTTTTTATTATAAGCTTTTGTCGGAAACTTAATTAAACTGTGCTTATCTGTATAAATATGAGTTTTTTCAACTGCGTATCACTGCATTTTAGGATATATTATAAATTTTTATATAAATTAGAGCTTAAAAAAACCGAAATTTAAAATTTTATGAAAAAATCAAAAAACGCTTGCAATTAGTAAAAAATGCTGATATAATATTATGCGTAATAAACACATAAAGCAAGTTTAAAGGGAAGTGCCAAGTAATTGGTCCTATTTAAATGATGAACTTTATGGAAGTAAAAACAAAAAGGGAGGAATTAAAAATGGCAGTAGTTGCAATGAAACAATTACTAGAAGCAGGTGTTCATTTTGGACATCAAACAAGAAGATGGGATCCTAAAATGGCTGAATACATATTTCAAGCTAGAAATGGAATCCATATAATCGATTTACAAAAAACATCTAAAAAAATCGATGAAGCATATGCTTTCTTAAAAGAACAAGTAGAAGAAGGAAAGACAGTTCTATTTGTAGGAACAAAAAAACAAGCACAAGAGTGTGTTAAAGAAGCAGCTGAAAAATCAGGGATGTACTATGTTGACCAAAGATGGTTAGGTGGAATGCTAACAAACTTTGGAACAATAAGAGCAAGAGTACAAAGATTGAAAGACTTAGAAACAATGCAAGAAGATGGAACATTTGATATATTACCTAAAAAAGAAGTAATCCTATTAAAGAAAGAAATGGAAAAACTAGAAAAGAACTTAGGTGGAATTAAAGACATGGAAGAAATACCAGGAGTTATATTCTTAGTAGATCCTAAAAAAGAACATATAGCTGTATTAGAAGCTAAAAAATTGGGAATACCATTGATAGGCTTAGTAGATACAAACTGTAATCCAGAAGAAGTAGATTATGCTATACCAGGAAATGATGATGCTATAAGAGCTGTAAAATTAATAACAGATGTTATGGCAAATGCAATTATTGAAGGAAAACAAGGTGAAAGCTTTGAAACAGAAGAAGTAGTAGAAGGAAATGCTGAAGAAGCAGAAGAACCAACTTCAATGGAAGAAGTAGTAGCTAATAGTGAAGAAACAGCTGAATAATATAAATCGTTAAATAGTAAATAATTAAAAGAAAAGAGCGAGCAACGCTCGTTCGAAAATATTCGGACGGGATTTAGAGTTTGCTCTTTTAAACTATAAAAATAAGGGAGGAAAAATAATGATAACAGCAAGTTTAGTAAAAGAATTAAGAGAGAAAACAGGAGCAGGGATGATGGACTGCAAAAAAGTTTTAACAGAAACAGATGGAGATATGGAAAAAGCAATGGATCTTTTAAGAGAAAGAGGAATTGCAAAAGCTGCTAAGAAATCAGGAAGAGTTGCAGCAGAAGGGCTAGTAGAAGCATATATATCAGAAAATGGAAAAATTGGAGCTGTAGTAGAAGTTAACTCAGAGACAGACTTCGTTGCAAAAAATGAAGAATTCAAAACATTTGTTATGAATGTAGCAAAACAAGTTGTTGATACAAATCCTAAAGATGTTGAGGAATTATTAGCATCACCTGCAGAATTTGAAGAAGGAAAAACAGTTCAAGAAGCATTAGTAGGTAAAATAGCAACAATAGGAGAAAATATGTCTATAAGAAGATTTGCAAGATTTGAATCAGAAGGATTAGTTGAAAAATATATTCATGGTGATGGAAAAATAGCAGTTCTAGTTGATATGTCTAAAGGAACAAAAGATGTTGCTAAGGATATATGCATGCAAATAGCAGCAGCTAGACCAGAATTTGTAAGAAAAGAAGAAGTGCCACAAGAAAGAGTAGACAAAGAAATGGAAATTCTAAAAATTCAAACAATGAATGAAGGAAAACCAGAAGCTATAGCAGAAAAAATAGTTCAAGGTAGAATAGGAAAATTCTATGAAGAAATATGCTTAGTTGATCAAGCATTTGTAAAAGATCCAAATAAAAAAGTATCACAATTATTAACAGAAACTAATAGTGATGTTGTTAGATTTGCTAGATTTGAAAAAGGTGAAGGAATCGAGAAAAAAGAAGAAAACTTTGCTGAAGAAGTTATGAATCAATTAAAATAAAATTGCCCCGAAAGGGCAATTTTTTGTTGTATAGGAAAAATTAATTTTTCCTATACAACAAAAACACATTCCACAGAAAATTGCAATGCAATTTTCGCGTGCGAACAAAAACGGGGCATGTAAGTAAATTAAAATGTTAAAAAATTTTAATCATGCCCCTTTTGTTCTATATGAACAAAAATAGGTACTTTACAGTGTATAAAATATAAATAATGTTTTTTATATACTAGATGCTATAGTTATAATAAAAATGTAACAAAAAAATAATATGATTGAAAATAATGAAATAGGAAAACATGTTATAATAGATAAAAAAGTGGATGTTTAGTATGGATAAGAATAATATATTTATTAAAACTATTAGTATAACTCTTTTGATTAGTACTATAGATTAAGCAACATTCCAATTAAGGAATCCAGTTAAAGAAGAATATGACTTTGCAGGTTGAACAGGAAGTTATAGAAAAATAGAACATAGTATCTATTATAACAATGATAGTATTTTATATTAGATATAATCGTTTGAAAGATATTAAATAAATTTATGTAAAAAAGTGATTACTAAAAGTAGTCACTTTTATTGTATTTTATGATATTAAAATATATAATAATATAAAAGTTAAGTTTTATTGAAAAATGCAAATAGGCTATATGTAAAGAAAATGTAATACTATTGTAATAAAAGAATAATATAATTTTTATTAACTTTAGTATAGTAATATGTTATAATTAAATTGAATTTATAGGAAGGTGTGAAATAAATGAATTTTTCAAAATCTCAAAAAATTATAATGATATTTATTATGATTATATTTGTTTTAGCAAATGTATCTCATATATTAGCTTTTTCTGTAAAATTATCATCAGAAAAGCAAATAAAACAAGGAGAGGAATTTACTGTGATGGTACAATTAAGTGAAGCTGTAGTTACATCAGACTTTCACTTAAAATATGATACTAAAAAGTTTGACTTTGTAAAAGCCTCAACAGAAGGACTATATGCTCAAGATTATAAAAATGATGGGTACATAATTGCTGTATATGCAGACCTTAGCGGAGTAGGAACAAATAAATTTTCATTTACATTTAAAGCTAAAGAATTAGCAAATACTACAGAGAATACAAATTCTTCGAACTTTTCGATTACAGACGCTAGCTTTACAAATATAGAAGGAAAATCATATGAAAACAATAGCATAGAAAACATAGATAAACCTATATCTATAACTGTAGTAGAAAACACTAACTCAGGAACAGGCAATGGTAGCGGAAATTCTGGAACAACAGGAAATCCCAGTAATAGCAATAATGGTAATGGTACTAATAATGGGAATAGTGCTTCTAATAAAAATGACCAAAAACAAACGGGAATAAATGGAAGTACCACAAATAATAATGCAAATTCTTCTAATAAAGATAAACAAACTAAATCAGGGACAATAGATTCTAAAGCAGCATCTGGGACATTACCAAAAACAGGAATAAATTCTAATGTGATTTTGATTATGGGAATAGGGTGCATTATATTATCAATAATTTCTTTTATAAAAATGAAAAAATATAGTTTTATAAAGAATTTATTACCAATATTTTTATTTAGTACTATATTAATTGCAATTTCGGCTAATTCAACATATGCTTGTACAATTACTCCTCAAACAGAATTTAAAAATGAATATGTAGAGGGAAAAAATGTACTATTAGTTTTAATGAACATGAAGGAAAAAGATAAACAATTAACAGGGAAAGAACTGAAAAATATATATAATGAAATAACTGAAATTAAAGATGCTGAAAAAAAGGAAATAGAAGATAATCAAAAGGTTGGAACAGGAAGTATTATTAAGCATAGAAATAAAGAATATACTGTACTTGTATATGGGGATGTAAATGGAGATGGAAAAATTAATTCAGGAGATATATTCCCTGTAATAAATCACATATTAGGGAAAAAAGAATTAAAAGGTATATATGCGAAAGCTGCTAATTTAGATAATGATAGTGATAATAATGATACTAAAATTAACTCATCAGATATATTTCCACTAATACAATTTATATTAGGAAATTTGCAGAAAAATTTAGTCTCTGATTTTCCAACATCTGTAAATCCTAAAATGGACATTAATGTTGGATATAGTACAACTCAAATGACAAATAAAAATGTAACAGTTATAATTGAATCTAAAAAAGAAGAGTTAGAACCTATAGATGGTTGGACTATGTTTAGTAACAAGAAACAATTGATAAAAGAATTTGAACATAATACAAATGAAACAATAACAGTAAAAGATGTTAAAGGAAATACACAAAATGTAAATATAGAAATTGATAATATTGATAAAGAAGGGCCTAAAGCTGAAATTTCATACAGTACAACTAATATTACAAAAGAAAACATAACTGTTACAATTAAAAGTGATGAAGAAATACAAGCTGTTAGTGGTTGGGAAATAGATAATAATAAAAAACAAATTACTAAAGTATATGAAACAAATACATTAGAAAATGTGACACTAAAAGATATTTTAGGAAATGAAACTAAAGTAAGTGTAAATATAAATAATATAGATAAAATTAATCCAACAAATCCAAAAATAATTTCTAATTTGCCATCTGGTAATCATGCTGTTGGAACAGAAATGATTATAACAATTTCAGAGGGAACTGATGAACATTTAAAAGAAACAACATACACATTAAGAGATAAAAATGGAAACGAAGTTACTCAGGATGTTGATGGAACTTTAGTAGGAAAAATTACATTATCAAAAAATGAACAATACAAATTAATAGTAAAGAGTGTCGACTTTGCAGGAAATATTGGTTCAGCTGTTATGGATATAAATATGGAAGATTATTCTCAGACAGAAGTAGGTATAAATGAAAAAAATGATTTGGATACAAATTATAATAATACTGTAACAACAATACAAAGTCAAATTGCACAAAAAGAAGAAAACTATAGAAATGAAATTGCAAACTTGGAAGAAGAAATTAGAAATAATATAGAACGAAATACTCAAGAATATAATAATCAGATAGTAGCACTATCTCATCAGAAAAGTAATAAAGCTGATGAATACAATGAAAGAATAGAGAATGCTATTAAGGCAGATAATACAAATTTAGCTGATGACCTAAGAGCTGCAAAAGAAGTTGAATTAGCTCAATATGATACACAAATACAACAACTAACTGAAGAAAGAGACAATTTAAATCTAGAATATCAAAGAGAAGAAAATGGAAGAAAACAAAGTATAGCTAGTAATTATTATGGAGATAATGGCGAAATTGTAATTCTGCAAAATACATTAACACAAGTGCAGACAGAATATAATAATAATATAAATATATTAAACTCAAGTGTGAAACTTTCAATAGGAGTAGTATCTTAAAGAGGTAAATATGAGAAAGAAATATGTAATTTTGATAATGCTAATAATATTAGTAATACTAATTTGTTTATGTATAAAAAGTAAAGTTAATAAAGATGAAAGCATTACTGAACAAGATAAAATAGAAAACAAAATCAAAAATAATGAGTGGAAAACTATATCAAAATATAATACTGTTACAAAGCAAAACGAAAATGTACTCATAAAAATCAATAGAATTACAAATGGTAAAGATGCAGAGAATATAGTCGAAAATTATTATGGGAAAACAAGCTACAAATACAGCGAAAATGAAAAATGGAATATTTTAGAATATCAAATAGATTTAAAAGATTTTACAACAATAGATGAGCTTGGAAATACAGCGTCGATACAAGTAAAAGTGTTATCAGAAGATAATCAAGATAGTTTTAGACTAAATAATAGAATATATATTCCAAATATTATAGACTTGAATTTATCAAAGTATTCTAATGATAAGATTATAGAAGGGAAAATGGCATTTTCTATAGATAAAAATATAGAAAAATATAAAATAAAAATAGGTTCAGACAAATTTATTATAGTTGATGGAAAGTAATATATTTTTGACATCACTAAAATAACATTTAAAATGTAAAAAGGCATTTTAAATGTTATTTTTTTTTAAAACTACTATATTTTTGAAATAAGATATGATAGAATACATATGACGAAATATATTTAAACAAAATGAAAAAACATTTATAGAGAATGGAGAGTGAAAAATGTCAGAAGCGAAATATAAGAGAATACTTTTAAAATTAAGTGGAGAAGCATTAGCAGGAGAAAGTAAGACAGGTGTAAATGTGGAGACAGTAGGTAAAATATGTGATAAAATAAAAGAGATTACAGAAATGGGAGTTGAAGTAGGAATTGTAGTAGGAGGAGGAAACTTCTGGAGAGGAAGAAATGGACATCAGATGGAAAGAGCAACAGCAGACTATATGGGAATGCTTGCAACAGCAATGAATGGATTAGCACTACAAGATGCTTTAGAAGCTAGAGGAGTACATTCAAGAGTTCAAACAGCAATAGAGATGAGAGAAATTGCAGAGCCATTTATAATAAGAAAAGCAGAAAAACATTTGCAAAGAGGAAGAGTTGTAATATTCTCAGGAGGAACAGGACATCCATATTTTACAACAGATACAGCAGCAGTATTAAGAGCAACAGAGATAAATGCAGATATAATATTATTAGGAAAAGCGATAGATGCGGTGTATTCATCAGACCCCAAGATAGATAAAAATGCAGAAAAATATGATAAAATATCGTATTTAGAAGTATTAGAAAAAGATTTAAAAGTTATGGACTCAACAGCGACAGCATTATGCAGAGACAATAATATTCCATTATTAGTGTTTGGAATAGCAGACCCAGAAAATATAGTAAGAGCTGTTAAGGGTGAACATATTGGAACATTAGTTAAATAAATTCATTTAAAATAAATAGTTAAAAACAGATGTGTCCCAAAAGGAAACGTCCCCAATTTGTAAAATAAGAAATTGAAAATTTCCTATTTTATGATGAGCGGAGCAAAAGGACATTGGAAGGAGAAAGAATTATGGATTATACAAATATAAAAGAAAAAATGGAAAAGAGTATAAATATATACAATGAAAAATTATCAGAGGTAAGAGCTGGAAGAGCAAACCCAGCAATATTAAACAAGGTGAAGATTGATTATTATGGAACACCAACACCTATAAACCAAGTTGCAGGTGTATCAGTACCAGAGGCAAGATTAATAGTTATTCAACCATGGGATGTAAGTGTACTAAAAGAAATAGAAAAAGCAATTTTAGCATCAGATATAGGAATAAACCCAAATAATGATGGAAAAGTAATAAGATTAGCATTTCCAGAATTAACAGAAGAAAGAAGAAAAGATTTGGTAAAAGATATCAAAAAAATGGCTGAAGAAGCAAAAATAGCTATAAGAGCTGTAAGAAGAGATGGAATAGAGGAAGCTAAAGCAATGCAAAAAGAAGGAAATATGACAGAAGATGAATTAAAACAAGCAGAGAATGAAATTCAAAAATTAACAGATAAAAGTGTTGAAGAAATAGACAAAATATTAGAAAACAAAGAAAAAGAAGTAATGTCAGTTTAAGTTTGATAATACAATATATAGAATACAGTTTAATGCCAACTAATATGACAGAAGAAAAGGTAAAACAAAAAGAAAAAAGCTATAAAGAATTATTAAAAAGTGGAATTATAGAAAGAGGATGTAGATAATGGAACAAAAAAACTTACCTAACCATATTGCAATAATAATGGATGGAAATAGAAGATGGGCAAAACAAAAAGGTTTGCCAGTAAGTTTGGGGCATAAAGAAGGTGCAAAAACATTAGAAAAAATAGTCAGATATGCAAATAAGATAGGAATAAAATATATAACAGTATATGCTTTTTCAACAGAAAACTGGAAAAGAACAGAGGAAGAAGTATCTACATTGATGGGACTATTCCAAAGTTATTTAGATGATTATAGCAAAAGAGCCGATTCTGAAAATATAAGAGTAAAAATAATTGGAAACAGAGAAGAATTATCTAAAAAAATGCAAGACAGTATAAAAAAATGTATGGAAAGAACAAAAGATAATACAGGAATAACCTTTAATATAGCTTTAAATTATGGCGGTAGAGATGAAATAGTAAATGCTGTGAAACAAATTTCTCAAAATGTAAGAGATGGAAAAATAAATGTAGAAGATATAGATGAACAGACAATATCAAATCATTTGTATACAAATAATCAACCAGATCCAGACTTATTAATAAGAACAAGTGGAGAAGTTAGATTAAGTAACTTTTTGACATGGCAACTAGTATATACTGAATTTTTATTTATAGAAAAAAATTGGCCCGATTTTAGTGAACAAGATTTAGAGGAAGCAATAGAAAAATATCAAAGTAGAAATAGAAAGTTTGGAGCGAAGTGAGAGGGAAAAACATATGGATTTAAAAAGAATAAGTTCAGGAATTATAGTAACAATAGTACTTTTAATAATATTATTAATACCTAGTAATTTAATCACAGGAATTTTATTTACAGTTATTTCCATAGTTGCTATGGATGAATATTTAAAAGCAATATCAAAAGTATGCAAACCAATAAAGTGGTTTGGATATCTAAGTTGTATAATTGTAGCAATTATAAATTTGATACCAGAAAAATATATGATAAAAATATTAATGTATTCAATCCCAACAATATTACTTATATTGTTTGCACAAATAATAGCAACAGATATGAAAACAACTTTTAAAGATATGGCATACACATTATTAGGCATATGTTATATACCATTATTTATGTCTTTTTTATCATTAATAGATGGAATGGCAAATGGAAAAATATTATTGGTATATGTTTTTATTGCAGCATTAGGAACAGATGTATTTGCCTATAGTATAGGGATTAGATTTGGAAAACACAAATTTAGCAAAGTAAGTCCAAAAAAATCTATAGAAGGATGCATAGGAGGAACAGTTGGAACTGTTATAACAGTATTAATATATACTTTTGTATTAAATAGATTTTTTTCATTTGACTATTCTTATTTAATGGTAAGTATATCAGGAATGGTATTAAGTTTATTAGGGCAACTAGGAGACTTTTCTGCATCTTGTATAAAGAGATATGTTAATATAAAAGATTATAGTAATATATTACCAGGACATGGTGGAATGTTAGATAGAATAGATAGTGTTTTATTTATTTCACCATTTGCATATATGTTATTTACAATGTTATAGTAAGAAAGTAAAACAAAATAGTATATAAGATTTTGTAGAGAAAATAAAATAAAGCAAGGCCAAGAAATTTACAAACTGGAAAATTTGAAAAGTTTTCAGTTGTGATGAAAAAAGCCATGTTTCACGAAAAGGAGGAAAAAAATTGACAATTATAATATCAGTCATAAAAATAATTTTTTTACTTGGTTTTTTGATTTTAATTCATGAAGCTGGACACTTAATTGTTGCAAAAATATGTAAGGTAAGAGTAAATGAATTTGCAATAGGATTTGGACCTACAATATGGAATAAGCAAGGAAAGGAAACTAAATATGCACTAAGATTAGTACCATTACGGTGGATTTTGCAGCATGGAAGGTGAAGAAGAAAGATCTGAAAATGAAGGGTCTTTTTCAAAAGCAAGTATTCCTAAAAGAATTGCAATTGTAATAGCAGGGGCAACAGTAAATATTATATTTGGACTATTGATATATTTTATTTTAATGTCTACTTCAAATACATATGTAACAAACCAAATAGATACAGTAATAGATGGATATGTAGCACAAGAGATTGGACTTAGTCATGGTGACAAAATAATAGAGCTAAATGGTAAGAAAATAAAAAACAAATATGATTTGAATAATGCAATGAAACATATAAATGGAGAAAAAGTTAAGCTAATAATAGAAAGAGATGGAAATACTTTAGAATATAACATAAAACCGACAGAAATAAAAAATAAAAGTACAGGAGTATATTTAGGAGAAGAATGCAAAATTTTAGCGATTGAGAAAGGAAGTAGCGCAGAAAAACAAGGACTAAAATCAAATGATAAAATTGTAAAAGTAAATAATATTGAAGTTAATGGAGATACGAATAAGGTTATAGAAGCTATTGGACAAGAAAACTTAGATACAGTTAATATAACAGTAGATAGGAAAGGAAAACAAATTACAATAGAATTAGTACCAGACTATATTTCTTCATATTATTTAGGTGTAAATTTAAAACAAGCAGAAAGTAAATTTATTAACTATTTAATATATGGTGGAATTGAAACAAAAGAGTTCGCCTTTTCAATTATTGATAATATAAAATCATTATTTACAGGAGGGGTAAGTGTAGACCAGATGATGGGGCCTGTAGGAATATCAGAAGTTGTTGCTAAAACTAGTGGAATAAGAGAATTTATATATATGTTAGCATTAATTTCTTTGTCACTAGGAGTAACAAATCTTTTACCAATACCTGCTCTAGATGGTGGTAAAATTCTGATATTATTAATTGAAGCGATTCGTAGAAAACCATTAAATGAAAAGACAGAGATAAATATACAATTAATAGGATTTTCAATCTTAATAGCACTATCTTTATATATTACTTATAATGATATATTGAGGATTTTCTAGAAAATATTAAAGGTGATAAAAATGAAAGAACAAAAAATAAATATATTATTGGCTATTATTTTAGTAATTTTAATGATAATTGCAATTACAATAGTTATTATAAATCCAAATAAATCTGCAAAAACTTTAGAGAATATTCCTAAAATAGAAGAAGATACAAATTATATAGAAGAAAAATATGTAATACACAAAGAAGAGAAAAACATAAGTATGCAAGATGGAGGAGTATTTTGTAAAATAGAAAATCAAATAGTGTTTTATGAAGAAAAAAATAAAACTATTTATTTATATAGTATAAATGAGAACAAGATAAATAAAATAGCAACTATAGACAATGAACTGAACAAAATGTATTTTGATGGAGAAAATATCTATTATATACCTGACTACTACAGTGAAAAGGGTATATATAAAATAGATTTAAAAGGAAATATAAGTAAAATTTGTGAAGAGGCATCATTACAGTTAATGCTTACAGATAACGAAATATATTTTGTAAAACAAATAGGATACGATGATTTTAATAAAAATCCGCAGGGAACGATTTGCTGTATGGATAAAGATGGTAATAATATTGTAGATATAGTAGAAAATGTAAAAAATAATTTTTTTATAGAAAATAATAAAATTTATTATACTACGCAAGATAGAAAAATGTGTATGATAAATAAAGATGGAACTAATCAAATAAATATCTTACAAGGAAGAAAGTTTATTATTGATGTAACAGATAAATATCTATTATATGTAGATTATTCAAATCAAGAAGCTATACATATTATTGACTTTAAAACAAATGAAGATATTATAATTTCATATTATGGAGAATTAAAAATATGCCAAGGAAGAACGTATCTAAATGCTAGGAAAAGGTTAGATGATGGATCGATTGAAATTAATTATACATTATTTGAAATTTTGTATGATGGAACATGGAAAGAACTTGGAAAGATACAAAATTTCGAAAGTGATATAAAATATATATTAAACGGAAAAGTTTATATGCATAATCAACAGGAGGGAATATATACTTTAAATTTGGAAAACAACCAAAAAGAAAATAATGAAGCATATAAGCAATGTAAGTACTTTTTAGATGGATATGGATATAAAATAGATGATGCAAATTTGGAAGATATTCACATTGAAATAGTCCAATTATCCTAATATCTGATACTTTTTAGAAGTAAAAGTAGCATATAAAAAACTGTTGTTACAATTCACAGTTTAATTAAGTTGATGACAAAAGCTTATAATAGAAAATGTTCAAACAAGCTCGGGGCGAGCTAATCATCACAGAAATTCTAAATTGATTTTTTGGCACTCTTCCAAGACAAGCTTGAACTCTTTCCAAAAAATTAATTAAGAATTTCTAGCTTGATTACTCTACATTCGCTTGATTTTCACATTTTCTATTATAAGCTTTTTAGACTTTGGGTTGCTGTGAATAGTAAACTGTTAGGTATTAAGGAAAAATTTAAAGAGAATACTTGAAATGTATTCTTTTTTGATATAAAATTGTATTGCCTGACAAAAAATAGGCAATAATAAAATAAAACATAGTTATCTGAAATAGGAACAATGAACAGATAACTTAAAAGGAGGAAATGATTATGTCAGTAAAAGTAGCTATTAATGGTTTTGGACGTATAGGACGTCTAGCATTTAGACAAATGTTTGGAGCAGAGGGATATGAAATTGTGGCAATAAATGATTTAACAGGACCTGCAATGTTAGCACAATTATTAAAATATGATTCAGCACAAGGAACATATGAAAAAGCTGATACAGTTACAGCAGGAGAAGATTCGATAACAGTAGATGGAAAGACAATTAAAATATATGCTGAAAAAGAAGCATCAAATTTACCATGGAAAGAACTTGATGTAGATGTAGTATTAGAATGTACAGGTTTCTATACTGCAAAAGACAAAGCACAAGCACATATTGATGCAGGAGCTAAAAAAGTAGTGATTTCAGCACCAGCAGGAAAAGATATACCAACAGTAGTATTTGGTGTAAACGAAAATATAATAACATCAGAAAATACAATTATATCGGCAGCATCTTGTACAACAAACTGTTTAGCACCAATGGTAAAAGCATTAAATGATTATGCTCCAATTCAATCAGGAATAATGACAACAGTTCATGCTTATACAGGTGATCAAATGCTTTTAGATGGGCCACATAGAAAAGGTGATTTTAGAAGAGCTAGAGCTGCAGCTATAAATATAGTACCAAATTCAACAGGAGCTGCAAAAGCTATTGGATTAGTTATACCAGAATTAAATGGTAAATTAATAGGTTCTGCTCAAAGAGTTCCAGTTGCAACAGGTTCAACAACAATATTAGTTGCTGTTGTAAAAGGAAATGATATAACAGAAGAATCAATAAATGCTGCTATGAAAGCACAATCTAGTGAATCTTTCGGTTACACAGATGAATTTCTAGTTTCTTCAGATATTATTGGTATGAGATATGGTTCTTTATTTGACAGTACTCAAACAATGGTTACTAAAATAGAGGAAGGTTTATATCAAGTGCAAGTAGTAGCTTGGTATGATAATGAAAATTCTTACACAAGCCAAATGGTTAGAACTATTAAATATTTTGCGGAGTTAGGATAAAATAAAAAAGAATTCAAGTTTCGGTTTTTTAAAAGCCCTAATTTATATTATAAATTTTAAGTTTGAACATGAATAAAAAACTGAAACTCAAAAAAAGAATACTTGAAAAGTATTCTTTTTTAGTATAAAATTGTATTATCTTAATAAATTAGGTAATATTATAAAAAGACCTAAATTATAAAATATATTATTGTTGCAATAGATATATTGCAACGAAATAGGAGGAATGAAGATGAATAAAAAAACAGTAAGAGACATTGATTTAAAAGGAAAGAAAGTATTTGTAAGATGTGACTTTAATGTACCAATGGACAAAGAACAAAACATAACAGACAACACAAGAATAGTTGCAGCTATACCAACAATAAAATATTTATTAGAACAAAACTGTAAAATAATACTTGCATCACATTTAGGAAGACCAAAAGGAGAAGTAAAACCAGAATATTCATTAAAGCCAGTAGCAAAAGAATTATCAAGATTATTAGATACAGAAGTAATAATGGCAAATGATGTAATAGGAGAAGATGCTACATCTAAAGCGGATAACCTAAAAGAAGGAGAAATATTATTACTAGAAAATGTAAGATATCATAGAGAAGAAACAGATAACGACCCAGAATTTGCAAAAAAATTAGCAGATATGGCAGAAATATTTGTAAATGATGCATTTGGAGCAGCACATAGAGCACATGCATCAACAACAGGAATTGCAAATTATATACCAGGAGTATCAGGATTTTTAATAGAAAAAGAATTAACGGTATTAGGAAATGCAATAAACAACCCAGAAAGACCATTTATGGCAATACTTGGTGGAGCAAAAGTATCAGATAAAATAGGAGTAATAGATAGTTTATTAGACAAAGTAGATACATTAATGATAGGTGGAGGAATGGCATATACATTCTTTAAAGCACAAGGCTATAATGTAGGAAATTCACTATGTGAAGTAGATAAAATAGACTTAGCATTAAATGCTATGGAAAAAGCAAAACAAAAAGGTGTAAAATTATTATTACCAGTAGACACAAAAATAGGAAAAGAATTTAAACCAGATACAGAAAGTAAAACAGTAGCATGGACAGAGATACCAAACGAATGGGAAGGATTTGACATCGGAGAAGAAACAATAGAAATGTTCAAAGAAGAACTAAAAAATGCAAAAACAGTAATATGGAATGGACCTTTAGGATTATTTGAATTTGATCAATTTGCAATAGGAACAAATGAAATAGCAAAAGCTTTAGCAGAATTAGATGCAACAACAATAATTGGTGGTGGAGACTCAGGAGCAGCAGTAGAAAAAGCAGGATTAGCAGATAAAATGACACATATATCTACAGGAGGAGGAGCATCACTTGAATTTTTAGAAGGTAAGAAGCTGCCAGGAATAGAATGTCTTCAAGATAAATGAGACGTGGGGGACAGTCTGAAAATGTCTCATTTATCAGATGACGATGAGCGAAGCGGAGCTTCGCGAAAGGAGGAATTATGAGAAGAAAAGTAATTGCAGGAAACTGGAAAATGAATATGCTTCCAAATGAAGCGATGGAATTTATAGAAAAATTAGCACCACAAGTAAAAGATACAGATAATGAAGTTATTTTATGTGTTCCATATATAGATTTATTTTATTCATTATTAAATGTACAAGAAACAAATATAAAAATAGGAGCACAAAACATGCACTTTAAAGAAAGTGGTGCATATACTGGAGAAGTATCAGGAAAAATGTTAAAGTCAATTGGAGTTGAATATGTTATTATAGGACATTCTGAAAGAAGGCAATATTTTGCTGAAACAGATGAAACAGTAAATAAGAAAATAAAAGCTGCTTTTGAAAATGGATTAAAACCAATAGTATGTGTTGGTGAAACTTTAGAACAAAGAGAAGAGGGAAAAACTAAAGAAATAATTACAAAACAAACAGAATTAGCATTAGAAGGTTTAACGCCAGAACAAGTACAAAATACAATAATAGCATATGAACCAATTTGGGCAATAGGAACTGGAAAAACTGCAACAGCTGAAGATGCTAATAATAGTATAAAGTCTATTCGTGACAAAATTTGTCAAATCTATGGACAAAAGATAGCAAATGGAGTTATAATACAATATGGCGGAAGCGTAAAAGGAGAAAATGCCAAGGAATTATTTGAAATGTCAGATATTGATGGAGGATTAGTAGGCGGAGCTAGCTTAAAGCCAGATGAATTTGCTAAAATAGTAAATTATGATAAATAGAAGGAGAGCATAATAATGAATAACAAAGTAACCATGCTAATGATATTAGATGGATTTGGAGACAATCAAAATAAAGACGGAAATGCAATAAAATTAGCAAATACCCCTAATATTGATAAACTAATGAAAAAATACCCTAATACAGATATATATACAAGTGGACTATATGTAGGATTACCAGAAGGGCAAATGGGAAATTCGGAAGTAGGACATACAAACATAGGAGCAGGAAGAATAGTATATCAAGAATTAACTAGAATTACTAAATCTATAGAAGATGGTGACTTTTTTAGCAATCAAGAATTTATAGCAGCAATAGAAAACTGTAAAAAGAATAACTCAAAATTGCATATATTAGGATTAGTATCAGATGGAGGAGTTCATAGCCATATAAGACATTTATATGGACTATTAGAAATGGCAAAAAGAAGAGATTTTGAAGATGTATATGTACATTGTTTTTTAGATGGAAGAGATACACCACCTGCATCAGCAGAAAATTATATTGCTAAATTACAAGAAAAAATGAAAGAAAAAGGAATTGGAAAAATAGCGACTCTTTCAGGAAGATTTTACGCAATGGATAGAGATAAAAGATGGGAAAGAGTAGAAAAGTGCTATAAAGCATTAGTTGAAGGGGAAGGAATAAAAGCAGGTGATAGTATAAAGGCAATAGAAGACTCATATCAAAAAGAAATCTTTGATGAATTTGTAGAACCAACGGTAATTACTAATTCTGATGGACCAATTGCAAGAATAGAAGAAAATGATTCTGTAATATTCTTCAACTTCAGACCAGATAGAGCAAGAGAAATAACAAGAGCATTAGTAGATCCAAAATTTGATGGATTTGATACAAAGAAAATGAAGCTATATTATGTATGTTTTACAAATTATGATGAGACAATGCCAAACGTACAAGTTGCTTTTAAGAAAGAGCCTTTAAAGAATACATTTGGAGAAGTTATAAGTAACAACAAGAAAACACAATTAAGAATAGCAGAAACAGAAAAATATGCACATGTAACATTCTTCTTTAATGGAGGAGAAGAAAAGCAATATGAAGGAGAAGACAGAATATTAGTACCATCACCAAAAGTAGAAACATATGATATGAAACCAGAAATGAGTGCACCAGAAGTGACAGAGAAAGTATGTGAAGCTTTAGAAAATGATAAGTATGATGTAATAATATTAAATTATGCAAATACAGATATGGTAGGACATACAGGAAGTCTACAAGCAGCTATAAGAGCTGTTGAAACAGTAGATGAATGTGTAGGAAAAGTAGTAAGAATAATAGAAGAAAAAGGTGGAAACCTAATAATAACAGCAGATCATGGAAATGCAGAACAAATGATAGATTATAAAACAGGGGAGCCACATACAGCACATACTACAAATCCAGTTCCAATAATTTTAATAACTGAAAATAAAGATATTAAATTAAAAGAAAATGGAAAATTAGCAGATTTAGCACCAACAATGTTAGATTTAATGGGAATAGAACAACCAGAAGAGATGTCAGGAGAGAGTTTATTAATACTTTAGATGATTCTGGGGACAGAGAAAAATCATCTAAAATAATTTAAATAATATAAATAAATTTAAATGATGATTTTTTCTCCGTCCCCAGAATCATCATTTAAGGAAAGAATTAGAATAAATATGTTAAAACATACAAAAAAAATAAAAGAAATGTATGAGGATATACAAAGAAGAATATTTTATATGATACCAGAAAAGTGGGAAAAAATGTATTTATATGCGTCTATAATAGATAGAATTGATAAAGAAAAGACAGGAGAACTATTTTTTTATTATATTCCAAAAGGGATATTTAAAAGGAAACCTGTAAATGTCTACGAAATACCACAAAAATTCAACTTAGATGAAAAAGAATATCTAAAATTAGTACATATATTATATAAGAAAATAGTAAATTTAAGAGAAGAATTTAAAAAAGTAGAACTTACATCAACATGGACAAATTTGACTATAAAAATTGAAGGCATAAAATTTAAAGTTGAATATGATTATGAAGATTTAAGTAAATCTAAATTTTCAAGCTATGAAAGACATATAATATGGAGATATAACTTTTTAGGAATAAAACCAGAGCAAATGAATAAAGAAGAAAGAGATATTTTAGAAAGATATTTACTAGGAGAAAAGGTTGTTAGAAGGCGTGAAAGATATGAAGAAGGAATATACATAAAAAATATTAGAAATATTGTAGATTATGATACTGAAAGCTATTCAGAAGAACAAAATATAGAATATGTTGCGACAAAAGATGAAAAAGTTAGAAATCAGATAATAATGTCCCATCGGGGACGTTTCCTAATGGGACATTTTTGTCCCATTGGGGACACATCTTAAAATGTTATTAACTTTAGAAGAAATTCTAATATAATATATAATAAAAAATATAATTAATGAAGGGAGCAAAAAAGATGATTTATTCAAAAGAATTAGAAGGAATGTGCACAGTAGCAAAAGGGGTAGACCATGGACCAGCACCAATTCCAGAAGAAGGAAAATGGGTTAAAGCAAAGGAAATAAAAGATATATCAGGATTAACACATGGTATAGGATGGTGTGCACCACAACAAGGAGCATGCAAATTAACATTAAATGTTAAAGAGGGAATAATCCAAGAAGCATTAGTAGAAACGATAGGATGTTCAGGAATGACACATTCAGCTGCTATGGCAGGAGAAATATTAGTAGGAAAAACGATATTAGAAGCATTGAACACAGACTTAGTATGTGATGCTATAAATACTGCTATGAGAGAATTATTCTTACAAATAGTATATGGAAGAACACAATCAGCATTTTCAGAAGGAGGACTTCCAGTAGGGGCAGGGCTTGAAGATTTAGGAAAAGGACATACAAGCCAAGTTGGAACAATTTATTCAAGTAAGTTAAAAGGACCAAGATACTTAAACTTAACAGAAGGATACATAGTTAAATTAGGTTTAGATAAAGATGACCAAATTATTGGTTATAAATATGTTCATTTAGGAAAAATGATGGATGCTATTAAAAAAGGTGTAGATCCAAAAGAAGCTATTGAAAAAGCTGAAGGAAAATATGGAAGATTTGATGAAGCAGTTAAGTATATTGACCCTAGAGAAGAATAAGCAAACGACTGAAAAGCACTATCTTGCGGTGTCAAACTTCATAAAAATTTTTTCGATGTACAAACGTACTATCTCAAAAATTTTTAATTGTTTTTCTAGCAATATACCACTTTTGCTTCGTTTTTAGCAAAGGAGAATATAAATATTTTAAGAGAAACAAGAAGAAAAATAAGCGATGATTTAGAAAGGTAATAGCACATTATGAAAATATATTTTTCAGGATCAATATATGGTGGCAGACAAAAATTAGAAACATATAAAAAATTAATAAATGAACTAAAAAAATATGGTGAAGTTCTAAATGAAGAAGTTGCTGATGATAATGTTCTAATTGATGAAGAAAAACAGTCTGACTATGATATATTTGAGAATTTAGAACAAGAAATAAATAAAGCAGATTTAATTTTTGCTGAATTTACAATACCATCTTTAGGAGTAGGATATGAAATTGGATATGCAGATAAGTCTAATAAGAAAATTATTGGAATTTATGATGAAACCATAACTCCAAAAATATCTACTATGCTAAGAGGAAATAAAAGATTAAAAATAATTCCATATACATATATAAATGAAATTATAAGTAATTTAGGAAGAATAATAAAGGAGGAAAATTAAATGGCAGTAACATTTGAAAGTTATGAAAGAAGAATAGACCAAATAAAACCAGTAATGGAAAAATACGGAATAAGAGATTTCGAAGATGCATTAGAAATATGCAAAGAAAAAGGATTTAATCCTTATGAAATAGTAAAAGGAATTCAACCAATTTGTTTTGAAAATGCAGCTTGGGGCTATACATTAGGTGCAGCAATAGCAATCAAAAAAGGTTGTGTAAAAGCAGCAGATGCAGCAAAAGCAATAGGAGAAGGACTACAAGCATTTTGTATTCCAGGTTCAGTTGCAGATGACAGAAAAGTTGGATTAGGACATGGAAATTTAGCATCAATGTTATTATCAGAAGAAACAAAATGTTTTGCATTTTTAGCAGGACATGAAAGTTTTGCAGCAGCTGAAGGAGCTATCGGTATAGCAAAATCAGCAAACAAAGTTAGAAAAGAACCATTAAGAGTTATTTTAAATGGGCTTGGAAAAGATGCAGCACAAGTAATATCAAGAATAAATGGATTTACATATGTAAAAACAGACTTTGATTTCTTTACAGGAAAAGTAAATATTGTTGAAGAAATAGCATACTCAGATGGAGAAAGAGCAAAGGTTAGATGTTATGGAGCAAATGATGTTAGAGAAGGTGTAGCAATAATGCACATGGAAGGTGTAGATGTTTCAATAACAGGTAACTCTACAAACCCAACAAGATTTCAACATCCAGTTGCAGGTACATATAAAAAAGAATGTATTGAACAAGGTAAAAAATATTTCTCAGTTGCATCAGGTGGTGGAACAGGTAGAACACTACACCCAGATAATATGGCAGCAGGTCCAGCTTCTTATGGTATGACAGATACAATGGGAAGAATGCACTCAGATGCACAATTTGCGGGTTCTTCTTCAGTTCCAGCTCATGTTGAAATGATGGGATTAATTGGAATGGGTAACAACCCAATGGTTGGTGCTTCTGTTGCAGTAGCGGTTGCAGTTGAAGAAGCTATGAAATAAAAATGTGCAATGGGGACACATCTAATAGTATTATAGAAAATAAAATAGGCGTGGAGATTTGCTTTAAAATAGCATGTATCTACGTCTTTTTTATGTTATTTTTTGTATGCTTTTAAGACCTTCTCCAATCACATTCGTCATTACATTCAAAAGTGCTGGTCGAACTAATCATATAAAGTTGTTTATTAAGATTAAAAAAAAGAATAGTTAATCTAGCTTATCTGTATAAATATGAGTTCTCCTAACTGCGCAGCATTGCTTTTTATGATGTATTATAACTTTTAAGTTTAAATATGAATAAGAAAACAAAAATTAAAATTAAAGATAATAGATATTGGTACAATATAGTATTAATGTCTATTTTTTTGTTACAATTCATAAAAATTATGTAAATAATATAGTAATATAAAGAAAAATGTGATAAAATGGTATGAAATAAAAAAGGAAGAGTAGATATGAATATATTATTAATTAATCCACCAAATGTACCATTTTCAGAAAAAGAACTATTAATAGAACCAATAGATTTAATAAGCTTAGCAACATACTTACAAAATCTAAATCATAATACAAAATTTTTAGACATGGATTGTAAAAGATTAAATTGTGAAGAATTAATAAAATACATAGAAAGCAAATTTATGCCAGATATAGTTATAATTTCTTATGATTATCATATACCACTACATACACAACAAACATTAAAAAACATTTCTGAAATCTGCAATAAACTAAAAAAATATAACATAAAAACAATCATGATAGGAAAAACTGTAACATACAATCCAGAAATAATAGAAAAAATAAATTTTGACATTGGGATTATTGGAGAAGCAGAGAACACGATGAAAAATATATTAGATACAGATATAAAAAATATTGACAAGTTATCGAAAATAAATGGAATTGTTTTCAAAAAAGAAAGTGAAATTGTAATCACATCCACAAATAAAGAAAAATATAATTTAGATAAATTACCGATTCCTAATAGAGATATGGCAGAAATAGAAGATTATATTGATATTAGAAGTATATTAACAAGTAGAGGATGCATAAATAAATGTGATTTTTGTCCAACATATAATTATTGGGGAAATTGGAGAGGAAAAAATGCTGAAAATGTAGTAAAGGAAATTGAATATTTAATACAAAACTATAATTCTAAAAAAATAATATTTTTAGATGATAATGCAACTGTAAATAAAAAAAGAATGCAAGAAATAAGTAATAAGATTATAGAAAAAAATATTGATATAAGATTAGGATGTCTTTCAAGTATAAATACTTATGATAAAGAAACATTCAAATTGATGTATAAAGCAGGCTTTAGATGGATTCACTTTGGAATAGAATCTGGAAGCCAAAAAGTATTACAAAACAATAATAAAAAATTTGATATAGAATATGCAAAAAAAGTTATAAAAGAAATAAAAAATATGGGATATAGAGTAAGAACCAGTTTTATATTTGATTTACCAACAACCACAAAATCAGATATGGAAAAAACTATAGATTTTATATTAGAAACTCGGACCTGATGAAATAAGAGGACATTTTTTAACTTTAAGATTAGGAACAACAATTTATAATAAATTATCAAAACAAAATGAAATTCCAACACAATACATACATAGTGATAAACCATTAATAGAAAACAAAGATTATACTAATAAAGAAATGTTAGCAGATATTGAAATCTTAATAAAAAGATTAATAAACAAAAATTATAATATTATTAGAGATGCGAAAGATTGGGAAGATTTAGAAAAGTTAAGAGATAAAGAGGGAAAAATTAAATTTTTATCATTTTGCCCTTCAAAATATGGAATAGATTGGGAGAAATAAGTGAAAAAAGTAATAGGAATAACAGGCTCAATTGGAAGCGGAAAAAGTTATGCCATAAATGAGTTTAAAAAGATATGTGGTGAGAAGGAAATTCAAGCTACATTTTTAGACATAGATGACATTAGAAGGAAAATATTAGAAAAAGAAAACATAGATAGGGAATATTTAAATCAGAAGATATATAACGATAAAAAAGCAATGGAGGAATACAAAAAATATATAAACCCTAAAATAAGAAAATACCTAAATGAGCAAATAAACAAAAATGATGGAGTTATATTTATAGAATGGGCATTACTTTTAGAAGATGATTTATATGACATTGTAGATAGTATAATAATTGTTTGTTGCCCAAAAGAAATTCAGATAAAAAGATTAGAAAACGGAGATTTAGGAAAAGAAGAAGTTACCAAAAGAATAAATTTACAATTAACAAATAAACAAAAGATAGAAAAAGCAAAGAACCTAAAAAAAGAGTTCTTTATAATAGATACAAGTAGTAATCCAAAGAAAAGGGAGTATGAAGAAATTTTAAAGAAAGAGGGATTATATGAATAGATATCCATTTTGTTTATTTAGAATACCAGAAAATGGTGGTAGAGCCTTATGGGAGATAACTAATACCTGTAATTATCATTGTAGTTATTGTATATTTAGTAGTGAATCAAAAAAATATGAAGATGAATTAAATACAGAAGAAGTAATGAAAACAATAAAGGAGTTAAAAGAAAATAATTTTACATATATTAAGTTTACAGGTGGAGAGCCATTCACAAGAAAAGATATGATAGAAATATTAAAATATGCAAGTAAATTAGGATTTGATATGGACATATCAACAAATGCATCATTAATTACAAATGAAATTGCGCAAGAACTTAAAAATATTAATTTCCCAATGGTACATGTTAGTTTAGATGGAAACAATAAATATTCACATGAGTATGTAAGAGGAGAAAATACATTTGAAAAAACATTAAGAGGAATAAGATATTTAACGGAAAATAATGTATATACAAGAATTGGAACTGTAATATATAAGCAAAACGAGGATAAATTAGAAGAAATAGTAAAGTTAGCAATAGAATTAAAAGCAAATGAAATTATATTTTCATTTATGGAAGCGGTTGGAAGATTAGAAGGAGACGAAACTATTATTTCTAAAAGAACTATAGATAGTGTAAAAGAAGAGATTGAAAAATTAGGAATAAAGTACAAACAACAAATACAAGTTAAATATAGTTTTACAGAAAGTAGAATATGTAAAAATCAGGAAGGAATTTGTCCCGCTATAAGCAAATTTATATATATTAATAATTTAGGGCAAGTATCTCCATGTACATGGATAGTGTCAAAAGAACCAAAATATAAATCAAAATTAACACTAAAAAATAGTACATTTACGCAAATTATAAAATCAGAACCAATACAAAAATATTTAAAATATATACAAGAAAATCAAATAAAAGGATGCCCAGTAAATAGGAGAGAGTAATGATTATAAAATATATAAGTAAGCAACAGCAAAAATTTAAATTAGAAAATATAGATATAAATAATTTCAGTAATTTATCTCAAATATATTCATTTACTACTGAGAATATAGCAGGATATTTTCAATATATGAATTTTGAAAATAAGGATATATTAACTGTTTCGGCTTCAGGAGACCATATTATAAATGCTTTTTATAAGGGTGCTAAATCTGTTTCTGGATTCGATATAAATTATTTAGCATTAATATTTACAGAGCTAAAATTAGTTGCATTAGAACAATTAGAATATGAAGCATTTTTGCAATTTTTTATGATAAATGAAGAAAATAATGTAAATAAAAATAAAAAAGCATTAGATTATGCAGTATATAAGAATAAATTAAGAATACATCTAACAGACAATGCAATACAATATTGGGATATGATGTATAAAAATTTTGATAATAATGGATATAGGCTAAGAAATTCATATATATTCAATAATAAATATGATAATAATGATGTAAAATTAAATTCAAACTTATATTTAAAAAATGAAACAGATTATAATATAGCAAAAGAGAATTTAAAACAAAAAGAAATAATTTTAATAAACTGTAATTTTAAAGATATCAGTAAATTAGGCTTGTCAAATATAGTAAATTACGATATAATATTAATGTCAAATATCAGTGATTACATTAAGAACATATATAATATAAAATCAAATTATCTAAAAGAATACATAAATAACATTATGAAAGACTTTAAAAATGAAAATAACAAGATAGTTTGTGCATATTTATATGATGTTCAAAACGCTAAATATAGAAGCGAAATAGATAATCCAATATTTAGAAGACACTTATTTGATAAACTAAAGATTAAATATTTAGAAAGAGAATTTAAAAGTGTAATAGATAATTGCATTGACAGTGTAATTATAATCTAAAGGAGGGATTAATATGTCAGAATCAAGAGGAGAAAGCAGATTTAAGAATTTTTCAATAGAAAGAGATAACTTTTTTAAGCAAGTAAGATTTAAAACAGGTTCAATAAATAATGATATTGGCGATAATAGGAGAAGAGTTATAGAAGAATTAAGCAAAGATTTAGAAAGGATGAATGGTGAAGTTAGATAATGGTAGATAATTCTGAATTATTAGAATTGCACACAAATCAAAGATTATTAATAGAGGAAATGCAATCAAGAGGAATTAATGTTAATATTATCTATAAAGAAATAGAGCTTATAAAAGCAGAGTATGAAAATCATATAGAATGGATTCTAGACAGAGATTCTTCTATTACACCATACTCTGTTTCTATTATATGTGGAGATAAATATATAACAAAAAGAATTCTTGAGCAAAATGGAATAAGTGTGCCAATAGGAGAAAAATTTTTACCAAACGAATGGGAATTATCAATATTATATGCTAAAAAAATAGGATTTCCTATTGTAATTAAACCAGTTTTTCGGATCTCATGGAGACAATATATATATGGACATAGAAGATGAAGAAGAACTCAAAGATATTGTTCAAAATGTGTTTGTAAATACATTAAAAACTGCATTTATAATAGAAAGACAATTTAATGGTAAAGAGTATAGAGTATTTCTAACAAAAGAAGGAAAATATGCAGTTTTACATAGAGAACCAGCGCATATAATAGGAGATGGTAAACATTCTATATCAGAACTTATAGAAATAGAAAACGAAAAAAGAAAAGAAAGAGTAAATTGCTTATGTCCAATTGCAGTTGATGAAATTACACAAAGTTATATGAAAAAAAACAATATTTCAATGAAAGATATACCAAATCAAAATGAAAAAGTATATTTAAGACATAATTCAAATGTCGCAAAAGGTGGGTTATGCATTGATTATACTGACAAAATACATAATTCAGTTATAGAAAATTGCAAAAAGATTCTAGATACTTTTTCTGGCTTATCTTATGTAGGAATTGACTATATGAGTAAAGATATTCAAGCTGTGCAAACCGCAGATATGTATAATATTGTAGAAGTAAACACAGTTCCAGGAATACATATGCATATGAGACCAAGCGAAGGAGAACCTAGAAATGTTGCAAAATATATGGTAGATATGATATTCCCAGAAACAAGGGGGAAACAGGATGAATAATTTTAATTTATCAGAAAAATCAAAAAACTATTATGAAGAAAATGATGTATATGAAATATTTAGTATAGCAGAAGATTATCCAAACAAAATATATGAATGCCTATATCCAAAAATAAAAGACAAGATAGTATTAGATTTAGGATGTGGAACAGGAAAATTTATGCAAAAATTCTATAAAGATGCAAAAAAATATTATGGATTAGATTTATCAAAAGAGCAAATAAATACAGCTAAAGAAAAAGTAAAAAGTAGCAATGTTGAATTTATATGTTGTAGTGCAGAAAATATACCATTACCTAACAATTCAGTAGATATTATTATTTCAACTTGGGTATTAGGAACTATTTTAGAAGTAAATAGAAGAAAACAAGTTTTAGACGAAATGAAAAGAATTATCAAGAAAAATGGTAGTATCTATTTAGTTGAAAATGATATTGGAGGAGAATTTGAAGAAATCAGAAATAGATATCCAGATATTAGAAGAACTAAAGAATATAATGATTGGATAGAAGAACAACAATTTAATTGTATTAACAAATTTGAAACTTACTTCAAATTTGATAATAAAGATATAGCAAAAAAAGTATTTGAAAATATATGGGGACGTGAAATAGGAAATAAGATTAATAGTAATATTATAAAACAAAACATAGTTATTTACGAATATTTTAAATAAGAAAGAAGGATAAAAATGAAGAACCTAAAAGAACAAATAGAAAACTATAAACCATACAATGAACAAGAAGAAAAAGACAAAGAAGTAATATTAAAATACATAAACACATTTGATGATGTACTAACAAGAAACAACGAATTTGGACACTTTACAGCATCATCATGGGCAGTAAATAAAGAAAAAACAAAAGTATTAATGATATATCATAACATATATAATTCATGGGCATGGACAGGAGGTCATGCTGATGGAGAATCAGATTTATTAGGTACAGCTATTCGTGAATTAAAAGAAGAAACTGGAGTTAAAAATGTAAAAGTACTTGACGACAATATTTTTTCATTAGAGATAGTATATGTTAATGGGCATGTAAAGAGAGGAAAATATGTATCATCACATGTACATTTGAATTTAACATATCTTTTAGAAGTTGATGAAAATGAAATATTACACATAAAAGAAGATGAAAATAGTGGAGTTAAATGGATTAATATTGAAGATGTTAAAAAAGTAGCAAGTGACAAATGGATGGTGGAGAATGTATATAAAAAATTAAATGAGAAGTTAGAGAAATATAGATAATAATGGGAGAAAATATGAAAGTATTAATAGGAACTAAAAATCAAGGAAAAATAGAAGGGGCAAAAAGAGCATTATTAAACTATTTTAAAGATATTGAAATTGTAGGAATTCCAGTAGAATCAAATGTTAGTGAACAACCTGTAAATGAAGAAATATATAATGGAGCTAAAAACAGAGTTAAAAACTTAAAAAAATATGCGAAAGAAAATAATATAAAAGCAGATTTATACTTGTCAATAGAAAGCGGAATAAATAATTCATTAGGAAGATGGATGATTACACATATTGCAGTAATTGAAGATAATGAATACTTTGAAAGTTATGGTTCAAGTCCATCATTTCCTGTGCCAGAAAAATTAGTTCAAGATATAATAGATACAGATCTAAGCCAAGTTATGAATAAAATTTTTGAAAAAGATGATGAGAGACATAATAAAGGTGGAGGAATCCAACTATTATCACATAATAAAATATCAAGAATTGATTTGACAGAAATGGCTTTTGTTATGGCTTTGACTAAGTTTATTAATGAAGATAGATGGAGATAAATACTCAAAATTTAATGATGAACAAAGCGAAAGGAAGGGGAGTAAATATGGAAGAAAATTTTGATATATTAGATGAAAAAGGAAATTATATAGGAAAAACCGAAAGTAGAAAAGTATGTCATAAAACAGGACTATATCATAAAGCTGTAGCTGTTTTTATAATAAATTCTAAAAACCAAGTATTACTACAAAAAAGAAGTGCAAATAAAAGAATGTGGCCAAACACATGGGATGTAACAGCAGGAGGACATGTATTAGCAGGAGAATTTGGCTTTGAAGCAATTATAAGAGAAATAAAAGAAGAACTAGGACTTGATATAAATAAAGAAGATATTACTTTTATAGGATCTGCTATTTCAACAAGCGAGAAAAAAGACATTATAGCTAATCACTTTAATGAATTTTATATAATAAATAGAGATGTTGATGAAACAAAATTGAAATTACAGGAAGATGAAGTTTCAGAAGTGAAATGGATTGATAAAGATGAAATCATCGAAAGAGTAAAAAATAATTATGATGGTATAACAGATAAAGAAGGATGTTGGGAATATTTAGTTAAATATTATGAATGGTTAGATAAGAAATAAAAAAGTAAAAGGCAGGAAAAACCTGCCTTTGTGTTGTTTTAAGAAGAGTAAATAAATGCGAACAAAATTTTCGATTTTTTTATAAAAAAGTATTGACAATTATAAAAAAAGAATATAAAATAAGAACAACAAAACGAACAATAATTTGGAAAACGAAAATTTGTAAGGAGTGATATAAAATGAGAATAATGACAAAGAAAATAAACTTAAAAATAACAATAGAAGAAGCAGCTGAAAGACATCCAGTTCCAGTATTAGGAACAGATTACAAAGTTAAAATAATATACAAAAATATAAAATTTGCTGAACTAAATGTAGAAGATAAAATTATAAAAATATCACTACCAAGCAAATATAAAAAAACGAACAATGAAAAAATATTAGATATAGCAATAGATAAAATGTATGAACAAATAGCAAAAGTAGAAGTAGAAAGAGCAATGGAAAAAACAAGAATATTAATGGGATTTGCACCAGAAGATTACGAAATAAGAAAAATGAGTAATGATTTTGGAAGATGCGAAAATAATAAAATAACAATAAATCCTGAAATTGTAAAATATGATAGAGATGTTATAGATTATATAGTACTACATGAATATTGCCATCTAAAATATAAAAATCATTGTAAAAGTTTTATTAACATGTTAGAAAAATATGAACCAAACTTTAAAGAATATGAAAAAATGTTAGTAAAATAAGGAGGTGAAAAAGGAACTGTAAAAAATAATTATTTTTTACAGGCCTTTGTAACTTTCTATATATAATGCCTTTGCAATATAAGGAGTTATTTCTTCAAACTTATACCAACCAGAACTTTTACTATCATTAAAACCACCATTAGGGTTAGAAACATAAACCATATCTTTATCATCGGTTGCAAGTAGTACCATATAATGTGAAGATGTTGTCCAGCGATTATCATGTGGTTTATTCCATACACAAACTAATATAGGTCTATTAGTTTTCAAATGTTCTTGTAAATTTTTCTTAGAAAAATGAGTACTGTCATAATAAAAATCTGTATTTTTAATATTAAATGTATTAGACAATTCTTTTGAAAGATCATCATAATTTAGAACAGGATAATATTTTTGTCTAAGAATTTCTGGAGTACAGCTTTTACCATATCCACTTAGAATTGTTGCAATTGAAGTAATTCCACAGCCATTTTCAGCCATAGTACCACCCCAATATTCATGATTACTCCAAGGAGATACATTTTGCTTATATTCTATATAAACTTTTTTATTATTTTCAATAGTTGTAAATTTAGTAAAAAAACCATCTCTATTTTCAATTTTTTCTTGGCCTATTCCAGAATAATTTGCATTTGTATCTTGCTTAACAATTTTATATTCTGAAGTATTTGTAATTCTATAAATAAATCTATTTAAGTTAGATGATATTTCATTAAAAGACATATTTTTTAAGATAATATATAGTATAATAATTATTAGAAAAATACATATTTTTTTCTTCTTTTTTCGTTTCATATTTTACTCCTTTTGTGGTATATTCATAATATAAAACGAAGAATGTAAATAAGGGTTAACAAAAATAATAAAAGTATGATTAAAATTCACAATTTGAACACAAAAGTATAATATAATATGAAAAATAAAGTCAAGTGAAAAATAATGAAGGGAGTAGCTTATGTTAAAACTAAAAAATATTAGAAAAACATATATAAGTGGAGATGAAAAAGTAGAAGCACTAAAAGGAATAGACATACAATTTAGAGAATCTGAATTTGTATCTATACTTGGACAAAGTGGATGTGGAAAAACAACATTATTAAACATTATAGGTGGACTAGATAGATACACTTCAGGGGACTTAGTTATAAATGGAAAATCAACAAAAGACTTTAAGGACAGAGACTGGGATGCATACAGAAATTATTCTGTAGGATTTGTATTTCAAAGCTATAATTTAATAAGCCATCAAACAGTATTATCAAATGTAGAACTTGCATTAACAATATCAGGAGTATCAAAAAAGGAAAGAAGAAACCGAGCAATAAAAGCTTTAGAAGATGTTGGACTAAAAGAACAAATACATAAAAAACCAAACCAATTATCAGGTGGTCAAATGCAAAGAGTTGCAATAGCAAGAGCTTTAGTAAATAATCCAGATATAATTTTAGCAGACGAACCTACAGGGGCACTAGACACAAAAACAAGTGTGCAAGTAATGGAAATATTGAAAAAAATATCAAAAAATAAGTTAATTATAATGGTTACACACAATCCAGAATTAGCAGAAAAATATTCTAGTAGAATAATAAAAATATTAGATGGAAAAATTACAGATGACTCAAATCCTATCAAAAATGAAGAAAATAAAGATGAAAATGTAAAAGACAAAACTAAAAAAAGAACATCAATGAAATTCTTTACAGCATTTAGACTAAGTTTAAATAATTTAATGACAAAAAAAGGAAGAACAATTTTAACATCTTTTGCAGGAAGTATAGGGATAATAGGAATTGCACTAATTTTAGCAATATCAACAGGTGTACAAAATTATATTAATAAAGTAGAAGAAGATACATTATCTTCATACCCAATAACAATAGAAGAATCAACAATAGATATGGCAAGTATGATGGAATCAATGATGGGAACATCAGATGATGAAAACAATAATGATGATGGAAAAGTACATTCAGCAGATATAATGAATGAAATGATAACAACTCTTTCTAATAAAAAGGAAAATAATAATTTAACAGAACTAAAAAAATATATAGATGCAGGAAATAATGAAATATCAAATAATAGTAATAGTATAAGCTATGGATATGACTTAAATATAAACTTATATAAGGAAAATACAGAAAATGGAGTTGTAAAAGTAAATCCAAGTACTGTAATGAATGCCTTTGGAATGGGAGAAATGATAGAAGCTTCAAATAATTCTTCAATGGCATCTATGTTTGGAAGTTCAATGATGACAAATACAGATATATTTATAGAAATGTTAGACAATCAGGAATTATTAGAATCTCAATTTGATTTGATTAAAGGTAATTGGCCAAAAGAATATAATGAAGTTGTTTTAATTTTAAAAGAAGATGGAAGAATAGATGATTACACACTTTATTCTTTAGGACTAAAAGATCAAGCGGAACTAAAAGAAAAATGGAAAGCTGTTGAAAATGGAGAAAAAATTGAAGAAAATAATGAAGAAACAGTTTATGAATATGATGATTTATTAGGTTTAACTTTTAAAGTGTTACTAAATTCAGATTATTATAAAAAAGAAAATGGATTATGGATAAATCAAGAAGATAATGAACAATATTTAAAAGAGAAAATAAAAGATGCAGAAAGTATAAAAATAGTAGGAATAATAAAACAAAATGAGCAAAGTGTTGCTACAGCAGTAACTAGTGGCGTTGGATATACAAAACAATTAAAAGAATATGTAGTAAATAAGTCAAATGAAGCTGAAATAGTAAAAGAGCAAAAAGAAAATAAAGAAACTAATGTATTTTCTGGATTAAAATTTCCAGCAGAACATGAAAAAGAAAATTATACAATGAATAATTTAACAACAGAACAAAGAATGGCAATGAGCAAATTAAGTAGTGAAGAAATAGCAAAAATGATGGAGACATATTCTGCTAATAAAAATGCAAGTTATGAAAAAAACTTAAAAACTTTAGGAGCAGTTGATATTAATACACCAACATCAATTAGTATATATCCAAAAAACTTTGAAGCAAAAGATAAAATATCAAATGCAATAGAAGAATATAATCAAAAACAAAAAGATGAAGGAAAAGAAGAAAATACAATAAATTATACAGATTTAGTAGGAACAATGATGAAATCAGTAAGCCAAATTATAGATATTATAAGTTATGTATTAATAGCATTTGTTTCAATTTCTTTAGTAGTATCATCAATAATGATTGGTATTATAACATATATTTCAGTTCTTGAAAGAACAAAAGAAATCGGAATTTTAAGATCAATAGGAGCTTCTAAAAAAGATATTTCAAGAGTATTTAATGCAGAAACTTTAATTGTTGGACTAATTTCAGGACTTATAGGAATAGGTATTACAATATTATTAACAATACCAATAAATGGATTTATTTATGCTATTACAGGAGTTAGAGTTGTTACAGCAGTACCATTTGTTGCAGGGGTTGTATTAGTTCTTATAAGTATGTTCTTAACAATTATTGCAGGATTGATTCCAGCTAAAATTGCTAGTAAAAAAGACCCTGTAATTGCATTAAGAACTGAATAAAATAAACAAATAAATGGAATTTCTATAAAATTAAAAAGATCATTATAATTTGAAAAAACAAAAAGGCAGGTTTCAATTACAACCTGCCTTTTGCTTTTCATGTGTTAGACTCCTTTAACCCATATCCTTGAGACATGGCGTCTGCGGAGCCAGGAGGTTCGCACCCATTCCTTAATCTGCCACATGCCTGCTCCAAAGACTAAGCCCTCTTTTCCTGCCGGAACTTCCATCGTGATCTGGTCAAGGCTTTCGCGGCCGTCAATTTCAGAACCGTTAAAAATTGCGAAATAACCGGTAAAACGGTCGCTGTTGGTCTTTACAGGGATGACCTTGATGTCCTTGGTATTCAGCTGCTGAGCCACTTCCTCGTCAAGCCCTTCCAAAGGTACTACTACAGCCTGCTTGTAGGCAACAGCCTTTTTGACAGTTTCATACCATTTGTTCCGAAGCTTTTCAGTCTCAGCTTCTGCAATTGCAGTGGTTACCATTTCAGGAATAACAATTTTTGTCATCATAAATTTGTCCTCCTATTTCATTTTGCATTTTCAAAAAGTTTCTCTAACTATATTGTACCACATTATGTTAATATTTGCAATATTTTTTACAATTTTCCTACTTTTTTACGTTTTTTCTATTGTTAACCTTGACAAACATTCTGGTATATTGTATAATGTTAACCATAGTTAACAAAAAGGAGAAAACTATGATATCAAAATCATCAGAAGAATATTTAAAAACAATGTATATACTAAAAAAACAAAATGGGAAAATACGAGTAACAGATATTGCAGAAAAAATGAATTGCACTAAGCCAAGTGTAAATAAAGCAATATATAATTTAAAAGATAATGGAATGTTAAATTATGAATCTTATGGAACAATTGAACTAACAGAAGAAGGTGAGAATTTAGCTAAAAAGATATTAGAAGCTTATGATATTGTATATTTATTTTTAAAAGATGTGCTTAATTTAAAACCAGAAGAAGCTGAAAAAGAAGCTGAGAAAATAAAGATGGCAATAACAGATGAAACTATAAATAAATTAGCTAAATATGTACATGAGGTTTTAGGATTAAGTAATTTGAATTGTAACTATGATGTTAATCAAGAAAGGTGTAGGACTTGTGTTAAGAGAATGTCCCATTAGGGACGTTTCCTAATGGGACAAAAATGTCCAATTGGGGACACATCTTAAAAGAATAAAGATTTCTAAAGATATAAGTATAAGAAAAAAAGAGGCGAATTGGAGTGAAAGAGAAAACTATGAGTGATACATTATTAGAAATAAATGATTTATATGTAAATGCAGAAGAAAAAGAAATATTAAAAGGGATAGATTTAAAAATAAATAAGGGAGAAATTCATGTAATAATGGGACCAAATGGTTCTGGAAAAACAACAACAGCAAATGCTATATTAAATAATCCACAATATACAAAAATAAGTGGAAATATTGAGTTTGATGGAGAAGATATAACAAATTTAAAAACAGATGAAATTGCAAGAAAAGGAGTTTTTATGTCTTTTCAACTTCCAGAGGAAATACCAGGTGTTTCTGTTACTAACTTCTTAAAATATGCTAAAAATAAGATTACAGGAAAACCTGTTAAAATTTTTGAATTTAAAGACGAACTAAAAAAATATATGAATGAGCTAAATATGAATTCAAATAATATGGAAAGAAGCCTAAATGTTGGATTCTCAGGAGGAGAAAAAAAGAAAAATGAAATTCTTCAAATGCTTGTATTAAATCCAAAGCTAGCAATTTTAGATGAAACAGATTCAGGACTTGATGTAGATGCAATTAAGACTGTTTCTAAAGGAATTGAAATGTTTAAAAATGAGAATAATGCAGTTCTTATTATTACTCATAATACAAAGATTTTACATAGTTTAAAGCCAGATTATGTACATGTTTTGATTAATGGAAAAATTGTCAAAACTGGAAGTCAAGAATTGGCAAAAGAAATAGAAGAAAATGGATATAGTCAATATAAATAAAAAAGAAAACCAACTTCAGTCAATATAGATGAGAGAAGTTGGAGGAGAAATTAAAGTTTCTTTTTTATTAATATTATGATACATATGATTATTAAGTTAATCAATATTATGCCAAATACTCCAAATAAAATTAAACATGCTCCATAGAAACTCATCAATATCCGCAAAATAGATTCAATAGCTTTTTCCATATAGAGATTCTCCTTTCAATATTATATAATAAGATTATAACATGCAATTAACATAAAAGTCAAATTATAAAAATGGAATAAGTTTAAAATGCATATGTGAAGCACAAAGAACAAAAGAGGCATGATTAAAATTTTCTGATCTTTTAAATTACTTTTCATGCCTCGTCTTTGTTTGCCCGCGAAAAATTGCTCAGCAATTTTTCTGTGAAATGTATTTATATTATAGGAAAGTTTATAGAAGATATAATTAAACATTTATGCATAAATAGAACTTTCCTATAATATAAAAAATCCTGCTAAAATATCTTTAGCAGGATGAAGAGAGATGGAATTAGACTAGGAAATTGTTAATCGGTTATAATATAACATATGCCCTCAGCAATAGAAATGGTAGTAAACATGGTGCCCAAAGCAACCATAAAATTTGGTTCACATCCGAAACCAATTAATCCAATGCCCAAGCCAAAGCAAAAACAAAAAAGATGTCGAGTAGTATGTTGTAAGAAATTTTTCATATAGAGGACCTCTCTTTCTATTATTATAATTCATAATATAACATAATTGACATAAAATGTCAGGTTTTAGAAAGGAATATTAAAATGCCAAAAACAAATATAGACGAAATTAATAGAAATATATATGACATAAAAAATAAAGACGAATACGACTTCAAAATAAAAAAAGGAATAACATCAGAAATAATAAAAGAAATATCAAAACAAAAAAACGATCCAGACTGGATGGCAGAATTCAGACTAAAAGCATTAGAAGTATATAACAAACTAGAACTTCCAACATGGGGACCAGACCTATCAGAACTAAACATGGAAGAAATAGCAACATATGTAAAGCCAAAAACAGGACTTTCAAATTCGTGGGAAGATGTACCAGACGATATAAAAAATACATTCAACAAACTAGGAATACCAGAAGCAGAAAAAGCATCATTAGCAGGAGTGGGAGCACAATATGACTCAGAAGTTGTTTACCATAGTATGAAAGAAGACTTAATAAAACAAGGCGTTATTTATACAGATATGGAAACAGCAGTAAGAGAATATCCAGACTTAGTAAAAGAACATTTTATGAAATGTGTACCAGTACATGACCATAAATTTGTAGCATTACATGGAGCAGTGTGGTCAGGAGGTTCATTTGTATATGTACCAAAAGGAGTGAAAGTAGATATACCTTTGCAATCATATTTTAGATTAAACTCACCAGAATCAGGACAATTTGAACACACATTAATAATAGTTGATGAAGGAGCAAGTCTACACTTTATAGAAGGATGTTCAGCACCAAAATACAATAAAGTAAATCTTCATGCTGGATGTGTTGAATTATATGTAAAAGATAACGCATATTTAAGATATTCAACAATTGAAAACTGGTCAAAAAATATGCTTAATTTAAATACTAAAAAAGCAATAGTAGGAAAAAATGCAAAAATGGATTGGGTATCAGGATCATTTGGATCTAAAATTTCAATGTTATATCCGATGAGTATATTAAATGGAGAAGGAGCGAAAACAGAATATACAGGAATCTCATTTGCAGGTGGCGGACAAAATTTAGATAATGGATTTAAAGTAGTTCATAACGAACCAAATACATCAAGTGTTGTAAATGCAAAATCAATATCAAAAAATGGCGGTAAGTGTACTTATAGAAGTTTAGTAAGGATAAATGAAAATGCTAAAAATTCTAAATCATCAGTATCATGTGAATCACTTATGTTAGATGATATTTCAATTTCAGATACAATACCAACAAATGATATTAGAACAGATGAAGTTGAATTCTCACATGAAGCTAAAATTGGAAAGATAAGTGATAAAACAATATTTTATTTAATGAGTAGAGGTTTATCAGAAGAAGATGCTAAAGCAATGATTGTTAGAGGTTTTGCACATCCAATTGCTAAAGAATTACCAGTGGAATATGCGGTAGAGATGAATAATTTGATTAATTTAGAGCTAGATGGAGCAATAGGTTAAAGAAAATTAGGAAAAGACAATAAAATATGACCCTCAAATTAATGAAGGCCATAAAGTTACAAGGATGTTATTACTGAAGTCCATGAAAATATTGTTAATCCTATTATAAGAATAACAAATAATACTGTTAGAAACCGAGAATACCTCTTATTGATGTTAAGTATAAGAGGAACATATGAAACGATAACCATAGTACAACTAAGAACGCAAAATATTGTAAATGATACTATTAACAATGACTTCATAATTTGACCTCCTTTTAGTATATAAAAACAAGTATTATTGTAACATAAATTAATATAGAAAGCAAATTTGAAAGGAAAATGCAATGAATAATTTAAAATTAAATGAAACACCTGTTAGAACTTCAAAAAATTTCAATATAAATAATATAAAATTAGAAAATATTGAAATTCCACAAAACATAAAATCATTTGAAAACATGACAATAACAGGAGAAAATCTAAAAATAGACGATAATACAAGCAATATAAAATTAACATATGGGCTAAGCAAACACTTTACAGAACAAGTGAAAAAACAAGCAAATAAAAAAATAAAATTAGAAATTTTAGATAAGAAAAATCAATCTTCAATAATTGAATTCAAGCTTGATGAAGAAAATGCAGAATTAGTAGAAGATATAGAGATTGTTGCAAATGTAAATTCTAAATCAACAATCATAATAAAATATTTAAGTGATGAAAATGTAGAAGCTTATCATAATGGAATTATAAGAGTATTAGCTAGAAAAAGTTCAGAATTAAATATAATAATTGTGAATTTTATGAATTCAAAATCAAATAACTTTATAAGTGTTGAAAATAATTTAGAAAATAATGCAAAAGTAAAATATACAATTATAGATTTTGGTGGAAAAAATAGCATTACAAATTATTATTCAAATCTAATCGGAGAAAAGTCTGAAAATATTTTAGATACAATTTATTTAGGAAAAGAAGATCAAGTATTTGATTTAAATTATATAGGAGAATTAAGAGGAGAAAAATCAAATATTGATATAGAAGTTCAAGGAGCTTTAAAAGATAAAGCAAAAAAACAGTTTAAAGGAACAATTGATTTCAAAAAAGGTTGCAAAAAAGCAAAAGGAAACGAAAATGAAGCATGTATGCTATTATCAGATACTGCGAGGTCACTTGCATTACCAATGCTATTGTGTTCTGAAGAAGATGTTGAAGGAAACCATAGTAGTTCAGCAGGAAAGATTGGAGAAAAAGAGTTATTCTATATTATGAGTAGAGGTTTTGAACTTAAAGAAGCTATGAAATTAATGGTTAGAGCTAGATTTAATAAAATATTAGAAAATATAAAAGATGAAGAGATAAAGGAAGAAATTTTGAGTGAAATCGATAGTAGGTTAGATTAGAAAAGCCTCCTATAGGAGGCTTTTCTATGGAGGTTTTAGTTATTTTTTCTTTTCTACGTACTTGATAATAGCATCAAGTGCATATAACCAAACTCCAAACATTATAGCAGTACCAACCCCTTCTTGAATTGAGAAATAAATAGCCACAAAAATCGGAAGGGCAATTCCAGCAATACATAAAATAATCATAATGATGTCAATGACGTTTTTCATAAAGATACCTCCTAAATAAGGGTGGAAAACATATAAAATCTATGTTTTAAAACAATAAGTTGGATATATTATAACAACAATTTAACATAAAATCAATAGAAGTAGCAAAAAACATGGAACTATGATTAATAAAATAAAAGAAATACCCATTAAATTAAAGGTAGAAATAAACTTAGTATAATACCAAATATAAAGAAAGGAAAATTAGAAATGGTACATTTAAAAAAAGACTTTCCACTTTTTGAAAATAACAAAATAACATATTTAGACAGTGGAGCGACAACACAAAAACCAGTACAAGTAATAAATGCGGTAGAAGAATTTTATAAAAAATATAATGCAAATCCACATAGGGGAGCATATTCTTTAAGCATGGAAGCAACTGAAATTTATGAAAATACAAGGACGAAAATTGCAAAATTCATAAATGCAAAACATAGAGAAGAAATTATATTTTCAAAAAATGCAACAGAAAGCTTAAATTTAATTGCATATTCTTATGGAATGGAAAATCTAAAAAAAGACGATGAAGTTGTAATTTCAATAATGGAACATCATTCTAATTTAGTTCCATGGCAAAAAGTAACAAAAACAACTGGAAGTAAATTGGAATATATGTACATAAATGATGAATTTGAGTTATCAGATGAAGAAATAGAAAGCAAAATAACAGACAAAACAAAAATTGTTGGAATTACACACGTTTCAAATGTTACTGGAACAATAAACAATGTGAATAAAATAATAAAATATGCACATAAAAAAGGTGCAGTAGTTATTGTAGATGCATCTCAAAGTATTCCACATATGAAAATTGATGTGCAAGATTTAGATGCAGATTTTCTAGTATTTTCAGGACATAAAATGCTAGCACCACTAGGAATAGGTGTTTTATATGGAAAGAGAGAGTTATTAAATAAAATGAGTCCTTTCCTAATGGGTGGAGATATGATTGAATATGTGTATGAACAAGAAACAACATTTGCACCACTTCCAAATAAGTTTGAAGCAGGAACTCAAAATGTTGAAGGTGTAATTGGATTAGGTGCTGCAATTGATTATATAGAAAATTTGGGATATGATAAAATACAAGAAATAGAAGAAGAAATAGTATCATATGCAAGACAAGAATTATCAAAGTTAGATTTTATAACATTATATATAACACCAAATGAAGAAAATCATTCAGGAGTAATTTCGTTTAATATAAATGGTGTACATCCACATGATGTGGCAAGTATTTTAGATTCAGAAGGTGTTTGTGTGCGTTCTGGAAATCATTGTGCTCAACCACTTATGAGGTTTCTTGGAATAGATTCAACATGTAGGGTTAGTTTTTATTTTTATAATACGAAACATGATGTTGATAAATTGGTTGTTGCGTTAAATAAAGCTTATGATATGTTTAAAAAATATATTGTAAAATAATAAAAATATCAATATAAATATTGACTATGAAGTAAATATACAATATAATATTTTGGGTTTGGAAGTTAACTTTCCTTGGCATAAGTGCATAGATTGATAAGTCTATGTTTATGCTTGTTAATCTATGAATTTATGCCGATCTTTCAAGAGGCTAAATGTAAAATTCGTAGAAAGGAGAGTTAACAGCTATGGAATTAGTAAAGATTTTATTAATAATTATAGCTTTCTTTTTAGGACTATCATTTTTAGTACATATATGCTCAAAGCATAGATATTCACTAAAATATTGTTCACAAAAAAGAAAAATAGAGATTTGTCCCAATAACAAATCTCACCAAACACACAGATAAGAGCTAGTCTCTTATCTTTTATATTATTATATTAACATGAATTTATAAAAATGTCAATTAATTGTATAAAAATAAAAAAGAAGGTAAAAAAATGGAAGATTTAACACAAGTTTATAATGAACTTATAATGGAACACAGTATGAACTCATACAATAAAAGAAAATTAGAAAAAGTAGATTATTCAGAAATAGGGCATAACCCAAATTGTGGAGATGAAATAACATTAGAATTAAAACTAAATGGAAATGTAATAGAAGATATGGCGTTTAATGGACATGGTTGTGCAATATCACAAGCATCTACATCAATAATGATAGACACTTTAAAAGGAAAATCAATAGAAGAAGCCAAAGAAATAATAAAAACATTTATAGAAATGATAAAAAGAGAAACAGCAGATGAAGAACAATTAAAAAAACTAGAAGATGCAATTGCTTTTAAAAATGTATCAAATATGCCAGCAAGAGTTAAATGTGCATTACTAGCTTGGCATACAATAGAAGAAATGTTGAACAAAAAATAAAAGTGTGACAAAGGGGACGTACCTTTTTGTCACAAAAAACGAAAATATAAAAAGCGTGACAAAAAGGTACGTCCCCTTTGTCACACTTTTTGGAAAGAAGTAGAAATGGAAAATAAAAAAGTATTGATTCGGAATGAGTGGTGGAGTAGATAGTTCAGTATCGGCTTTACTATTAAAAGAACAAGGATATGAAGTAATTGGAACAACATTAGAATTATTTGCAGGAAGTAGTTGTTGTAATGTAAATACATATTTAGATGCGAAAAATGTATGTAATTCTATTGGTATACCACATTTTACATATAATTATAAAGATGAGTTTAAAAAGCATGTAATAGAAGATTTTATAAATTGTTATTCTAATTGTAAAACTCCAAATCCATGCATAGAGTGTAATAAATATATGAAATTTGGAGCTATGTGGGAAAAAGCTAAAGAGTTAGGTTGCAATTATATTGCAACAGGGCATTATGCAAAAACTGAATATAGTGAAGAATATGGTAGATGGGTTTTGAAAAAATCGAATGCAGGAAAGAAAGATCAAAGTTATGTTTTGTGGAATATACCAAAAGGTTTGATAGAACATGTATTATTTCCTTTATCTGATTTTGAAGAAAAGGAGCAAATAAGAGAAATAGCAAGAGAACATGATTTGAAAGTTGCTAATAAGCCTGATAGTGAAGATATTTGCTTTATACCTGATGGAAACTACAAGAAATTTTTAGAGAATAATTCTGATATAAAACCAAAACAAGGAAATATAGTAAATTCAAAAGGAGAAGTTTTAGGAAAGCATACAGGTCTATATAATTACACAATTGGTCAACGTAAGGGCCTTGGAATTTCATACAAAGTACCATTATTTGTTTTAGGATTTAATTCTGCCAAAAATCAAGTAATTGTTGGGGAAGAGAGTGAATTATATAAAAAAGAAATTATTGTTATAGATATAAATTTATTGTTAGTAGATGAGATAAATGATTGGATAGATGTTGAAGTGAAAACTAGATATTCTGCTAAGTCAGCAAAGGCGAAAATAATTCAAGAAGAAGGTATAATAAAAGTTGTATTTGATGAACCACAAAGAGCGTTAACACCAGGGCAATCTGCAGTATTTTATATAGGGGATATTGTTCTTGGAGGACGGAAAAATAAAGTAAAAAAAACTCACACGAAATTATCTAAAAATATTGACAATATAATAATTAATAATTATAATAAATATATAAATTATATATGTTATCAAGAGTGGACGAGAGAATCGGCTTTATGACTCCACAGCAACCTGTGAAAAACAAGGTGCTAATACCGACAAAGTATAAAAGTACTTTGGGTGATGATTTAAAAAATCGAAATTATTAACCTTTGTACTTGTACAAAGGTTTTTTGAATTTTGGTTAGGAATAGTATAGAAATCAGACAGTAAAAACATTGAAACATATATAAAATAAAAAACAAGAAGGGATATGATAAAAATGAGAAAATTATTTACATCAGAAAGTGTAACAGAAGGACATCCAGACAAATTGTGTGATTACATATCAGACAGTGTGTTAGATGCATATTTAATGCAAGATAAGAACTCAAGAGTAGCATGTGAGACAGTAGCAGGCAAAGGAGAAATTTATATAACAGGAGAAATTACATCAACAGCACAAGTTGATATAGAAGAAATAGCAAGACAAGCTATTAAAGAAGTGGGATACGGAGATAAGGATTTAGATATAGACTATAAAACTTGTAAAGTGACTGTAAATGTATCAAAACAATCTCCAGATATAGCCTTAGGAGTTGACAAATCATTAGAAGATAAAGATGGTGAAAATGTAGAATCAGAGGGAGCAGGAGACCAAGGGATTATGTTTGGGTATGCTTGCAATGAAACAGAAGAATTAATGCCATTACCAATATCGCTTGCTCACAAGTTAGCAAGAAGATTAGCAGAAGTCAGAAAACAAAATATAATTAATTATTTAAGACCAGATGGAAAAGTGCAAGTTACAGTTGAATATGAAGATGATAAACCTGTAAGAGTTGATACAATAGTAATTTCAACACAACATGAAAAAGATGTTGATATGGAAGTTTTAAAAGCAGATATAAAAGAAAATGTTATAAATCAGGTTGTACCAAGTGAATTGCTTGATGAAAATACTAAATATTTTATAAATCCAACAGGTAGATTTGTTATTGGTGGACCTTTAGGAGATAGTGGATTAACTGGAAGAAAAATTATTGTAGATACTTATGGTGGATATGCAAGACATGGTGGTGGAGCTTTTTCTGGAAAAGATGCAACAAAAGTTGATAGGTCTGCTGCATATATGGCAAGATTTATAGCTAAGAATATTGTGGCTAATAAATTGGCAGAAAAATGTGAAATACAATTCTCTTATGCAATAGGTGTTGCAAAACCAGTTTCTGTATATGTTAATACTTATGGAACTAATACTATTCCAGAAGATGAAATTGTAGATAGAATATGTGAGAAATTCGATTTAACTCCTAGGGGAATTATTAATTACCTTGAATTACAAAAGCCAATTTATAGATTTACATCTAATTATGGACATTTTGGAAAAGAAGAATTGGCTTGGGAGAAAGTTATAAGTATGTAAAATATATTGGAAAAAAGAGATAAAAGAACAAGCCTTTTATCTCTTTTCCTAAATTAGAAATCCAAAGTTCGAATTTCTATGGTAGAATTACTGTATTTCTGCTGCAGATTCAGGGACTTCCTCTGCTGATAAGATGTTTTCATATTCGCTAAGATACTCTGATCTGTACCCATATACGGTAAAAACATAAGTCTTACCTTCTTCAATGGTGCCATATAAGTCAGAAGAGTCAAAGCGGGCATGTGAGTAAGAGTCAGTGATCTGGAAGACACGAACTTCGTCAGTATCAACCAGTCTGGTAAAAACCAGATATTTGGAGTCGTTACTCTTATTTTTGACTTCCATCTTAGTAACAGTGGCAGTGTAGGTAGTTTCATCTGACAATGCATATGAGCAAGAATACAGGAATCTGCCACATATACATAAAATGATGAATCCTACAAATAAAACTGATAATATTTCACCAACTGACCATGAAGAACTCCGGTAACCTCTGTAGTAATTCTGTGACATAATTTCTACCTCCTAAATGAATTATTAAAATTTTAAAGTTGTAACTATATTATATAATACTCTACATAAAAAGTCAAATTATAAATTGAATATATTGAAATGTAAAGTAGTAGATGATATAATGAAAAAAAATGGGAGATTATTATAATGAGTCAATTTTCAAGAACAGAATTATTAATAGGAAAAGAAGCGGTAGAAAAATTACAAAAGGCTAAAGTTGCTATATTTGGAATAGGAGGAGTAGGCTCTTATGTAGTAGAAGCTTTAGTAAGAGCAGGTATAAAAAACTTTACATTAGTAGATAAAGATGTAGTTGATATAACAAATTTAAATAGACAAATTATTGCAACACACAAAACAATAGGACAGCCAAAAGTAGAAGTTGCAAAAGAAAGAATTTTGGAAATAAATCCAAATGCAAAAATTGAAATTTATAAAGAGTTTTTCTTACCAGAAAGTAAAGGTTTTTTAGATGAAACAATAGACTATATAGTAGATGCAGTAGATACTGTAACTGCTAAAATTGAATTGATTATGAGAGCAAATAAACTAAATATTCCAATCATTTCATGTATGGGGACAGGAAATAAATTAGATCCAACTAAGTTTGAAGTTTCAGATATTTATAAAACATCAGTATGTCCATTAGCAAAAGTTATGAGAAAAGAATTAAAACAAAGAAATATAAAAAAACTTAAAGTGGTTTATTCAAAAGAAGAACCTATTAAAAATAAAGATACAAAAGAAAAACAAGTACCAGCAAGTATAGCATTTGTACCATCAGTTGCAGGCTTAATTATAGCTGGAGAAGTAATAAAGGATTTAATAAAATAGCTAAATAAAACAAAATCCAATTCTAGTAGAACTGGATTTTACTTTTTACATATAAGTTTGTTGTAATATATTACTCAAAGAAATCATATCCCAAAATTTTCTGACGAATAATATTTACCTTTGAATATGTTTCTAATTCAAACTTGTTAATATAGTTTGAGCCATCTAACATTGAAACGTCGACACTTTTAACTAAGTTAGGATTAATCTTTTTGGTAATACCATCAATAATAATACTAACTTTGTCAGAGGTTTCAGGAATAACTGAAACTTTAGAACAAATAATTGGATTTGTAATAAATCTTTCATAAGCTCCATTTAAAATGGGCGTTTCTAACGTGCACACAAGTTGATAATGATTACTAAAATCAATTGCTCCACCAGAATTCATGGAGTAAGCTGTATCACCTGTATTTGTGGCTATAACTATTCCGTTACCAGAAACATTCTGTAGTAATTTGCCATTAATGTATTCTGCAAATGTAATTTTAGAATAGTTAAAACCAACAACTAAAATTTCATTTAAAGAATAAAAGTTAAGAATTTTTCCATTAGTTAAGGTTACATTTATGGCAGAAACCAAAACTTTTCTTGTTGGTATTTCTTCCTCATAGCTAAGATATTTAATAAGAGTAAATACTTCATTAGCTGACAGATTCTGAAGAAATCCAAGTGTACCAGTATGAATACCAGCGTAAACTTTTTCTTTGTTAAAATTTGTAGAAGTAACAGAATCAAGAAAGGTTCCATCACCACCAATTGCAATAATTAAATCACCATTATCTGTTTCTTCTAATGGCCTTTTAGAGCATTTATTCAAATGCCGAATTTGGTTCGCTATCTGTAAACTCTTTTCATCTGGCCGAACAAAAAGTGTAAATGTTTTGATATTATTTTTCATAATAATGTACCTCCTTATAATATAAAGTTTTATATTTAAAGATCCATAAATTCATAGTATTAAGAGTATAACACTTTATGGAAACAAAGTCAATGGGTTAAGAATTAAAGATGAAGCAATTGT
>CAQUBD010000004.1 GCA_948891265.1 uncultured Clostridia bacterium | reverse complement strand
GGGTTAAGAATTAAAGATGAAGCAATTGTTTAAAAATGAATCGTTACAATTCAAAGCTTTAAATAATATGGCTGTGAATTGTAACAATGAATCAGAAAGTATTACAGAATCAAAAAAATTACTTGAATTTTTATGAAAAAAGTGATAGAATAGTCAAGTTGGCTAAGAAATAAAAAATGAAGATACTAAGAATTTTAGCCATAAATGAAATATAATAAAGAAAGAAGGAGAGAAAATTGGAAAAAGAAGAAAACATACTAGGAACAGAAAAAATAGGAAAATTAATTAGAAAATTTTCAATCCCTTGTATTATATCAATGTTAGTAAATTCATTATATAACATTGTAGACCAAATATTTATTGGTTGGGGAGTAGGTTACTTAGGAAATGGAGCTACTAATATAGTATTTCCACTAACGATGATAGCTTTAGCATTTTCATTAATGCTAGGAGATGGATCATCAGCATATTTAAGCTTAAAGTTAGGAGAAAAGAAAAAAGATGAAGCAGCAAAAGGTGTAGGGAATGGATTTATAGTAGCTGTTATAATATCAATAATTTTTTGTGCTATAACACTAATGTTTTTACCACAGCTATTAAATGCATTTGGATGTACAGAAGCCTTGAGAGATTATGCAATATCATATGGAAGAATTATTGCAATAGGATTGCCATTTATGATGATTGGAACAACATTAAATTCTATTATTAGGGCAGATGGAAGTCCTAAATATTCAATGGCATCAATGGTAAGTGGAGCAATATTAAATATAATATTAGACCCAATATTTATTTTTGTATTTAAAATGGGAGTAGAAGGAGCAGCACTTGCAACAATAATTAGTCAATTTATAACTTTTATTCTTAACACAATATACATTAAAAAGTTTAAATCAATAACTATAAATAAAGAAACTCTAAAAATTAAATTTAATATAATAAAAAGAGTAGCAATGCTAGGAATAAGCAGTTTTATTACACAAATGAGTTTCGTTGTGGTAGTAGCTATTGAAAATAACTTACTTGGAAAATACGGTACTGAATCTGAATATGGTTCTGAAATACCAATTACAGTACTAGGAATAGTTATGAAAATAAGCCAAATTTTAAATAGTATTATAATTGGTTTAGCAGTAGGGTCACAACCAATATTTGGATACAATTATGGAGCAAGAAAATTTGAGAGAGTAAAAGAGACATTAAAAACAGTGTTAGGTATAAGTGTAATAATTAGTACAATTGCATTCATATTGTTCCAAACAATACCAGATAAATTAATATCTATATTTGGTAGTGGTGATGATACATATATGAAATTTGCATGTATAACATTTAGAACATATTTATTGCTATGTATTTGTAATGGAATACAAATACCATCAGGAATATTCTTCCAAGCAATAGGGAAAAGTGCAAAAAGTGCAATATTATCATTGTCAAGGCAAATATTATTCTTGATACCAGCGATGGTATCTTTAGGTATTGCATTTGGACTTATGGGAATTTTATATGCAGGACCAGTAGCAGATGGATTAGCATTTGTACTTGCAACAATATTATTAATTAGAGAAGTGAAAGATTTGAAAAAAGGAACAGCCAAAAGTGAAGCATTAGTAGATGATACAAGTACAGACAATAAATTAAATAAAAATATTGTTATTACTGTATCAAGAGAATATGGATCAGGGGGAAGATACATAGGAAGATTAATTGCTGATAAATTAGGAATTAAATTTTATGACAAAGACTTTATAGTTAAATTAGCTGAAGAGACAGGATTAGCTGAAGAATATATTGAAAACAATGAACAAAAAAGAGATATATTAGCTGGACTAAATAATGGATATTATGCGGGATTAAGCAATAGCGATGAATTGTTTATTAAAGAAGCAGAATTAATTAAAAAAGTTGCTGATAAAGAATCTTGTGTTATAATTGGTAGATGTGCAGATTTTATATTAAAAGATAGAAAAAATGTGATAAAAGTATTTGTTTATAGTGATATGGAAGACAAGGTAAAAAGAGCAACTGAAATTTATGGTTTTGATAAATCAAAGGCCGAAAAAGAGATTAAAAGAATTGATAAATTAAGAGCTAATCATTATAAATATTATACAGAAAAGGAATGGAATAATCATTCTAATTATGATATTTGTATTAATAGTGATACGTTAGGTGTAGAAAAATCAGCAGAATTAATTTGTGATATAGTTAAAGAAAAGATATTATAAAATAGTAAAAGAACATGGAATTTTAAATTTTCATGTTCTTTTTAGAATCAAAGGTCTTTTTAAAATTATAATTCCTAAGTTTAAGTAAGAACTTACTACACGACACTTTTAGAATATAAATTAAAAATTTTTATATAGTAGTTGATAATATAAAAACTGTTGAGTATTAAGAAGTATGAATAAAAAAACCGAAACTTAAATATAAAAAATATTGCAAATTATGTAAATTAATGATATAATGTAAGAAGTTTATTGTAAAAGAACATTGAAAAGTTAATAGGAGGAAAAAATATGAACGAAATTATTGTAGACACATCCCCAACACGGACTATGGAACAATTAAGTAAAGAAGAAAGGAAAAAAGTAAAATCTAAACTTGAATCTTTAGATTATATGAATCCTGCTTCTATAATCCAGTTTGGTTCTGAAAGCAGCAAGGATGTAACATCACTTTCTACTGAAATGATTTCAAAATTCAAAGTTAAAGATTTTGAAGAAGCTCAAGAACTTATAGTTGAGCTTGTTGGCGGATTAAAGACAGTAGATCCAAAAACTTTATTAGAAACAAAAAAGAAAGGATTTTTATCAAGAGTTTCCTTAGGGAAGAAGGCAGAAGAAAAAATAGCTAAAATGCTTATGCAGCAAACAACGCTTGAAAAGGCTATTGATGAAGTTGAGGATAAACTTGTAGCAACAAAAGTTTCTCTTATGGGAGATTTGGAATTTTGTTCCCAGATGACTAAGAAAACATATGAGTATGCCAGAAACCAAGAAATTGACTATTTAGCAATTCAGGAAGCATTAAAAAAAGCAAAACAAGAAAAACAAGAAATGGAAGATCTTTTTGCACAGCAGCCTAATAATATTGAATATTCATATAGGATTGCTGAGCTAAATAGGGCAATTGAAAGGTTAGAGCAAAAAGCTGTTAATCAGTTAGCTTTTAGGACTTCAACATTGCAGTCAGTGGTACAGATTGGACTTGTTCAAGGAGGAGACGAGTTAATGGTATCTAAAATTGATGATACTATAACTAACATAATTCCTTCATGGAAAAGAAACTTTGCTATTGGTATTGCAACATATCGGCTGAACAATGCAGTTGCTATACAGAAGATGTGTAGTAATGCAACAAATGAGTTGTTGAAAAAGAACAGTGAAATGTTGCGAGATACAATGTTAGAAACAGCGTCAGAATTACAAAGACCATCAATAGATCCGGAAACACTTCAGGAAGTTAACAAGAATCTTGAAGAAACATTTAAAGGGTTATCAAAGGTTAACGAAGAGGCTGGAAAAGCCAGAGAAGAAGCAATAAAGACAATTCAGAGTATTCAGACTCTGGCAATACAGTTGCAGAGTGGAACAAGTGTAGAGCAATTGGAGGATAAAAATGGGAAAACAAAAAAAGTCTAAAAAGAAAAAGTTTAGTAAGAAAGTATATAATATATTTAAGTATATTTTGTACATAATTTATTTTTCATGTACAGCAGCTATCCCTGTTTATGTGTTTTATAGTGCATTTTTTTCAAAAGACAGCATATTATATGCCGCAGCTATTGCATTCATTTTCTTCATTGTGATGGATATATGTTGTAGCATAACAGAAGATGTGGCATTGAAACTTTATGAAGCTTCAAAGGAACGTAAAGAGAAAAAGCTAAAAGAAAAAGAACAAGCTGAAAAGAAAAAGAAAGAAGAAATGCAAGAAATTGAGGACATATTAACAGAAAAACGTAATTATCAATCAGAAGTAATGTATGCGGAAAGTGAATTTGAAGAATATAAAGAATATATTAAGTTACTTTCAAAGGAGGTACCAAGGCAAGTTCAGAAGTCTTTAAAAAATATTTCTGTACAATTGCAGAGTATCATAGAAATTTTGCATGAAGATTCAGAACAATACCAGACAGTACGCCATATGTTTAAGGCATATTTTCCGGAATTTAAAAAAATAACACAGAGGTATGTAAATATAATTGCCAATGAAAACGATGAAAACGCTACATCAAATTTTCTTAAATTGGTTGTAGAATTTCAGGAGTATTTAGAATCTATAATTACTAAGATTCAAGATACAGATAAGGTAAGTTTTGACGTAGGAATAAGTGCATTAAGAAAAATTATAGAAGCAGAAAGGAAAAAGGGTGAATAATAATGCGGAAGGAAAGACTTGTTTTTTGGACAATTTCTTTTATTGTATGTTTAGTAATAATCATTAGTTACAAAAAGTCAGAGGAAAAGATTCCTGACAGCGAAAAACAGCCATTTAATGTATATTGCTGTGAAGAGGGCTTCAAAGAAAATATAGAAAAAAGCGTTAAAAAGTCTTCAATAGGAGAAACTCATAGAGTTGAGTTTGTTGGAAGTAAAGATGAAGCTGAACTTGTTTTTACAGATAATATTTTATCTTCAGATACCGAATACGAGAAAATTGGATGGTCCCCATTAGTTATAGCTTTTGATATTGACAAGAAAAAAGTAAAAAGCTATGAGAAAGAGGGATATATTACAGAAGATAACAACGATACATATACTATCAAATTTGACAAAATAATAGATGAAACTTTGGAAGGAAACTGGAAAGAAAAAATCTATTATCCAAATTTAGATACAGTAGAAGGAAAGCTGTTTTATGACTTTTTACTCATAAATATAAATGGAGGTGCATATCCAAAAGACGAAGAAAAAAAGCAGGAGTGCATAAGTAAGGCAAATAAGTTTTTAGAATGTGATTCTCTTATACAAGCAGATACTAAAAAACGATTAGAAGCCAAGCGTAAAGTAGAAGGTGAAATATATGTGATTTTTGAAAATGATATATCTCAATTAGCTTTTGCTGATGAATATTCAGAGTATGGTGTTGCTTATCCAGGTGACACTGTTATTAAGGAATGGTATTGGAAATGCAAAAGTGAAAACGCAGAAAAAACCAGAGAGAACTTTACATATAAGGGAGTTCTGGACGTAAATTCGGATTTAGGTAAAATGCTAACCAACAAATATATTAGAAGTAATGAAAATCAAAAATTTGATAAGTTAGTAAGTAATACTAGAGTTGGTCAGGGATTTTCATATGTTGAAGTTCCATTAAAAGAATAACTCCTATTAACAAATTGAAAGTTTAATAACTTTCGTGAATCAATATTAAAAATTGAATATCAATTATTAACTCAAAAAGAGCTCTGTATTAAACAGAGTTCTTTTTGACATATATTTTTTCTATACAATAAAAACACATTTTGTTCTTAATCAAGTGTTGATAAGTAGGTAATAGCTTCATTTATGGAATCAGCAACAAAATATAATTCCTGATCTTTTACATTAGCAAATTCTTCAGAGTAAATCTGATCAAACATGTTAAGCAAATTCCCAAAGAAGTTATCTACGTTAACAATTAAAATAGGTTTGTCATGTTCATGAGCACGTTTTGCTTCAATTGCTGTCATTAGCTCATCAATTGTTCCTATCCCACCAGGGATAAAAACCAATACATCCGACAGAGAAATAACAGCAGTTTTTCTCTCACTGACAGTATCAAAAGTATATGCTTTATTATATGAAAGAGTCTTTAAGTCGTCTTCATATGCTTTTGCCATAACAACTATAATTTCACTTTGGGATTTTCTTCGAATTATGGAAAAATAAATTTTCCCCATTAATCCTCGATCACATCCGCCGAAGACTAAATTGTGCCCATTTTCAACTATGAAATTACCAAGTGTATCAGCAGCTTTGCTATAATTTTCATTAATAGCGTTTCTTTGACTACAACCCACAAAAATGTTCATAATATATTCTCCTTTCGATAAATAATTATTTTTCGATATATTTAGAATGTCTTATGATAATTATAAGTTAAAAGTTTACCTGAGTGTTTATACTTTTTACAAAGTCAAGTATATTCAAAAAAATTTCATCATCAGAATACACTGGCTTATCCCAGCCATACCAAACATCAAATGCAGATGTTGCACCGTTTTGGACTATTTCCTTAGCTTTGGGATTATTAAAGACAACATTGTTTTCTTGCTTATCTAAAGGATTTTGACATCCCATATCCTGATAAACTTTTGCTTGAATATCAGCTTCTAGTTTATCACAATGATAAGCAAAAATAGCTTCTTTAGTTTTCTTTTCGTCAAATTCTAATAATAATGAAAAGTATTCATCTTTTTTGATTAAATTTCCAAGAACTTTTTCCATTGCTTCATGTTCAATTGCTGCTTTTTCTTCAGGAGTAATATTTTCAAATGGAGTAATATCACCTATAATTACTTCTCCTATTTCATGAAGCACTAGCATTTTTATGACTTTGTTGATATCTAAATTTGTTTCAAATTCAGAATCAATACTTAATGCCAATATGCATGTGCCATAAACATGTTCAGCAATACTTTCTAACCGTTCCTTAGTCACATTCCAGTGGGTTTTATCCCAGCCACTTCTTATTTTGTATTTCAGCTGTGTGGCTAACAGATAAAATCTCATGGTGTTATTTAATTTTTCTTTCATATATATGCCTCCTTTAATAATTATTTGGTGTCTATAGTTCTTTATGATTAACTCCAAAAGGAGATTGTAAAATTATAATAAGCCTATAATAAGTGCTAGACTTATAAATTTAAGTTTAATATTTACTAGAATGGCATTATTATATCATGGTTACATAATTAATTCAATAGTTTTAGTTATAAAAGATTAAAATATATTTATGGTTATTATAATTGATTTTACTTTTTCACTTCTCCTATTAATAGTATTTTATAAATTAAGTAAACTTTGTATGGTAAAACCTTAATAACTGTAGTATAATTATTATAGAAAAACTTTAAAGGAGAAATTATATGAATTCTAAAATTTATTTTGATAATAATGCTACTACCAAATGTGATGAACAAATTTTGAATGAGATGTTGCCATATTTAAAAGAATTTTATGGGAATCCTAGTAGCATTTATTCTTTTGGGAAAGAAATCAAAGACAAAATAAAAGAAGCTCGTAAAAATATAGCTACATTATTAAATGCAGATGAAAATGAAATTATATTTACAAGTTGTGCAAGTGAAAGTAATGCATCTGCAATTATGAGTGCAGCTAAAAATACTAATAAAAAACATATAATTACAACAAAAGTAGAACATGCTTCAATAATAGAAACAATGAAATATTTAGAAACAAAAGGATATAAAATTACATATTTGTCAGTTGATGAAAAAGGAAAAATAAATTTAGATGAATTAATAAAATCAATTACACAAGATACCTTTTTAATATCTATTATGATGGCTAATAATGAATTAGGAAACATATATCCCATCAAAAAAATTGGAGAAATAGCAAAGAAGTACAATATTTTATTTCATTGTGATGCGGTTCAAGCAGTTGGGAAAGTTAAAATAGATGTTAAAAATATGAATATTGATACATTATCTTTATCAGGACACAAAATTTATGCACCAAAAGGAATTGGAGTTTTGTATGTAAAAGAAGGAATTGATTTTAAACCTTTGATATTTGGACATCAAGAAAAAAATAGACGTGGTGGAACAGAGAATGTTCCATATATAATTGCATTGGGAAAAGCCGCTCAAATGATTAATGAAGACAATTATGAAATAAATAAAAAATTGAAATATTTGAGAGATAAATTAGAAAATGATATAAAAAGTAAAATTGATGATGTTGTTATATATGGAGACATAGAAAATAGATTATCTAATACATCTAATATAGCATTTAAAGGTGTAAAAGGAGAAGAACTACTTTTAGTATTAGAAGCATCAAACATCTTTGTATCAACAGGTTCAGCATGCAATTCTGAAATTGCAGAACCATCTCATGTATTATTAGCTTGCAATGCAGATTTAGATAATTATAGTCCTATAAGAATAAGTTTGGGAAAATATAATACAGAAGAAGAGATAGACATATTTGTAGATAAGCTAATAAAAGCTGTTACGATGTTACGAAAAATCAAATCTAAATAATAAAAGGTGGAAAGATTAATGAAAAATAATACTGAGATAATAAATGTAGAATATGGAGAAGATAATTGTCCAGCTGATGCATTAATGAGTGATTTTAGAAAAAGAGTTAATGGAACAAATGATTATCAAAAAAATATAGAATTTTCTAAGAATTGCATAAAATTCTTTAAAGAAATGGCTGATATAGTTGAAGAAAATTATAATAATATAACATTTGCGTGGGATGCAATTCCAGAGAGCAATTTACCACCACTAATTGTGAAAATAAGAAAAGATAAAGGGAAATATAAGTTATTGTATTTAAAAGAATTAGGAGAAGAGAAAACAATAATAAAGGGAAAACATAGAAAAGGAAAAAACAAGAATGGTAAATTAAAAATAGAAAAAGAAGGAGAAGAAAGATAAAATGTCTGTGTTAATTAATTTTAAAATATGTGATAATGATAAGGCTTGTAGTGGAATGAGTGTATGTCCCAATGGAGTGTTTAGTTGGGATGATGAAAAAAATACATTGGTAATAGATAATAAAAAATGTACTTGTTGTGGATTATGCGAAAAGGCATGTATGGTGTCTGCTATTAAAGTTGCAAGAACAGAAGAAGATTATGAAAAAATAAAAAAAGAATTTGAAGAAGATCCAAGAACAATAAATGATTTATTAGTTGATAGATATGGGGCAACTCCAATTGATGAAGCTATGATAGGAAAAGCAGAAGAAATAAAATCAAAATTATTAGGTGCTGAGAGACCATTTATAGTTGAGCTATATAATGAAGATTCAATAATGTGTTTATTAAAAAGTATACCTATGAAAAAAATAGCTGATGCATTTGATAAAGAAACAAGATACAGAAAAATTGAAGTTACAACTGATGATTTACTAAAATTATATGAAATAGAAGAGTTACCAGCTTTGCTATTTTTCAGAAATGGAAAGTTAGTAGGGAAAATAGAAGGTTACATAGAAGAAGACAATAAAGAGAAATTGTTTGATAAAATAGAAGAGTTTTCGAAAATAAAATAATAAAAATGTATAGGAGATTGTACAAAATGTATAACGTAGAGAAAATTAAGAGAGATTTAAAAGATAACTTATCAGAATTTCGTTATGAACATAGTATAATGGTTGCTGAAGAAGCTAAAAAGCTAGCAGAACATTACAACTTAGATGAAGAAAAATCATATGTAACAGGACTAGTTCATGATATAGCCAAAGAATTTAATGATGAACAAAATAAGGAATGGGTAGACAAATACCAATTATCAGAAAAATTGCTTTTACCTGAATTTGCAAATATTATCCATGCAGATATTGGTGCAGTTGTAGCTAAAGAATGGTATGGATTAGATGAAGAAATATGTGAAGCTATTAAATATCATACTATTGGAGATATTTCAATGACTAAATTTGATAAAATTATTTTTTTGGCTGATAAAATAGCAAGGAAAAATGCAAGTCCATTTATAGAAAAAATAAGAAAATTAACATATGAGAACTTAGATGAAGCATTAAAACAATTTCTTATTGGACAAAAAGAAAAAATAGAAAAATTAGGTGGAAATTTTCATCCAAATACACTTGAATTGTTGAAATTGTTATAGGAATTGAGATTAAATATGAAAAAATTAATTGTAACAAAAAAATATGATGGTAAAAAATTGAATAAATTCTTACTAGATAATATATCCAATTTATCTTATGGGCTTTTTTGTAACACTCTTAGAAAAAAAGATATCAAGATTAATGGAAAACGTGTAAATAAAGATACTACAGTTTTTGAAGGAGACGAAGTATTAGTATATATTTCAGATGACTTACTTGAAAATAAAACTTGTACTAAATTAGATATTATTTATGAAGATGATAATATTTTAGTAATAAATAAGCCTGTTAATATCGAAGTTGTTGGGGAGAATTCTTTAACTAATATAGTTCACAAATTGTATAGTGATTCAGGATTTAAGCCAATGCCTTGTCATAGACTTGATAGAAATACAACTGGATTGATTTTATATGCAAAAAATTCAGAAGCTTTAGAGATATTATTAGATAAATTTAAGAAACATGAAATAGAGAAACACTATAAAGCTTTGGTTTATGGAATACCAAAAGAAAATAGTAAAAGAATGGAAAGTTATTTGTTTAAAGATAATAAAAAATCTATGGTTTATATTTCAGATATCCCTAAAAAGGGGTATGTGAAAATCATTACATCATATACCATTTTAGAAAAAAAGCAAGATAATACTTGTGTTTTAGATATTGAAATAGAAACAGGAAAAACCCATCAAATTAGAGCACATTTAGCACATTTAGGTTTTCCTATTATTGGTGATGGTAAGTATGGAAAAAATGATATTAATAAATTATTTAGTAAGAAATATCAGGAACTTTGTAGTTATAAAATTAAATTTAATTTTGAAGAAGATAGTGGGATTTTAAATTATTTGAATTCTAAGTGTATTTCTTTAGAAATAAAAATGTAATAATATATTGGGAGTTGATTAAATGTGGAATAAAGATTATTATATTAGAAAATATAGGCATAAAACATTAAATATCTCAAATGCAGTTAGTGCTATGGGATTAATTATAGGATTATTTGATTTTAATAATTATAAAAAATTATTTTTTAACTGTTTTCCCTTTATTTCTCTACTGTTAATATTTTTATTAGTAATTTCAATAATTGAGAAAAAAGTTGATGAAAAAAATAATAACTATTTATCAAGTATAAAATATTTAGAAATATATGGGTCGTCCATAATATACTTTATAATCGCTTTAATAATGTTTATAACTTAAATATACTAAATCAAATTGCAATATATTTTTTATCAGTTAAGGTGTCTAACCCTCTTTGTGTTAGACACCTATTTCCATTGCATAATGAAAACCCCCTGTAAAACAGGGGAGTTTAATTATCCAAAAAGAGAATCAAATGTTTTTATCAAACAAGTGATTCTCTTTGCTGGTAGTTACTCAATATTTTGTTGCACACATACCTATACAAGGTGTACAAAATGGCATACCACTTATTACGCATACATTCATTGAATCTTCCCAGCCAATTCTGATGTCTTTTACCGCTGAATTTTTATCTATTTCAATGTCTTCAACAGTAAGTTTATCCTTTAAACCGAACGATGTAATTAATTGTGTGATGATATACTCCTTCATTTCGTTTTCATTGCAAAATTCTTTAGCTTCATCCATAGATTCTGCTAATGATCCTCTGTGTGGTCTAAAGATAATCATAATTATACCTCCTTAAAATTTCTTGGAGGCTTTGAAACCTCCAAGTGTTACACTTATTGGTTTCAAAAATAAGATACTAACTACATTATAACACGTTTTACATAAAATTACAAATAATATTTGTCGTCATCAACACTAGTTATAGCAAGTTCTGGATCAAAAACTTCATCTATTCTTTCTTTTCACATTTGGACAAGCCATAATTTAAAAGATTACACTTTTGGACTTGGTATCGATTCAATTAGTCTTAATATTCCTTGTGTATCTAAAACATCTGTTAAATGATTTTTTCCATCTTTTTGAGATTTCATTTTCAGTTGTACGATATTTTTGTGCAGCTGACTTTCTTCTTATTTTAGCTTTCTTTTTAGGTCATTCCAATATTTTTTTGGAATATTACGGTTAGTTAATACTCTAATAACATCCACAACTCTAAAATAATATTCTTCTTTTTCACTGTCCCAAGCACTTCTTAACTCACTATCTTCAAAAAGGTTTGATATAGTTTCTAATTTATTATTTTGCCTTCCGTAGTCAGAAATGTAAATGTTTCTTTTCTACTCGCACCACTAAATTTTATTATAGTAAAATTACTTTTTCAATGTAATTTCAATGTAATTTTTTAAGCTACTTTTATTCCTGTTTCAATTATTTCTTGAACAAATGGATTTCCATCTTCAAAATCTTTTACTTTTATAGGGTGTGGTTCTATTCTTAAATCTATATTTTGAGTTAACATCATTAATTCAACCATTAAATCAAATACATTGCTATCACTATTAATAATAACTGCTACATCTATGTCGCTATCTTCATGATTTGTTCCTTTTGCATAAGAACCAAATAAATATACTTCTTGAATAGTGTAATGTTTAGATATTTCTTTGATATATTCTTCTACACTTTTTAAAATGCTTACATCAACATTTTCTTTAACCATGTTCTAACCTCCTCAATATTCTTTATCTGTTCAGATGTATATTCTTCAGTACATCTTTCGTAAAATTCATTTTTATAATCTTCATATCTTGCACTTATATTAAATGAGTTGCAAGTCATTAATATTTTTGTTTTTCTTTCATCTAATTCAATATTACATTTTTCAGCTAAAATATTCAAATTATGAATTTTAGGTGGGTATGGACTTTCTTCATTTAACTTTGCATATATTGCTTTTAATAATTTTTCTAATGTTAAATGACCTATAAATAATGCCCATGTATATTGTTTAGTTTCATAATTCTTTTTCATTGATTCATAATCTCTATCTGAACTTTCAATCCAATAATTCATTAAATCTAAACTATTCATATTTCAAAATTCCTTTCTTTTATTATTATCCTATTTTTTATACATATACTATATGTAATGTAAATTAATTTTTCGATTTTTTTTCTAATTGATCTATCATTTTTTGCAATCCATTTATCTTTTCATTAGTCATTTTTATTTCTACATTTAATGTTGCAATACTATCTTGAACTAAAAATTTATCCCTCGCTTTTAATTCTTCGATTTGGTTATTGCAAGAATTTAAGTAATTTACAAGACCATCTTTCAATTTATTTAATTCTTGTATCTTCTCATCATTATTAAGTTCTTTACCTTCAAATAATTTATCCAAATATCTTAAATCTCCATTAACTAACAGAGAATATTCATCTATCATTTGCTTATATCCACATAGCCATAATAATTCGTTATAATTTGTTAGACCTTTAGAAGATTGTGCAATTTTTTCTAATAAATGTGGTTTTGGAGGTATTTCTATTTTACAATTTATATATTGTGAAATAGAAGTTCTTCCTATACCAGAATATTTAGCAAAATCTTCTTGATTATTGTAATTAGCTTGTATATTTAATAATATTTTTGAAAATTCCTCTTTATTAAACATCTTCTTCCTCCATAAATATAGTATAAACTAACTTTTTTTGAAAGTCAATAAAGTTTTTTCAAAAAATTGAACAAAAAGTATTGACTTTTATAAAAATAGAATATATAATGATTTTGTTCAAAAAAGTAAACAAGTATAAAAATATTTAAACAACAATAAACTCTTTGTACCTATATAAAGATTATTTTTTTAACTTGTTTTGTTCAAAAAACTAAACAAAGGAAGTGGATTTAATATGAGAATTAAAAAAGAAAGTAGAATGTCTTGGCAAGAAGCACCTGATATTATATCCCCTGAAGATTTAAGTAATATTACTGGAATTGGAATCCAAAGTTGTAGAAAATTATTTGATAGTCCAGATTTTCCTTCTATTAATAAAAGCATAATTGGAAATACAGGAAAAGCAGATAAAGAAGCTGTTAGATTATATCTTCAAGGAATTAAATTTAAGAATAATGATAAAAATGTTCTATTAGTTATGATTTACAAAGAACTAAGAAAGATAAACCTTTATAATGAAGCAAATCAAAATCAGGAAGTAATATAAATTTTACTTACACTATTTAAAAATTGCTTACACTTTCATCTATATTCATATAGTTTAATTTTTCTGTTTTTAAGCCAAAAAGTGTAAGCAAGTGTATGTAAAATAGGTGTATACCTTATAAAAAATACAAGTGGGAGGATAAAAAGTTGAAAACAGAGTCAATAAATAAAATTATAAATAAAAAATCAATTAAAAAGCCCAAATTATTAGTAGAAAATTTCTTGCCAGCAGATGGAATTACTATTTTAGCAGGAGAACCTAAAGTCGGAAAAACATTTTTATTACAGCAACTTACTTATAGTATTTCTGTTGAAAACGCCTTTTTAGGAAGAAATGTAGAAAAAACAAAAGTAATATATTTTTCTACTGAAAATTCAATAGAACTTCTTAAAGATAGACTTTTAAATTTAGGAACAAACTTTGGTAATAGTTTGTATTGTTATCAATGTCCTATGAGTATTGATGACATCAAATATACTTTAGCAACAATTAAAAGAAGGAAAAATGAAAGAATTTTAGCAATTGTTGATACATTTCAAGAAGTTGTATATGGCAATCAAAAATTTAATATAAATGCCTATAATGACACTTATAATCTAGGAGACATTTACAAACAAATATCAGATGAGTTCAATACTACTTTTATTCTTGTTATTCATCTGAACAAAAACGAAAATGACAGTTTTAAAAGAATTATGGGATCAACAGGATTAAGAGCTGTAACAAGTGCTAATATAACTCTTGAACAAGAAAAAAATGATAATTATATATTAAAAGTTGAAAGTAGATATTTTGTAAATCAAGAAATCAATCTAAAAAAACTAGAAAATGGCTTTTTTGATTTGAATGTAGAGGAAATATTAGAAAGTACAAATGATTTAGACATTATTACTATAACAAAAATGTTAGCAAAACTAGAGAAAAAATATGTAGAAGATACTTCTTCAAATTTATGTGTTGCATTTAATTTAAAATATACTACACCAAATTGTTTATATAAAAAGCTAGAAAATAATAAAAAATTATTAGAGCAATGTCATATCACTTTTAAGAAAAGACGTTCAAATGGAAAAAATCTAATTAGAATAGAGCTATTAGATGATGATATTACTGATGAGAATAGCACAAGTCCTAAAAGTCATTAAATGATTTTTAGGATACGAATATAACAAAATTAATATTTTGTTATATGAGCTTGAAAAATAATAATGAGAGTTATACTCGAAATTATTTTTTTCAAGTGGGAGTTAAGAGGGTATCCCTCTTAGTCCTGTACCTTTATTAAAAGGTACGAGGACACATACTTTATAAATAAAGCTAGAAAAATTTGTGATACAGGAGTGAAAATATGGTAAGCAAAAATGAAATATATGTTGGATTGCCATTTCTAAAATGCAGTAGTAACCCTTCGCAAACCATCAATGCAAAAACAAATAAAAAGTCAAAAACAGCTGTTACTAAAAAAATAGCATTAGAAGCATTTGAAAGGTTTGGAAATGATCCAGACATAAACAAAGATGAAAGTAATAAGAATATTTATTTAACTAATATAGAATCTACAGAAGAATATTTGGAATTAATAGAAAAAACAAAAGAAAAAATCAATGAGCAATTAGTTAGTAAAAATAAGAAAAAATTGCGAAAAGATACTGTTGATACAATAGCTTTAGTTGTAAAACCTTCTTATGATTCAATGAAACAATTAACTTATGATGAACAAGTAAAATTCTTAAAAGATAGTAAAGTAGTAATTGAAGATATTTTTTGCCAATATATCAATCCGAATTTTAAATTTGATGGTGCTATCATACACTTTGATGAGATAAATCCTCATTTACATTGTTTAGGTATGCCAACTATAATTGATGAAACAACTGGAATTGAAACTTTTAATGCTAAAAAATTTCTTTCACTAAAAAATATTACTCATCTTAATAGAAATTATAGTACTAAAATGCAAGAGTTAGGTTGGAATGTAAAAGATTTTGAATTATATGAAGATATGACATCAGAAGAAAAAGAAGAACACAAAAAGAGTAAAAAAAATTATGGTAGAGACAGTTTACAATTCAAAAAGGAAGAAAAGCAAAAATTAGAACAACAAATTAGTAATTTAGATAATCTAAAAAAAGAAGTTGTTGAAAAATTAACAAAAGACAAAAATGGTCATGTCATTTTAGGAGATGAGACAAAAACAGGAAGATATAAAGGATTGAAAGGTAAAAAAGATATTAGATATATTCCATTTGCCTTATTTGATTCTTCAATTTTAACACATATTCTTGAAAATCAAATAAAAATTGCAAAAGAAAACAAATATAACAAAAATCATCATCTTTTTTGCCAAAAAGATGGACAAGTAATTAGCCATATTGGAATTAACTCTATTTTTAAACGTATTTGTAGAGAAGCAAAAATAAAATTAGAATTAGATACAGGTTGTCATTTTCACATGACAAGACATACAGCAATTACAAGATTAATCGAAATGGGAACTGATCCTATGGTTATTGCCTCTTGGGTAGGTCATACTAATACGAGACAAATTGAAGAAACTTATGGACACATTTTACAGAATTTTAAAAACTGGCAATTAGAAAATCCAGGAAAATACTATAAAAAAGAAGACTTAATTACAAAGGAAATAAAAAGATTACTACTGAATTTATAGAATAATTGTCAATAGGAAATTGGAATAAAATTGACTAGGCTTCATTGGATTAGCTTCTTTATGCCGAGAAAACTATTGACAATTTTTGAATGATATAATTTTGCAAAGCAGTTAAGCATAAGAAAGCTTAACTGCCTTAATAGATAAAAATCATAATTATTGTATAGTATTTATTTTGACCTTTTAAAAATATTCCTAAAGAAAGACCATATTTTTTCGTACCATTTATTATTCGGTATTTCTATTAACGAATGTTCCTTTTCAATACTATTACCTGAAACAAAAATATTATCTGAATTATATTTCTTTTCTTTAACTTCGTTAGTTTTTATGAAGTAATATTTTGTATATTCTTTAAGTTTTTCATTAAAATTTATATTATCAAAATATTTTTCTATTATTACAGCAAGCAGAGCTTTAGTTTCAGGTAGAATTTCTTTTTCACTAATATACTCATAATTTTTATCCATATATTTTTTTATATTATCTGTTATATTAACAGGTATTTTATTTTTGTATTTTTCTTCAAGATTGGATATTATATAATATACTTCTGCTAAAGATTTAGCATTTATTTCTTTAGTAAACAATCTATTTTTCCTCCATTTTATTAATATCAATTTCTCCTAATTCAAGCATTTCAAGTATTCTATATGCATCTGATAATTTTTCAGGGTCTAATCCTTTTATTTTGTCTATACAATCACTTAATGTTATTTTATTTCTATCTATAGTTGATTCTCGGCTTTTTAAATCTTTTAAACTATTTACTACTTTTGTATCAAAACAAAAACTTTTTTCATCTATGTTATATTTTGGAGATAATTCTTTAACTTTATTTCTAACTCTATCTAAAAATTGAGAATCCCAATTTAATATTTGCACTGATAATCTATTTAAAACATGTTTTACATCTTCTCTTCCAAATTCTATATTTGTATTATTTCCAAAATCAATATCTATAATCTTTTGGTTACGATTAGTTCCTTCGTTAATGTCTAATAATTCTTGATTAATATCATGCCTAATTCCTTCTAGTAAATTATTTTTAAAGTTTTCATTATCAAGTACTTCTGTTTTTGACTTATATTGAGATTTTGAATTTGGTAATATTTTTTTTGCTTTATCTACATAAGACATAGCAATTATTTTTGAGAGAAGTTCTGAAATTTTAACTTTTCCTTGTATAAAGGATATCTCCATATCTCTATTTTCATATAACCATTGATAAGTCGATTTAGATATTGCTTCTTTAATTAGTTCTTCTCTTACCCTATTATAAGATCTATTATTTCCATTTTCATCTACCTCTGGTTCAGTTCCATATCCAATCCATCCATCAATTACTCCTGTCATTAATGGTGGATTATATATATTATAAACTTCATTATATCCAGGTTTGCTATTTCTTATCTGTTGAATTTTTTCATACTTTTCTCTTAATATTTCTATATAATCTTGTAAATTTTCATCATTTGCATAAATAACAATAGTATCATCTCTACCACCATTTTCACTATATTTTAAAGAATATTCCATTTGTCTGTTTTGAAATTCTACAAACATTTCTCCTAATAAAGGTCTTGTAAGAACAGGATCTGTATTTATATACAATCTGTGAATTACAGAAGATGTAGGTTGTTCTGCTAATTTAGAGGAATCAATATAATGCCACTTATCGAATAATGAACCTTGTTTAACTTCAAAAGTATATTTTTTAATTGCTTTATCTAATAATTCATTGCCATGTTCTTGATGCATTATTGTTTCAAATTCTTCCGTTGTAGAAATATCCGAAATGCTACTTAAATAATTTTGTAATTCTCTAAAATCTTTATCATTAAAATTTCCTTTATGTCCATATAATTTTTGAAACTTTTGAGGTGTTAGTTTTACAATATTTTCTTTCCATGTATTAAATAACATTGAAAATAAAACATTTTCATCTTGTGGGATCCATTGTCCAATATGTTCTTTATCAGTAGATTCTATAATTGATTTATAAAAATCCGAGTGTTGTCCTTCGCATTTTGCATAAATTTCTATTATCTTTTTTAGTGTTTCATCATTATTTATTGGATTTTGAATTTCATTATATATATTCAATTATCTTATTCCTTTTCTTTTAATTTCATATAATTACAAATAAAAAGCTTTAACTTGTGTATTTTAAAAATTATATACAAAATTTATAATAAATACAAGATATTTTTAATATATTTTTTATCAGTTAAGGTGTCTAACACTTTTTATGTTAGACACCCATCACCATTATAAAATATTATCATATTATCAATTACGAAAATTGCATAAAGAAGCAAAACTACGAAGCTAAGTCATTTTATAAATTTTCTTCATTGACAATATATTACTGTACTACTATAAAGTAAATTAGTACCTTTTAGAGAACACACTTAAACTTTTCAATGTAATTTTCATTTCAATGTATTTATTTTCAGCTTTTCAATGTAATTTCAACGTAGTTTTATCAACTTTTAAAGCAGTTCTATAAATTTTTATAAAAAAGCACAAAAAAATAAAAGCCTAAAATGTAGTATTTTAAAGCTTTTTAACTATTTATAACTTTTAATGAATTTTAATATTTTAATATAATTTGGAGCAGACGTCGTAGTTATCTACAACTTCTTTTAAAACTATAGTTTTTCTTTATGGTATGTAGTATAATTTATTTAATCAAATTTTAGGTAGGTGTTTTATGCAAGTTTATGATATTTGTATTATTGGTGCTGGACCATGTGGCCTAACTCTGGCACTACAATTAAGTAAAAAATATAAAGTATGCATTATAGAAGCAGGCAGAGAATTTGAAAAAAGAACGTGTCTACTAGATGCAAGTAAGAAGTGCTATGAAAAGTGTAATCCATGCAATATAATTACAGGATATGGTGGTTGCCAATTTTTAGATGGAACAAAAGCATGTTTTTATCCAGCTGGTTCTGGTTTACTTAACTTTAATTCTAAAAAAGAGGTAATCTCGAATTACGAATACATAGAAGATTTGCTAATTAAATATGGAAAGCCAGTAAGAAAACAAATAGCTGAAAATATTAAGAATAACATAATAAAAGATTTCAACAGCCAGAATATAGAAGTGAAATATTATAATGCTCAAAAAGTAGATAAAGACATTATGCAGTTGATAGGGTCTAACATTCTAAAAGATTTGGTAAAAGCAAAGGTTGATTTCTTATATAATGAAACTGTTTATAATATTGATAGAGATAAAGAATTTATAATTTATTCAACAAACAAAATAATTAACGCAAAAAAAGTAGTATTAGCAACTGGAAGATATGGAGGATTATTCTTAAATAAATTATCATCTAAATTAGGAATAGAATATGAAAGTAATAACTTTATTGGAGAACTAGGAATAAGAATAGAAATGCCTTATAATATATTTAATCGTGTTGACAATATTTTCAACGATATCAAGCTAAAAAGAAAAATAGATGATTTTAATGAGATAAGGTCTTTTTGTCAGAACTATAAAGGTATAGTCAGAAAATGCGTATTTGATACAGAGAATGGTAAAATGTCATCTTTAGATGGTTGTATATTAGGACTTGAAATGAACAACACACAAAGTATAAATATTGCTATTCATCATAGAAAAAAAAATATAACGGAAATAAATAAATTCAAAGATATAATTTTAAAAGGAAATAAAGATGGCAAACCGATTGCTCAAAATATGGGTTCATTTCTTAGCAACACTGATAATTGTAAATTTAACGAAACCTATTGTACTATGAAAGATTATGTCATAGATAATGCAAATAAATATTTACCAGAAGAAACATTAAAATATATAAAAGAAATGATTATTGATATAGATAAAGTCTTACCAGGATTTGCTGATAAAGATAATATAGTTTATGCACCATCCTTTGAATTAGGTGGTGATAAATATAAACTTTCAAAGGCATTTGAAACAAATATTGATGGATTATATATTGGTGGTGATGCTTGTGGATTTTTCAGAGGATTAATTCAAGCAATGATATCGGGTAAAATAATAAGTGATGATATATTAAAGAAAATGGGGGAATATTAAATGGATGAAAAAGATTATATTAAAATTAACAAAGCATCTTATAATATAGTTGCTGAAGAATATAAAACTAAATACAAGGATAATATTGGTGCTATTAAGTTTTATGAAATACTACAAGAATTTGTTTTAAATAAAAAACACACTAATATTTCAAAGATGTTAGAAATTGGTCCAGGAGTTGGTACTCTTTTAAAAATATTTGAAGAAACAGGATTTAGAACGACAGCAGTTGAATTATCTGAAAACATGGCGTCTTTAGCTTGTGAAAACTCTAGTAATTCTGTAATCATTAATGATAATATCCTTGAAAGTAATTTTATGCCTAAACAATTTGATTTTATCTTAGCAATGGCAGTTATTCATAATTTTCCAGAAAATGACTTAATAAAATTATTGGATAAAATAAAATTGTGGTTAAAAGATGATGGATACTTTATTCTAGATACTACCAACAATTCAATTACTGAAACAGGTTTTTTTGAAAAGGAAGATTATAATAACAATGTAGTAAGGTATAGAAGAAAGTGGAAAAAAGAAGATTTAGAATTATTTATGCAAAATCAAGGCTTTTTTATTCAAGATAGTGTGGTTTATAAAGACATCACATCTAATAAAGAATGGCTTATTTATAGTTTTAAGGTAAAATAGAAAATAATATGTTGAAATATTTTGTTTGCACTTTCTTCGTAGCACAGGACTTTGATCTTGGCATAAGTCCTAACCCAGTAAGATTAAATTAAGTACACTTATAAAAGTTTGTATATATAGACAGCTAAAAAGATATAAAATTATAGTTCTAAAAGTAGTGAAATTAAATTTTAGGAGGTTTTTGTTATGGTAGAGATAACTTATCACAAAGAGGGAGATTTTTTCGTTCCTGACTTATATTTGGAAAAGGAAGATTATGAAAATGATTATATTATTGGAAAGTATGGTTATTTAATATGGGAGTATTTAAAAAATCACAAGAAAGCTGAATATATAATAATGTTCATGAATAAAACTTTAAGAAAACATATTGTTGAAACAGACAAACAAGCTAAAGAAAAATTTGAAATACTTATGAAACAAATGCTAGAAAAAAGTCCTATTGATGAAAGCTTGAAAAACACTAGTCCATTAGAATGGACAGCGCTTATGAATAATTATAAAAATTCAGTAGAAGAATTGATTTTTAAAGAATTAATATATTTCTAAAATGGTAAGGGGCTGTAAAAAGTAAGTAATGGTGGTTTGCTTCTTTTACAGCCCCTTTTTTATTGCATTATAACTGATTCAATATATTGATTAATGTTTGTTGTAGTTCAATTGCTTGTTCCTTATCAAAATCTTCTAATAATAGTTCATTATTAGATATTATTCTAATACCTATACAAGGAACTTTAAATTTATTACATACTGAATAAGTTCCTATACTTTCCATATCTTCACTTAAATTATTGAATGTATTATTTATCCAAGAAATTCTATCATATTCCCTATTAAATACATCTCCACTACCCAAAATACCTCTATATATTTTATTTTTAGTATTAGATATAAGACTTTTTTCAACAAGGTCTACCAATTTCAAATTTGCCTGTTGTATATCTTTAGCACGCTTATTTAATTCCCATTCAAATGGATTAGAGCCTTCTCCTTTACTTTTAATGGGCATTTTAAAAGAATTGATATTGCAACATTTCTCTCCTATTACAATATCACCTACATGTAAATCTTCTTTATGTGCTCCTGCAATTCCTTGATTAATAACAATATCAGGATTAAATTTTTCAATTCCTATACTAGTTGCAATTGTTGCATTAATTGTTCCTACTAAAGTTTTAGACACCACTATTTTTATATTATCAATTGTTCCTTCATAAAATTCATATTCTGCAATTTGTATAAGCTTTTTATCTTTTAATAAATCAATAATATATTGCACTTCTATATCCATTGCACCTTGTATTAAAATAATTTTGCTATCACTATTTTTTTCTAATTTGCTTATATTAGATGTATTCATTTAATTTCTCCTCCTTTATAATTTTTTAGAGCTTGTCAATTTTATTAATTTTGAAACATATTTTTTCTATTATATTTCTCGCAATTTATCTCTTCTTTTAAATATATACACTCTTCTAAATCAATATTATTTATATTTGCTAAACAAACTATGTAATATAGAACATCTTGAAGTTCTTCTTCTATTGTTCCTTTTATACTTGTACCTTTTTCCATTCTCTTGTTTTTTCTTATAACCTCTGCAAGTTCTCCAACTTCTTCCATTAACTTTAACATGTACTTGTCATTAGAATTATTCTTGTGGTCTATATTTTTTATAGATTCTTGTAATTTTTTTATAGTTAAATCACTTTTCATTTTTCTTCTACTCCGTTTCTATTATTTTATAATCATTAATATTTTCTACTACAACAGCTTGTTGATTAGATAATTTTATGAATTTATAATTACTATATTCTTTTTCAATATCATCAGCTAGATTAGTATACTTTTCCTTACTTTTATAATGTGGTAAAATATAAAAATTAACTAAATTCATAGCTTTGAAGTTATCTAATAAAGGTGCTTTTGATTTGTCGTCTAATTTTTCAACATAATCAATAGATGGACAAGCTATACAAGAACCTGCACTTGAACCGACATAAATTTTAGTATTAGCAAAATCTATCAATTCTTTTAATACATTTTTTATTTTTAATTGCTGTAACAAGTAGAAACTATTTCCACCAGCAATAAATATAGCATCAATATTATTGAATTTTTCTATAATTTCTTCTTTACTTTCTTTTGAAATATCAATAGTAATTACATTATAGTTCATTTTACTAAGATCTTCTTTATCTTTTTCCATATACCATCTATCATCATCTAATTCTGATGCAGTAGGAATAAATCCTATTGTTGAGTTTTCTTTTATATATTCTCTTATTATTTCTTTATTACTTGATAGTAATATTTGCATAGTCATTCCTCCAAAAACTAATTTGTATGTCTAAATTATAACAATAAAGTCTACATATTTCAACGGAAACAGCAAAAATTATTGACTTTCGACACAATTTATGGTATAAAATATGTGTATTCTAGTTAGGAATACAAGAATATTGATGTCTTCTTTGGAATTTTATAATTCCTCAGGTGCCAGGCGAAAACGAGTCGCATATAGGATTGCGAGCTGGTTATTAGAAAGTGTGAAAAATTTAAAAAATAATAGTAAACTTGTCCAGTATTTATAAGTAATTAGAAAGCCATGAGTGCAAAATTCAATATTCTATTTACATACACACTATAAAATGAGTACATATTTAAAACTCAAATTTTGTTTGAGCTTATTAAAATTGTATTCGTTGTAGGTAAATAGAGTATTGGTATATCGCTTATGGTCTTTTTGTTGTATATAAATAATCTTCTGCCCTCTCTATTTATACAGAAACAAAAAGAGCTTAACAATTTATTTTTGGTATGTAAATAAATTGTTAAGATAAACAAAAGAATATATGAACGGTATTAAATATATTCTTTTGTTTGGCGAAGCCAAGCATAAATTATCTATCGTAAGATTAGATAATTTATGAGCTCTCCGCTAGGAGCCCACGACATCTTTACAAAACGAAGTTTTGAAAGTGTCATAGTGGGTTACATACTTTCGTTAGAAAGTTATGTAACAGCTCCCTTCGGTCGCTCGCTTGCTACCTACAGAAAGGGAAATATATTGGACAAGAACAAAACAAATTATTCAGTAGCTAGAGTAGAAACTTATACTAAAACAAGTATAACTAAAGCTGAACGACACAACGAAAGAAAAAATAAGTCATATTCTAATATGAATGTTGATTTAACTAAAACACCAAACAATGTACATTACAAAAGATGTGAAACTACCTACAATGAAAAATTAAAAGAGTTGATTGATAGTAAACAAGTATCATTAAGAGGTTTAAGAGATAATGCTAAACTATTTGATGAACTCATATTTGATATTAATTCTGATTATTTTGAAAAACATGGTGGTTATGAATTTGCAAAAGAATTTTATGAGAGAGCTTTCCACTTTGCTGAACATGAAATGGGAACTGAGAACATTATATCAGCAGTTATGCATGCAGATGAAATAAATACAGCTTTAACAGAAGAATATGGAAAACCTATCTATCATTATCATTTGCATGTTGTGGCACTCCCTGTCGTAAGAAAAGAAGTAAAATGGACTAAAAAGTGTAAAGATAGATCACTAATTGGAACAACAAAAGAAGTAATAAATCAAGTAAGCCATAGTAATAAATGGAAATCTGAACAAGTAACTGATAACTTTGGTAATCCTGTTTATGATGAAAACGGAAAAGCTAAACTAATAAAATCATATAGCTTATTACAAGATAGATTTTTTAAATATATGTCTGATAGTGGCTACAAAGATTTTATTCGTGGTGTAAAAGGCAGTAATCAAGAACATTTAGATGACTTGCAATATAAAATTAAGAAAGATACTGAAAGGCTAGAAAGAATTACAAATAAAGTTGAAGAAAAAGAATCTTCTTATAATTCCTACATGAAATATGATAAGCAAATTGAAGATATTTCAAATTTAGGAAAGCAAAAGAGATTTTCTAAAAAGATTGAATTAGAACAAGAAGATTATGAGAATTTAACTGAATATGCAAAAAAAGGAATTGTTGCAGATAAAGAAATATATGAGCTTAATAGTAGAATTGATAATTTAAGAAATGCAGTAGATAAATGGAAATCTCTATATGATGATATTGTAGAAAAAACAAAAGATTATTTCCATGCTATCAAAATTGCACCACAAAAAGTATTTGACTTATTCAAAGGACTATTTGCTAAAGAAAAACAAGATGAGCTAGAAAGACAACGAATTGAACAAGAAAAAATACAAGCTGAAAGAAAAGCTAAAGAGCAAGCTAGACTTGAAAAACAAAAATTGAAGAACTCTCCTGAATACAATAAAAGGAGGGCTAACAGAGATGCAAGATAATGAAAAAATATATAGAATTGAACTAACTAATGAAGAATATGAATTTTTAGAGAATTTAAAGAATGAATTTTGTAATAAACTTTCTAAAATGAGCAATGAAGAAATTACAGAATATTTAAAAAGTTTTTATCCAGAGCAAAACTTGAACTTTGAAAAAGAAATAAAAGGTACTGTTTATAAAGTAAATACCTATTTTAACAAAGATGGAGAACACACAATACTAACTAGATTTTTTGAAATCTTCCAAAAGTAAAGTTTTTATATTGAATTTTTAGTTTGAAATATGGTATATTATAAACACTACTTGAAATGTAGTAACTATAATTTTATATCGTATTTCAAGCTGTCTAAAGAAAGGAGTAAATAATGAAACAGCTAGAAAGCGATAAAATCACTGCTTTATACTGCCGTTTATCAAGAGATGATGAACTATCAGGAGAAAGCAATAGTATAAAAAATCAAAAATTAATTTTAAGTAAATATGCAGAAGATAACAAATTTCAAAACATCAAATTCTTTGTTGATGATGGGTATTCTGGAACTACTTTTACAAGACCTGCTTTTATGGAAATGATGGAACTTGCAGAAAGTGGACAAATTGGAACAATTATAGTAAAAGACCATTCAAGACTTGGAAGAAATAGACTTGTTGTAGGACAACTTCTTGAAGAAGATTTTGTAAGATTAAATATTAGATATATTGCTATAATGGATAATATTGATAGTAGCAAAGGTTTAAATGACTTCTTGCCTATTCAAGATTGGTTTAATGAAATGCATGCAAAAAATACAAGTCAAAAAGTTAGAGCAGTTCTTAAAAGTAAAGGCGAATCTGGTATTTCACTTGCTAACAACGTGCCTTATGGTTATAAAAAAGATGAAACAGATAAAACAAAATGGGTTATTGATGAGTCATCAGCAGAAGTTGTAAAAGAAATATATAACTTATTTATTCAAGGACATGGAACTTTTGAAATTGCAAGAATACTTACAAAGCGAAATATTATGACACCAGCTGAATATTTTGTAAGTATAGGAAGAACATTCCCTACTAAACTACAAACATTAAAACATCAGTGGAATGCTACAACAGTAGCAAGTATTTTAGATAGACAAGAATATATTGGAGATACAGTTAATTTTAAATATACCATTCGTTCTTATAAAGATAAAACTAAAGTTGCTATTCCAAAAGAAGATTGGCAAATATTTAAAAATACCCATGAACCAATTATTGATGAATATACTTGGAATATTGCACAGCAATTAAGAAACAACAGAAAAAAGCCTACAAGGTCAGGCAAGAAAAGTATTTTTTCAGGATTGATATTCTGTAATGATTGTGGTAAAAAGCTATACTTTCAATCACCTGTTACTGACCTAAACGCAAAAGACCATTACAGATGTTCAAGTTATAAGAAAAATATTGCTTTATGTACTTCACACTGGATTACAGATGAAGTATTGCAAAGTCTTGTTTTAGAAAATATACAAAAAGTAGTTTCTTATATGAAAAATTATGAAGATTTATTTATAAAAGAACAACTAGCAAAATCTTCACAAGATGAGCTAAAACAAATTGCTAAAAACAAGAAAGAACTTGAACAAGCGAAGAAAAGAATAATTGAAATTGATAACTTATTTATGCACATTTACGAGGATAATATATCTGGAAAGATAACAGATGAAAGATTTAGAAACTTATCATTTAACTATGATAAGGAACAAAAAGAATTAAAATTAAAGATAGAACAATTATCAAAAGAAATCAACAATACTGAAAAGAAAACAACTGACTTAACACAATTTATATCTAATGTTAGGAAATATACTGAAATAACGGAACTAACGCCAGAAATCTTAAATGAACTTATAGAAAAAATATTAGTTCATCAAACAGAAAAAGTAAATGGTAAAAAAGTTCAAGAAATAGATATATATTATAGAGGTGTTGGTATCATTTCTTTTCCAGTTAGTTTAGAAGATATGACAACGGTAATTGAAAAAATGTTAAATCAAAGAATAACTGCTTAATCAAGCTATTTTATGGGTAGAACATTTTAGTGTACTTAACTAAAGCATTCTCCCCTATATGTTATGACGTACCATCATAACATGGGGGCTCTGCGAGGCAATAAAATTTATTTTTAGCAAATAAATTTTATTCAAATTAACTATCGCCACTTTCATTTTTGTTATCACAAAAACAAAACGTGCCACGTTAATTTGTTTCTTCTGTATCTTCTTCGCAGAACTTTACTGGCTTAACACCTACTGAAATAGGAGTAGGCTCTTTCATATAAATTACACTATCATTTGTTTCATCTGGTATATAATTAAATGCAGTATCTATTTCTTGCATTTGGAATTTATCTTCTTCATTGATGTAGAGTATTCCAAATCTATAAGTTTCCATTTTATTATCTGGATCAAGCTTGTAATAATCTTCTAATGGAAATACTCTAACAATAGCAGAGTTATCTTCAGCAAAGTTAAAATAAAACATTTGGCTTTGAACATAGTAGGTTGCCTCTGTATAATGAACATCATAATATTGTCTTAATCTCATAATAATTTCGCCAACTTCTTCCTCTGGCAAATAATTACTAAATCTCACACTACCAAGCACATTACCTAATATCATAGGCTTAACCGTTTCAATATAACCGTTATCATATAATTCTTGACAAGGCTTACAAATTGATTCTCTAAAGTTAATCTGTTTTACAATTATTTCTGTACCTAACATATCAAGTTCAATGTTATCAACATACTTCATTATAAGTTCTGATTGTTCTTGTCTGGTATAATCTTTCCAAGTTTTAGTTCTTGCTTTATATTCTTTTTCTAGTTTTACTTTATTGATAAAGTCAATATCTCTTTTTAGTAAAATGTCTTTTGGTGTAAATTTTAGTTCTTCGGTGCAATCAGTAGTTTCTAGTTTGTTTTGTAATTCACTTATAGCATTTTCAACTATTTTCTTTTCTTCGTTATATTCTTTTAATTCAAATACTCCATTGATATATGCCTTTTTAATTCTTTCAAGTTTGTTATTTTGTTCTTTTATTTCTTTTTCTAATTGCTCTTTTGGTTCGTCAAATTTTTGCTTTATCATAGGCAAGAAGAATTGATTTACAACAGAGTCATATTCTACTAATTCACTAATAAATTGATTGAAATAATCGTTTATAACCTTTTCCTTAAATTCAATCTTGCAATCATTACAATAGTAGTAAAAGTAAGCATTACCATTTTTCTTTGTAGTAGCTTTTCCACCTAATATTCTGCCACATTTTGGACACTTTAACTTTTGTAAGTATAAATAAGTTAGTGTTCGTTTATAACTTCTTGAGTTTTTCTTTTTCTGCACTTGACAATCTTCCCACATTTCTTTAGAAATAATAGGCTCTACAACATCTTCATAATAAGTTGGGTGTTTAGTATTCTTTCCGTGAACAAAATCCCCTTTATATATTTCATTTTCTAAAATACCCATAATTGTTGAATCTCTCCAATTATCTTTTCCTAATACTTTTTCTTTTTTGAACAGATTGCTTATTTTCTGATAAGAATAGCCATTATAGTATAAATCAAATATTCTAATGACAATATCTTTAGTTGAGTAATCAATTACTAATTTCTTATCTTCGTGCTTATATCCTAATGGAGCAATATGAGGAATATGTCCTTGTTTTATTGCTCCTGCCATACCTACTTTTGTTCTTTCACTAGTTCTCTCAATTTCATTTTGGCTTACACTCATTAAAAGTCTTGAAATCATCTTACCATTTGCACTTGTTGTATTTATTTCATCATTTACACAATCTAAATAAGCATTATTTTCATCTAAAAATGTCATTAGATTTTCCCAGTCATAAATACTTCTTGTTATTCTATCTAGCTTTAGAGCAACAATAGTATTTATCTTTTTAGCTTTTATATCATTTTTTAATCTTTCGAACTCTGGTCTATAATTACCAGTTTTAGCACTTATTCCAGCATCTTCATAATAATCTACTATCTCATAACCTTTAAATTTACAAAAAGTTTCTAATCTTTCCTTTTGTTCTGGAAGACTAAAGCCGTTCTCTTGCTTGGTCTTCAGTAGAAACTCTCATATACAATCCACATTTTTTCTTTTCTTCGTTCAATTCTCAAACCTCCTTAATAAAACAAAAAGAGACATCAAAGTACAATACGAGTACTACTGACATCTCTTAAATCCATTTATCATAAGCTAAAATATAATAGTGCAATATAATATAATATAATTTTTTCAAAGTACTCATATATATAACTCTTTCCGAGTAAATATAAATTTTTATTGATTATATTATACTACGATTTTAATAAATGTCAAATATTTACAATTATATGTTCTTCAAATATTCTTCTAACTCTGATAATTTAATCTTTTTAGTCAAGTTAGAGATATACACATCATTAGAGTAATTAAATACTAAAAAAGTAATATTTTTGATAATCACTCTATGTGGCTCAATATATGTAAGATTAGTTTTTTCTAGTTTCCTAATGCTACCATTTATAAAAGTAGGAGTAACTTTTGAAAACTCACATATAAACTCTAGCCTTTGTTTTAGACATTCCTCAAATTCTAGTTCTTGCTTAATTATCTTCATTTCAAACACCATCCTTTCATTATAGAATTAGGATGATTTTTTGCAAAACAAAAAAATCAACCATTTTACTGATTGATTTTCATATCTACCTGTTCTATAAAAAGTTCGAACAGATACGTCGTTGGAGCGGGTAGCGAGAATCGAACTCGCGCAACCAGGTCGGAAGCATGGGATTCTACCACTAAACTATACCCGCATATCATAATAATATTATACAATAAAAAAAGCAAATATTCAACAAAAAATAAATAAAATACGAATAATTTTTATAATCAATGTATTGGAAATTATGAAAACATATGATAAAATAACCCTTAATAAAATAAGAAAACAATAGTAGGAGAAGAAAATGAAGCAAAGCATACAAAACATAAAAAACAGTATAAAATTATATCCTATATTTTATGCGTTTTCAGCAGATTTAATATTTTTTATACCAATAGATACTCTATTTTTAACATTAGTAAAAGGGTTAAATGCGAGTCAAATATCAGCAATTACAATGATAGGACTATTAGTTTGTATATTAACACAAAAAATAATAGTAAAAATAACAAACAAAATAGGAAATGCAAATTCACTAAAATTAGGAACATTAATGATATTAATATCATCAATAATATTAACATTTGGAAAATCTTTTACTTCACTAGTAATATATAGAACAATATATGAACTTGCATTTATGTTTTGGAATATGTCAAGTATTTTATTAAGAAATAATTTAATTTATTTAAATCAAAAAGATAAATATTTTACTATAAGAAACAAAGCAAAAGTAATATATGGAATTGTAACAATGATAACTGCTTTGGTTTCAGGATATTTATTTAATGTAAATAAATACTTGCCAATGTGTATATCAATTATAATATATTTTATAATATTTATTATGTCTTTAAACTTTTGTGAAGCAGAAATAAAAGATAAAAAGGAAGAAAGCAAGATTAGTAGTGGCAATAAAAAAGTTGCATTAACTTCTACAATTTTTTTAGTAATATTATCTAATGCGATTTTTTATTCGATAATAAAATTGGGACAAAATAATAGTAAGTTATTTATGCAATATGATTTTCAAAAAGTGTTATCTGTAGGAATGGTAACATATTATATTACAACAATTGTATTTATATCAAGAATTGCTAGAGTGCTTGGAAATGTTATTTTTGGAAAGATATATTTGAAAATTAAAGATAAAATGAGTATAGTGTTAACTTTATTAGAATTTATCGCATTTGCATTGTTGATTTTAGGACATTTTATACAATTTTGCTTTGCGCTTAAAGTGATAATGATGTCTTTGGGATTTTTCTTAATACTAGCAATTAGAGATTCTTTTCAAGTATATATAGAAGATGTAGCTTTAAAACTTACTCCAAAAGAAAAACAACAGGAGATAATGATAGATATTGAAGCATATAGGAAGTTAGGACAATTAGTTTTAAGTGGAGCATTTACATTAATTTTGATGAAATATGAGTTAATAGTTGTGGAATTTATATTGTTAATATTGTGCATAATTGAAATTGCTGTAAATAGAAGAATGTGCAAAGGAATAGAAAATCAAAAAAAACTTGATTTTCACATAAAAATAAAGTATAATTTACAGCAGAAAAATAGCCAAGTGAAGGGAAGAGATAAAAATGAAAGCTATTGAAATAAGAAATAAATATATAAACTTTTTTAAAAATCATGGACATGCAGTTATACCATCAGCACCATTAATACCAGAAAATGATCCATCAGTATTATTCAACACAGCAGGAATGCAACCATTAGTACCATATTTATTAGGAGAAAAACACCCATCAGGAACAAGACTTACAGATTATCAAAAATGTGTAAGAACAAATGATATAGATGAAGTAGGAGACAATAGACACTTAACATATTTTGAAATGTTAGGAAATTGGTCATTAGGAGATTATTTTAAAGAAGAATCAATTCAAATGAGTTTTGACTTTCTAACCAAAGAGCTACAAATACCAGTAGAAAAACTATCAGTAACAGTATTTGCAGGAGATGAAGACTGTCCAAAAGATGAAGTAGCATCAGAATGTTGGAAGAAAGCTGGAATACTAGATGGACATATCTATTATTATGGAAAAGATGATAACTGGTGGATAGCAGGAGAAGAAGGACCATGTGGACCAGATACAGAAATGTTTTATGATACAGGAAAACCAGCATGTGGACCTGATTGTCAACCTAGCTGTGATTGTGGTAAATATGTTGAAATATGGAATAATGTATTTATGGAATATTTCAAAGACAAAGATGGAAATTACACGAAATTATCACAAAAAAATGTTGATACAGGCTTAGGATTAGAAAGAATGACAATGTTATTACAAGGGAAAGAAACACCATTTGATACAGAACTATTTAAACCTGTAATGGATAAGTTAGTAGAACTACAAAAAGTGGATATAATAGAAAGTAGAAGAATAATAGCAGAACATTTACGTTCAAGTATGATGATAATATGTGATGGTGGAAGACCAAGCAATGTGGATAGGGGATATGTTTTAAGAAGACTGATTCGTAGAATGGTAAGACATATGAATAAATTACAAATAAATTTAGATGAAGTATCCACTTTAATAGATATAAATGTGGAAAACTTAAGTGAAATGTATCCAGAATTAGAAAATAACTGCGAATTAATAAAATCAGTAATAATAGAAGAAAAGAACAAATTTATAAAAACATTATCACATGGAGAAAAAGAATTTCAAAAAGAGATGAACAAAGCAAAAGAACAAAATAAAACTATGATAGAAGGACCAGTTGTATTTAAATTATATGACACATACGGATTTCCACCAGAAGTAACAAAAGAATTAGCACAAGAAAATGGAATGACAGTAGATATGGAAAAATTTAATGAATTATTTAAAGCACATCAAGAAAAATCAAGACAAGGATCAGAACAAAAATTTAAAGGTGGACTTGCAGAACAAAATGAAGTTACAACAGCATATCATACAGCAACACATTTATTAAATGCAGCACTAAAAATAGTATTAGGACCAGATACACATCAAAGAGGATCAAATATAACAGCAGAAAGGATGAGATTTGACTTTAACTGTGATCATAAAATGACAGATGAAGAGAAAAAACAAACTGAAGATTTAGTAAATAAATGGATACAAGAAGGACTAGATGTAACAATAGAAGAAATGAGCAAAGAAGAGGCTGTTAAATCTGGAGCAGAATGTATGTTTATAGAAAAATATCCAGATGTTGTAACAGTATATTCAATAGGAACTATTTCAAAAGAATTATGTGGAGGGCCTCATGTAAAAAATACATCTGAATTAGGAACATTTAAAATAAAGAAAGAAGAAGCTAGCTCAGCTGGAATTAGAAGAATAAAGGCTGTATTAGAGTAAAATATACCCAATGGGAAACACTTTATAGTGTTATTCCATTGGGTACATTTTAAGTGATCTTTGATTTTAATTATTAATTATTTTGCATAATAACAAGTATAGGGTTCGAAATAGACAATGCAATGAAAAGATTCTTTTATGGTATCATAATCGCTATAACTTAAACATTTCATAATAAAACCTTTACGATATGAGCCATCACCTATGTGTTCTTCTACTGGAAAGTCTTCAAGATATTGTTTAATAATTCTACTAACGATCTCGATATCGAATCTGAAAGGATATTCTGACCAACCAGAAGGAACCTCTCCAAAAGCCCAACCAATACAATATTTGTCATCTTCTGTAATTTGATAGAGTAATTTAGCACCTCTATCAATTTCTCGTTTTGTCATATTTTCGTAATTACCAGAAAATTTTAATGCAAATTCGAGTGCAGATGATAACTCATCTGAAGATCTCAAATTACCAGATACTTCAAACCGCTGATTACTTGAAAATAACATAATTTTTTCCTCCTATCATTTGATTTAGAGAATCTAAAGTTAACATAGTATCAAAATGATTATATAATTATTTTACATAAAAGTCAATTATGAAATTTTATTGATTTTTAATTTAAACTATAATATAATGATTTGGGGACGGAGGAAAAATCATCATTTCAAAAAAGAAGATAAAATTAGAAAAAAATAATGATGATTTTTCCTCCGTCCCCAAATCAAAGAAAGGAATATAGGAAAATGGAAGATTGTTTATTTTGTAAAATAATAAAAGGTGAAATACCTTCAAGTAAGGTATATGAAGATGATGAGATATTAGCATTTAATGATATAAACCCAGCAGCACCAATTCATATATTAGTAATACCTAAAAAACATATAACATCGTTGGCTCACATGGAAAAAGAAGATGAAGTTATTGTTGGTAAAATTTATGGAGTTATAAACAAAATTGCTGAAGAAAAAGGCTTTAAAGAAAGTGGGTATAGAGTAATTGTAAATTGTGGAAAAGATGCAGGTCAAGAAGTGATGCATTTACATTTCCATATATTAGCAGGTGAGAAATTTGGGGATAAGATAGTATAGATTTAATTTGTAGATAAAAGAATAGAGAAAAAGAAAAAGTATAGAAATCAATATAAAATTTCTATACTTTTATATTATTAAAGTATTCTGAACTTTTTATAATATAATGCAAATTAATCCACCAGAACCTTCGTTAACAATACGTTCAAGTGTCTCCTGAAGTTTAAGTTGAGCTTCTTCCGGCATTTTAGATAACTTAGTTTGTAAGCCTTCATTTACAAGTTCATGTAAGCTTTTTCCAAATATGTTAGATGACCAAATTTGTTTAGGGTCATTTTCAAATCCAGAAAGTAGATAATTTACTAACTCCTCAGATTGTTTTTCTGAACCAACAATTGGAGAGACCTCAGTAGTTACATTTGTTTTTATCATATGTATACTAGGTGCAGTTGCTTTTAGTTTTACACCAAATCTAGAACCTTGTTTAACCATTTCTGGTTCATCTAATTCTAGTTCATCAATTGAAGGAGTAACAATTCCATAGCCTTTGGCATTTACTTCTTCTAAGGCATATGCAATTTTATCATATTTCTTTTTAGCAATAGAAAGCTCAGAAATAATACCAAATAGATCTCCTTCATTCTCAACACATACACCAGTAATTTCAGATAACACTTTATAAAACAATTCTTCTTTTACATCAATTTGTACTTTAACATTTCCAGAGCCGAGTTCGATATTGGTAATAGTAGTTCTTGAGATGATTTCAGTTTGGCTTATTTTTTGAGTACAATTTGAAATATCTTTTAAAACATGAATATCTGTAAATGCATCTTTAATTTCATTAAATAGTTGACTTTTTATAGGATGATTAAAATCTAATCCATCAATCCAACGAGGAAATTTAATTGAAATTCTTTGAGCAGGAAATTCATATAAAATTTTTGAAAAGATATCATTTATATCATTTATAGTAAGATTTGCACAATTTATAGGGATAACAGTGTTATTATATTTATCTGTTAACTTTTGGGCAAGTTCTTGAGTATATTCTGAATAAGGATTGTCAGAATTTAGTAAGATTACAAAAGGTTTATCTAATGCTTTTAATTCAGAAACTACTCTTTCTTCTGCTTGTATATAATCTTCTCTTGGGATATCTGTGATACTTCCATCAGAAGTAACTAAAATTCCAATTGTAGAATGTTCTTCTATAACTTTTTTTGTACCAATTTCAGCAGCAGTTTCAAATGGGATTTCTTCATCTGACCAAGGTGTTTTTACCATTCTTGGCATGTCATCTTCAAGATAACCAATGCTATTCGAAACTAAATAACCAACACAATCTACTAGTCTAGTTTTGAATTTTAGATTATTATCTAAAGTGATTTCTATAGCTTCATTTGGGATGAATTTTGGTTCTGTTGTCATAATAGTTCTACCACCAGCACTCTGAGGTAGCTCATCTTTTGCCCTTTCTTTTTTGTATTCATTATCAATATTTGGAATAACAAGTAAATCCATAAAATTTTTAATAAAAGTCGATTTACCAGTACGTACAGGACCTACAACACCTACATAAATATCGCCATCAGTTCTCTTTGCAATGTCCTGATATAAATTTGAATTTTCCATCTATATACCTCCCTTTGAAATTTACAATTTCATTTTAATCTAAAAATTTAAAATGTTTGTACCACATAACTTTAATTAATTTATATTGCTTCTTTTCAAAGTATATGACAAGTTTTAAAAAAAAATTGCTAAATTTATAAAAATGTGTTAAAATGTAAAATACAAAAATAAAAAGCATGTTATAAAGTAATATGGAAAATAACAAAAATATATAATTAGAATAAAATATAATATTAAATATAGAAGTGTTATTATTTACAAGATAAATAATAGGAAAGGGATGTAACTGATGGACAAAAATGAAGAAGTTATTCAATTACTAAAAACATATGAACAAGAACATATAGTACAATTACTAGAAAAATTAGAAGGAGAAAAAAAAGAAAAATTAGTAGACCAGATAAATAAAATAGATTTTCATCAAATGATGGAATTATATGAAAATACTAAAAAAGAAATAGAAATAAAAGAAAATAAAATAGAAGCTATAAAATATTTAGATAAAGAAAAGCTTACTAAAAATGAAAAAGAAAAATTTGAAGAGCTAGGACAAAAAATAATTGTAAGCAACCAATATGCCGTTGTTACAATGGCTGGTGGTCAAGGAACAAGACTTGGACACACAGGACCAAAAGGAACATTTAAACTAGATGTTTATGGAAAAGGAAAATACTTGTTTGAAATATTAGCAGAAAATTTAAAAGAAGCAAACAAAAAATATGACACAACCATTCCATGGTACATAATGACAAGCAAAGAAAATAATGATGAAACACAAGAATTTTTAGAAAAACATAATTATTTTGGATATGATAAAAATAATGTAATGTTATTCAAACAAGGAGAATTACCACTAATAGATACCGAAGGAAAAATGCTTATAGGAAAAGACTTAAAAATAAAAGAAGCATCAGACGGAAATGGAGGACTATTCTTATCATTAAGAAAAACAGGAATGCTTGCAGACATGAAAGAAAAAGGAATTAAGTGGATATTTATAGGCTCAGTAGACAATGCAATTTTAAAAATGGTAGATACTACTTTATTAGGAATGGCAATAGAAAAAAATGTACAAATAGCATCAAAATCAGTATTAAAGGCAAATGCACATGAAAGAGTAGGAGTATTTTGTAAAATGAATGGACATCCAAAAGTCATCGAATACACTGAATTACCAGAGCAAATGGCAGAAGAAGTAGATAATAATGGAGAACTTAAATATGGAGAATCTCATATAATGTGTAATTTATTTACAATAGATGCAATAGAAAAAATAAGCAAAGAACCATTAATATATCATAGTGCATTTAAAAAGAATTCATATATAGACGAAAATGGAAAAGAAATAATACCAGAAGAACCAAACTCTTACAAATTTGAAGCATTCATATTTGATAGTTTTGAAATATTTGACGATATTGCAATACTTAGAGGAAAAAGAGAGGACGACTTTGCACCAGTTAAAAATAAAGAAGGTGTAGATAGTCCTAAAACAGCTAAAGAATTGTATGAAAAATATTGGGAAAGACAAAAATAGAAAAAGTGTGCCAAAGGGGGCGTCCCTTTTTGGCACATTTTTTGTTTAATAGTTTATAAAATTATTATAATTGTAACAAAGTGTGCCAAAAAGGGACGCCCCCTTTGGCACACTTTTTCTACATTTGTTGATTTCCTGGTATAAAGTAATCAACAACACCATAGATTAAAGCACCTATTATAGCAGCTATCCAAGAAATAGAATAACCAGCTACAAAGAATTGAGTAACATATAAAGTGATTGCGGCTAATGCAAAACCTACAAAGCCTTTACCAAATGGGCTTGCATGTAAACCAGTAAACTTAGTAACTAAATAATCTATAACTGTTAATACAACAGCGGCTATAGCCAAAGTCCATATATTATTTATTGTAAATCCAGGTGTAAAAAATGCTGTAATTGCTAAAACAACAGCTGCAGCAACTAATCTTCCAATTATTTGCCATACTGTAGAAGTACCATTTTCACTTCTTGTTTGTGAATTTGACATATTAGAAAACCTCCTTAGTTTTTAAAAATTTAATGTAAATTTTTTAAGGCTCTAAAATTATTATTAACTAATTTAAAAATAATATTCAAAAATATAAGTATAAAAAAGTTAATTTTTGTAAAAAATAAATAAAAAAGTTTTATATAATGTTTAGAAATTAAATTATAACGAAGAGGAGAATAAATATGTTATTAATTTTTTTTAGAGCTATATTATTATACATATTAGTATTAGTTGTTATGAGATTAATGGGAAAAAGAGAGATAGGACAATTGCAGCCATTTGAACTTGCAATTTCAATAATGATAGCAGATTTAGCATCAATACCAATGACAGATACAGGTGTTCCTATAACAAATGGAATTATACCAATTTTAGGTTTATTAGTAATGCACTTATTAATATCAGTAATTAATATGAAGAGTATAAATGGAAGAGCAATAATTTGTGGCAAGCCCACAATTTTGGTATATAGAGGAAAAATTAATGAAAAAGCATTACAAAAAGAAAGATTTACCATAAACGAATTAGAAGAAAGACTTAGAGGAAATAATATTTTTAATTTAGGTGATGTAGAGTATGCAATATTAGAAACAAGTGGACAAATTACGGTAATTCAAAAGCCAGAAAAAAGAACTACTATTCCAGAAGATTTTAATATTACTCCAGAATATGAGGGGATTCCATATGATTTAGTTATTGATGGAAAAATAATGAGTAATAATTTAAAAGCAATAGGAAAAGATGAAGAATGGTTAAAGAAACAAGTAGAAAAATTTAAAATGAAGCCAGAACAAGCATTAGTAGTTACATTTGATGGAAAGGGACAAATTTTTTGTCAAAAAAAAGATGATAAGAAAAAATAGTATGTGGAGGATAAAATGATAAAAGAATTAGTAATATCTACATTTATTGTAGTTCTTATTTGTGTAGGTAATATCTTTACAGAAAATTATACTACACAATCAGTAGAAAATACTTCAAAAAGTTTAGAAGAGTTAAGAAGTGAATTAATAAAAGACGAAAGTGAAATAGATTTTAAAATAGCTAAAGAAAAAATAGATCAAATTCATGAAAAATGGGATTTGAAATATGAAAAATTAGCATATTATATAGAACATGATGAATTAGAAAAAGTAGAAACAGAACTAACAGGGTTACGAGGATATATACAAAAAGAGGAATCTTCTGAGGCACTTCCATCTATAGATAGAAGCATTTTTATTCTTGAGCATATTAAGAATAAGACACAATTAAATTTAAAGAATATATTTTAGAAAATATATTAATTTAAATATATAAAAATAAGATGTTCCAGAGATTTGGAACATCTTATTTTTATAAAGTTTTTTCACTAACTTTTGCATATTTTTTAAGTTTTTCATAAACTAGATAATTAACAGTACCAGCTGGGAAATGACCACTTTTATCTTTCTTTCCTGCAGGAACACCAGTTAAAACTTCAATACCTTCTTCAATTGTAGAAATTGCATAAATATGGAATAAACCATTTTTAACAGAATCAACAATTTCATCTGATAATTGTAAATTATCAATATTTTGAACAGGTATCATAACACCATGTGAACCATCTAATCCACGCATTTTACAAATTTGAAAATAACCTTCAATTTTTTCATTAACACCTCCAATAGGTTGGATCTGGCCCTTTTGGTTAACAGAACCAGTAACAGCTATTGCCTGATTTATAGGTATTCCAGAAAGACTAGAAAGTAAACCATAAAGCTCTGTACTTGATGCACTATCGCCATCAACACCATTATATAATTGTTCAAAACAAATACTAGCAGTTAAAGATAGTGGGATATCTTGTGCAAACATTTCGCCTAAATATCCAGTTAATATTAATACACCTTTTGAATGTGTAGAACCAGAAAGTTCGACTTCTCTTTCTATATTAACAATTCCATTTTTGCCAGTATAAGTATTAACTGTTATTTTTGCAGGTTTACCAAAAGAATAATCTCCAATTGTCATAACAGTTAGACCGTTTAAAGTGCCAACTTCATATCCAGATGTATCAATAAGTAATGAATTATCTCGTATCATTTCCATATATTTAGAATCAAATTTTTTTACTCTTTCAATTCTTTCAGCTAGAGCTTTATCAACAAATTCCTTAGTTACAACTTTTGACTTCGAAATTTTAGCCCAAGTAGCAGCTTCACCAGTAATTTGTATTAAATCATTGAATCTAGTTGACAACTTTTTGTGACTTCCAGCTAATTTAGAAGCGTATTCAATAAGTCTTGACATTGCAGCTTTATCTAAATGAGGAAGTTCCTCTGATTCACAGAACCCATGTATAATTGAAGCTAATTTATTTGCATTTTCTTTATTAAATGGAGCATCATCTTCAAATTCTACTTTTATTTTAAATAATTTTCTAAAGTCTGAGTCCATAGCTAAAAGTGTTTGATAAATAGAACTATTACCAATTAAAATGACTTTTAAATCAATAGGAATAGGCTCAGGCTTTAGAGAAACCATAACCATTGATGCACGTTGTTCAGCAGCATTTTCTATACTTAGTTCTTTTACTCTTAAAGCCTTTTTTAAAGCTTCATAACACATATTATTCTGTAATAAATCTTTTGCTTGAAAAATAATATATCCTCCATTTGCTTGCTGTAACAGACCAGACTTTAACATAGTATGATCTGTTTTCAAAGAACCATAATAATTTTCATATTCAAGAGAACCAAATATATTGTGATATGAATAATTTGAGTCCATTATAACAGGAGCACCTTCACGATTAGAATTGTCAACAAATAAGTTAACTCTATAATTTAATGAAGGATCTTGTTTTCTATTAGCGGGATTTACTTGTTGTTGTTTCTCTTTTTCTTTATCCTCATCAACAAAATATGAAACATTTTTTAATATGTTTTGCTTAACATCATTTAAGAATTTTGTTATTTTCTTATTTCTTTTGAATTTAGATTTTAAGTAATTAATGTGTACATTTATAGTAAGTAATGCAATATTTGATTGCCATTCAGAAATCTTTTTATCAGATTGTCTTTCAATAGTTTTTATTTGTTCAATAACTTCCATTATTTGATTTTGAACAATAACAGATTTTTCCTCATATTCTTGTTTTATATTAGAATCCAATTTATCAAATTCTTCTTCATCTATTGCTTTACCTTCAACTATTGGCATCATATAAATACCATTTTGAGAAGACTTTACCTGAAAATTATATTTTGAGGCATCTTCATTTAATTTTTCTAGTAAATATGAACGTTTTTCTTCAAATTCTTGTTTTATTAAAGCTTTTTCTTTTTCGAAATCATCAGCATTAAAAGTCTTTTTGATATCTTTTTTTACTTCTAAAATGAATCCATCCATTGAATCTTTAAATTCTTTACCTTGACCTGCAGGTAAAGAAACAGCAATAGGTTCATTGGGATTATCAAAATTATAAATATAGCACCAATCTGAAGGTGTTTTCTGCTTTTTAGAAATTTTATCTAAGTAATTTTTTGTATACATTGTTTTTCCTACACCACTAGGACCTTCAAGATATAGATTATATCCTTTTACATCTACTTGTAATCCAAATTCTAATGCTTTTATTCCTCTTTCTTGTCCAATTCCTGTTGTGATATCTTCTACTTCCTTTGTTGTTTCAAAGTTAAATATATTTGTATCACATGTCATTTTTAGATCTTTAAAATTTAACTCATTTCTTTTCTTCATTTGTTTTCCTCCAAAAAAATTTTCCTCTTTATAGTATTTCCATTTTTTTGATATTTATTAATTCAATGTTATTGTATATTAGTTGTAGAAATTTGTAAAGATTTGCAGAAAAAAATTTTTAGTCGAGGACATATTTTTTAATTGACAAAAAAATGTGCTTTGATATAATTAATAAAAAATGTTAGGAGGAGTACAAATGATAGTAGCAGTTGATGGACCAGCTGGAAGTGGAAAAGGTACAGTTACAAAAATGATAGAGAAAGAATTGGGTTTTCTAAATCTAGATACAGGAATAACATATAGATGTGTAGCACTAGAAGTTTTAAGAAAAGGATTAAAATTAGATGATGAAAGAAATATAATTGAAATAGCAAATAATATAGACATCAAAATAAATAATACAATAGATAAAGATATTGTTATATTAAATGGAGAAAATGTTACAGATAAAATAAGAACAAAAGAAGTAACTGCAGTGGTATCTCAAGTTTCATCAATAATTGCTGTAAGAGAAAAAATGGTACAAGTTCAAAGAAATTTAGCAAAAGGTAAAAATGTAATAGTTGAAGGTAGAGATATTGGTACAGTAGTATTTCCAAATGCAGATATAAAAATCTATTTAGATGCAAGTGAAGAAGTAAGAGCTCAAAGAAGATATGCCGAAAATATGCAAAATGGTATAGATATGACATATGAAGAAGTATTAGAAAATGTAAAGATGAGAGATTATAATGATATGCACAAAAAAGTAGGAGCTTTAAAAAAGGCAGAAGATGCAATTATTATTGATTCAACAGACTTGACAATAGATGAAGTTGTTGAGAAAATTAAAAATAGAATAAAAATGTTTAAAAAATAAAATAAGAATTCACTTTTTACGTAAAGAAAACATAATATATAGCAAAATAAAAGTGAAAGGTGGAAGAGAGATGTTAAAGTACATAATAGAAGGAGGAAATAGATTAGAAGGAACAGTAAAGATATCAGGCTCAAAGAATTCCTCACTTCCAATAATTGCAGCAACAATATTGAATGCTGGAAAAAGTACATTATATAATGTACCAAATATAAGAGATACACAATTAATGTTTAAAATTTTAGAAGAAATAGGTGCAAAAATAGAAAAGAAAAATGGAAAAGTAATAATAGATACATCAAATATAACAAAATATGAAATTTCATCAGAATTGATGCATAAAATGCGTTCATCTGTAATATTAGCAGGAGCGTTAGTTGGAAAATATAAAAAAGCAATGTTCACGCATCCAGGGGATTGCGATATTTGGTGGATACATCGGACAAGTTTAAGATAAATGAATGGATACAAGAATTTTGATAGTAAAGCATGACTCTTCACCTGACGTCAATGAAGCAGATAAGATGAGACAAGATTTGCTCAAAAAAGGTCTGGGCTATTATGAATACAGAACTATCTCCGATACCGCTTGGAGCCAGATGCGTAGTCACGTTGAAGAAATCGGCTGGAAAATGCATCGTATTATTGTTGATGGAAATGCCAAACGCGTTGTGAAAATGCCTTCAAAGCTCAGTGATGAGCAGTAATTGAAAATGAAACTTCTGGTTGTGAATACGACTAGAAGTTTCATTTTTCCTATACTATAAATAAATTTCACACAATTTTACATGTGTAAAATTGGTGCACGAATTCAGACGATTCTTTAAATTTATTTTCTTTTAATGAAATTTCTGTCTGGCTAACAAGATGTAAAGAGGCTATTCTCTGAAGGAGGAATGAGACCAAATCTTATATGAGTATTTAAGTTACCACTTACAGTTTTTTATAGGTTTTTAGTAATAAGTACAAACAATATAACAATATAATTAAAAATGAAAAGGTAGGTGGATACTCTGGAAAAAAGGAACAATAAAGACACAAATATAAATAAAAAAGCAAAAGATAAATTACCATTTGCAGTTTTTATATGTCCTAAGTCAAATGTTGGCGAAGATGAGGATTATAAACAGATATTCACTGATATTATTTCTGATAGAATAAAAGAAAAATACAGATAAAAACAAAACAAAATTTCGCAGAAGTGTTGAAATATTTTTGGGCTTATGATATAACTAATATATTAAATGAAATAGTACAAATTTAAAGAAAATTCAGTTGTTCGGAAAATCCGAACAGTTGAATACATTATATAAAAATTATCATTTTGCCAACACCTGCAAAATGATTACAAAAGAATATTTTATAATGAATGGAGAAATAAAAATGCAAAAAAATGAAAATAATATAATAATTTATCAAGATGAAGATGGTGTTACTAAAATTTCTGTAAAATTTAATGATGAAGATATATGGTTAACACAAAATTAAATTGCTGAAATATATAAAACTACACAAGAAAATATTTCAATGCATATAAATCATATTTATAAAGATGGTGAATTAACTAATGATTCAACTAATAAGAAATTCTTATTAGTTCAAAGTGAAGGAAATAGGCAGGTTAAGAGAAATATTGATCATTATAATTTAGATATGATAATTGCATTAGGATATAGAGTACAATCACAAGTTGCAACAAGATTTAGAATATGGGCAACTCAAAGATTACACGAATATATGCAAAAAGGTTTTACAATGGATGATGAAAGATTAAAACAAGGTGGAAATAGATATTTCAGAGAATTATTACAAAGAATTAGAGATATTCGTTCTTCGGAAAGAAATTTTTATCAGCAAGTTACAGATATATATGCAACTTCAATAGATTATGATCCACGTTCTGATTTGACTAAAAAATTTTTTGCAACAGTACAAAACAAACTTCATTTCGCAGTTCATGAACATACTGCAGCGGAATTGATATATGATAGAGTGGACAATAAAAAGCCTTTTGTGGAAATGACTAATTTTAAAGGAGATTATGTAACAGTTGATGATGTGAAAATTGCTAAAAACTATCTTTCAGAAATTGAATTACAAAGATTGAGTTTGCTGGTTTCACAATTTTTAGATTATGCAGAATTTCAAGCATTAGAACAACGAGCAATGACAATGAATGATTGGATAGATGAATTAGACAATCAAATTGTACAAAATAAAAGAAAACTTCTTGAAGGAAAAGGAAGAATATCTCATCAAGAAGCAATAGAAAAAGCAGAAAAAGAATTTGAAATATATAGAGATAGAGAAATGAAACAATTAGAAAGTGATTTTGATAGAATGGTAAAAATGTTAAAAGATAATAATAAAAATAATTAACTAACACATTACAATTTGTAATGTGTTGAAAGTCAAAGTAATTATTTTATAATAAACTTACCATTTTTATAAACTAAAGTATCGCCATTTTTGGCATCTTTGGGAATGTCATCTATGGGGATATTTTCTGGCTTGTTAGTAGTTAGATTCTTGCAAACAGCAAAATCCACACTAATATCAGAAATCTTATAATATTCTGGTAATATACTTATTTTTGAAGAAAGAGTAGAATAACTGCATTCACTTAAAAGTTTGTCAATATCATTTGCATTTGCTGAAATTCCTGTAGTATCTACACGAAAATCTTTTGAAGAAACTTTTTTTATAGCTTCTCCAACTTCGGGAGTTGTTCCTTTTAAGTAGGATTTAGGAATATTATATATAGTTTTAGAAGAGTAATCAAAGCAAACAGCGAAATTTCCCTCAAATTTTGCAAAATGCAGATTTGTACTATCAGGTAAATTTTCTAATATTTTATCATTTGATTGTAATTCTAAATAGCTTTTCAATTCATGAATAAAGTTATCAACTAAACTGCCGTTGATATTATCATGAATTTTATTATGTAATAAATTTAAGCTATTTAATGAAAAGCTTAAAAAATCGTTCAAAATAATTCCTCCTTATGGTATAATTTTTTTAGTTGTAGGAAAGTGCAACTCGAAGAGTGCAATTTCCGTACAAATAAATTATGCGAACGTTACAAATACTTAAAAGCTTTGCTTTTTAGAATTTGTTAGTCCGTTTGTTTGGTGATAATAATGAAAAAAGTAAGAAATATAATAATAAGTATAGTGATGTTAATATGTGTAAGCAATGTGAGTTTTGCACATGGTGGAAATATTACAGGTTGGAAAGACAAAGATTCAAAAAATATAACTGAATATAATGGAAAATATTATGGTTATCACAAAGAAAATGGAGTAATCCATTATCATCAAGTAAAATGGGATGAAGAAAATAAAAAATGGGTAATTGTTATGCCAGCCGTATATTATGATGAAAATTTTAATAAAATAGAAAACGATTATGATGAAGGCGCAAATAGAATTGAAGTAGAATTAGTAGAAACTGTAGATGGAGATACTGCAAAATTTAAAATGAATGGAGCACAAATAACTGTTAGATTTTTAGGAATAAATACAAAAGAAACTGTACATCCAGAAATTGGCGAAGAAGAATGGGGAAAAGAAGCAAGTGATTTTACAAAAGAAAAACTAAAAAATGCTACTAAAATTGAATTGGAGTTTGATAGTTCAGCAGATGAAAAAGATAAATATGATAGATATTTAGCTTGGATATGGATAGATGATGAATTATTACAAAATTTATTAGTTGAAAATGGATTAGCCGAAACTTATATGTTACAGAATAATTATAAATATGCTGGAATGTTACAAGAAAGTGAAGAAACTGCAAAAAATAATAAACTCGGGATTTGGAGTGAAGAAACGAAGGATCTACAAAATAGTGAAAACGAAAGTAAAATAATAGAAAATAATAATTTGTTATATGCAATGATAGGCATTTCAATTATATTAATTATTAGCATATTTAATATAGCACATAATAGGAAAAAAAGAAAGTAGTTTAAAAGAAAAAGTTCTAAAATTTCAAGAATATTCTTAAAATTTTAGAACTTTTAACATATAATAACTACAATAAGACAATAATATAAAACTAATGTTATTGATACATTATGAAGCGGAGGTAATCTATGAAAAAGTCTAATGAGGAAAAAAGAGTAGTAATTTATTGCAGAGAAAGTAGAGATGACTATGGCGAAAACTATGAGAGAATAGAAACACAAAGAGATTTGCTAGTAAAATACTGTAAAAGTCATGGATATACAAATATAGTAGATATTATAATGGACGATGACAAAAGTGGAACTGACTTTAGTAGATTTGATGATATAAGAGAAAGAGCTCAAAAAAAGCAAATAGATGTAATTGTTTTTAAGAACTCTGCAAGACTTGGAAGAAATCAGAGAGAAGCATTAGAATTTGTAGAATATCTAGAAGAACAGGGTGTAGAAATCATATTTGAAGATGAGCAATATAATGAGGAAATGTTTGGTTTATATGCATGGTTTAATGAAAGAAGAGCAAGAGATGATAGCAAAAATATAAGAAGAAATTTAAGACATAAGATAGAAGAAGGTGACTTATTAGTAAAAGCAATTTATGGATATAACAAAGATGGAAAAAATCTAGTTATTAATGAGGAAACAGCACTAGTAGTAAAAGAAATTTTTGAGTTATATTCTAAAAGCTGGGGATATCAAAAGATAGCAACACACTTAAATAAAAAAGGAATACTAACACCATCTCAAAGTAGAAATTTTATAAATGCAAAACAAACAGCAAATTGGAAAGCACAACACATTGTGAGAATTTTAGACGATAGAAGATATATTGGCGATTATGTAGGTGGGCGAACAGAAAAGATAAGTTTTAAATCTAAAAAAACAATGGTAAAGCCACAAGAAGAATGGACTATAATAGAAAATCATCACGAACCAATTATTGAAAACGAGTTATTTGAAAAAGTACAAAAAATTAGGAAGAAAAGAAAAAAAGAAAGTGATCAATATAATAATGGCTTTAAATTTGTAGATGTAGAAAATAACTTGTATTCAGGACTTTTATATTGTGGAAGATGTGGAACAGCCATGTATAAAAGAAAAGGAAGTACTGGAACAAGGAAAAGACCAGATAGTTATTTGTGTAAAAAATACAGTAACGAAGGAAGCATAAAAGAGATAAGGCCAGATTATGGGTGTAAACCACACAGAATACGAATTGAATACCTAGACCAGATCGTAAATGCTTACATAGACAATTTAGTAAGTAACCCAGAATTTAAAAACTTTGTTATGGATAATGTAAAATCAATTAGTACTAACAAAGTAATACTAGAAAAACAAGTGAATAAATCAAAACAAGTTTTAGAAAAATTGGAAAAACAATTTAAACAAGTTTATGAAGATAAGTTAAATGACTTAATTCCAGAGTTCATATACAAAGATAAAAAGCAGGAATTAGAAAAGAAAATAAAAAAGGAAAAAGAAAAATTGCAAGAAACGGAAAGCAAATTTAATACTCTAAATAAGCTAGAAGACAAAGAAGATTTGATATTTAAAGCAATAGATGATATAAAAAATAATGGTTTAACAAAAGAAGAATTATCAAGATTATTTGATAAAATCGTAGTATTTGACCAACACGAAATAACTCAAGATATCAAACAAGAATATAACTTAAACAATGAAATGTATCAAGAGCTGTACGAAAATGGGGGGCTAGCATTGCACTTGAAATTCATGTACCCACAAACTATCACAAACAGGAGGGTGTGATATTGGCTCAAGACCAATAGATTTACATCTAAAAAGCTTTGAAAGATTAGGAATAGAAGTAAATCAAAATCATGGAAGAATAGAATGTTCTACAGAGAAAATAAAAGGAGAAAAAATAGATTTAGATTTTCCAAGTGTAGGAGCAACAGAAAACATAATATTAGCAAGTGTGTTAGCAGAAGGCACAACAATAATAACAAATGCAGCAAGGGAACCAGAAATAACAGATTTACAAGATATGTTAAACAGAATGGGGGCTAAAATAATTGGAGCAGGAACAGATAAAATACAGATAGAAGGAGTAAAAAAATTAAAAGATGTAAGTTATAATATAATGCCAGACAGAATAGAAGCAGGATCTTTTTTATGTTTTGCAGCAGCAAATAAAGGAAATATTTTATTAGAAAATGTAAATAGTACACATATAACTCCAATAATAAATAAATTAGAGGAAGCCGATTGTAAAATAAATATAGAGAAAAATAAAATAAATCTAATAGCTCCAAAAAAATTAAAAGCTTTAGATATAAAAACAATGCCATATCCTGGATTTCCAACAGATATGCAATCAGTAATAGCATCAATGCTAACAACAGCAAAAGGAACATCTATAATAGTAGAAAATATTTTTGAAAACAGATATAAGTATACACAAGAATTAAATAGAATGGGAGCAAAAATTACTATAGAGGGAAAAAGTGCAATAATACGTGGTGTGAGGAAATTATATGGAACAGAAGTTAAGGCAACAGATTTAAGAGGAGGAGCTGCATTAATATTGGCTGGACTCATTGCTAAGGGGAAAACAAAGGTTGATAATATTGAGTATATATTAAGGGGATATGAAAATTTAGATGACAAATTAAGAAAATTAGGGGCAAATATAAGAATAGAAAAATAAAGTAGAAGTATGATATAAACTTCAATTATTAGACAAGAAGTTTAATAATTGAGGTTTACTTTTTAATATTGATCTATAAATACTAAAAAAGTTTCTTTTAGTTTACAATTTTTTATCTGTTATGACAAAATTCGACAAAGCAAACAATAAAAGAATGATACAATTACCAAAAGATAAACAAAGCAGTTATATTATGAGAAATTTAAAAAAAATAAAAAAAGCTCTACAAGTAGAACTTTAAATCACCTAAGTGAAAACCAATTTCTTGGCATTTAAGGTTAAACCTTATTTTAACTCATTGTGCTATTTTAGATAGTAATATAATAGCAATTTAAAAATAACATAGAAAGGAAAAGAAGTCAAGTGAAAAATCAAAAAAATTTAAAAAATATGGAATACAATATTCGGATTAGACATAGGAACAGCATCAGTAGGATGGTGTGTAACAAATAACAATAATGAAATATTAAAAAAAGGCAAAAGAAACATGTGGGGATCAAGAATATTCAAAGAAGCAGAAACAGCAGAAAAAAGGAGAATATTTAGAGGAACCAGAAGAAGGATAGACAGAAGAAGAGAAAGAATAAACATGTTAAAAAGTCTAATAATAGAAGATGTAGAAAAACAATATCCAAACTTCTTTCCTATGCTAAGAGAAACATCATTAGACTATGAAGACAAAAATATTTCAAAACAAATTTTAGGAAAAAAACACAATTTATTTTCTGATGAAAAAGAAACAGATATAGACTATTATCAAAAATTTAAAACAATATACCATTTAAGAAAATATCTAATTAATACAACTGAAAAAGTTGATATAAGATTAGTCTATTTAGCAATGCACCATATAATAAAATATAGGGGTAATTTCTTATATGAAGGAGATTTTTCAGAAAATTCTAACGAAATAACTGAAAAACTAGAAGAAATAGTTGAATTTTTAGAAGATAGATATGAGATTACTTTAAAAACAAATAAAGAAGAAATATTAAATATTTTAAAACAAAAAAATACTTCTAGAGCAAATAAAAAAGACAATATTATATCATTATTTGACTTTGACAAAATAGATAGAACAATAATAACAAATGTTGTTAATGGAATTTTAGGATACTCAACAGACATAAATAAAATATTTGGAACAAATATTGAAAAATCAAAAATAAGTTTTGCAACAGAAATAGAAAATGAAGAAGAAATAAAAATAGAACTACAAGAAGATGCAAATATATATGATTGTATAAGTAGCTTGTATAGTTGGTTCATATTGCAAGACATATTAAAAGGAAAAACATATATATCAGAAGCAATGATTGATAAATATGAAAAATACCAAAATGATTTAGAAATTCTTAAAAAAGTATATAAAAAATATTTCAAAGATGAATATACAGAAATGTTCCGAAAAGAAGGAAAATGCAATTATGTTGCATATAATGGAAAAAGTTCAGGGAAAAAATATAAAAAATGCGAGCCAAAAGAATTCTTTGATCAATTAAAAAAGAAAATTAATACTCTACCAGATCAATGTGAATATAAAGATATAATATTAAGACAAATTGAAGAACACAATTTCTTATCAAAAATAAATGTAACTGACAATGGAGCTATACCAAACCAATTACATAAAAAAGAATTAGAAAAAATAGTAGAAAATCAATCAAAATATTATAAAACATTACAAGAAAATAAAGACAAAATCCTAAGACTATTCGAATTTAGAATACCTTATTATGTAGGACCACTAGCAAATAATAAAGATAAAAAATATTCATGGGTTATAAGAAAAAGTGAAGAAAAAATAAGACCATGGAATTTTGAAAATATTATAGATATAGATGCAACAGCAGAACAATTTATAAGAAGAATGACTAATAAATGTACATACTTAATAAATGAAGATGTAATGCCAAAACAATCAATATTATATTCAAAATATTGTGTTTTAAATGAACTAAATAATATAAAAATAGATAATCACAGATTAGGAAAAAACGAGAAAAAAGATATTGTAGAAAAAATATTCAAAAACACTAAAAAAGTAACAGAAAAAACACTAAGAAACTATTACAAATTGAATGGGTATGAAATAAAAACAATAACAGGACTAACAGACCAAACAAATTTTAATTCAAATATGGCATCATACATAGATATGAAAAATATCTTAGGAAAAGTTGATGAAAGCAATATAGAACAATGTGAAGAAATAATATATTGGGTAACAATATTTGAAGAAAAGAAAATCTTAAAAAGAAAACTAAAACAAAAATATAAAGAGCTAACAGATGAACAAATAAACAAAATATGCAAACTTAAATACACAGGATGGTCAAGACTATCTAAAAAGCTAATAGCAGGTTTAAAAGCGAATGATGGAGATACCATCATGGACAAACTTGAAAAAACAAATTTTAATTTCATGCAAATAATAAATGAGAAAAGTTTTGGATTTGATAAAAAACTAGAAGACTTAATGCCAAAAACATCAGAAAAAATTCAATATAAAGATATAGAAGAAATACCAACATCACCAGCAAATAAAAGAGCAATTTGGCAATCTATTTGCATTGTAAGAGAAATAGAAAAAATAATGAAAAAACAACCCCAAAACATATATATAGAATTTGCAAGAGCAGAAGATTATGAGAAAAAGATAACTGATAAAAGAATAAAACAATTATTATTAAAATATGACGAAATAGAAAATCAAATTAAAGATTTAAAAAATTATGATAAAAATGTATATAAAGAGTTGAAGAAACATCAAAATGATAAAACATTAACTGAAAAAATGTATTTATATTGCTTGCAAAATGGAAAATGTCTATATAGTGGAAAAAAATTAGATATAGAAAATTTAAGTTTATATGAAGTTGATCATATAATTCCAAGATCATATATAAAAGATGATAGTTTAGATAATAAAGCACTTGTTTTAAGAGAAGAAAATCAAAGAAAAACTGATAGTTTATTATTAAAAGATGACATCATTAATAAACAAATGGAATGGTGGAAAAGCTTATTACATAATGACATGATGACACAAAGCAAATATTATAAATTAATAAGAAGAAAAATGTTTGAAACAGATGATGACAGAGAAAAATTTGTAAAAAGACAACTAGTAGAAACAAGGCAAATAACAAAATATGTTACAAATTTATTGAAAAATGAATATAAAGATACAGACATATATTCTTTAAGAGCAGAATTAACACATGACTTTAGAGATAAATATAAAATATATAAAAACAGAAATATAAACAATTATCATCATGCACAAGATGCATACATCATATCTGTTATAGGAAATATTCTAAATAATGAATGGCATGGAGATAAAGCAGAATTCAAATATGGAGAATATGTAAAAAAATACATGAAAGACAATAGAGATCCAAAGGAAAAACATGGAATGATAATGGGATTTATTAAAAATCGTGTTAATATAGAACAAGTAAAAAAGTGTATAAATTATAAAGATTGTTTTATTAGTAGAATGCTAGAAGAACAAACAGGACAATTTTATGAACAAACAATATACAGCCCTAATAGCAATAAAAGTAAACTCATAGCATTAAAAAACAATAGAAAAGTAGAGAAATATGGAGGATATTCAGGAGAAAAGAAAGCTTACTTAGCTATTTACGAATATATAAATAAAAAGGGACAAAAAGAGTATGAATTAATAGGAATACCAATTAAAATTTCATATGATATAAAAAATAAAAAGACAGACTTAGAAACATATATAAAAGAGACAAGCTTAAAAGACAAAGAATACAGTGAATTTAAAATAGTTAGAAATAAAATACTTATTAATCAAGAATATTTAGACGAAAACAATGAAAATATGAGATTATGTAGTGATAAAGAAATAAGAGCATCAAAAGAATTAATAGTATCTCCTAAAATACAAGAATTAGTATATATAATGAATTCAGAAGACAAAAAAATAACAGATGAACAAAAAGAAAAATTGCAATCAGAATATGTATATATGTATGAATATCTATTAGAAAAGATTCAAAAAGAATACAAAATATTTAATAGTATATATATTAAACTAAAAGAAAATATAAACAAGTTCAAAAAATTAGAAGAAAAGGATAAAAAGTCTACAATAAATGGGATGATAGATTTAATGGCAACAGGACAAGGAAATTTAAAAGCAATGGGATTAACTGATAGAGAAGGAAGAAAATCAGGACAAAGCTTTAAAACAGATAAATTATTGAAAATGACATTTATAGATAAATCAGTAACAGGAATGTACGAAAGAAAGGGTAAAATAAATGGGATGGAGAACTGTAATAGTTAGCAAAAATTGTAAATTAAGTTATAAAAATGACTACTTAATAATTAGAAGTGAAGAATTGAAAATGATACATTTATCAGAAATAAATATGGTGATAGTAGAAAATTGTATGATATCAATAACATCATATTTAATAAATGAATTAGCAAATAAGAAAATAAAAATAATATTTTGTGATGAAAAACATAATCCATCCTGCGAAATAATGCCCTATTATGGTTCGTTTAACACAAGTAAAAAAATATTAAATCAAATAAAATGGGAACAAGACAAAAAGGACAGAGTATGGAAAGAAATAGTAAAATACAAAATACATAATCAAGCAATGTTATTAAAAAAACTAGAAATAGAAGGATATGAAAAATTATTAGGATATGAAGAACAAGTAGAAAATGGAGACAAAACTAATAGAGAAGGTCATGCAGCAAAAGTATATTTCAACTTATTATTTGGACAAGATTTTATTAGAGGAGTAGATGACAATACTAATATAGCATTAGATTATGGTTACTCAATATTGTTATCAGTAATGAACAGAGAAGTAGTAAGTAAAGGATATATAACACCATTAGGAATAAATCACAAAAGTGAGTTTAATCAATTTAATTTATCGTGTGATTTGATGGAAATTTTTAGACCATTGGTTGATGAAATAGTATATAAAAATAGAGAATTTGCATTTGATAAATCATATAAATATAAATTAATAGATGTATGTAATAAAATAGTTAATATTGAAAATAAAGAACAATATATATCAAATGCAGTCCCTATATTTATGGCTAGCGTATTCAAATTTTTAGAAAATAATGAAGAAAGTAAAATATTAAATTATGAGTTTTAGATATATGAGAGTTATAGTATTTTTTGATTTACCAACACAAACAAATAAAGATAGAAAGATATATGCAAGATTTAGAAAAGACTTAATAAATGAAGGGTTCATAATGTTACAAGAATCTGTATATTCAAAATTAGCACTTAATAATTCAATAGTAAAATCAATAAGAGAAAAGATATACAAAAACAAACCACCAAAAGGAATTGTTCAGATGCTTGTAATAACAGAAAAACAATATAGTGGTATAGAATATGTTGTAGGAGATAAAACACAAGATGTTTTAGATAACACTGAAAGGTTGATTGTACTATGAAATTAAGAATAAATGGATTTGAAAATGAAATTATTTTTGGTGATAAAAATATTAATGTATTAGAAATTAAAGACGCAAAATGTTTTACACATATTATAGATATATTAAACCAAGAAATTAACGGAATTGAAAATAATGAGATATTTTTATTAGATGAAAATGAAGATGAATTGAAAATAGAAAAAGAAATGTATTTAGTATTTGATTTATTTAATATAGATTATAATAATAAAAAGATATTAAATAAAATATATGAATTAATAAATAGAAGTATTAAGAATACACAAGAACTAGATATATATGAAATGGTTTTTAAATTAAGAAATTATTTAATACAAGAGATAAATGAGTTGCCTTTTGAGTTTGTTATGAAAAGTGATATTAGTATACCAGAAGTGTTGAAATTGTTTGATTTAAGGATTGATAAGTCGAATTATACAAATATTTTAGAAAGGATAGAAATATTAATAGATTTACTGTCTGTATTGAGTATTTCACAGATTTTAGTTGTGCCAAATTTGAAAATGTATTTGTCAGATGAAGAATTGGTTGAATTATATAAATATTCATTGTATAATAATGTAAAATTGTTGGTTATTGAAAGAGAGTGCACAAGTAAACTAAAATATGAGTGTGTTTTTAGCGTAGATGAGATGTTTAATGATGAAATAATTTAAAGTGTAAGTCTAAAGTAACATGACGGAGTCATTGACCGAAAAAATCTAAAGCAAATTTGAGGTTTTAGAATTGTGTTATTTTAGATAGTAGTAAAACAAAGAATAAAATATTTGAATTTAATGTAGTGTTTTAGAATTGTGTTATTTTAGATAGTAGTAAAACCAAAATAATAGATAGAAAGGAAAGAAAATAGTTTTAGAATTGTGTTATTTTAGATAGTAGTAAAACTATTATTTTTGATGAGTTTATTATCGAACCGTTTTAGAATTGTGTTATTTTAGATAGTAGTAAAACAACATTAGAAAGTGGTATCAAATACGGTTAGTTTTAGAATTGTGTTATTTTAGATAGTAGTAAAACTATATTTCTTGTGTTAAACGCTTGAATGTTGTTTTAGAATTGTGTTATTTTAGATAGTAGTAAAACATCCAGATTCCCAATTAGCAATTGCTGTATGTTTTAGAATTGTGTTATTTTAGATAGTAGTAAAACAATACTTGCATTTAGAAAATTAAATCCAAAGTTTTAGAATTGTGTTATTTTAGATAGTAGTAAAACTATATAAATATCCCCATTGCTTCCGCCACTGTTTTAGAATTGTGTTATTTTAGATAGTAGTAAAACTAATATATCAAATATCAAAAAAATATTAAGGTTTTAGAATTGTGTCATTTTAGATAGTAGTAAAACAATTCCAATTGGTTTAGTAGTATTATCAATGTTTTAGAATTGTGTTATTTTAGATAGTAATAAAACTAGTATTTTTATAAAAGCAAGTGCTAATCAGTTTTATAGTTGCGTTATTTTAGATAGTAGTAAAACAAGAGATTTGCTAGATAGATATTACATACAGTTTTAGAGTTGTGTTATTTTAGATAGTTTTAAAATTTATAAATTTAGAACATTATAGAAGAAGTACTAATAATAGAAAATACATAAAGCATGAATAGAAATTAAACTTTAAAAAATCAATTTTATGTTGTAAAATTGATTTTTTTTTGATAAAATGAATAATAGAAAATCTGGAGGTGAAAAATTTGACTAAACAGCAAAAAAATGAAATTGATAATTTATATAATTTTTCTAACAAAATGAATAATGATAAAGAAAAAAAACAAAAAATAAAAGAAAGAGAGAAAAGAATAAAACAAAGAAAAGTAGAACAAAACGATAAATTTGACTTTGATACAGAAACAGTTATAGGAATGACAAATAAAAATAATCAAAAAAAGAAAAAAGAAATACAAGAAAAAATAAGTAAAAAGCAAGCCCAAATGTTAAAAAGAAAGAAAAAAATAAATAAAATTATCAAACTAACAACATTGCTTTTATTAATAATAGGAGGAATTATTTTTGCGTTAGTTTCACCAATATTTAATATAAAAGACATAAAAGTAGCAAATAATAAAAAAATATCAGAAGATACAATAATAAGTTTATCACAATTACAAATAGGACAAAATATATTTAGATTTAATAATAATAAAATAAAAAAACAATTAAAAACAAATCCATATATAGAGAGTGTGGAGGTAAAAAGGAAAATTCCAAATAAAGTAGAAATTATAGTAGAAGAAAGAGATAGAAATTATAATGTAGAATTTTTAAATGGATATGCATATATAAATAATCAAGGATATATATTAGAAATTTCAGAGCAAAAGATAGAATTACCTATATTAAAAGGAATTTCTACTGAATCTGAAAAAATAGTAGAAGGAAATAGACTAGATAAACAAGATTTAAATAAATTAGAAACAGTAATACAAATAATGAATATTTGTAGAAATTATGAACTAGATAAAAAAGTATCTATTATAGATATAAGTGATAAGAATAATTATAGTATATATATGGAAGAAGAGAAAAAAACAATATATCTAGGAGACCAAAGTAATTTAAGTAATAAAATGTTATATTTACCGACAGTTTTAGAGGAAAATCAGAAAAAAGAAGGAGAAATATATATAGATAAAGACAATGGAAATAAATTTAAAGCTATATTTAGAGAAAAAGTATAAATAAAGGAATGATTTTTATGATAAATAAAAAAACAATAGGTTTAGTATTAGGGATCATGTGTTTTGCTTTAACAGCAGGGATATGTATCCAAATAAATACTGTAAAAAAATATAGTACGACAATAAGCAAAAATTATAAAGAAAATAATTTAAGATCAGAAGTATTAAAATATAAAGAAAAATATGATAATCTTTTAAAAGAAACAGAGAGAATTGATGGAGAATTACAATATCAAATAAAAAAAGCAACAGAAAACAACTCAGAATTAGAACAATATACAAATCAAATAAATGAAGGTAATAAAATAATTGGATTAACAGAAGTAAATGGGGCTGGAATTATTATTCGTGTTGCAGATAGTACAATAGATCCGAATACAGTAGTAAATTCAAGCCTTTTATTAATACATGATTTAGATATATTAAAAATAGTAAATGAACTAAAAAATGCAGGAGCAGAAGCAATATCAATAAATGAACAAAGACTTATATTAACAACTCCTATAATATGTGGTGGAAACATTATAAATATAAATGGAGAAAGAATAGGATCACCATTTGAAATAAAAGCAATAGGGTCACCAGAAGCGTTAGCAAATTTAGATAGACCAGATGGAATATTAGGAATTTTAAAAGATAGAACGATAGATGTTAAGTTAAAAAAAGATAATAATATAACAATACCTAAATATTCTGGAGTATTGAATTTCAAATATTTAAATGTAATAAAATAAAAATACATATAATATTTGTTAAAATTTAAATTTGAAAAATAACTTTGACATTTTAAATTATAGAGGGGAGATAAAAGTGTGAAAAAAGGAAAGATAACGGTTGGAGTAACAATTGCAATATCATGTTTTGCTCTAGCTACTATTATGAGCATGCAATTTAAAATAGTAAATCAAACAGATATTACTTCAATAGAAACTATGAGAGAAGACGAATTAAAATCAGAACTTGCTAATTGGAGACAATTGTATAGAGAAGCTGAAGAACAATATCAAGAAAAATTGGCAAGACTTAATGAATACAAGGAAAAACAGCAGTCAACACAAGAATCATATAAAATAGTTGAGCAAGAATTAGAGAAAACGAATATGTATTTAGGAAAAACTGATGTGCAAGGACAAGGAATAGAGATTAAAATAAAAGATATAGATAATGATACTAGAAAAAATGAAAATATAAATCCAATTTCATCAGAAGATTTATTAATAATTGTAGACTACCTAAAACTTGCAGGAGCAGAAGCAATATCAATAAATGAAAATAGAATAATAAATATGTCTGATATAGTGGATATAAATAATACAATAATAAGGATAAATCAGAATAGAATATTACCTCCATATATAATAAGAGCTATAGGAGATGCTACAAATTTAGAAAGTACTCTGCTAGGAAATGGAGGATATATCGAAGAGTTAAAAAGTTATCGGATTTGACATTAATATAGATAGACAAAATAAAATTACAATACCTAGATATAACAAAGAAATAGGTTATAAATATATGCAATAAAATATTATAACAGAAAAGATTGAAAATAGAAGAAGAGGAATGAGAAAAATGATTATTTTAATTATGATAATAGCATGTATATTAGGGACAATTGTAGGATTAAATGCACCAATGATATCATATACATATTCAAGTTATTTAGCTATTGCAATAATTGCAGCATTAGATACAGTTTTTGGAGGGATAGCTTCTGTAATAAATAAAAAATTTGATATGAAAACTTTTATATCAGGCTTTTTTGGTAATGCAATATTAGCAATTTTATTAACGCTATTAGGAGAAAAATTGAATGTTGATATTTATTTGGCAGCGATAGTAGTATTTGTTGGAAGAATGTTTATGAATTTAGGAATAATAAGAAGGTATTATGTCGAAAAATGGACTGAAAAAATAAAAAGTAATAAGAATAAAAGTAAAGAAAGTTGATTAATAAGGGTTTTAAAACATTATTACAAAATTGTTACAAAAATATTACGAAAATATAACAAATCCTATTGACAATTTAAAAAAAATGTAATATAAATACAACTAGAAATTTATTAACATAGAGATGGGGGAATTAACTTGGCAATAGGTGATATAATAGTTGGTGTAGATATAGGAACAACAAAAGTAGCAACAGTTGTAGGAGAAGTTAATAATTTTGAGCAGATAGAGACTATATGTAATACATCATATAAATGTAGTGGATTAAAAAAAGGAAAAATAATAAACGAAGAAGAAATAAGTCTAAGTCTGGCGAAGACCATAAAAGATGCAGAGGATGAGACTAACTTAAAAATAAATTCAGCATATGTAACAATTCCAGGGAAATATGTTACAATAGTACAAAACAGCGTAACTAAAGAAGCTAGAGACAAATATTCTGGAATTTCAATGAGAGATGTACAAAATGCCATTATGCAAGTAAAAGATATAGAAATACCAGAGGGAAAAACTCTAATAGATATAGTTCCAGATAAAATAGTATTGGACAATGGAACTGTAGTTACAGACCCTATAGGAAGTTTAAGTTCTAGTTTTACAATAAGTGCACAAATAATTTTAGCAGACAAAGACTATGTAAGGCAAATAAATAGCATATTCAAAAAGGCAGGTTTAGAAGTAGACGGAATTGTTCCTATAACCTTGGCAGAAAGAAATTTAATACTTGATAAAAACGAATTGCATGATAATATAGCAATTATAGATGTAGGAGCAGAAAACACTGACATAGGAGTATTTGAAGGTTCAACATATATTTATACTAATTCAATACCATTAGGAGGAGAAAATATAACAAATGATATTGCATTGGTATTAAATATTGCACAGGAAGAAGCTGATAAATTAAAAAGACAGTATGGACTAGCATTAAAATCATTCATAGATAATGACAATGATATTATATTAAACACATGTAAAGATAATAATAAAAATAAAATAATAAAAAGTTCTGAATTAATAGAAATAATAGAAGCAAGAATAGAAGAAATGTTCTTAATAATAAATAAAGACTTAAGCAATCAAGGAATTAAATCTAGAATAAATAATGTTATTTTAACAGGGCAAGGAATAATAAATATAAGTAAAAGCGATGTAGCAGGAAAAATAAACTTAAATATACCTGTAAAAATATCTACAGGAAGACTAATAGGAGTAACAAGACCAGCATATAGGACGAGCTATGCTTTGGTTAGATATATAGCATCAAGACCATTTACAAAAACAGTATCAAGTAGTATAGATACAAAAACGAATGAAAATATATTAAAGAATATTGTAGAGAGAATAAAAGAATTTTTCTATAGTTAGTAATAAGTTGGAAATTTGAGATATAAGCAAATATAGTTTTTCAACATTCATAAAAAAGTTTTTAATTTTATACAAAATATATAAATAAAAGTAGCTAAAATACAATAATAGCTAAATTAATAAGGGAGGATAAAACAAAATGATGGAATATGAAGATAACAATATAACAATGATGGATGGAACAGCAACAATAAAAGTAATTGGTGTTGGAGGAGCAGGAAATAATGCTGTAAATAGAATGATTGAATCTGGAATAAAAGGTGTAGATTTTATATCAGTAAATACAGATAGACAAGCATTACAACAATCAAAAGCAAGTACTAAAATTCAAATAGGGGAAAAAATAACAAGAGGATTAGGAGCTGGAGCAAACCCTGATATAGGAGCACAATCAGCAGAAGAAAGTAAAGCAGAAGTTGCAGAAATATTAAGAGGAGCAGATATGGTATTTGTTACTGCCGGAATGGGTGGAGGAACAGGTACTGGAGCTGCACCAATAGTTGCATCAATAGCAAAAGAAATGGGAATATTAACAATAGGTGTTGTTACAAAACCGTTTACATTTGAAGGAAAGAAAAGACTTTCACAAGCAGAAAGAGGAATTGAAAGTCTAAAAGGAAAAGTAGATACATTAGTTGTAATACCAAATGATAAATTATTACAAATAATAGATAGAAAAACATCTATAATAGAAGCATTTAAAATGGCAGATGATGTATTAAGACAAGGTGTACAAGGTATATCAGACTTAATTGCAGTACCAGGATTAGTAAATTTAGATTTTGCAGATGTTAAAACAATAATGCTAAACACAGGAATGGCACATATGGGTGTAGGTAGAGCATCAGGAGAAAATAGAGCAGAAGACGCAGCAAAAGAAGCTATACAAAGTCCATTATTAGAAACATCAATTGAAGGAGCAAGAGGAGTAATTATAAATATTACAGGTGGAGAAGATTTAGGATTACATGAAGTAAATACAGCTGCAGAACTAGTACAAAGAAGTGTAGACCCAGAAGCTAATATTATATTTGGTACAGTTACAGACCCTACAATGCAAGATGAAATTCAAATAACAGTTATAGCAACAGGATTTGAAAAACCAGAAAATAATATATCAAGTATAGGTGTAGATAACATAGTATCAAAAACATGGGAGAAAAAAATCAATTCAATACCATCAAATTCAGAAATAAGTTCATCACAAAATGATTTAGATATTCCACCATTTTTAAGAAAAAATAGAAATAAAAATATGTAATGTCCAAAAGGGACGGTTCTATTTGGACAAAATGTCCAAAAGAGACATATCTTACATAAATATAGAAGAAATAATCGATTAAGTTCGATTATTTCTTTTTTTCTACAATAAGAAAAGACAGACTTCGTAATTTTAATATAGTAAAATAAATAAAAATTTTTATATAATAGTAGCTAATATAAAAAATATAGAGTATTAAGATAGACTATCTATAGAAAAAAGTGGTGATTAAAATAACAATTTATTTAGATATTATAATTATAGAAAATTTAATAATGAATTATATAATACTATATGCAACTGGAATAATTTCAAAAGTAAAAATATATTATCTGAAAATTTTTATTTCAAGTCTTATAGGTGCAATATATGTAGCAATTCAATATATATCAAAGTTGGATATATATGCAAATTCAATAATAAAATTAATTTTGTCAATAATTATTGTATATATAGCATTTAATCCACAAGATATAAAGAAAATGTGTAAAGAATTAGTATTATTTTATTTAACAACATTTACATTTGGGGGAGTTGCAACATATTTAATTTATGTATTAAAACCACAAAATATAATTATAAAAAATGGCATGTATGTGGGAACATATGTATTAAAAGTTATATTTATTGGTGCAATAATAGGAACAATCATATTAATTATAGCTTTTAAATTAGCCAAAAGTAAAATAACTAAGAAAGATATGATATGTAAGATAAAAATAAAATTAGACGGAAAAGAAAAAGATTTAACAGCAATGGTCGATACAGGAAATATGCTTAAAGAACCTATTACAGGAAATCCTGTAATAGTAGTAGAAAAGGTAGCGTTGTATGATTTAGTTCCAAAAGAGATATTAAATAACACTGAAGCTATATTAGGAGGTGATTTTGAAAAAATACCAGAACATATAAAAGAAGAATATATTTCTAAATTAAAAATGATACCATTTTCATCATTAGGTAAACAAAATGGTATGCTAATAGGAATAAAACCACAAAGTATAGAAATAATAAATGAACAAATAGAAAAGAAAGATAATGCAATAATAGGAATATATAATAAATCTCTAACAAAACGAGGAGAATATAATGCTTTAATAGGAATGGAATTATATTAGAATATAAAATTCATAAATAATAATGGAGGTGCAAAATGAATATTATTGAATTATTAAAGAATGGGATCGATAACATAACAAGTGTGTGTGCAAAGTACATAAATGATGATAATGAAGTAGAATATTTACCGATATTTTACATAGCAGGAAGCCAAACACTTCCGCCACCTTTAGAAACAAAGGAAGAGGAAGAACTAATAAAAAAATTATCAGAAGAAGATAACTTGAAAACAAGACAAATTCTTGTTGAAAGAAATTTGAGACTTGTTGTATATATAGCAAAAAAATTTGAAAATACAGGTATAGGAATAGAAGATTTAATTTCTATAGGTACAATAGGCTTAATGAAAGGAGTTAATACTTTTAATGCTGATAAAAATATCAAACTTGCAACATATGCTTCAAGATGTATTGAAAATGAAATACTTATGTATTTAAGAAAAAATAATAAAATAAAGGGAGAAATTTCAATAGACGAACCGTTAAATAAAGATTGCGATGGAAATGAATTACTATTATCAGATATATTAGGAACAGACCCTGACATTACTTCAAGAAATTTAGAAGATGAAGTTGATAAAAAATTATTAAGAGCTTCAATTCTTAAGCTAAATGATAGAGAAAAAAATATAATGGAAATGAGGTTTGGTTTTATAACTGGAAAAGAAAAAACCCAAAAGGAAGTTGCAGATGAACTTCGGAATATCACAAAGTTATATATCTAGATTAGAAAAAAAGATTATAAATAAGATGAAAAAAGAAATTATGAGTAAGACAGGATAACTGCTATGTATATTAATTTTCTAACGAAAATTTTGCACATGAACAAATTTACGGAAAGCTTTGCTATTTATAATTTATTAATAATTAAAATTTATAGTTTTAAATAACATACTACAAATTTATTAGCTTTCCGATTTGTTCTTTAGTTTAATTTGTTTTTTATATTTTGTCTAGCCTTGTTAGATATAAAATTACTGTATAGACCAAGACAACGCATTAAAAGTAATCTAAAATGTTAATAAATTTTAATTATGCTTCTTTTGTTCTTATAGTGATTAACATAAAAGTATTGAAATAAATGAGAAAATGTTATATAATATAAAAAGTAAAAAAGTGTATTAACCAAATCTTATTTTGAGGAGGTAAAAAATGGAAACTAGTAAGAGGTGGAAGCGGTCTTTTAGAGAGTTAAAAAAGACGATGGAAGAAAGAGAACTTTTAGAGTTATGTAAAAAAATTGCAACAGAATACGCAAATTCTCCTGAAGAGTATGCAAGATCATATTTTATGAATAAATATGATATAAAAGAAAGTTGCTTCTATAAATGTTTAGAAGTAGCTATTATAAAAAATCTGATTACAGAAGAATTAATAGAGAAGATGGAAAGGAAATCTATTAATAATCAGAAAGTACATGATACAACAGCAGGAGCAAAAACTCATCTCAAATATTACAAAATGAGAAAAGAAAGAGATTTATATATATTCTCTCAATTTTCAGATGATGAGATTGAAAAAGTAGCAATAGAATTTTCATACTCTAAAATGTCAAAGGGTGAATTTGCAAAAGAAAAGGAAATATCAAAAAGAGTGTTAGAATTACTTCTAAAAAAGGCTATCGAAGAAGCGATAGTAGAAGATATTATTGTATATGCAATTAAAGAAAGAAGCATTACAAATGCAAAAAATCCTAAACAAGTAGAAGAATTTTTTAAAGAATTAATAAAAAAGAGAAATGAAAAAATAAGTGAGCTGCTCTCAGAGTGAGAGCAGTTTCTTGTTGTATAGGAAAAATAAATTTTTCCTACACAATAAAAAAACATTCTACAGGGAATTGCAATGCAATTTTCGCAGGTGAACAAACACGGGGCATGTAAGTAAGCTAAAATGTTAAAAAATTTTAATCATGTCCCTTTTGTTATACAATAGGAAAACAAAAATTTTCTTATAATATCAACTATAGAAAAACAAGAAGCATAAAAAAACCAAATTTGGAAATACTTTAACTAAACAAATTTCAAAGGAGGTTTTCTTTTGTTAAACAAAGTTGAGATATGTGGAGTAAACACATCAAAGTTACCTTTACTTACAAGAGAAGAAAAAGAAGAATTATTTGTGAAAATAAAACAAGGAGATGAAGAAGCAAGACAAACATTTATAAATGGAAATTTAAGATTAGTATTAAGTGTTATTCAGAGATTTTATGGAAGAGGAGAAAATGCTGATGACTTATTTCAAGTAGGTTGTGTAGGATTAATAAAAGCAATAGACAATTTTGACTTGAGTCAAAATGTTCAATTTTCAACATATGCAGTGCCAATGATAATAGGGGAAGTAAAAAGATATTTAAGAGATAATAATAGTATAAGAGTTAGTAGATCAGTACGAGATTTAGCATATAAAGCTATGCAATTTAAAGAAAAGTATACAAAAGAAAATGGAAAAGAGCCAACTATTGATATAATAGCAAAAGAATTAGGAGTAGAAAGAGAAAGTATAGCTTTCAGTTTTGATGCGATTCAAGACCCAGTATCACTTCAAGAACCAGTATATAATGACGGAGCAGAAAGTATATATATAATGGATCAAGTAAGAGATAGTAAGAATACAGATGAAATCTGGACTGAAAATATGACAATAATGCAAATAATGACAAAATTAAATGACAAAGAAAAAATGATAATTAATAAAAGATTTTTTGATGGAAGGACTCAAATGGAAGTTGCCAATGAAATCGGAATATCACAAGCACAAGTTTCTAGACTAGAAAAAAATGCTATTGAACATATAAAAAGATTATATAAATAGTTAATTTTTTAAAGTTATTGAATATATTGTTATAAAGATGATATTTAAGTTAGAATTATATAAAATATATAATTCTAATTACTTTTTATGGAGGTATATATGCAAGATAAAGGATTAGATTTTAAACATAAAGAAGTAGTTAATATTAAAGACGGAAAGAGATTAGGATATGTTCAAGATGTTTGTGCTGATTTAGAAACAGGAATTATAACATCTATCATGGTTGCAAGAAAGAGAATAGATATAAGTTTGAAAAAAGTTTGATAGAAAGCAGATATATGAGTTTTGCATTTGATAGAGTTCGTAGGAAAAATACCTACGTTACAAAAAAGAATCAAAAAAGGACAGGCTATACAGTAAAAGAAAAATATTGTTATGATGTGGTTTGTAAAGTGGAATTATAGGTTAAGAAGAGCATAAGAAAATATGCTCTTTTAAAATGCAGTACCAGTCAGCTTTGGCATAAAAATAGTCCGCCAAGCTACCTTTGGTAAAACTTTTTATTTTATTCCACTATCCCCATTCAAGAAACTGTATTTTAATTTTCTGCTTTATTCTAAATTTGAAATCGTTAAAATATAGAGACTGTTTTAAGTTATATTAACAGTTTCTAGAACGGTCCCCACAATCCGCTACATAAAATAAAAAGTGTTCCCAAACGCATGGCTACTCTATAAATTTAAGGATGAGCAATAACAAAATACAAAAATAAAAGAACAAAAATTCGCAAAAGCTATTGAAAATATGTTTGAGATGTGATATAAATATAGAAGATAAAGATAAACTTTTACTATTTAGAAATTTTAAATAGCGAAAGTTGGAAAAGAGGTAAGAAATGGAACAAAATAATATATTAAATTATTTGAAGATAAAAATATTAGGGTGGCATGGAATGAAGATGAAGAAAATTGGTACTTTTCAGTAGTAGATGTGGTTGGAATTCTTACTGATAATGATTATCAAAAATCGAGAAATTATTGGAAATGGTTAAAAAACAAGTTAATTCAAGAAGGAAGTGAACTGGTTAGTAATACTAACCAGTTGAAAATGAAAGCATATGATGGAAAATTAAGAGATACAGATGTAATGAATACAGAACAAATTTTGAGATTAGTACAATCAATTCCATCAAGAAAAGCAGAACCATTTAAACTATGGCTGGCACAAGTTGGAAAAGAAAGAATAGATGAAGCTTATGATCCAGAAATTACAATAAATAGAGCATTAGATACTTATAGAAAAAAAGGATATTCAGAAGAATGGATAAACCAAAGATTAAAAACAATTGATGTAAGAAAAGAATTTACAGATGAACTAAAAAGAGTAGGTGTTAGTAAAAATAAAGATTTTGCGATATTAACAAATATGCTGACTGAGGTTTGGAGTGGATATTCTGTAAAAGAATATAAAAATTTGAAAGGACTGAAAAAAGAGAATCTACGTGATAACATGACTAATATGGAATTAGTTTTAAATATGTTAGCAGAAACATCTTCTACAGAAATATCTAAAAGTACGAATGAAAAAGGAATCAAAGGTGCAGAACAATCAGTTATAAAAGGTGGCAACATTGCTAAACTTGCTAGAGAACAGTTGGAAAAAGAAACAGGAAAAAAAGTAATTTCTAATAAAAATGCAAAAGAAATAAGACAGTTAGACAAATAAAATATCAAATATTGCTGAAATAGGAAAATATGGTAAAATAGTAGTAAGATTGGAGGCGATGAATATGCATGAATGTATGTTATGTGAAAGAGATATGAAAAAATCTAAAAGCCAATTTGAGAATGGTTGTATTAATAATATATTCAAATTTTTAGATATGAAGAAACCAGCTAGAGGAAAAAATAAGGAACAATTTTTATATAGAAACATTATGAATAAAACAAATATTTCAGGAGTTAATAAAGAACAAAAAATTTGGTTAGCTGATAGGTATTTAACATATCAATATTTAGACAAATTACATTATGGGAATTTTGATAAATTAAAAGAACAGATAAATACAGATATTGATAATATTAATCAAGTAGAAAAATTTGAAGAAATGATAACAACAAGAAAAATGAAACTAAAAGAAGCCTACGATTTATATAAAAAGGAAAGAAAATTTGAGAATAATCTTTCTAAATTAGAAAATAGTAATTATGAAGAAGATGATGAAAAACTAAAATTATTAATTACAAGTTTTAGTTATATATTCAATATGTATAGAAATAAAAATCAGTATGAAAAGAATAAGTTTAAAGAAATGCAATATGCATTTTGGCAAACAGTAATTGAAGTTGGAGGAAGATACGCAAATTTTAAAATAGCAGCAGAATTTTTACAACATTCGTTAGAAGAAAAACCAGAAGAATTATTTTTTACAGAAGGAAAGGTTGTTGAAGAAATAAAGAAACAAGAACAATTTCAGAAAACGATAAGTAAAATAATAAAAAAATATGGAAGTAATAATAAATTTGTGTTTGATAGTAATGTAGATGAAGATTTTCCAGTAAGTTTTAGTGATAAGGATTTATACTTTGCAATCAATAAAGCAGAATTGAAGATGATAGGAAAAAAACAAAATGAAAATTGGAATTTAGATCTTAAATTGCATGATACATATGACTATTCAGATTTTAAAAATATTAGTGATTATTATTTTGATACAAATAGTGTTCTTAAAAGTATATTTTCAAGTACTCTATATAATTTTGCATATTACTCTATGAAATTTAAAGTAATGAAAGAATATAAAATAGATGTACAATTTGAATGGAACAATTTTAAGGTGGTGGAATAATGAAAAGAATTTTTGCAATTTTCAGTATTGCTATTATCTTAATATTGGTTTGTTTAGTATTATATTTTAATGATATGCAAATGAATGAGTGTTTAGAATTTAGAGTACCAAAGTTAACAAAGAGAGAAGTATGTGAATTACAAGATAGTGATTTATTTAACGATGAAGAAGTAATAAAAATATATTTATCAAAAACTCAAGAAGAAAATATGATAAAAAAAATTGAAAAAAATGAAAATTGGAAAAACACAAAATTAGATGAGAGACTAGAAGAAAGATTAGAATTTCATACTAGAGAAAATATATATTATGAAATTCCTAAAATTGAAAATTATTATTGGATATTTACGAATAGAAGTAATGGCGTAAATGATAAACATAGTATTGATGAATTATTAGAAGATAGAATGTACTATGCCATATCTTTGGGAATACTAGATATGGATAATAATATTTTATATTATTATGAATATGATAAATGAAATTATAAATATAAGAAGGATATAGCGTAATCTATACCTTCTATTTTTATGCAAAAAATTAAAAGCAGAAAGAGGATATAATCATAATGAATATCTTAATAAATGGATAGAAGAATACAATAAACCTAATAACATAATAGAATTTAGAAAACAATGTTTAGATGTAGTATTATTTTCATATATGATAGCAAATAGAGAAGGTAAGCTAGATGATGAAACTAAAGGTTTATTATTACAAGCAGCAAAATATCATGATTCAGGAAGAGATAAAGAATTTCATAATGGAAGAAGAGCAGATGGAAAAGATGAACATGCTATATACAGTACTAGTGTTGCAAAGAAATATCTAAGAGAGCAAGGAGTAGAATATAGTAAAATCGCTATGGTGAATGTAGCAATTTTGTATCACGAACATAATGAAGAAAATATAAATGAATTTGATGAAAAAGAATTTCAAAGAATGTGTTTAAGATTTGGAGTTGAAGAGGAAGATATTGAAAATACTCGACTTATGTGTAAATATCTAAAAGATGCAGATGCTTTAGATAGAGCTAGATTTAAAGGGAAAGCTTCATTAAACCCAATATATTTAAGAACAGATACTGCAAAATCATTAATAGAAGAAGCAAGAAGAATAAATGAAAGATATAAAGAACTAGATGAACAAAATGAAGAAAAATCAGTAATCCATATTATTGATGAAGATGAGCTTAAAGAGAATAATAATAGAGTGTCTGAAAAAGAAAGAAGAGAAGCAACAGAAGTTCTTACAGAAATTATGAAAGATAAATCAGAAAAGGAGTTTAGTAATGATTAATGATAAAAATGTAAAAGAACAAGAAATTATATATGAGGCTTATAAAGTTTCTAAAGAAATAAATGAAATATGTGATAAAAATAGAAAAAAAGATGAAAATGAGAGATGACGCTATTTAGGACGTTTCCCTAATAGCGTCATCTGTCCATTTTGCGTCAATTATTTTAAAATATGCAATATTTTCCTACTAATATAATATAATAGTAGAAAGGAGAAAATGTTATGGGGCAAAAAGGATTAGATTTTAAACATAAAGAAGTAATTAATATAAAAGATGGAAGAAGACTTCGGATATGTTCAAGATGTATGTGCAGATTTAGAAAGTGGAAATATTACCTCTATAATTGTTCCAGGTAGTAATAAACTTATTAATATTTTTTCTTCCAATAATGATATAGTAATTCCATGGAAAAACATAAAATGTATAGGGGATGATTTAATACTTGTTGAAATTTAACTGTAATTTCAATAAATAATTGTGAAATATGGGCCCAAAATAATATAGATGAGAATTGTAATGTCCTAATTTGCAAAAAATAAAAAAATTAAAAAACTATTGACAGTTAAGACAAAATAATTTATAATCTATAATTGTTAAAGCAAATGCAGGTGTAGTTCAATGGTAGAACCTCAGCCTTCCAAGCTGATGACGTGGGTTCGATTCCCACTACCTGCTCCACCCAAGTAAAATCGTCGCACCAGACGAAAGCATTGATAAATCAACTGTAAAAGGTTGATTTTTTTGTGACCTTTGTAATTTTTTAGAATATTTTACCATTTAAGATAAAATTGATAATCTTTTTTAAATGTGATATATTTATAGATATAATGTGAAAGAAGGTATAAAATTAGTGTTCGATAAAGAATTTAAGAATATAGAAAACAGAAATAATTTAAAAAAATTAGAAAAACAAGCAAATAATCTTAAAATTATGATTATTATACAGTTTATTTGCTTAATTATTATTGGTATATCTATTATTTATATTATTGGAAATTATAAAGCATCATCAATGGATACTTTAAATATCATATCATCTACTAGTGGACTTTTTGCAATACTAATATTTTTTCTTATTTCAAAGTTGATAAATAGAAATAAAGCAAAATTTAAAACTAATTATTATGATATAATAATGTTACCAATAATAAGAGAAGTTAATGCTAATTGGACATATTTAGACAAAAGTAATATGGCAGAAATAATGAGAGAATTTATTTTATCAGGTTTTTATGAGGCTAATATTGACAGATTGTTTAATGAAAAATCTATTAGTGGAAAAATCAATATAGATATTATATACTAATTCATCAAATAAGTTCAATAGATATAATAGGATATGGACGATATAGGAAAATAAAAAAACTATTTAATGGTATATTTGCAGTTATTGAAACAAATATTAATAAAAAATTCGATTTATCTATAGAAGGAAATAATGGTTTTATAAAAACATATAGTACATTAAATGATATTAAAATAAAAAATCTTGCAGAAACATTTGGTAAGGATACTCTATTAGATTTTGATGTAGTAATCAGAAATGGCAAAATATATTTTAGAATCTTTTCTGGAAATATGTTTAAAGAACACATATTTAAAAAATTAATTGATAAAAACACATTAGAAACTTATTATCTTACTTTAAAGTTTATTCAAGAAATATCAAATGAAATAATAAGAATAACATATAATTAAAATAGAGTAGAATTAAAACTGCTCTATTTTAATCATAAATAAACTCTCTAAATATAATTTCTTCAGCTGTATGCTTATAATTATTCATAAGTCCTGTCCATTTTAAAGGATCAGTATTTTTCAAATTTACTATCATTTACCACTAGTAGTATCTATCAAATTAAGTATATTCTTTATTTTAGACGATCGTTTTTTTATTTTTAATAAAGTCTACTTAATTTAATCTTACTGGGTTAGGACTTGTAGCAAATCCAAAGTTCATAGACAAAAAATCAAAGAAAGTGATATCATATTATAAAAAAATCTGATATAATCATTATATCATGAATGCGAGGTGAATACTTATGTACAATATTTATAATGAACTAAATAGGGTAACTGATTATATAGAAGAACATATTTTAGATAAAATAACTATTTCAGAATTAGCACATCTTATAGGTTTAAATAATAATGCTCTAAAAAATGTATTTACTTGTTTAACAGGTACAACGATAAATGAATATATTAGATTACGCAGATTAAGTCTTTCAGTTACTGATATATTAAATGGAGAAAGTATAACAGATGTTTCTTATAAATATCTATATAGTTCGCCATCTAGTTACAATAGAGCATTTAAAAAATTTGAGGGAGTTACTCCAAAAGATTTAAAAAATAGTAAAGAACTTAAATTGTTTAATAAAATTATATTTAGAGAAAGTATAAAAAATTATAATATAAACTATAAAATTTATAAAAATAAAGAGTTTAATTTGTACTTTGTTGCAAAAAAGGTTGATTATAATAATAGAAGTAAAGAAATAATTGACTTTTGGAAAGATATAAAATTAAAGTACCCTGAATTTACTAATAATAAGCGATATGGTTTCTTAGATAAAAGACGGAGATATTTCATATTATTGTTTATTAGATAAGAAATTTGGCAGTTCTAAAAAAATAAATATAAAAAAATGTGATTATTTTGCAATAAAAACAACTAATTTTAATTCTAATGACATAATTAATAATATAAATAAAGGCATAAAAGAATACATTAAGTCATTAAATTATAAATTATTAGATATGCCTAGGATTGAGATATATTATGATGATTTTGTAGAGATTTTAATACCAATTACTTGATATTTTTTAATGTTAAAATATCAAGTTTTTTTATTACTTCTTTGAGATAATTAGATTGATATGAAAATGATAAATGAATTTAAAGAAATAGTAAAAAATTATTATAATTTAATAAATGAAGATAAGAAAAAACTTATTCCATATTATATAGGGAATTTTCTAAATGCTATATTGGAATTAGTGATTCCTATATTTGTTGCTAAAATAACAGAATCTGTAACAGATTCATTGTACATTGCTTCTATAGTTAGTATTATAATATATTTTATTTTAAAGATGATTAATAGTATAACATCTTATTTTACTATGTATGCGTATCAAGATTTTTATCAAAACAATTATATAACTATATATAAAAAAATAGTTAAAGAAATATATTGTTTTGATGAAGATTATAAAAAGAAGATATCAACAGGTAAAATGATTAATAGTTTAATAAGTGATATTGTAAATATTGGAGAAATGGCTGACAATATTTTAGCGATTATTTTTCATACTTTAGAATGTATTGTAGTTTTGTTTTATTTTTTTAAAATAAATATCTTTTTAGCAATGTTTATAATTATAGTTAATATAATTTATATAGCAAGAAGCAATTATTTAAATAATATGATTATTAAGTATTCAAAAAAACAAAAAAATGAAAATGATAAATTAATTGGATTAACAAATCAAACTTTGTTGGGATTAAGAGATATTCAAACTTTAGATTTTTCTGATTCGATAAATGAAAAATATAATTTAATATATGAGAAGTGGAGAAAAATATATAATAATAAAAAGAAATATGAAAGGCATAGAAGAGCAATTTTAAAATGTTTTTTAGTTATAATTAAGACAATAGTTTATTTTTTATGTATGAACTTAATAATAAACAATCATATGACTATAGGCGTAATGCTAATTATAATTTCATATTTTGATTCTTTATTTTCATCCAGCGAAACTATTATGAATGCAAATCAATCAATTAGGGAACAAAATATATCTGTAAATAGAATTAGAGATATACTAGAATATAATAATATAAAAGAAACAAAACTAAAGAAGATAAAGAATACAATAGGAAAAATAGAATTTAAAAATGTATTCTTTTCTTATAACAATGAAAAATTTTTAGAAAATTTAAATTTTACAATTAAGCCTAATAAAATAACAGCAATAGTTGGCACTAATGGAGCTGGCAAAACAACAATTATTAATTTGATATTACAATTATATTGTCCAAAAAAAGGAGAAATATTAATAGATGATATTAATATTAATAATATCGATAAAAAATCATATTTAAATGAAATATCAATTCTAAACCAAGATACATATTTGTTTAATATAAGCATTAGAGAAAACTTTAATTTGATAAATAAAGATATAAAGAAACAAGAAGAAATATGTAAGTTTGTGGGAATAGATAAATTTATTAAAAGTTTACCAAAAGGATATGATACAATAATAGATGAAAACTCTCATAATATCTCTGGTGGTCAAAAAAGGCTTCTTTCACTAGCAAGAACCTTGCTGAAAGAATCTAAGATATTAATCTTTGATGAAGCAACATCATCATTAGATAGAGAGAAAATTAAAAGTGTTATTAATTTATTAAAAGAATTAAAAAATAATCATACAATTATTGTAATAACTCACAAAAAAGAATTGATTGATATAGCTGATGAAACAATAGCTATAGATAAAGGGAAAATATTGCAACATATATAAAAACAACCTAAATACTAAAAACTATTTTAAAAATGGGTCCCTATTCAGGAACCCATTTCTTTCTGATTATGATTAGCAATTAACTGAGTAAGTTCTGTGCTAATGTGCTGATGTCATTGTTACAAGTGTTAAAGAGAGTGACAATCTCTGTATCGTCCAGACCTAAGTTTTCCAACTTCTGAAGGAAAAAAACTTCAAGGCCTGAAACGAATTTTATGAGCTTGCATAAGATAATTAAACATTCTGTGTTTCTTCCTGACAGTTCCATAGCTTTGTCCATTGCTAATTCGTTATACATCATAATTTTTTCCTCCCTCATTTTTTTGATAATTGCCAGTGAGACCTCCTGAAAAAGCGAGGAATTATTAAAAGAATTATATTTATTATAGCATGTTTAACATAAAATTGCAACTTTTTTGCATATTTTTTACATAAATCCATTGACATGGAAAATAAAAAGTGATAAAATACTTTAGCATATGTATATTACGGACATATGCTCACATCGTTTAAAAATAAAAAAGTAAGGTAATTCGGAGGTGTATTAAAATGGCAGCAAAAGGACCAAGAGAAAATATAACATTAGAATGTACAGAATGTAAAAGAAGAAATTATATGACTTCAAAAAACAAAAGAAATAATACTGATAGATTAGAAATAGTTAAATATTGTAAATTCTGTAAGAAACGTACAACACATAAAGAAACAAAATAAAAATAGGATAAAAGCTATTTTAGGGAGGAAATGAAATGGCTAAAAAAGAAGAAAAAAATATTAAAGATAAAACAAGTTTCATTAAAAGCTTTAAAGCAGAATTAAAAAAAGTAATTTGGCCAACACCAAAACAATTATTCAATAATACAATAGCTGTATTATCAATAGTTATTATTACAGCAATAATAGTATTCATACTAGACGTTACATTTGAATCAATGAATAAATATGGAATTGACAAGGTAAAAACAATGGTTACTAATCAATCTAATAATGAAGTAACTAATTCAAGTAATGAAACAATTGACTCAAATAACGAAGTTTCAGAAAATATAGAAGAAACTAATAATAGTGTAGAATAAAGATAAGATAGAAGAATAATTTTAGAGGTCTAAATAAATATCGAAGGAGGCTTAAAGCAAAATGTCTCAAAAAGATTATGATATGAATCCTAGATGGTATGTTGTACATACATATTCAGGATATGAAAACAAAGTAAAAACAGATTTAGAAAATACAATAAAAAATAGAGAACTTGAAGAATATTTTTTTGAAATCATCGTTCCAATGGAAGAACAAATAGAAATTAAAGATGGAAAGAGAAAAACAAATTTGAAAAAGGTTTTTCCAGGATATGTTTTAATAAAAATGATAGTAACTGAAGAAACATGGTACATAGTAAGAAATACTAGAGGAGTAACAGGTTTTGTTGGTTCAGGAACAGACCCAATACCATTGACAGATGATGAAATAAGAAATATGGGATTTGATATGTCTGAAATAAATGTTGATTATGAACTTAATGAACAAGTAGAAGTTATGAATGGACCATTCGAAGGTTTTGTAGGAACAGTTCAAGAAATAAGTAAAGAAAAACACAAAGTAAAAGTTTTAGTATCAATGTTTGGAAGAGAAACACCAGTAGAACTTGAGTTCTCACAAGTTAAAAAAATTCAATAATAAAAACAAGATTATGAAAATTTAGAGGAGGTGCCAATAAAATGGCAGAAAAAGAAATTTCAAATATAATTAAATTACAAATAGAAGCAGGAAAAGCAACACCAGCTCCACCAGTAGGACCTGCATTAGGATCAAGTGGTGTTAATATTATGCAATTCGTAAAAGAATTTAATGATAGAACAGCAAATCAACCTGGAATGATAATACCAGTTGTTATAACAGTATATAAAGACAAATCTTTTGAATTTATAACAAAAGTTCCACCAGTTGCAGTTTTAATAAAGAAAGCAATAAAAATTGAAAAAGGTTCAGGAAAACCAAATAAAGACAAAGTAGCTAAAATAACTAAAGAACAAGTTAAAGCTATAGCTGAACAAAAAATGCCAGATTTAAATGCAGCAACATTAGAAACAGCGATGAGCATGGTAGAAGGAACTGCTAGATCTATGGGTGTAGTAGTTGTTGACTAAAACAATTTTGAATTGTTTTAAAATAAATATAATTAATTGGGAGAGTAAAACTCGTTAGAACCAAAGGAGGTAAAAAATGAAAAAATTAGCAAAAAGATATGCTGAAAGCTCAAAATTAGTTGAGAAAAACAAAGAATATGAAGTAAAAGAAGCTTTAGAATTAATAGAAAAAATGCCTAAAGCAAAATTTGATGAAACTGTTGAATTACATGTTAAATTAGGTGTAGATTCAAAACATGCTGATCAACAAGTTAGAGGTACAGTAGTACTTCCTAATGGTACAGGTAAAACACAAAAAGTTTTAGTATTTGCAAAAGGACCAAAAGCTGAAGAAGCTGAAAAAGCAGGAGCAGACTTTGTTGGAGCAGAAGAATTAATACCAAAAATTCAAAATGATGGATGGTTTGATTATGATGTGGTAGTTGCAACACCTGATATGATGGGAGTTGTAGGTAGATTAGGTAAAGTATTAGGACCAAAAGGATTAATGCCAAACCCTAAATCTGGAACAGTTACAATGGACGTTACAAAAGCTATAAACGAAATCAAATCTGGTAAAGTTGAATATAGATTAGATAAAACAAATATAATTCACTTAGGATTTGGAAAAGTATCTTTTGGAACAGAAAAATTAGCTGAAAACTATGACACAATAATGAATGCTATAATAAAAGCGAAACCAGCAGCAGCTAAAGGTCAATATATAAGAAGTGTTGCTATAACAACAACAATGGGACCAAGTATATTTATTAACCAAAAATAATTAATAAATACAAATTTAATATAATATTAAGCCAAAGACAGTAGGCAAAAATTAAGTCCTACCGAGGTTATATAATAAAGTGTAATAAAAGGCACTCTTTATAATCTCGGATTGGATATAAAGAGTGCTATTAAGTTAGCTGTTCGAAGCACTGCAAGATACAGATAACTTATACAAAATTACAAAGTGATTTTGTATACATATATAAAATAAAACCCTAGGAGGTGAAAACAAAAATGGCAAGTGAAAAAATATTAAATCAAAAGAAAGAAGAAGTAACAAAATTAGCTAACAAAATCAAAGAAGCTAAATTAGTACTTTTAACAGACTACAGAGGAATAAATGTTGAAGATGTTACTGGATTAAGAGCTGAATTAAGAAAATCTAATACAGAATATACAGTTATAAAAAATAACATAACAAAAAGAGCATTAGAAGAAGCTGGAATTAATGGGTTAGAAGACAAATTAGTAGGACCAACAGCTGTTATAATGAGTAGTGAAGATTACTTAGAACCATCTAAAGCAATTTATGAATTTACAAAGAAAAATGAATATTACAAAATCAAAGGCGGAGTTGTAGAAGGTAAAGTAATGACAGCTGAAGAAATAATAACTTTAGCAAAATTACCATCAAAAGAAACTTTACTATCTATGCTTGCTGGAGCATTACTTGCAAATATTCAAAAATTTGCAGTTGCAATTGATCAAGTAAGAATTCAAAAAGAAGAAGGATCTGCAACAGAAGCAGAAGCTTAATTAAAAAATAATTAGAGTAGCGAACTTATATCGTAAAAAGTAAAAAATAGGAGGATTAAAAAATGAGTAAAGAAGAAATGATTGAAGAAATCAAAAAAATGACAGTAGTAGAATTAGCAGACTTAGTAAAAGCTATAGAAGAAGAATTTGGAGTATCTGCAGTAGCAGCAGCTGCACCAGCAGCTGGAGCAGTAGCTGGAGGAGAAGCAGCAGCTGAAAAAACATCATTCAATGTTGTATTAACAGAAGCTGGAGATCAAAAAATAAAAGTAATCAAAGTAGTTAGAGATGCTACAGGATTAGGATTAAAAGAAGCTAAAGAATTAGTAGACGGAGCACCAAAAACAGTTAAAGAAAACGTTTCTAAAGACGAAGCTGAAGACTTAAAAGCTAAATTTACAGAAGTTGGAGCTGTTGTTGAATTACAATAATAATTTTTAAAAGGTCGTATTATTACGACCTTTTATAGTATATAATAAAGAGGAAATGGGAATTATGAATAATATTGGAATAATTGTAGCTATGCAAGAGGAACTTGATGAAGTACTTAATATAATGGAAGATATAGAGGAAAAAGAAATATATAATATATTATTTATTGAAGGGAATATAGGAGAACATCATGTAGTAGCTGTAAAATGTGGAGTAGGTAAAGTAAATGCAGCAAGAATAACACAAATATTAATTGACAAATTAAATGTAGAATATGTAATAAATGTAGGATCTGCAGGAGCATTAAATCCACTATTAGATATAGGAGATATAGTAATTGCAGATAAGGTAATACAACATGATTTTGATATAACTGCATTTAATCACAAAAAAGGTTTTATTACAGGTGTAGGAGATTATATCAGTTGTGATAAGGAAATAGTACAAAAATTGGAGAAAATAATAAAGAAAATAGACGATAAAGCATACAAGGCAAAAATAGGAACAATTGCATCTGGGGATATATTTTGTACAGATATAGATATGAAAAACAAGATATATTCAAAATTTAATGCAGAATGTGTAGAAATGGAAGGCGCAGCGATAGCACAAGTTTGTTATTTAGATAAAATTCCTGTTGCTGTTATTAGAAGTATCTCAGATTCGCCAAATGGAAATAATGCAATTGTTTTTGATGAATTTGTAAAGTTAGCCTCTAAAAGATGTGCTATCATCTTGAATGAATTATTAAAGTAACAGTAATGTAAAATATTTTTTAGTATAATCTTTAAAGTATATGAACTGTAAACTATAACAGAAATTTGAAAAAAGAATTACAATTTATTGTATTTTTATCTTGACAAAACACCAAACACAATGTATAATAAATAACGTAATTCAAAATGGCGAAGTAGCTCAGTTGGCTAGAGCATCCGGTTCATACCCGGCAGGTCGAGAGTTCGAATCTCCCCTTCGCTACCAAATATGTAAAAAAACATATATCAAACAATTGATATATGTTATTTTTTTTCGCTAACTCTTTTTTTCATTTCTTTATAGAAACGTAAAGCATCAGCAATTTCTTGTTCTGTTAATCCATCCATTTCCTTCTGATAAGAAGAACGAAACTCTTGCTCATCTTTATCATAATTTCTTATTTCAGATTTGTATAATAAATAATCTATACTGCAATTAAAAATTTCTGATAATTTTATAAGGACTTCTAAACTAGGCTTTCTAGCTCCAGTTTCATACATTGCAATACTACTAATTGCACATGATAGTCTATCAGCTAACTCTGTTTGAGTCCAGGACTTTTCTATTCTTAATTGTTTTATTCTATTCATAAAATCACTTCCTAAAAAATCTTATATATATTATACACTTTAGGTGCATTATTGTAAACATTTTTTGAAAAAATCTTGCTTAGAGTATCAATGAATACATGACTTTAAGTAAGAAAAATAATAAAAAATTCACTCTAAGTGTTGACAAATTTTGAAAAGTTATATATACTATGAGTGAAATTACAGAAAGGAGATGAAGAAGATAAAAAGGAAAGTTGCAATAATATGAAAATAAAAGATATTTTTTTTATCAAAGATATCACTAAAAGTGAAAAAGGAGATGAATAATAATGGACCTGTTAGCATATTACAGAAGACAAAGTGAAGAACAGAAGGAAGTAATAGAACAAAAGGAAAAGATAATAAAGTTATTACAAAAAGAAAATTATGAATTAAAGCAAGATATATATGAAAAATTATCAAACTTAAGAGATTTAGGAGAATCAAATGATATTCATAAAAATATAAGAATGTTAGACATATTAGAAACACTAATTAATGACTTATATTATGACATTCAAGAAGAATTAGAGGATTAGTATAAACAAGATCTAACAGTGTAAGAGCTTAGATGCTTCTTAAATATTATATATAAAGATTTTAAGAATATTCCGTAAAAGTGTCAAGTATTAAGTGACTTAAGAATAGAAAATCTAAAATAAAGGAGTATAGAAAAAATGACAAGAGAAACGATAATTGAATTATTAAAAGAATATAAACAAAACAAAGCAAGATTAAAAATTAAGCAAAAAGAATTAAATCAGAAAAAGCTTTTTATAGAAAATTACGAAGGTAAAGAAACGAAATTAATAAGTTCATACGAACAAAATGGAGAAATACATAGCAATAATCAAATAAGTGATAAAGTATTACAAATAGTAGAAGAAAATGAAGAAAAGAGAATAAAAACACAAAAAGAAATAGATGAGATAGAAAAGATAATACAAGAATTAAAAGAAAAAGTAGAAACAGTTGAAGATAGGTTAATAGGATTAAAATACAAAGAAAGAGAATTGTTAGTAGCATATTATATAGATGGAAGAACAGCAGAGAATATTAGTAGAACATTATATTATGAAATGTATGAAAGAATATGTACACCAAGATATATACAAAAAATAATAGAAAAAGCAACTAACAATATGATAAATATCTAAAATTCATAAAGATTTCATAGTATAGTACATATTAATCTATAGATATATATAGTATAATTCAAACAGTAAAAGTGGATAAGATAAAAAGATTTATTTTAAGGAGGAAAGTTAATGAAAGAAGAATTTACAACAAAAGATATGTGGAATTTATTATATGAAGACTTATCAAAAATACAAGAAGGTATTAACAATACTACAGAAGTAATTTTACAAAAGCCAAATGTAGAAAGTACATTTCCATGTAAATTCATTAATACACCATTAGATAGTGTATTAAAAGCAGAAGATGGAAAGCCACTATTGAAGGAATTTAAGATTTCAATAGAGCATTGGGCAGACAATCAAGAAAAGTGTATGCAAATATTAGACGATACAGATAAGATATTACAAGAAAGAAATATATTAAGGACAAGTACTCAATCAATAGTTTATGATGACACATTAAAAAAATATAATTTAACAGTTATATATGGAGTGCGTTGGGAATCACTAACAAACTCATTTATATATATAAAATAAAAAATAAAGGAGGAATTAAAATGGCAGGAGAAACACCAGACATTAGCACTTTAGCAAAAGTGTATTATTCAGAAACAAAAACAGGAGAAAGGACACAAGTTGCATTTACTGAGGAGATACCAGCATTAGAAGAAGCACCAGAACAAATTACAGCAACAGTTTTGGACTTAGATTATGAAATTGCAAGACCAGGTATCAAAAAAGCAGGTACAGTAGAAATACCAATTCTATTTACACACACACAACATAAAACATTAAGAGCTTTAAAAGGAAAAGCACTTTATTGGTTCTTTGAAATGCCTTCTAACACTGCTGCAACAGAAGGCAAACCACTTGTTAGAATTTTACAAGGAAATTGCGTATTAACAACAGATGCAATTACAGCTGGAGAATTCTTAAAGGATAAGTTAACAATTTACAAAACAAGTGATGTTGAAGAAACTGATGGTTTCCCAGTAGTACAAGAGGAACAATAGTAAAACTGTGTATAATGTTTTATATTATAGGAAAATCTGCGATTTTTCCTATAACATGAAAAAGGGGCAAGTTAAAAGCTTGCTCTCTTTTGTAAAGGAGAGAAGAAAGATGATATTAGAAACAAAAAGTAAAAAAATTAATTTAGTATTTACAACAAGAAAAATAGTAAACATATCAAATATATTAAAAGGAAAAGATTTTGAAGATTTATATTTTAAAGCAATGAATGAAAATGACTTAGATGCTTTGTCTAAAATAGTATTTGTTTTTGCAGAAGATGAAGCAGGAATGAAATCATTTAAATCAAGTGAAGATGTATATGATTTTATTGATGATTATAAAATAGAAAATAAAAAAACATACCAAGATATTTTTAATGAAATTGCGGGGATAATTAATGATGAGGGTTTTTTCAAAACAAAAATGAACAAAAAACAGCTACAAGAGAAGATATCAAATCCTTTATCAGGAGTCAATATGAGCGAAATAATAAAATCTTCAGCAGAGAAGGCAATAAGCAAAGTAGCGGAAGAAGAAGTATTCAGGGGATATATGGCATAGACGATATTATAAATAATATAAAAGAGGCTAAATATTTAAGTGATTTAATTTATTCTCTAGAGCTTCTTTCATATTATTTTGGTTTAATGCCAAATAATTTTTGGAGAATGACATATAAAGAAATAAATAAGTTTTGCCAAGCAAATTTAATAAAACTTCAAGATGATTTTAAAAGAAATATTATTTTACAAGAAGCAGTTACTGATAAAATGATACAAGCTGATAGTATGAATAAAAAACCTAAAATTGTACCATTAAAGAAAGTTTTTAATCAACTGTTTAAAAAAAATTAAAAAACCTTAACCAATCGACAATTTTCGACAAAATATTACAAATAAAAATGGTATACTCCTAATATAATAAAAATAGAAGGAGGAAAAATTTATGGAGAAAGAACAAGGGAATCAAAAACAAAAGAAACCAATTTACAAGAAATGGTGGTTTTGGGTAATATTAATAATTATTATAGTTGCAGTCGTATATAGTTCAAATAATAATTCAACAGAACCATCAACATCATCAGCACCATCATCTTCGACAGAAAATAAAAAGCAAAATGAGAAAACTGAATTTAACAAAGGAGAAGAAGCTATATTAGGTAATGGTGCTATTACTGTAACTGATGTACAAATATCACAAGGAACTCAATTTGATAAACCTAAAAGTGGAAAAGAATTTGTTATAGTGAATGTAACAATTGAAAATAAAGGAAGTAAAAATTTAAGTTACAATCCATATTATTTCAAAATGCAAAATTCACAAGGACAACAAGAAAGTATGACTTTTACAACTGTAAATAGTGACAGTTCTTTACAAAGTGGAGAATTGATTCCAGGTGGTAAAGTTTCAGGAACAATAGCATTTGAACAACCTATAGGAGATACTAATTTAACATTAGTATATAGCGATAGCATTTGGAGTTCAAAAGAATTGAAAATTAAATTATAGAGAAGATAGTATGGGATTATTTGATAAAGAATATGAAAAATCATCAGAAAATTTATATGAAAATCTAAGAAATCTATGAATAAGAAGCACTTACTTTTGTAGGTGTTTTTTTATATAATAGAAAAGTCATACTTTCATATTATATAAAACTTAATTGTACAGAAATTTTCTAACGAAAAATTCGCACATGAACAAATTTACGGAAAGCTTTGCTATTTATAGTTTATTATTAATTAAAATTTATAGTTTTAAATAACATACTACAAATTTATTAGCCTTCCGATTTGTTCTATTAATATGAAAGTTTTCTGGATAAAAATTGCTAAGCAATTTTTTAAGAGCAAACAAAAATAATGAAAGGAGGAAATATTATGAGTAAAGAAAATATAGAAATTATTGTAACAGCAAAAGTAGAAAATGCCATTAAAGAGTTCAAAAAAATAGTACCAGAAGTCCAAAAAATTGTACAAGAAGTCCAAGAAAGTTTTAATAAAATGGACACTAAAGGAATGACAAATAATGTAAAAAATGCTGTACAAATTATAAGAAATAAAATGGAAGACTTGAAAAAGTCAAATCAGAATAATATTATAAAATTAACAGTTAATAATAAAGAGGCTCAAAAACAGATAAGTCAAGTACAAAAAGAAATTAATAGTTTACAAGAAAAAATAAATTCTCGAGAAATGAAATTAAAAATAAAAGGTGAGGTAGAGGTTGATACAAATAAAATAATCTTACCTTCAGAAAAACTAAAAGGAGATGCATTAGGAGAAAAAGAAAATTCAGGACAAGATATTTTTTCTCAAATAAGTAATATATCAGGAGCTATAACAAGTCAAATTATGCCACTAACGGGAAAATTGTCAGGGATTTTTAGTCCATTAAAAGATAGTTGCAAAAATTCCTTTAGTGGAATAATAGAACAAGTAAAACTAACATCAGGGCAAATGGATGGATTAAAAACATCAGTAACGGGAATTTTTGATCGTTCTTTTACTCTTGCATTAGATTATAATGGAAATGGAGATACAATTGTAAAAAATCTATCAGATTCTCTAAATAATCTATTAGGAGCTATTGATAATGTAGTTAAAAGTGAAGGATTTCAAAATTGGTTAAAAACTTGTTCAGATAAATTTAGAGAGATATCAGAAAAAATATCGCAAGTTAATTGGCAACCATTAATAGATGTATTATCAAATGTTGGGCAAAACATAGGGGATGTAGCACTAGGCATTTTAGATGGATTAGTAAATATATTTAAATGGTTAGCAGAAAATCCAATTGTTGCAGAGATATTGCTAGCTATTGCGACCGCAATAGGAATAGTATCAGTGGCAATAGGAATATGGAGTGCAGCTCAACAGATATTAAATATGGAGATTTGGAGTTCACCAATTACATGGATTATTATTGCAATTATGGCATTAATAGCAATAATAGTATTATGTATAACTCATTGGGACGAAATAAAAAATGCAATTTCAAATGCATGGGAAACAATAAAAAATGCTGTTTCAAATGCGATTGAACCAATAAAACAATATTTAATACAATTGTGGGAGAGAGTATCTCAAGTATTTGAGACAATCTGGAATATAATATCATCAATTATGAATGAAATTTGGCAAGTTATATCAACTATATTTCAAGCTATCTGGAATATAATATCATCTATATTAAATTCAATTTGGAATATATTTTCACAGATATTTAATTGGATATGGCAATTGATTTCAAAAGTATTTCAGGGAATATGGAATATTATATCGCCAATAATAAATAAAGTTTGGGAAACAATAAAGTTTGTTTTAGCAAAAATACAAGAAATATGGTCAACAGTATGGAATACAATTTCAAATGTTGTAAATAAAGTATGGAATGGCATTTGGAATGGGATTAGAACAGTAATAAACTTTATACTAGGAGGAATTGAAGGATTTGTAAATGGAACAATTAGAGGAATAAATAAATTATTAAGTGGTATTAGTAATGTAGCAAATGCAATAGGTTCTTTAATAGGGTTAGATCCAATAAATTTACAAATAAGTACAATCTCACTACCAAGATTAGCTAAAGGTGGCGTAATAACACGACCAACAGCAGTATTAGCAGGAGAATATTTAGGAGCTAGAAGTAATCCTGAAATTGTAACTCCACAAAATATAATGTATGATACAATGAGAAAAGCAATAGAAGATACTAACTTCTATAATAGTAATAGTCAACAGCATTTAAGTATTTATTATATGGGGAAAGAAATATTTGATGATACAATAGACTATATAAATGAGAAGACCAGAAAAACTGGAAAATGTGTAATAAGGGCAACTTAAATGTTTTACAACATTATAATAAAATTTAAATATTATTGTTGAATATAACTTGACAAATAATTTGCGGTATAGTATCTTAAAAAAGAGGTGATATTATATGTTTGATAAAAAGAATTCTAATACAGAAATAAACTTAAAACCTAAAGATGGAAATAAGCACATAATTCTAATACATACGGGAATTACAAATGGTAATAAACCAGAAATAGCATATACTGAAAAAGTAAATGAAGTAATTGAATTTATACAAAATGAAGGTTATGAAATATTAGATATTAAATTAGAAATAGGTGGAACTCAAGGGCTTTCATACGAAACTTTAATAGTATATAGATAATTGAGAATATACATTAAAAAGTGACTACATTTTGTAATGTTTTAGATTTATTTAAAGATAAGTTATAATATTTAAACTAAAAAATTAAGAGATTACAAATTTCGACAAATTTTGATAGATGAGTGTGGTATCATTCTATCAGGAGGGATTATATATGGAAACTTTTATATTAAAATGTACTAATGGGATATTAAAGGTATATGAAGATAAGGTAGTTATATCAAGAAATACATTTGGAGGATTTATTTCACAAAGTCTAAAAGGAGATAAAACATTTTTTTATAATGACCTAACAGCGATAGAATATAGAAAACCGACTATTATGGCAAATGGATATATAAAATTTATTGCTGCAGGAACACAAGAAATAAATCAGGGGGTTGGAAAGTTAGGAATGACAACAGCTAATGCAGCTAAAGACCCAAATACATTAATATTAAGAGCATTTAATAAAGAAATTCCAAAAAAATCAGAAGAGATATATAATTATATACTAGAAAAGATACAAAAAGGAAAAAATGCAAATGTAAATAATATTTCTAGCGCAGATGAAATAATGAAATTTAAGAAATTATTAGATGAAGGAATAATTTCACAAGATGAATTTGATAAAAAGAAACAAGAATTATTATAAAAATGAAGTACGGTTGTAAATTAAATAATAAAAATCATTGAAAATACATATGTAAATTCAATGATTTTTTAGTTTTTACAGCCCTTCATTTTTTATTAAATAAATTTGTAAAAGGGAGGTTAAAAATATGTTATGGAAATTAAATGGAAAAGTAATGAAAACACCATCAAGTTATGATGATGATATAGAAGATACAGACAAAGATAGTTATTCATCAATAGTAGATGGTTCATTAATAGATAACCCAATAGCAATAGGAATGTTAAATTGTAATATGAGTTGGGATTACTTAACAGAAGAAGAAGCAGAAGAATTATTACAAGCTACATATCAAAATCCAATGATAATTACAATAAAGACACCAAGTATTCCACGGAGGAATTTTAGAAAACGCTGAATTTAGAGTGAGTAAAAGAAAATCAAAAATGCATAGAACAGGATTAGATGAAGATACTTCCAAATCATATTGGCAAGTATCTTTTAATATGGTACAAAAAAAGTTAACTCAATCTCAAAAACAAGCAGTACAGGGGGCAAATAATGTATAAAAATGTAAGTGATAATTGGTATGAAAATATATATAAAAACAATCAATCCATAATAAATGTATATTTTGATGAGATATTAGTAAATTCAAATTATATAACCAGTTTTAAAGTGGGCAATACATTATTTGATAACGAATTGGAATTAGGAGTAACGCCATGTCAATATATAGAATTACAAATACATAAAAAAGCAAATATTGGGGTTCCAAAACAAATAAGGGTAGAATATGGAGTATTAATAGGTGAAGACTTTGAAATAATACCTATTGGAATATACAATGTAGATGACTTTGATGAAGAAGATGAAAATATAATAAACATTAAAGCATTAGATAATATGATTAAATTAAATGCAAATGATGGATATTATGATGCTAGTGAAGTAATTAATGAAAATGGATATGCAACATTAAAACAAATTGCACAAGATATATGTAACAAAAAAGGGTTAAAATTGCGGTTCCAACTCTTTTCTTAATTCTGACAGTCAAATAACAGTATATGATAATCAAATAACAGCAAGAGAATATATAGGGTATATTGCCGAATGTGCTGGGGGATTCGCTGTTATAGGGAGAGATGGAAAACTTTATTTTAAAAAGATATGTGAAGATGAAGCTACAATACCATTAGAATTATTTAAAACATTCAAATGGGGAGAAGAATTTAAAATTTCTAAAGTATCTTATGAAGATGGAATAAGAAGCTTTAAATATGGAGATGAAACAAGAAATAATTTATGGATAAATCAAGATAATATATACATAGTAGATGAAGAACAAATAGAAAATATCTATAATGAAATAAATGGATTAGTAATAAATAGTTTTGAAGGAGAAGCTATTATAGACCCTACAATAGATGTAGGAGATAAAATTGTAATAGATGGAAAAGCTATAATATATCAAGGAGAAATGAGTTTAGCAGGAAGATTTATTGCAGGTATAAAAAGTAAAATAAATATTAAGCAAAAGCAAGAAACAACAGTAAAAAAAGAAAAACAAAATGTAATAAATAGAAAAGTACAAAGTAGAATTAATGAAGTGGATGGAAAAATAGCACAATTAGTTCAAGAAACAACAGAACATGAAGAAAAATTAAGTCAACATGAACAAACAATTGATAGTTTTACATCAACAGTAGCAAGTAAAGATGAAGTTAAAGAACAAATAAATGAATTAAAACAAACAATAAATGGTACAATAAATAATTTTACTATAACAGGTGGAAATAATATATTTTATTGTAATTTGGACTATTGGAATACAGAAGAAAATGGAAATTTAGGAATAGAAAAATATACACATACAGATGTAGATCAAAATACAGTAAGTAAAATGGCATATAAGACAAAAAATGGAATAGCAACTCAAAAACAAGTTGTAAAAAATGGAACATACACAATAAGCTTTTTGTATAAAAAACTTATTGAATTAGCAGCAGGATATATAGAAATAAATGAAACACAATATAATTTAGATACAGAAAATATAAATGAGTGGCAAGAAAAAGTATATACAATAGAAGTAACATCAAATGCTATAGAAATTAAAATTGGAACAGATACAGACAACTCATTTTTAATAGCAGATTTAATGGTAGCAAATGGTACAGACAAAGTAGTATGGAGCCAAAACCCTAATGAAACAATAACAGAAACAGTAACAATAGGAAAAGGTATAAAGGTAGAAAGTACTTCTTCAAATGTATATACAAGAATAGATGCAAATGGAAATAAAACATTTAATGAAACAACAGATGAAAGAGTTGCAGAAATGACAGATAAAGGCGTTTATGCAAAGAACTTAGAAGTAAAAAACGAAGCAAAAATTAATGATTTATTTATTCAAAAAGTTGGAAACCAAATATGGTTAACAGGAATAGGAGGATAAAAATGGGACGAATTAATGGAAGTGTAACTCAAAAATCTGATGCATATGAGTATTGGATTGATTGGAATGAAAGCAATGTAAGTATTGCTAATAATAGCTCTATTGTTTCTGCTACAGTATATGTTAAATGTAATTCACATACATCATATGAGAATAATAAAACATCAACACTATCAATAAACGGACAAACATTTAGTAATACATTAAATATAAACTTAGCACCAGGTACTACAGTAGCATTAGTGAGTGGAAGCACAACTGTTACTCATAATAACAATGGTTCTAAAACTATTAATATTAGTTCTTCATCAGCACTACCAAATGGCAGTGGATGGGGACCTAAGTCTGGCTCTGCTAGTGCAAATGTCTCACTAACAACAATACAAAGGTATTTATCAATAAATAATTTTTCCTTAAAAAGTAAAACTGTAAATAGTTTGACATTTTCATGGAGCTCAAGCCATCCAAGGGATTTTACGGCATATAGTCTTAATGGTGGGAATTGGACACCTGCTGGGGATACTGTTGCAAGTGATAATAAAAGTGGAAATTTTACAATTTATAATTTATCTCCAAATACTACATATAGTATAAAAATAAGATTAAAAAGAACAGATAATCAATTATGGACAGAAACTAATGCAATTTCTATTACAACTTATGATATAGCAAGGTTAATATCTACTCCAAATATAGATATAGGAAATAATCACACAATAAATTGGAATAACCCAAGTGGTAGCACAACTTCATTAAAACTATGCAAAACAGATGGAACACAGGTAATAAATTATGGAAATGTTACAGGAACAAGTAAAAGTATTACACCAACAGCAAGTGCAATATATGCATTAGTACCAGACTCTAAAAATATAACACTAAGATATATTATTACAACAACTGCAAACAATATAAGTTATACAAATTATAAAGATTGTGTATTTACAGTAATAAATAGTGACCCAACATTTAGTGACTTTACATATGAAGATACTAATTGTAAAACTACATTATTAACAGGAAATAGTCAGATATTAATAAAAGGATATTCAAATGTAAAAGGTACAATAAGTACAGAAAATAAAGCTATTGCTAAAAATAGTTCTACAATGAAGAGTTATAGAATGTCAATAGGAAACCAAAGTAAGAAAGAAGATTATAGTAGCAATACAGATGTAAATTTAACAATAAAGGCAATTGACAGTAATGTTATAGATATGTATGCAACAGATAGTAGAGTAAACAGTACTAAAATTAGCAAAAACGCAACTATAAAAAACTATTCAAATATAAAAATTGTTTCTATGCAAGCAATAAGAGAAAATAATATAGGAGCAAAAGTGACATTAAAATTTGAAGGTCAATTCTGGAATGATAACTTTGGATCAGTGACAAATACTATTAAATCATGTGTATATAAATATAAAAATACAACGAGTTCAGAATATATAGATGGAGGAACAACTCTTACATATACAATTTCTGGAAATAAGATTACAGGAAATGTGGTTATAAAAGGAGATTTAGGCGCTGAGGGATTTAATGTATCAAATTCATATAATATACAATTAATTTTAGCAGATGAATTATCATCAGCAACATATACAATTACCTTAGGTAGTGGAAATCCAGCTATTGCAGTATATAAAAATAATATAGCGATAGGACAAAAATATAATGCAGATGATGAAAGTAAATTGCAAGTTAATGGGAAGGCTTTGTTTAAAAGTTGCGTAAGTATAATAAGAAACGATTCTGATACAGATACTTTTTACTACTCAAAGAGAAGTGATACTGGTACTCAAGTTGCATTTGGAGTTGGAGCGAGTGGAACAAATCATGGAGTATATAGTGATAAATTAAAAAAATGGTTAGTATATTCGGACGGATCAAAAGTATATGTAAATAACTGTGCGATAGATGGTATAAAAAGTGCATCTTCAAAAACACATACTAATTATAATACAAATCAAAGCTATTTTCCTACAATGAGCTTTTTAACATATTGGAATGGTGCTTATAATAGTAGTAATAATTCAAACTTAACGTATTGTCATCAAGGCGAGATACAAGCAAAACCTACTACACTATATAATAACACATCTGGAACAACAGGAACAATAACACTATCTCAAACAGCAGCTAACTTTGCTTATTTAGATATAAGTATATTAAGTAGAAATGGCAATATTTCAACTTGTAGAGTTATAAATCCTAATGGAAAAACTGCATCTCATGCTTGTGTTGATATTTTTACAGCATCAAATGTAATGCAATTCATTTTTACTATGCTAACCATTAGCGGAACTAGTGTTACATTTAAAAATAATGCATATGTGAATCTAAATCATGGCTCAGGATCCCATGTAGGAGGAATTTCAAATTATATGAAGGTAATAAAAATTTTAGGATATAAATAGGAGGGAAAATATGGCTATACAAAAAATAATAGAATTAGATAATGGAATAACAGTAAAATATCATAGAATAGTAAGTATAAACAAAATAACAAATAATACAAACATAATAGAAGTGGCATCATATACAGATAAAGAAAAAAGAGAGAAAGAAGTAGAATATTACAAAAACAATAATCCAGATCAAGATATGAATATATTTATAGATACAACTTATATAGATAAGGAATATGATGAGGAAGAAACAATAGAAGATTTATACCAGTATCTAAAAACAATAGATAAATTTAAAGATGCAGAAGATATCTAAAGGGGGCAATAAAATGGAAGAAATAATACAAAACTTACATTTTACAAATATATGGTGGGCAATATTGGTCCCAATGATATTAATAATACTGGACATCTTTACAGGATTAGTAATATCATGGAGAAATGGAGATTTTAGAAGTTCAGTAATGAGAACAGGCTTGTCAAAAAAATTTGGCGAGCTTGTTTACGTTTTAATTGGGATACTAACAAAATTTGCATTAGGAACAGAACTAATATTATATTTTACAGTAGGATATATATGCCTAATGGAATTATCTAGCCTTACAGAAAACTGTGATAAATTAGGTGTTAAAATACCACCAAAGTTAAAAGAAAAGCTAAACAATAATAAAAGTGAATGATGAAATATTGAAAATAGTAAAATTTTTAGAGAATGCGAAAGAGAGGGAAAATAAATGAATATAGAAGAAATTCTATTAACAATAAATCCATATTCGAGAACAGGAGAAAAGTTACAATCAGTAAAACAAATAGTAGTACACTGGGTGGGAAATGCAAACAGTACAGCAATAGCCAATAGAAACTACTTTGAAAGTTTGAAAGATAAACATATATATGCAAGTTCACATTATATAATTGGATTAAATGGAGAAATAATAAGGTGCATTCCAGAGAACGAAGTAGCATATCATGCAGGAAATAGAACTGTAAATAGAAACAGCATAGGAATAGAAAATTGTCATCCAGATTGGGAAGGAAAGTTTAATGATAAAACATATAATAGCTTAGTAGAATTGTGTACTGACATTTGTAAAAGATATAATTTGTCAACAGATAATATCATAAGACATTATGATGTAACAGGTAAAGTATGCCCTAAATATTATGTGAAAAATGCAAGTGTTTGGTCAAAATTTAAAAGTGATGTAGCAAATAAAATAGAACAAGCTACTACAGTTGTAACAGTTCCAGAAGTGAAAGGAGTTGATGAACCAGTGAGAAAATATAAAAATGGTTCAACAAAAGAAACAATATATGCAGATACCAATTTAAGTAAAGTAATAGGAAGTTTAAGCGCATATGAAGAATGTGACTGCTTTGGAGTATTTAATAATAGAGCTATGGTAAGATATAAAGTTGATGGAAGTAATAACTACAAAATAGGATTTGCAAAATGGATTGAAGGAGTAAAATAATATTTTTCTTTTTGTGACAAAATTCGACTCAGTTATAAAATATTATGTAACCTTTATAAATTAAAATGCCATTTTCATAAAATTTTTCAGCCAAAATGTAAAAATAGTATATAATGCTTGTGGATTCTAACATTAAGGAGTATAAAATGAAAAAAGTAAATGAAAAAATGTTTACAAAAGAGGAGAGTAATAGTGCAGTAGGAAAAAAATATATTTACTTAGAAGAGAATTATGAAATTTGTAGAAGGAAGGGATTATATAGAGTAGAAAGAAACCAAGTAATAAAACAATTAAGTAAAAAATGTAAGAGCAGTAAAAAATTTATAAATTTACTAATAAAGATATGTATAGATTTTGGAGTTAGTGATTATAGAGATATAATAGAAGATTTTATAAAATAATTATAGAACTTAATATAGTATGAAAATAATTAGAAATCAAATTTTACATAATACAAAATTTGACTTTTTTTCTATTTTATAGTATAATTTAAAAGTATTGCCAGAGGGCGAAGTATGAGATTTTTTTAAAACCCAAAAGTTTAAGACATAATAACAAATTAAGTAAAAGAGAACGGATTAAAAATTAAAGAAATGAGAATTATTATAATATACGATAAATAATTAAATATATAAATTATTTGTCTTTAAAAGTTGTTATCACATAGAATTAAAAAATATATATGATAACGACTATTAATGCATGATCTTATGACTATAGAGGATTTATAAAAATTGAAAATTAAATTATAAAATAAAAAAGAAAGAGAGGAAAATTAATGGCAGAAGAAAATTTAAACAATAAAGAAGAAAAAATTGAAAAAAGACAAAAAAAGACAACTAGTAATATTGAAAAAAATGCTCAAGGAAGAAAAACAAAGAGAAATATGCCAAAAAGTAATACTAGAAAAAAACAAGAAGGAGAAGAAAAAGACAATATTAGTAAAAAGGAAATTAAAAGGAACACTACTAATAAGAAAGTAAAGAATTCATCAGATAATTCAGATACACAAGCAATCGAAACAAAAACAGAAAATAAAAAAAGAAGAAGTAATAGTAAAAAGAATAATAATATATTCAAAAAATCAAAGTTAAAAATAATTCCATTAGGGGGATTACATGAAGTTGGAAAAAATATAACTGTTTTTGAATATGAAGATGAAATAATAGTAGTAGATTGTGGATTATCATTTCCAGAAGACGATATGTTAGGAGTAGACCTAGTTATACCAGACATAACATATTTACAAAGAAATGTAGATAAAATAAAAGGACTTATAATAACACATGGTCATGAAGACCATATAGGAAGTGTGCCATATTTATTAAAACAAATAAATATACCTGTATACGCACCAAAATTAGCAATGGGGTTAATAAGAAATAAATTAGAAGAGCACAAGATATTAAGAAGTTCAACATTAATTGAAATAACACAAGGACAAACTTTAAAATTTGGCAAAAACTTTAAAGTAGAATTTATAAGAAGTTCACATAGTATACCTGATTCTATAATGCTTGCAATAACAACACCTGTAGGAACAATATTACACACAGGAGACTTTAAAATAGATTATACTCCAATAGATGGAAAGATGATGGACTTTGGAAGAATTGCAGAGCTTGGAAATCAAGGCATACTAGCTTTAATGTCTGACAGTACAAATGCTGAAAGAAAAGGATTTACAATGTCTGAAAGTTCAATAGGACCAGTATTTGACAATTTATTTGATGGATGTACAAAAAGAATAGTAGTTGCAACATTTGCATCAAATGTACACAGAGTACAACAAATTGTTAGTTCAGCAGTAAAATATAAAAGAAAAATTGCAATATGTGGTAGAAGTATGATAAATATGATTACTACAGCTAGAGAATTAGGATATATAGACTGTCCAGAAGATTTATTTATAGATATAGATATGATGTCAACATACAATGATGAGCAATTAGTAATTATAACAACAGGAAGTCAAGGGGAAACAATGTCAGCATTAACAAGAATGGCAGCGGGAGAACATAGAAAAGTAAAAATTACACCAAATGATTTAGTTATAATATCAGCAAATCCAATACCAGGAAATGAGAAGTCAGTATCAAAAGTAATTGATGATTTAATGCAAATTGGAGCAGAAGTTGTATATAGTGCATTAGCAGATGTTCATGTGTCAGGGCATGCTTGTCAAGAAGAACAAAAATTAATTTTTGCACTTACAAAGCCAAAATTCTTTATACCAGTTCATGGAGAATATAGACAATTAAGAGCACATGCAGAAACAGCCCAAATGATGGGAATACCAGCTAAGAACATAGTACTTATGGAAAATGGAAAAGTATTAGAAGTTGATGAAAATGAAATAAAATTTAATGGAATGGTTCCAAATGGTAGAGTTTTAGTTGATGGATTAGGAGTTGGAGATGTAGGAAGCATCGTTTTAAGAGATAGACAACATTTATCACAAGATGGATTAATTGTTATTGTTTTAACAATGGATTCTTCAACAGGAGAAGTAGTTGCTGGACCAGATGTAATTTCAAGAGGATTTGTATATGTTAGAGAATCAGAAAATCTAATGGATGAAGTCAAAAGTGTTGTAAGACATGAAATTAGAAAATGCGAAGAAAAAGGACTTAGAGATTGGTCTACAATTAAATCAACTGTTAGAGAAAACCTAAGAGATTATATATTTAGTAAAACAAAGAGAAATCCAATGATTATACCAATAATAATGGAGGTTTAATATTTGGCAGATGGAAATTAAGATAGCTGTTTGAGCAAAGCGAATTACAGATATCTTATGCAGAATTTA
>CAQUBD010000003.1 GCA_948891265.1 uncultured Clostridia bacterium | reverse complement strand
CATCTTTTTTTGTAAGTGTAAAATTCTGTGTCTATATTTCTATTCTAACACCAAATATTTTAGTAAAATTCAAGTACACTTGGTGAACTTTTTTAATATTTTTGTTTTTTATTTTTAATTTTAAACGAAGAATAGCGGGTTTCAGCCAGTTCACTCGGTGAATTTTTACATCATATTTGCTTAAATTTTACATTCTTTTATTAACTCTAGAAAGCTTGCCTTTCTATGTGTATATGCGATATGTTAATTTCGCTTTCCTGCCTTTAGTTTTATATTAGATTATTTATAACATATTTTGATATAAAGCTAATATTATCTAATTTATTTACATTATCTATTAATCTATTTTTAAGTTCTAATTCATCTTCAAAATTGCTTCCTACGATTTTTATAATATTTTCCACATCTCGTTCATATATTCCAATATCAACTAGCATTTTCTTTTGAATAGAATCCGAAAAATATAATTGTTCAATTGCATTTATTACTTTTTCATTTAGTTTATTTATTAATTCTTCCTTCACTCCTTCATTTTCCATAAAATATCGTATAATTAAAACTTTAGTATAAAATTCATGCTCTATGTATCCCATTTTTAATCTTATCGTTGTAGCAATAATATAATCTACATTATCATCTTTTCCTTTTGAAACATTTTTAATAACAGTCTTTAATTTTGGTCTTTTTCTATCTAGTAATTTATTGATTATATTAGATTCTAAAACATTATTTTTCCCATTAATTATAGTATACAAAATAGTTACCAAGCTATATCTACCTTTTTTATTATCATCAATCAAACTTTGTAACTCTTCCTGTAGTTTTTCTCTAATTTCTCTATATTTATTATACATTTTCTTTACTGTTTCAAACCTTACTTTATTCCCAATCTTTGAGCAGTATTCTTCTCTATCAATTTTTAGCATATTTAAAAAATCAATAATATCCTTATGTTTCTCAATGTTTCCAGTTTGGAGATCTATATCTTTGCTTTGATCTGTTAATTCAAATTTGATACTCCTTACAGCATCTACTTTTTCATATTTTGGATCTTTAGGTCCCTTTATATAATATGCTTTTCCTAAAAAATGCTCATATAATCTACCAGTTCTTCCAACTAAATTATAAAAATCGAATGCAGAAAAATTATCCTTATCATTATTCTTTGTTCTAGATGGTCTTGTAATTATAATGTTTTTTGCACTTGTATTTACACCTTCTAATAGTGTAGAAGTACATAATAATCTATTATATATACTGCTTTTTTCGTAAAGATTCATTTGAAACATTCTTGTTCCAATAGGCAATTGACCATTATGTATTAAATAACCCCTTTCTAACGCTTTTATTAATCCCCATTCTTCATGTATTTCCTCTTTTGCCCAATCTATAAAAAACTTAATGTTTTCATCCATATCTTTTATAACGTCTTCATTACTAATAATATTTTTTATATAATTATATATTCCTGTAACTGTTGGAAAATATATTAATGTCTTCTCCTTTTTTCCTATTTTATCTAATATTTTTTTACATTCTAATTCTCTATCTTTATCATTAATTAACTCACAAGATATAACTTCATTTACAACTGGCGAATAATTTGATGCATATAATACAGGCTTTTTTTCTAATAACTCTGTATCTTCAACCTCTTTTATAAAAGGTGCTAATAATACATATTTATCAGCAATTTTTGCCATATAATAATAAGCCATATTTAGTATTAGAACTCTATCATCTTTTAAGTCTTTTTCTAATTTATATACTTCATCAATAACAAGTAAGTCTATTTTTTTGATTAACATATAATTTGTTTCTTGAACCACTCTGTCATGTGTCAAAATAAAAATATTTTTTCTATCAAAATCGTATTGTTTCTCTTCATCAATATTACTATAAATTTTATATTCCTGAAATTTTTCTTTATATTTCTTAATTATCTTTTTTCTATATTCATCAACCAATGCTAATGTTGGCACTATTAAAACTATATTATTAGGTTCATATCTTGCAATATATTCAAATATACAAAAAGTTTTTCCAAAACTTGTGGGAGCGCTAACTATTAGAGCTTGATTTTTTTCAATCTCATTAAGTATCTTTTGTTGTTCTGGGTGTAACGAAATACTACTATCTAGTTCTGATATTGATAGTGCATTATAAATTATTGAATCAAAAGTATTATCTTTAGAATAAACAGTCAAATCTAGTGCAAATAAATCATCTGCTATTTCTTTAGCTTTCATTGTACTATTCTCGCTATCATCTAATATTCTAATATATTTATCCCTTATTTGTTGAATTTCTTTCATTCTTATACATTTCTTCCTTTCTCGCAATTGCTTCTGTAAATACTGCAACCATTTTATCTTTATTAATAATTGGTAATGATATTACATAGTATATAGTATTTAATCCGTAATATATTATTTCTTTTTATAGTTTTTAGTTTTTTCATAATTTCATTTATATCTGTCTGATTACCATGTGCAATAAAAATTGGAATTCCTATATTTTTCACTTGAGCTTTTTCTATAAATTCTTCTATATCTAATGCGATATCAACAATCTTTCCATACTTATCATTAAACTTATTAAGTTTGTCTTTATATAATCTGTTGCTTAATACTAATTCATATTCTTGTTTTATTCTACTTTCATATTCTTCTAATGAAGTGTTAATCAAACTAATCCCATTTTCTAATTTCTTTGTAACTTTAGATTCTCCAAATAGTAACATTTCTTTATCTTCTGAATAAAATAATGTATCAATTCCATATATACTCATATTATAACTTGTCTGTAGATGTACTTTGGGTAATATACATTGGAATTGAAAATACTCATTTAATATGCAAGTAAAAATATATTCTCCTATCTTTCCTATTTTATCTATCCTAACTTTTAATTTACCATTTCTATCTTCTATAGTGTATTCTTCATTTAATATTTTTATCATTTCTTCTTGAATCTCATCAATTGTATATTCATCTTTATTGAAATCATCTATATAAGTTTTTAAATGCTTATATAATGTAGTAAAATTTGTTTTTGTTGGAGAAAACTTTAAATTAAACTTATTTTCTGCATATTTTATAAGCTTATCTTCTGTAAAAAAACATTCAAATAAACTTTTATAAAACTCTTCATTATCTTTAATTTCTATATGTATCATTGAATAATTGTCATCAAACTGATGAACTATAAATTTCTCATATTTCTTTTCCATTTTTTCCCCCAATATTATTAACAAAAGCAAATTTTTCCTAAAATATTTATTTTTATCTACTATACCATAAAATCCATTTTTTTACAATATTCCCCAATTTTTGATTTTATTACAATTTTTTATATTTTATAAGAACAAATGTGTTGCTTTTTATATAAAAATGTAGTATTATTAGTAAAGAACTTTTCTATTAAATAGACAGTTCAAGAAGGCTTATTTTATAAGCAGTTTATGATTGAGTATGTAGCTTATATACAAAAATATATAAGCTACAGTATTTAATATTAGGAGGTTTTAATTTGGACATATATTCTCAAAATATTTATGAAGTAGTTGAAAATAATATAAGAAAACATGTTCTAATTATATATAATATATCTGAAAATCATTATGTAGGACTAGCAGTTTATACTACTAAATCTGATAATCTAACATACATAGACTCTATAAATAGATTTGTTGATATAAATGATTTACAGGAATATACTAAGAGAAATATTAAACGGATTAGTTTATGTTAAAGGTAAATTTTTGAAGTTAAACAATAAAGATTTTTCTTATGTCTTAAAACTTTTAAAAGAATCCTTAATTCAAAAACTAAGCAAAGAAATTGATTATAGGAATATCGAAAAAATTAAATATTTAAAATGGTGCTATGATAAATTGTTATTAAACGATAATAATACAAAAACCTCTATTTTAAAACCTGGTTCTATTTGCTGGGTTGATTTCGGACAAAATATTGGTTCAGAATTAAGAAAATTAAGACCAGCTATATTATGGCGTTCTTCTGCTGATAAAAAAATGTGGACAGTAATTCCTTTAAGTAGTAAATGTCATAGTGATAAATATTATTTTCATTATGATATAACTGGATTACCTTGTAGTACTGCAAAATTAGAATCTATGGCTAATTTTAGTTACAAAAGATTAAGAGAACCATTCTTTCATAATAAAAAAATAGCTCACTTGTCTGAAGATGATTATTCAAATATTTTAGTATTATTAAAAAAATATTACACTTTTGAAGATTAATTTCAGCAAAAATCTTGACTATCAACTAAAAATATCTTATAATATAATTACATTTAGAGTTGCACATCGAAAGATGTGGAAGTTGTTTTTCAAAGACTAGGTTAACCTAGTCTTTGCTTTTTGTAATAATATTTCTTTATTTGCATATAATATAATTACATTTAATGTTGCACATTTAAATGTGGTTAGTTCGTTTATAAACGCTTAAAATCCCTCAAATGAAGAGGGATTTCTTATTTACTTGTCGGAAACTTTCGTAAATTCCAAATAATTTACGAAAGTTTCCTGCATATTTAATTCCCATATTACGAAAATTAGCAATTTTTCGTAATAAAGATTTTTATATTACGAATTTTTCACTTTTTTCGTAATATAACTTTTATAAGTAACTTACTATATCTTCAAATGTATCATAGCCACTTTCACTATTGATATGTCCTGCATTTGGTATTAAAATTTGTTCTGTTGCAACTTTATCTGCAAAATCTTTTTCAACTTCATATTTTACATATGGATCATTATCTGAATAAAAACAAATAATTTCATTTGCATATTGTTTTACATCTTCTAAATTGTCAAAATACATTGTTTTATTAACGGTATCATATTCTTCGTTTATTCCTAAATAGTTATTAAATCCACATACGAATATTAATTTTTTAACTTTTACTTTATTTTCAGTTAAAAATTTTGATATAAATACTGGTGCAATACTATGACCTATTATTGTTGTGTTTTCATTAATTAATCCTAAATCTAAATAGTATTTAAGTAGTTTACTCCAATTTTCATAATTTTGATAACCTACTCCTATTGGAAATTGTGGTACATATACTTGTTTTCCATCATCTTCTATAAAATCATGTAACCAACTAAACCAATTTCCAAATGGACTTCCAAAACTTCCATGTATTATAAAATAGTCTTCCATTTACTTTTCCTCCTTAATATATTTTACTAATCACATAATCTACAAATATTTCAGCTACATTTTTTCCACTCAATTCTTCTATATCACAAATAGCTGGATCTGCATTTACTTCACAAACTATTGGCTTATTTTCATTACTCATAAAAAAGTCAACTGAACAATAATCTAGTTCTAACTCATTTGCTATCTTTTCTGCAATTTCTTTATATTCATTTGAAACTTCATAAGGTAATGCTCTTCCGCCTAATGATATATTTGAACGATAATCATTTTCATTTATTCTCATAAATGAACCTACTACTTTCTTTCCTACAACAACAACTCTAATATCTTTTCCTATATTTTCAGGAATAAATTGTTGAAATAAGTATTGTGAACCACTTAATTTATTACATATATCATCAAATTCTTTTCTATTATTTATCTTGTATATATCTCTTCCACCTTTACTATTGCATTTTTTAGTTATAAATGGATAATTCAAAGTAGTTTCAACATATTTCTTAAATTCTTCACTTTTATTATCTTCTTTGATATTTTCTACCCCAAAGTTTATACTGCCTAATATTGTATTTGGCAAGTTTATATTTTTATTTGATAATATAACATAAGTCATCATTTTATCATCGCAGTTTTCTATTGCACTATAAGAATTAAATGACCTTATTCCATTTTTGCAAAGTTGTTCGTTTATATATTTATCTTTAACAAGTTGTATGCAAAAGTCATATTGTTTAACATCTATATTTACTTTTCCATTTATTACACTTGTATATTGTTCATCAACTTTTAATTTATCTATACTAATACCTTTTTTATTGAATTCTTCGATAAGTCTGTTATATTGATATTGTTTTGCTTCATTCTGAAAACCTGGATAAATTAGAATTAACCCTTTTTTATTTTTCATTGTTTTTCTCCATTTCTTTTAGTAGTTTTTCTAAAAATACTGCAACTCCATCTTCATCATTAGATAAAGTAATCTCATCTGCCTTTTCTTTAACAATATCGATAGCATTTCCCATAGACACCTTGTATCCTACTTGTTCAAACATTGATAAATCATTATTATCATCACCAATAGCAATAGATTCTTCTTTTTTAATGTCTAAAATCTCTAACATCTTTTTTACTGCAATTCCTTTATTAGAATCTATATTAGCAATATCACAGAATACTGTTTTATCATCTTTAAATTTAATATCTAATAAACTTTTGTGCCTATTTTTTATTTCTACATTTTCTACTTTTTCAATTTTAGGTATTAAATTTTTTATTTTGTCAAAGTTACTATCTGCAATAGTACATTGAACAACATCATTTTTATCAACAAAATCCTTTATATTTTCCTCTAATTTTTTCTCTTGCTCTGCATGTTTTACTTTATTTACTACTCTACCTTCTCCAATATTCATAATAAATCTAACATCTTCTGGATTAGCTATTTCATATAATTTTATTAATGCTTCTTTATCCATTTTATTTACATATAAAATTTTATTTTGCTCGTAGTCATATATATCTCCACCACTTGAAGTAATTATATATTTACTAGCAAAACATTCTCTGCTTATTTCTTCAGTATATTTTCTTGGTCTTCCAGAACATAGTATAACTAATATTCCTTTTTCACTTACCTTCTTTACTGTTTCTATTGTTTTTGTTGACAAATTCCTATTGCTATCTCTTAATGTTCCATCAATATCAATAAATATTGCTTTTATCATAAATTTTTATCTCCTCTTAATTTATTTCTTATATATTTAAATAATTTTTTGAATTCCTCATCATGTAATAAAAGTCCTTCTGCTTTATCTTCAACCATTTTCTCCAAATCTTCATAATAGACATACTTTACTTCTGATACCTCTTCATCTTCAAAAATATAGTCTGCAATTTTCTTATTACATCTTAATAAATATACATATCCGAATTCCATATTTTTAGAATTCTTTGTACTTTTTATTGTTGCAATATAATCTAAATCTTTCTCAGTTGCTTCGACTCCTAATTCTTCTTTCAATTCTCTAATAGCACCTTCAGTTACACTTTCTCCTGCTCTAATATGCCCTGCTCCTGATATATCCCAACAATTAGGATGTGTTTTTTTGGTTGCACTTCTCTTTTGCAATAATAATTCATTATTGTCATTTATAATCCAAACATGTGCAGTTCTATGAAAATTACCATCTTCATGTGCTTTTGTTTTTTCTTTTATTTCTCCAATAGGATTATTATTTTCATCAAATATATCTATGTATTCCATTATTCCTCTCCCACATTAAAAAAATATATTATCTTCTAAATCATCTGGATGTTCTAATTCTGTTTGTAAATCTTCCCAAAGAAATAAAGGATAAAAGTATTCTACATTTAACTCTTTACATTTTTCTTTGCTAAATTCATTATTTCCATTATAATAAAATGCTACATCTTCATATTCTGCAATATCTTTAAAATCTCTACTGCCATATTCCTTTGTTAAGCAAACATATAATATTCTAGCATTTTTATATCTCTTTTTTATTTCATTTATACATATCTCTACACTTGTTCCCGTACTGTGCATTGCTTCAACTACTAAAAATACTGGTTCTTTTTTATCTATTTCTATTGAATTAAATGGATTAAAAATCATTTCAATTTTATTTTCTCCATTTTTATAAGCTATATGTTTAACTTGCATAGGCAAAAATTTTATTATATTTAATTTATTAGAGATATATGTTGCTGGTACTGCACCACTTCTTAAAACAGGACATATATAATCTATTTTTATTTTATTATCTTGAATATATTTTCTTAAATGGTCGCATAATTTGTCTATATGCTGTAAAAATTCATTATGCTCCATTCTTTTATAATTTTTCTGCATTTTACACTCTCCTTGTAAATCTATATAATCCTTTATGTCTAATTTATATCACAAATTTACAATTTTTCATAGTGTTTTACCAATATTTGCAAAACATATTTATCCTTACATTTGCTTAATTGCCACAAAATCTCCAATAGAAATAATGTCAAGAGCGAGTAATAACGAGTTTATTTACTCTTGATATTATTTTTATTGGAGATTAAGATTGGTATGCAAATGTTATAGTGCAAATTTCTCAATATTTTTGACCTACATAATTTTATAAGTCAAAAAATCTTAAAATTTTGACCTATAAAAAAATAGACATCAGCACATATCTACTGACACCTATTTACTAAAGATTCTCTATAACTCATTTTAATAAATTTCTTCTATCTATTGAAATACTTAACTTTACATCATATCTACTAACCAACATAACCTATATCTCTTATGCTTATCGTAGATACAATCTCAAATTCTTCAGTATTTCAAGCACTTTTCTCAATTTTCTGAATTTTCATTTATGTGTTTCCACTTACCACTTAAGCAACTACTTTAACTTTCACACCTAAATTTTGATGTTTTTCTTTTCCAAATCTGCCTTTCTCTTCAAAAGTTATAATCTCTGAAACTATATCAAAATCAAGTATTACCTGTCTTGTTTTAGTTGTAGCACTGCCACACACTCCACATGGCTTGTAAACGGGAACATATCTACAGGCTGAATTTCTTTAATGTTATAAACATCCTCAAACTTAGCCAAATCCCTAGCCAAAGTAGCAGGATTACAACTAATATAAACTAACCTATCAGGCTTAATCTTCAAAATATTGTCAATAGAATTATTATCAAGACCACGCCTTGGAGGATCAACCATAACAACATTAGGAACTATATTTTTATTATTTATCAAATCATCTAAAATAACTTCTGTGTCACCACATATAAATTCAGCGTTATCAATACTATTCAATCTAGCATTTTCATTCGCATCAGCAATTGCTTGTTCCACAATTTCAACTCCATATACTTTTTTTGCATATTTAGCCATATATAAAGAAATTGTACCAATTCCACAATATAAATCAAATACTATATCATTCTTTGTTATTTTAGCTGCTTCTACTCCAATATTGTATAATTTTTCTGCTTGAATTGGATTTACTTGATAAAATGAAAGTGGTGATATTTTAAATGTATATTCTCCTAATATATCTTTTATATAGCCATCTCCATATAAATTGATATTTTCTTTTCCTAATATGACATTTGTATTTTTTGTATTGATATTTTTTACTATTGTTTTTATATTAGGATATTTATTTATTAATTGTGATATCAATTCATTTTCGTTTGGTATTTTATTACCATTTATAACTAATATGCACATTATTTCATTCGTCTTTATTCCTACTTTTATTACAATATGTCTAAATAGACCTTTCCCTGTTTTTTCATCATAAATTGATATTTTATTATCTTTTATAAATTCCACTATAAATTTTGATATTTCTTCTGATATTGGATTTTGTATTAGACATTTTTCCATTGGTATTACTTCATGAGTTCTGTTTGCAAATACTCCTATTATGGGTTCTCCATTTTTATTTAATCCTATTGGATATTGTGCTTTATTTCTATAATGAAATGGTTTTTCCATACCTATTGTTGGTTTTACTTGTATTTTATTTTTTAATGTTTTATTTACTAATGATTGTACTGCATTTTGTTTCATTTTTAGTGTGTCTTCATATTTTATATGTCTTAGATTGCATCCACCACATCTTTTATATGTATTACAGTCTGAATCTTGTCTACTTTTTGATGTTTCTATGATTTCTATTACTTTTCCAAATGCATGTGATGATAGTACTTTTACAATTAATATTTTTACTTTTTCCCCTTTTATTGCTCCAGGAATAAAAATAGTAAAATTATCAATCTTTGTTATTCCTTCTCCTTCAAATCCATTATCTATTATATCTACTATATATTGCTTATTTTTTTCTACTGGTATTTTATTCATTTTTTATTACTCCTACCTTATTCAAAAAAATGGGGATTAAAGACCTGTCCCCTAATCCTCATTTTATTTCTATTCTTCCCAGTTATGATAGATGTTCGCAACATCATCAAGTTCTTCTAGTCTTTCTATTAGTCTTTCCATTTTTTCTGTACCTTTTTCATCTAATTGAACTGTTGTTGTTGGTACCATTTGAACTTCTGCTTGTAAAAATTCTAATCCTGCTTCTTCTAGTTTTTCACTAACTGCTCCAAATTCTGATGGTTCTGTTGTTATTTCATATATTTCTTCTTCTGCTAAAAAGTCTTCTGCTCCTGCATCTAATGCTAACATCATTATATCGTCTTCTGACATTTCTGTTGAAGCTTTTTCTATTATTATTACACCTTTTTTATTAAACATATATGATACGCATCCAGTTGTTCCTAAATTTCCGCCTGCTTTATCAAATACATGTCTTACATCTGCTGCAGTTCTGTTTTTGTTGTCTGTTGATGCTTCTACTATTACTGCTACTCCATTTGGTCCATATCCTTCATATACCATTTCTTCATAATTTTCGTTACTTGTTGATGCTTTTTTTATTGCATTGTTTATTGTGTCATTTGGCATGTTTGCTGCTTTACATTTTGCTATTACTGCTTTTAATTTTGAATTTCCAGCTGGGTCTGCTCCTCCTTCTTTTACTGCTATTAATAGTTCTCTTCCTAATTTTGTGAATATTTTTCCTCTCGCTGCGTCTGCTTTTCCTTTCTTCGCTTGTATGTTGTGCCATTTGCTATGTCCTGACATTGTTAATTCCTCCTTTAATTTTCCTTATATTTAACCTATTACAGGCTCTTTTCTTATCTCTGTATTTTTTTTAAATTCTGTTGATATTACTTAGTTTGCAGGTTCAAATTTTTTGTATTGTACCAAAATTGTAGCAGAAATCATCTGAAAATATGTTTTTTGTACAAGTATACATTGCATTTTGTTTTTACTAATATATGATAACACATCTTTTCCTTTTTGTGTAGCTTTTTTTATTGATTTTCAAATTTTTTGTTACAGGATAATGGTTTTATCTATTACATTTATAAAATTGCCTATATATCAATATTTTAAAAAAAACGTTATCCTGTAACAATTTTTTATTACTAAGCACAAAGATTTAATGAAGTATATAATATATAACTTGACAACTGTATATCATATTCCAAAAAAGAAGATACTAATTTCTTAATATCTTCCTATAACTTTTTCTTAATTTACTTATGCTATACATAACTAATCTTGACTTTTAAATGGATGCTTTAGTTTATTTTTTATTTCTCCAGTAATTATTTTCATTGAAATGTCATATACATTCTGGCTATCATCTTCATTCAAACTAGCTTTTATTTGTATATCTCTAATTATTTTGTCTTTATTTTTTCTTCCAAATATAAAATAATTTTCTATAACATCATTTATTATAGTACACTTTTCTTCATCATATCCTGTTTGTTTAGATAGTTCTTTTATAAATCCATTTTTATTCATTTTCAGATACCTCCCCATACATTTTGGCTTTTGTATCTCGTTGTAATTCATATCCATATTCAAAGATATATGATATTCCAAATAAGAATAATATTTGCACTATATCAAATAATTCAAAATCTACCCCTAAATCAGTTACTAGCATTTTTTCAAATATTACTCCTCCTATATTTGGTAGAATCAGTGCAACAATCATTAATTTTGCCATTTCTTTAATGTATCTAACATTCTCTAATGTAAATGGTGTATCTCCCTCATTTATATTTACAAATAATTTCTCTAGCCTATTTAATGTCATCTCATATAAGAATAAACTTATAACTACAAATAGAAAGCCTACTTCAATATAGCTAATAACTAAATATTTGGAGTGCTGGTTTAATATTTCTATATATTTTGTAGTTACTTCCCCAGAACTAGCATCTGCAATTACAATATTATCATTATATCTTAATGTTACTTTTTTTCCATTATCTGTTATACTAAACTTATTGTTATTACCAGTCCAAACAAGCTTATTATTTTCTACTTCAATATTTTTTAGGAAAAAAGGTGTTGCTATCATTACAACAATTACAACTGGTATTGCAATTTTGCAAACAATTTATATTCTTGCAAGAATATAAATTGCCTTACTTATTCCTTTAATACTTTTTTGTTTTTCTTCTTTAAATTTAACTACACTCATTTTTACATCTTCATCTAATGAATCTATATCTACCATATTTTCATGTACCAAATCATTTATTTTACAATGAAAAACGTCACATAATTTCATTATCTTTTCCATTTCTGGATAACTTTCTCCATTCTCCCATTTTGATACACTTTGTCTGGTAACTTCCATTTTTTCTGCTAATTTTTCTTGGCTCATTTTAGCTACTTTTCTTAAATTATATAAATTCTCTCCAAATCTCATTAGACTACTCCTCCTTCATCTTTAATTTTAGTGTAGTTTTTCTTGAAATTCTATCAACTTTTAGTTGCACTTTACTAAAAACATAAAATGCAACTGAAACTTTACATTCTATATTTTCTTTATATTGCAAATAATTTATTACTATTGAAATAATTTTTAACTATTACACAATTCTTTCTCATTATTTTCATTCTTACCCTTAAAACTATAATGTAATAATATTGGTGTTATTACTGTTACTAATAATACAGTTATTATTATAATTGAAAATGCTTCCTCATTTATCAATTCTATTTTTTTCGCTTCATTAGCCATAATAAGTGCAACTTCTCCTCTTGTTGCCATTCCAATTCCAATTTGAATAGCTCTTTCATTTGTATATCCACATATTTTTGCTCCTAGTCCATTTCCAATCACTTTGCTAATTATTGTAATTGATGTAAATATTATTATAAATCCCCACACTGGAATATTAAATTTTAATGATACTAGATTTAATCCTATACTCGCAAAGAATATTGGAGAAAAAATCATATGTACAACTAAATCTATTTTTCCTTTTATTTTACGCCCTTTTTCTGTATTTCCTATAACTAGTCCTGCTATATATGCTCCTATTATTCCGCTAACTCCTAACATTTCGGCAATATATGATAATATTAATGCAAACGATATTGAATACGTTGGCATTTGTTCTGTTTTTGTATCTTTCTTTTCTATTTTTTCGAATACTTTAAATAGTAATAATCCTGAGATTATTGCTATGCCAAAGAATAGAACTATTTTTAATGCCATTACTACAAATGTTGATAATTGTAGATTTCCAGTATTCATTACTATTGTTAAAAATAATATTCCTATCACATCATCAACAACTCCTGCTCCTAATATTGCTAACCCTACACTTGATTTTATTTTCTTCATTTCTATTAAAGTTTCTACAGTTATACTAACTGAAGTTGCTGTTATTACTGCTCCAAAAAATAAATTTGTTTTTAAATCTTGTATGTATATTAAGCTAAATATCGTTCCCATTATTAATGGCACTATTACCCCTATTGCAGCTATTATCACATATTTATTACTATTTGCTATAAACTTTTTTATACTTGTTTCCATACCCGCTAAAAACATTATAAGTATTATTCCAAATTTAGATAATGCCTCTAATATTGAGCTATTCTGAACAACATTTAACATTGCTGGTCCTAATACTATTCCTGCTACTAATCCCCCTAATACTTTTGGCATTTTTATTTTTTGTGTTATTATTGTAAATATTTTCACTGCTAATATTATTAGTCCAATATCTAATAAATATTTATATTCCATTTTAATTCATTTCCTTTTCATTTGATATCTGTATTCTAAAACTTTCTGTTTTCTATATTCATTAGTTTTTCTTAAATTTCTAATTTGTTTATCATATAAATCACACAATTTCTTTATTTGTATTTGTGTTAATTCTTCCTCTTTTATATCACCATTGCGATACATTTTTTGAAGTTTTAATAATTTATTTTCTTCGTCTTCTATATTTTTAACATATTTTTTAAACTGTTCTTTTTTATCATTAATATTTTCTTGATTTTTTTGTTTATCTTGCATTTCTTTTTTAAACCAATTATAAAAAAATTTTCTAATTTTATAAAAAAAATTACTTCTATCCACTATTATCAATGATTTTTCTTTTTTATCTTTCATACTTTACCTTTATTATTCTCCTATACTATTTTCATCTTTTGCTTTAAATCTTTCGATCATTTGCTCTAATTTTATAAGTTTTTCTTCTTCATTTTCTAATTTACTTAATATTGCTTCTCTTTCTTCCAATGCAGTTTTTGATTCTTCGAGATCTTCTTCATAAAATTGATTATCTTCGAATTCCCACATTTCATCATATTCTTCATCAACTAACTCATCAAAATCTCCAGTCCACTCTCTACTTTCAAATATAGGCAAAGTATTAGCTATTCCTTTAATAAATTGAATCTTATCAAGTATTTGTTCAAAATGTTCATCTGTAAAGTAGATTGAACAACTAGTTTTATCATATTGGGCAATTATAAATTCATCTTCTGGATATTCTTCTTCAAAACTTTCTTGCCTTTTAGGCATATTATATTTTTCAGCTAATATATTAGCTAGTTCATTCATATCTCTTTCCGTATTTATAATTATATCCCCTTGTGGTTTTTCATCTCCTCTTTTTGTTTCAATTACCAATTCATTGATTTTTCCAGATTTATTCATATGTGGTTGATAATTTATATTAAATCTCACTTCAAAAGTAATGTCAGAATCAGAATTTTCTTCTAAAATTTTATCTAACTTTTCTAACTTTTGTTTTTCTTCACTTGGAATTTCAACTTTTCCTTCTACTACATTTCTAATTATATTTTCAAATCCAGTTGTTCTTTCCCCATACTTATTAGAAAATCTGACTTGATAGGCATTTCCAGATATTATATTTCCATAAAGTTCATGTATTCCTAAATGAGTTTCACTATTCATTCCAACAGAAAAATTCTCTTTATCATTTAAAAAGATTGACATCAAATCAATAATTTTAGGACTTTTTAAAAAAGAAATATATGCATCTCCTACTTTATCATCTTTTTTATGATTTTCTATTACCCCATCACAAGATGCATATGGTTTAAATCCATTTGCATCTAAATAGTAAATACTTTTTTCTATATCTTTATCTATTCCGCTTATTTTCATTTGTTTTTCCACCTTTATCATATACTATAAAGTAATTAATTATCATGTCTTCATTATAGCATACCTATTAAAATTTGTATAACTATTTTCAAAAAACAATGAAATTTTAATCTCATTGCTTTTTGATTTTTACTTATTTTTTATTCTTAACACTCTCAAAGCATTTACTATTGCAATTATAGAAACACCTACATCTGCAAAAACAGCTTCCCACATAGTAGACACTCCAAAAGCACTTAAAATCAAAACAAGTACTTTTATGAAAATTGCAAATACAATATTTTCTTTAACTATTCTCATCGTTCTTTTTGATAATTGAATAGCATTCACTATTTTTGAAGGTTCATCTGTCATTATAACAATGTCTGCTGCTTCAATTGCTGCATCTGACCCTAGTCCTCCCATTGCTATTCCTATATCTGCCAAGGCTAATACTGGGGCATCATTTATTCCATCTCCTACAAATGCAAGCTTGCCTTTTATGCTTTTCATTTTTAATAGATTTTCTACTTTTTCTACTTTTCCATCTGGTAATAATTCGGTATAAACTTTGTCTATTCCTAATTTATTTGCAACATTTTCTCCTACATTTTCTCTATCTCCAGTTAGCATTACTGTTTGCTTTATATTATTTTTCTTTAAAGATTTTATTGTTTTTTCTGAGTCTTCTTTTATTTTATCAGCTATTAAAATATATCCTGCATATTTTCCATCTATTGCAACATATAAAATAGTACCAATATCATTACTTTTAGTATAATCAATTTGTTTAGCATTCATTAGTTTTTCATTTCCTACTAGGACATCTTTATCATTAATTTTAGCTTCTATTCCTAGTCCTGATAATTCTTCCGTTTTTATTACTTGCTTTTCATCTATAAGCTTATTATATGCCTTTTTTATTGATGCTGAAATTGGATGGTTAGAGTAGTTTTCCGCATATGCCGTTACTTTTAACAATTCTTCTTTCTCTATTCCTATTGGTTCAACTTTTTGCACTTCAAAAACACCTTCTGTTAATGTCCCTGTTTTATCAAAAACTACTATCTCTGTCTTTGATAATTGTTCTAAATAATTACTTCCTTTTATTAATATACCAATTTTAGATGCCCCACCTATTCCACCAAAAAAGCTTAATGGTATTGATATTACTAATGCACATGGACATGATACTACAAGAAATGATAATGCTCTATAAATCCAATCTGAAAAACTTGCATCTTTTATTATAAGTGGTGGCAATATTGCTAAAATCACCGCAATAATAACAACTATTGGTGTATAATATCTTGCAAATTTTGTAATAAAGTTTTCTGATTTTGATTTTTTACTACTTGCATTTTCTACTAAGTCTAATATTTTACTTACAGTTGATTCTCCATATTCTTTTGTAACTTCTATTTTTATAACTCCACTTAGATTTATTGTTCCACTTAATACTTCTTCTCCTTCTGTTACTTCTTTTGGTAATGACTCTCCTGTTAATGCTTTTGTATCAAGTGTTGTTTTTCCTTCTAATACAATTCCATCTAATGGAATTTTCTCTCCTGGTTTTACTACAATTATTTCTCTTATTCTTACATCTTCTGGAGATACCTTTTGAAGTTCTCCATTCCTTTCTACATTAGCAAAGTCAGGTCTTATATCCATTAATGTTGATATTGATTTTCTTGATTTGTCGACTGCATAACTTTGAAATAACTCTCCTATTTGATAAAATAACATTACCGCAACAGCTTCTGGAAATTCTCCTATTGAGAATGCTCCTATTGTTGCAATTGTCATTAGAAAGTTTTCATCAAATACTTTTCCCTTTTTTATATTTCTTAATGCTTTTTTTAGTATTTCAAATCCTACTATAATGTACGATGAGATAAATATTGCATTATTTATTAGTTCATTATTAAAATTCACTATAATTGCAAACAGAAACAATATAAGTGATATTATAATTTTGTTTCTTTTCTTTTTCATAATGCCCTCCTATATTTCTTCTATTGATACATCTGGTTCTTCTTTTTTTATAACCTTTTTTACTTTTTTTATTATTTCTTCTTTTTTGTCTTCATCATATTCTAATTCCATTTTCTCTGTCATAAAATTTATGTTGCAACTTTCGATTTCCTCTATCTTTTGTATTGCTCTTTCTAATTCTGCTGCACAATTTGCACAATCTATTCCTCCTATTTTAAATTTACTTTTCATTTTTTTACCTCTTCCTTTCTTAGTTTTTATATATTCTTGTTTCTATACATAAATCTTTTTATATGATTATTCCGACCATTAAAGAACAGAATTTTATTATATATTTATAGCAACAAGAAGATGTAAAAATTGCTTTTATTTTTTATGTTCAATATGTTTAATACCTATTTCAAACACCTCTTTTACGTGTTCATCATCTAACATATAAAAAACCTCTTTTCCTGATTTTCTACATTTTACAATTCCACTTCTTCTTAACGTCCCTAATTGGTGCGAAATTGATGATTTACTCATTCCTAGAACATTTGCTATATCACATACACACATTTCATTTCTATCTAGTGCAAATAAGATTTTTACTCTTGTTGTATCTCCTAAAATTTTAAAGAATTCTGCCAGTTTATTAAAAGTGTCTTGTTCTGGAATGTTTTTTATTGTTTTTTCTACTATATCTTGGTGTATTATATTACAATCACATATAAATTCATTTTTAGACATCTTGCCCTCCTTATTCTCTTTTGTTTCTTTAACAGTTGAATATTTATTCAACTTTGCTTATATTATATGTGAATAGTTATTCAACTGTCAATAGTTTTTTGTATTTTTATAAAAAAAATTACCAGAGAGTACACCTTATTTAAAGTATACTCTCTGGTCTGTCTAATCATTTTTCATTATTTCATCATATAACTTTTGTGCATTTTTCTTTTCATCTTCTGTTACAGGTGCAAAATCTTCAAAATCTTCAAAAAAACTGTTTAATACTTCATCATTTTTTATTATAATCTTTTTAGCATTTGGATATGATTTTGCCCATTTATTTATTACTCTTTTGTAATCTGAAAACTTAGTCAATATCCGGATATTAGTCCCCATAAAAGATTCTGTTTCAATTTTTATAATTCCAAGATATTTTTTCATACTTTTTCCTCCTTAACAAATTATTGTTTAAAAGTTACTTTATATAAAATTCTATTTGTTAGAATGCTTATATTATACTGTTTTTTTGTATAAAATTCAATATTTTTTGCCAAAAAAGAGAATGTTCCATTTTATTCTTCTTTAATAATATTTTTACTACCAAAATAAGTAGCTAAAAAATATGTTCCATAAATAATTCCTATAATAATAACTGTAGCAATAGCTGAAGGCAATAAATCATCTTTACTTGCAAGGCCTGACATTAAGCTAATTGCAAATTGTATTCCAAATATAGAATGTACAATTGCTAAAACAAGTGGTAATCCAAAGAAAATACCGATTTGACTAAATAATGATTTACTTATCATTTTTTCATCACAACCAATTTTTCTTAAAATTGTATATCTTTGTTTATTATCTGAAGCATCTGTTAATTGTTTTAATGCTAAAATAGCTGAACTTGCAATTAAAAATATTATTCCCAAATAAATTGCTATAAAAGTTACTATTGTAGCTAATCCTACACTTGCTTCCATTATAGATATTTTTGTTAATCCATCTATATCTAGTCCATTATTAGATAAATTTTGTACAAAACCTGAGTCACTACTTGAAAATAATTCTTCTATTTTCTCTTTTTCTTCATCACTATTGGCATTGTAGTTAGCTACTAAAAAAGTCATTTCTTTCATGTTTTCTTTTAATGGGCAATTGTCTGGGACTAGTATAATTCCTGTGTTTGTATGACTTGTTGACATTAAAATAAATCCACTTTTGCATTCATTATATTTAGATTTATATTGTTTCCCTGCTATTTCTAAAGTATTATTACTATCTTCTAATACCTTATTTCTCACACTTTTCATAGAACCGAAATCACAAAGTATAATATATTCATCATCTTTTATTTCATATTGTTCTATACCATAAATTGAAGCAATTTTATTATAATCAGATATTTTCACTATTTGCTCTGCGGTATTATAGCTAAGTGCTGGAAATTGAGCTTTTATTTCTTGAATTCTATCTTTAAGGAAAATTTCCCAAGTTAAATTATTGTCTGCATATATTGATATTTCAACAATATCTTTTAGAACATTCATATCTAGTCCATTATTTTTTAATGTTTCTTGTACTGTTATTTTAGAATCTTCTCTTTGTTCTTTTGTTGTTTTTATTTCTTTTCCATATTTTATATAACTTTCTGGTAAATTTGCTGTTTTATATAGATTTAAATCTACTGGTGTCATTTCAATTAGTTCTCTTTGCATTGTATTTCTTAATGATAAACTTGATGAAAGTATAGAAATTGTCATAAATAGCATTAAACAAATAACACTCATACTTACTACCATTGTGTTGATTTTATTATTAATTTGCCTTAATATAAACATATTTGTACCTTTTAAATATGTTTTTCTCATCTTTTGTACAACTTGTAATATAAAGCCTGATAAGGACCAGAAAATTAATATTGTACTAACTATTCCCATTAATATTGGCGGTAATATTTTATCTGCTGTAGTCATACTATTTACATCTGCTGTTACTTTCCAATATGCATATCCTAATAATGTTACTGCAAATATAAAAATTATTACACATATAAAAGGATTTTTTATTTTTACTTTTTCATTTTTCTTACTTGCATTTAATAAATTAATTAATTTATATCTAGAAATAGAAATAGTATTGAAAAACATTACTGCAACATACATTACCGCAAAATATATACATGTTTTTATACAACTATCACTTGAAAATACAAATTGAAATTCACTCATATCTGCTTCAAACATTTTAGCTACTAATATAGACATCAGTTGTGAAGCAAATATTCCAACTACTAATCCTATTGCAAGTGATATTATTCCTACAAATACTGTTTCTAGTAATATTATTTTAGATATTTGCCTTTTCCCCATTCCAAGTGTCATGTAAATTCCAAATTCTTTTTTTCTTCGATTTATTAAGAAATTATTAGCATATACAATCAGTAGACCTAGTACTACTGCTACAAATACAGAAATGTATCCAAGCATTACTATCATTAGTTTTATGATTTCCTTTTGGGAGTTAGACACTTGTAACATTGCTTGCTGGCTATCTAAAGAGTTGAACATATAGAAAATTGCAACACCTAACACCAATGTTAAAAAATATATGCTATAATCTTTTATACTCTTTTTCATATTATTAAAAGATAATTTAAATAACATCATTTAAATCACCTCCAAGAAGTGTTTGCACTTCAATTATCTTTTCAAAAAATTGTTTTCTTGTATCATTTCCTTTAATTATTTCATTAAAGATTTTTCCATCTTTTATAAATAAAATTCTATTTGCATAACTAGCAGTAAAAGCATCATGTGTAACCATTAATATAGTTGCACTCATCTTTTGATTTAAAAATTCAAAGTTCTCTAATAATTTTCTAGCAGACTTCGAATCTAAAGCTCCTGTAGGTTCATCTGCAAGCACCAATTTTGGATTTGTGATAATCGCTCTTGCTGAAGCAATTCTTTGTTTTTGTCCACCAGAAACTTGATATGGATATTTTTTAAGAATTTCTTTAATTCCTAATTTCTCTGCAATTTCTTTTACTTTTTTATCAATTTCTTTTGGCTTTACTTTTTGAATTGTTAATGCTAAAGCTATATTTTCATAAGCTGTTAAAGTATCCAATAAATTAAAATCTTGAAAAATAAACCCTAACTCTTCTCTCCTAAACTTATTTAGTTTATTTCCTTTTAATTTTGTAATATCTTCTCCATTAATTATAATGTGACCAGATGTAACTTTATCAATTGTAGAAATACAATTTAAAAGTGTTGTTTTTCCGCTTCCTGAAGCACCCATTATCCCAACAAATTCTCCTTTGTCTACATTAAAGCTAATATTATCTATTGCTTTACTTAAATTTGCCTTTGTACCATAGTATTTTTCTATGTTTTTTACTTCTAAAATTTTTTCCATTATTAAAACTCCCTTCAAAGTGTGCCAAAGGGGTCGTCCCTTTTTGTCACACTTGACACAAGAGGGACAAACATTTTTGTCTCACTTTATTATTCTATTTATATTATAGTAGATTTTTCCTTTTTCACATATTGATTTTGCTTACATTTTCCTTACATTTTTGTAAGGTTATATATTTTACATAATCTATTGTTTTTTCTAGTTTTATATGTTATAATGCTTAGTATATAAATTTAGTATGTTTCATAAAATTCACTTTAATAATTTTAAGGAGGTATTTGCTATGAAAAAAAGACATTATAACTTAGATGTAGAAATTAAAGAAGAAAATGGAAAACTTATAAAGCGGTTTTCTGGTTTTAGAAAAATAAGATATAGATATAATAAATCGGCGCAAACTCTAAAGGCTGTTTTAATTACAGATAGTGGCAAAAAAAAATATATAGAGTTTGTAAATGTTATATCTGTAGAAAAATATGAATATTAAATAACTTATAATACGTGTAAAAGCAAATCTCTATTAACTAATTAGAGATTTGCTTTTTATACTATAATAGGAAAATCATACTTTCCTATTATATAAAACTTAATTGTACAAAAATTTTCTAACAAAAATTTCGCACATGAACAAATTTCATATAACTACTCTGTGGAAATACTAGCTGTATCTCTGTTCCTTCATATTGAACAGAATTAAGTTCTATTGATATTCCTAACTTATCACACAATTTTTTGCATAAATATAAACCAATTCCAGTAGATTTTTTATTAGATAGTCTTCCATTTGTACCTGTAAAGCCTTTTTCAAATACTCTTGCAATTTCTCCCTGTTTTATTCCTGATCCATTATCTTTTATATATAGAATTACATTTTCTCCCCCTTGTTTAGCGTATATCTCTATTTCCAAATTTGTATCTTGCTTTCTATATTTTACACTATTTTGTATAAGTTGATTTAAAATAAATACTATCCATTTGCTATCTGTACTTACCTGTAATTCTAAATCATGAAGACTTAAAATTATTTTCTCTTGTATTAGCATATTTTTATTTTTCTTAATACTTTCATTTACAATATCTTTTAATACAGCTTCTTTTATGTAATAATCCTTTTCTACAGTATTACTCCTTGCATAAAATAAAGCTTGCTCAATGTAATTTTCTATTTTTTCTAACTCTTCATATATACTTTTAGTAATTTCATTTTTATTATTTTCTATTATCATTTTACCGACTTGCAATTGGTGTTTTTACTTCATGAATCCACAATTCTATATATTCTTTATATTCTTCTTGTTTATATTTGTATTTATTTACATTTTCAATCATTGATTTATTTATTTCTTCTAATAAATCTTTTAGTATTTTACCTTCACTAAAATTAGGCTCATGTATAAGTTCTGTAATTAAATATTTTTCATCTAGTTCGTTTAAAATATTTAATGTGGTTTTATAAAAGTTTTTTTTGCTAAAATATTCTATGATAAGTCCTACTGTATATGAAATGAAGATAATTGTTGGAATATATATTTTTATGAATTGTGTACTTTGATATGGAATTAAAAATATTTCTATTGTAAGAATTGCAAATATTAGCAAAATAATTGTAAGTAGTTTGTCTTTTATAAATTTTGTACAATTCATTTTAGTACTCCTTTTTAATAATTTCTTGATATTTTTATTCATTTCAAACTTAAAAGTTATAATATATCATAAAATGCTATGATGCGCAGTTTCTTTATATAATTAGTTCGACCAGCAAAGAGCTGAATTTTATAATATATTATAACTTTTTATATAAATTATATTTTTTAACTTAAATCAATATATATCCTTGTCCTCTTCTGGTTTCTATTAATTCTTTCAAGTTTAGCTCTTGTAATTTATTTCTTAATCTTGTAATATTTACACTAAGTGTATTATCATCAATAAAACTTTCACTTTCCCATAATGTTTCCATTATATCTTCTCTCGATACAATTTTTCCTCTATTTTCAACTAAATATTTTAAAATTTTATATTCATTTTTGGTTAATTCAATAGTCTTATTTCCTTTTTGTATTGTACTATTTGACAAATTCAAAATAAAATCTTTTGCATCCATTTTATCATTTACTTCATTATTAGTTCTACGTAATACTGAAGCTATTTTAGCAAGTAATATTTGGATATTATATGGTTTTGTAATATAATGATCTGCTCCATAATTAATAGAAATTAATTCGTCTATTTCACTGTCTCTACTAGTTACAATTATAATTCCCATATTTGACTTTTTTCTTATTTCCTTACATATATATTCTCCATCAGTTTCAGGCAAATTTATATCTAATAAAATTAGATCTGGATTAATTTCCAAAATATCATTTATTGTATTATTAAATATTTTTAAACTTTCCACCTGATAACCATGGTGGCTTAAAAACTTTTCTAATTCATTTCTTAATTTTTCATCGTCTTCTATTATTAATATTTTTTGCATTTTTGTTTCCTTCTTTATCACTTAAATTCATTCTTATTTACTAATTGCAACAATATCACAATCACATTGTTCTTTATAGTCTCTTTTTAACTTTATAACATAATAAGTAATATAAAATGGAATTGTCATTTGACCTAATGACATAATACAACTAAATAAAAAATTTCCATTAGTAATTCTATACAATATTTCAATTGGAACAATACTGAAATTCTGTGATATAAACATTAAATTACTGTCGAAAATATTATTTACAACTAATGCTGTACAACACATTATTCCTACTAAGCTTACAAAATATTTTATATCCTCTTTTTTTAACTGTATATACTCTGTTTTATTTACCAATATTCCTAAATATATCATTATACCATGGAATAAAAAGCTATGAATACTTAAAAAGTGAAAAGCTGGATATCCTAATAATGATGTAGATGGATATATTATGAAAATAATCCCTCCAATTATAGAACCTGCTGCTAAGAATACATCTCCTACTCTTTTTAATTTTCCTTTTCCGAAAGAGCTTAATAGTCCTGCATATAATAACATACTACAATAATATAATGGTAAATATGTATTTACTTCATATAATGAATTTTGTGATATACTGTAAATTATTCTAATAATTTCTAATATGCACATAATTATTGTTATTCTTTTTATTATTTTATATACTTCTTCTTTGCTTTTTGTCATCGTGTGTTTTAATGCTAAAATAATACTACTTATTGTTATACCAATTAGAATAAAGTGACCTTTTGTGAATATTCCACATGGTCTATATTTCCCTATTTTTGAAAACATTTTCTTCATCTCCTACCCTATTTAATCACATAAGTGGTGCAACTAACCTTAATAGAGCTTGCCAAATTCCTTTTAAAATTTTTGGTGTTGCTTCTTCTTTTGTTATTTCATGACTTTTATTTATTGTTTCAACTAAATCCCTTTTTATATCTTCTATTTCTTTTACATTTTCAAGATAACACCCGCATTCAAAATGTAAGTACAAACTTCTGTAATCTAAGTTTATTGTTCCAACTGTTGCAACATTATCATCTGATACAAATACTTTTGAATGAATAAATCCTGATGTATATTTATATACTTTTACTCCTTGTTTTACAAGAAGTTCCACATATGATTCTGACAAAGTGTATACTATTTTCTTATCTGGAATTCCTGGAATAACTATTCTGACATCTACTCCTCTTTTTGCTGCTAAATTTAAGGCATTTATCATGTCTGTATCTATAATTAAATATGGTGTAAAAATATACACATAATCATTTGCTTGATTTATAATATTTAAATATACATCTTCTCCTGTTATTTCTTCATCTAATGGTGTTTCTCCATATGGAATGACATATCCATTTTCTTTAATTTTGTTTTTAAAATTATACTTGAATTTATTGAAGTCTTTGTCTTCACTTCTAAATGAATTCCACATTGTTAAAAACATTACTGTATAATTCCATACCGCTTCTCCTGAAATTCTTATTCCATTATCTTTCCAATGTCCATGTTTATCTATGACATTAATATATTCATCAGCTATGTTTATTCCTCCTGAAAATGCAACTTTTCCATCAATAACAAGTATTTTTCTATGGTCTCTATTATTCATTATTACCCCTGCTACTGGATTTAGCCTATTAAATGCAACACATTTAATTCCTTTTTCTTCAAGTTCTTTATTATATGATTTTTTTAATGTTGCAACACTCCCAAAGTCATCATACATAACTCTTACGTCTACACCTTTTTTTGCTTTTTCTTCTAATATTTCTAAAATTGAATTCCACATTTTTCCATGACTTACAATAAAGTATTCTAAAAAAATAAACTTTTCTGCTTTTCTTAATTCTTCAAGCATTGCTTCAAATGCTTCTTCTCCTATTGGATAATATGTGACTTCATTATTTTTCGTAACAGGATATCCGCAATAATTACTTAAATATCTTATTTTACTATTTTGCTTTATTTCTTCTTTGATTTTCTCATCTTGTACTAGATATTTTTTACTATTTTTTTCACATTCTACTATATCTTTTAATATTTTACTTTTGTTTCTGTTGTTTCCTATAATGATATACATTAAAGTTCCTATTAATGGGAATGTTATTAAAATAATAATCCATGGCAATGTATATGAATAATTTTTACTATATTTTATTAATGTTAATATGAGAAAAAATCCTATTATTGTAAAAATTATATTAAAAAGTGCTATATGTTCTATAAAAAACAAATGGATTGATAATGATAATATTATTTGCATAATTAATCCTATTGCTACTATTATTGATCTTTCTATTGCCATTTTCATTTTTAATTTCATCTCCTTCTATAATGTTAAAGTCTTGTTTGAAAACATTTAAACCTTTTTTATTATTTCTTTTTAAATAATTCTTTTGCTTTTTGTTCTTGATAATACTGATAGCTCATTGCTTCTTTTTCTTCTAAAATATTTATATTTTTCAATTTTCATCTTCCTTTCATTTTTATCATATAACAAAAGTAACATAATTGAAACTACTTGAGATTTAATATAACACAAAAGCAAGTAATTATCAACTACTTGCTTTTTTTACTTTTTTATATTTTCGTAAGACTTTATGATAAACTGTCTAAAATCAAAAGACAAAATTCGACAAAAAAGTGAGATATTTTCGGACTGTCCCACTTGTCTCAGTTCATATTTAATTTATATAAAATATAACCAGCTATAACTGAAATTATAACTCCTATTATTATTTCACTAATTGTTTTAACAATATTACTACTCATTTTTTCTTTCTTCAAGTCTTTAAAATTATGCTTTCTATTCATATCTGATTCTTCTTTATTATTATCTAATTGAAATACATTATTTTCTTTTGTTTCATTAATATTAATTGTATTGTTACCAAAGTTTACAATCCCACTTATTGAACCATTAATATTTACACTTGTTCTATTTTTCATGCATTTAGCAGTTCCTTTCCATTATTATTAACATTTACATTATCATCTCCAAAGTTAACAATGCCTTCTACATCACCTTCAACTTTTACATTATATTCATTCATATTAAAAACAGTTTTTTCATTATGTATGTCTGCATCTTTTATATCATTTTGAAGCTGTTTTAATGCTCTTACTCCTTCTGCGCCTTCTGCTGTAAATATGGTTAAATATCCAGAATTCATCTGTATTCCTAAACCAAATTTATTTGGAACTTTCTTTTCTACAGGAGGTTCTTCATCATAATTAATATCTTTTTTATATGTTTTTACTGCTATATAACCACATATTACACTAATGGCTAATGCTATCAACCTATAAATGGTTGTACGTAAAAAATATATACCTAAAACTCCTATTAATATACAAGCAATACTATATTTTCTTATATCTGAGTTTTTTTATATTTTTCTCGCAACTCATAATTCTCTTTTGCAACTTCATACTTTACTTTTGACATTTCATAAGCCTTTTTCTCTTTATTTTCGAACTTAAAAATCCAGGTTCTTGATATATTTGAAATTTTTAAAACTTCATTTCCATAACATATACTATTCTTATCAATTTCTATATTACTATTATAATTTGGCATATTTATTCCCTCTATCTATTTTCTTATTTTATTTTTCTTTCCCATATTATTACATATTTTTACAATTTTGTAAATAATTATATTTAAGTTTTGCCCCTATTTTAAGTTAGGTGTTTCGATTTACAAATACAAAAAACAGACAACTAACAAATAATTATCTGTTTCATTTTTCTTATTGAATTTGTTTAATTATTTTTGCATTGAATTATAATTTACTATTAAGACTATTATCTCTTCAATCTTAAAGCATTCAATATTACTGTTATACTACTTACCACCATAGTCAAACTTGCAATCATTGGATTTATAGAAATTCCAATTGGTTTTAATAATCCCATTGCTACTGGTATCATTAAGCAATTATAGAAAAATGCCCAAAATAGATTTTGTTTAATATTTATTATTGTTTTTTTACTTATATTTATTAATTTTATTATACTATTTAAGTCATTTTTTGTGAGTATTACATCAGATGAATCCATTGCAATATCTGTTCCACTATTTACACTTACTCCAATATCTGAATTTGCTAAGGCTGGACTATCATTTATTCCATCTCCACACATCATTACAAATTTATTTTCTTCTTTTAGTTGTTTGATTGTGTTTGATTTTTCTTTTGGTAGTACATTTGAAATGGCTCTTTCTATTCCTAACTCACTTGCAATTTTTTCAGCTGTTTCTTTATTGTCTCCTGTTAGCATTACTGTTTCAATTTTCATATCTGTTAATTTTTTTATTACTTCTTTTGCTTCATTTCTTACTATATCATTTACTCCAATTATTGCTATGATTTTTTCATCTTGTACTACATATACAATACTGTTTCCTTTGCTTGCAAGTTCTTTTTCTTCTTTTTTATAATCATTTTTAATTTTATAACTTTCAAGAATTTTAGAATTTCCAATAATAATTCTCTTGTTCTCTACTTTTCCTATAATTCCATAACCTGTAACATTTCCGAATTCTTTTACTTCTAGTTTTGAAATTTTATTTTCTTCTAAACAGTCTACAAATGCTTTTCCAATTGGATGTGTTGTTTTACTTTCGATACTTCCTACTATTTGTAATAATTCATTGTTTGTCATATCACTGTGGTTTTTAATTTCTGATATTTTTAATTTGCCATATGTTAGTGTTCCTGTTTTATCAAATATTACTACATTTGTTTTTTGTGCATTTTCTAATATTTCACTTTTCTTTATTAAAATTCCATTACTAGCACATAGCCCTTCACTTACTATTATTGCAAGAGGTGTTGCTAATCCCAAGCTACAAGGACATGCAATTACTAAAATTGTTACAAATGTTGTTATTGCTGTTTCAAAATTTTGACCAATTGTTAAATATATTATGAATGTTAATATTGCTAAAATAATGACAATTGGAACAAAGTATCCTGATACTTTATCTGCAACTTTTGCTATTGGTGCTTTTGTGTTTGTTGCTTCAACAACAAGTTTTACTATTTCAGATACTGTTGATTCTTTTCCTATTTTTTCTGCTTTATATTCTATATATCCATCATAATTTAAACTTCCTGCAATTACTTTACTTCCTTTTTCTTTAGCTTGTGGCTTGCTCTCTCCTGTTATAAATGACTCATCTAGATGTGCTTTTCCTTCCAATATTTCTCCATCTACTGCAATTTTTTCTCCTGCTTTACATACAACAATATCTCCTTTATGGATTTCATCTAATGTTACTTCTTTTAATTTTCCATCAATTTTTATTATTGTTGTATTAGGTGTTATTTTTACTAATTTTTGTATTGCTTCTTTTGTTTTGTCTTTACTTAAATTATCTATGTATCTTCCAAGTTTAATAAAATATATTACTATACTTGAAGATTCAAAATATAAATTCATAGCAAGACTTGTGTTTCCTTTAAATACTAAATACATATTGTATATGCTATATAAAAAGCTTGTAATTACTCCTATTCCTACTAAGGTGTCCATATTAGGTGTTCTATGTATTAAGTTTTTATATCCATTTCTTATGATGTCAAATCCATAAATAATAAAGCATATTGTTAATACAAGTAGAGAAATCATGTAATTTGTTACATATTTGTGTGGATCTAGAAAAGGAATTACTGGTAAATTTATCATGTGTCCCATAGATATATACATTAAAATTATTGCAAGTGCAGTCATTATAATGAATTTTACTTTTTCCTTTTTGTTTTTTTCATTAGTCTTTATTTCTTTAAATTCTCCTAAACTTTTAAATCCTGCTTTTTTTATAAATTCTTCGATTTTTTCTTGATTTAATTTTGTTTCGTCATAGCTAATACTTGCATTTGCCATTACTAGATTTACTCCAGCAGAGACAATTCCTTCTTGTTTGTTTAGATATTTTTCTAATCCATTTGAACAGGCTGAACACGTCATTCCATCAATAGATAAAATTATTTTTTTCATGTTTAACTTCATTCCTTTCGCTTTGCTCATCATAAAATATAAAATTTACAATTTTATATTTTACAAACCTTAGGCACAAATTTGGTTGGAAAAGAATTAAATTTTTCAACCTTAGTTCCTTTCCTAAAAAGTGTTAATATTTTACGACTTCATATCCAATGTCTTCTATAACTCCTTCTATAATATTTTGTGATACATTGTCTTTTACAGTTACAACAACTTCTCCTGTTGTATGGTCTGCTGTTACTTTTTCTACTCCTTCTATGTCTTTAATTGAATTTTTTACTCTGTTTTCACATCCTCCACACATCATTCCTTTTATTTTTATAATTATTTCTTTCATATAATTCATTCCTTTATTTTTTACATTTATTATATACTTTTTCAATAACAAAAAGCTACTTACTTTTATTTTAGTTTTCTTCGTCTTTATTCTTTTTTTCTATATATACTTTTTTAAATTTGTACATAGATGTAATTAGCATTACTATGCTTACCACAATTATAAATAAGCTGGCATATTTATTTTTATTCCATATTGCTATTCCCATAATAAATAGTCCAAATATTATAGTTCCAAAAAATAGAACAATTATTGCAATTAATGGGTATCTTACTATTTTTGGTACTTTTTTGTTTAAGCTTGCTTCAATGCTTCCTTCTATTATTAAATCTACTATTATTTCAAATAAAAATTCCATATCTATATTACTCCTATCAAATCTGTATAATATAAAATTTCTTTATTCAATGATTTGGCATATTCAATTTCACTTTTTGTACTATTACCAATATACCAATTTACATCTACAACTAGTATTGCATCTGATATTTTTATTTTTTCTTTGTGCATTTTGTCAATCATTAAAATTTCTTCTTTTGTATAGTCTTCTTTATTGGTTTTTGTTAATTCATTTGGCATTATCACACAATTTCCTTTTAGTGTCATTTCTTCTGCTATTTCTGCCATTTCTTTTTTGAATTTATAACTTCCACATATTGTTATTATTTTCATTTTTACATATTCTCCTTTGTTTCAATTTCTTTATCATCTATATAGCCATTTTTAGCATAAAATATTATTCCTTTTGTTTCTTTTTGTATTCTTTCTTTTGTTTTATCACTTTTATTCCAATTGTTTTTTGATAAAATACTATTGTTATCATAACAATAACTATATTTTATCCATTTTGGCATATACCTACTTAATGTTAAACTAAGTCTTTGAATATGAAAAGGTGATGATATAACAATTAGTCTTTTAATTTTTTGCAATAAAAACTTTCTTTCTAAAACTAATAATGAACATATCTCATTTTCTGTTGTGTTATTCGATATTTCTTCTGTCAAAATTGCATCCTTAGGGACACCTAAAGAAATAGCCTTTTCTTTCATCTCTATCGCTTCAGCAATTTTGCCATTGTTTCCTAATCCGCCTGAAAAAAGAATATATGGGGCTCTTTTATCTTTGTATAAATTAACTGCTAATTGAACTCTTTCTTCTAACCAAGTTTTACTTCCAAATACCCATATGCAATCGCCATTTAGCCCATCATCTGTTGGAATATCAAATAAAATTTTATTTATAAGATCAACATCTAAATTGTTTTCATTAATTTGTGATAAAAGCATGTTTTTGTAGACTCTCCTTTTATTTTATAATTTGTATTATAATATCATAAAAAGAAGTGGTTATGCAACCACTTCCCTTTTTAAGTTTCGGTTTAAAAAGTTATATTTAAAAAAACTGAAACAAAAACTTCCCTTAACTATCTATTTATAGTGTAATCCATTACATGACCACCAATTATTTCGCCTGTTGTGCAATCAACAAAATAGCTATATTGACCTTCTGTATATCTTCTCATTATCTCATCATTGTAAGTATCTTCATATGTAATAACAACAACCCAAGCATTTCTTATTTTATCTTCTATATTATAATAATCTCTTTCTTCATTTGGATAATTAACTGTTTGCATTGTTTCATAAAATTTTTCTTTGTTATTTATTCTTTCATAAGCATTTGAATTCATTTTAACAACCATCTTTTTATCTTTTGTTTCTATTATTTTATTTGTCTGGATTTTTTTATCTTCATCTAATGCTATCTTTATTGCTTCATCTTCTGTTATTACAGTTTCATTATTATCAAAAGGTATGCTGATAACTGTAAAATTGTCAAAATTTTTATTTTTTGATTCAATTGAAATATGTATACATTCATAAGGATTATATATTTCTCCATATTTTTTTTGATAAGTTATATCTATTTTATATCCTTTTCCTTTACCACTTCCAGCATTATTATTTGAAAAGATTTGAGTAATCTCATATTCTCCTTCTTTAAATCCAAATAATTTATAATATTGATTTGCTACTTCTATTGCTTCTTCTTGTGTTATTTCAATATTACAATCTTGTTGATTCTTATTGTTGTTCCATATATCATAAAATGCACCTGTTTGTCCATTAATACTTATTTCGTAATTTTCTTCTGTTCTAAATCTATACATTATTTTATTTGAATCGATTTCTTTATAATGGTCTGTGCTTACAATATTTGAATTAAATCCTATTTCTTTTAACTTGTTGATTGCAATTTCTTTTGCTTTTTCTTCTGTTATGTTCTCTTTTTTACTTTCTTCTGTTATATCATGTGTTAAATTTTCTATTTTTTCTGGTGTTTTCCATATGTTTTCTATTATTTTATTTCCTGCAAACACAGCTCCTGTTAATGTCATAAGTATACATGCTGCTATTCCTATATTTTTAAATACAAATTTTTCTTTTTTATTCATAGCTTTTTTCTCCTCATTTTTTATTTGTGATATAGCTATTTTTGTTTTAAGTTTTTCTTTTATTTCATTATTCATTTTCATTATCATTCCTTTCACTTTTTAGTCTTTAAAGTCTTCTTGTTCTAATTCAAATTTTATTTTCTTTCGTATCCTGTGCAGTCTTGTTTTTACATTTACTTCTGATATTTTTAGTTTTTTAGCTATATCTTTAATTGATTTAGAAGAATAATAAAACATATTCATTATTTTAATATCAATTTCTTTTAAGTTTTTTATTTTATCATATATTGTGTTTATTTCTTCTCTTTCTTGTAAATACATATCTAAATTACTATACTCTATTAAATTTTCACATTGTTCTATATTAATATTGTATTGTAACTTTTTAAATTTTTCTTTTACTAAATTTCTTGCAATTCCTGCTATATAAGAACTTAATGATTTTATACAGTAATTTTCTTTATATCTTTTCCATAATATAAAAAATGTGTCTAGTATAATTTCTTCTTTGTCTTCTTCTGATAAATTGTTACTTACCATATTTTGTATTATTTTTCTTAAATATGGTGTGTAATCATCTACAATTGTATCTAAGTCAATATTTTCATTTATAATATAATTTTCTAGTTTTGTTTCTTTCACTTTTATTGCTCCTTTATAAGATATCTTATATCATTATTGTGGTTTAAAAATCAAAAAAGTTACACTTTATGGAAAAGTTTTTTGAATAAATACAATTATATGATCACATACTATAAAAAATTGGAGGTTGATTGGTATGAAATTAACAATATGTGAATTAAGTTATTTAAATGAATTGATTACAAGTTGCGTTAATACAATTACTTGTATGTCATTATTTAAAAATCAAGTTACAGATGAAGAATTAAAAAATTTATTAAATGTTCATTTTCCTATACATGTAGAAGATTATAATAGGAAAGTAGAATTTGTTAAAGATGTAAAAACTGCAACTGGTAAATTAAATGTTCCTGAACTTAATACAGCTATTTTCTCTGAAAATGTTGAACAATCTAAACTTGCTGAACCTATCACTGTTAACACAAATGTCACAAAATTAACAGATAGAGAAATTGCTTTGTCTTATTTTTTAACTTTAAAAAGAGCTGGTAAGGAATATGCTATTGCTTCTATGGAAGCTACTAATCCTAATTTGAGACAATTTTTGAAAGATGCTTATACTATGAGTTGTAATCATTCTTTTGAAGTTTATGAATGGATGGCTAAAAATAATTATTATCCGATTATTTTAGCTACTGGAGAACAAACTGGTAATATTGGTAGTATTTATAATACTATCTCACTATAATTTTTTGTGCCAAAAAGGTACGTCCCTTTTGGCACATTTTTACTATTTCTTTTTTCTTGGCTTTGGTATTGGTGTTACTTTTTCAATTTCAGTTACAATACTTTTACAAAATTCAGTGTTATCAATGTCTAATATATAATGTTCTTTTGCTCCCTTATATGGACATCCTGTTTCTGCATTTTTCATTAATTCTTGAATGCAATCCAGTTTTTTTACAAATGGCACATTATCACAAACTATTATAACTGGTTTGTTGTTTACATATACCATAAATTCTCCAAACATTTTCTTATATCTTATTTCTCCGATTCCTTCTATTTGCTCACATACATATTCTATATATTCATTTGTTGTTGACATTTTATTTCTCCTTATTTTCATTATTTTTTCTTCTAGTTTTTAATTTGCTAAAATAGCTTTATAATACAAATTATTTTATTAAATCTGTATAATATAAAATTTCTTTATTTAATGATTTTGCATATTCAATTTCACTTTTGGTACTATTACCAATATATCCATTTACATTTACAACTAGTATTGCATCTGATATTTTTATTTTTTCTTTGTGCATTTTGTCTATAATTAAAATTTCTTCTTTTGTATAGTCTTCTTTGCTTGTTTTTGTTAATTCATTTGGCATTATTACACAGTTTCTGTTTAATGTCATTTTCTCTGCTATTTCTGCCATTTGTTTTTTAAATTTATAACTTCCACATATTGTTATTATTTTCATTTTTACATATTCTCCTTTGTTTTTTATTTTATAGTATCACAAAAGAAGTGATTATACAACCACTCCTTATAACTACCTATATTATTATTGTGGTTAAAAAATTAAGGAAGTTACACTTTATGAAAAATTTACATAAATAAATTGACTTTTCGGTAGAAATTTGGTACAATTGCATTGATGATACGTTTTACTTGTTTCATCATGAACCTTTACACTTTTATCAACGACAATTGTCAAACAAGGAGGGCAAAATATGTTGGATGTAAAAACAGCTACTACTATTAAAAATTCAATCGACAAGAAAGTTCACCCTCTAACCGTTAATCTGGAAGATGTCTGCAGGATGGAACCGCTTCCAATCTCTACTTGTGGCCATAGCATTACCGTCTTAGGTATGCAATATCGGCATCTGAGCATTTTGGTTTGGGTTAATTTTGATGAACAGCTCGGCGTTATGGTACATAAAGTTGAAGATATAATTTGGTAAATCCAACTGTAAACTTAAAAAGCGCTCTTGGTCTTTATGACCGAGAGTGCTTTTCCTTTTATCCTATCTTTCTTTTCTTTTTCGAAACTATATTATTAATCAAAACAAAAACTATTGTAAAAATAAGAATTATTCCCATATTAAATAATATTGGCCTCATCCCTTCAAAATTAACTACTTCTAGCCCAGTAATCATTTCATTACTACTAATAAAATAATATGATGGCAATATATGAGCTATTTTTAATACTGAATCTGGTAACCATTCCATTGGTACAAATGCACCACATAAAAAGCTTGAGCCAAGTGCTACAACATTTACAATTCCATTAATTGCATTTTTATTATTAACTAAATTTCCTATTAATATTGCTATTGTTACAGCACATATATTAAATACAAATGAATTTGCTATATAAATTAGTCCATGTTCTGTGAACATTACATTTCCTACTAATATAAAACTTAATAACACATAAAAAATCCATAATACCATTGCAAATAGACTATTTGATAATAATAGATGTCTGTTGTATTTTTTATAATTCATACTACTAATAATTGTTCTTTTTGCTATTTTTTCTTCTTTAAAACTTGATAATATTAAACAAATTACATATACACATCCTGCTAATATACTATAGTTTGTAAAGTTGTAATAAAATGTTGCTTTTTTTAGATTATTTGTGTCTAGTTTAGATGTTATTTGTACTTGTGTTTCTTTTGATAATGTTTCATTTATTTTGTTTATTATTTCTTGTTCTGAGTTTATATTTTTTTGATATGTATTTGCTACTTTTATATATCTTTCTAGCATCATCTCTGCAAGACTTGCTTGATAATCTCCTGTACTTTTTATTTTTATTTCAGGATTTTTTCCATCTAAAAAGTCTTGTCTATAATTTTCAGGTATATATATAATATAATTTACATCTCTATAAAATAATGCGTCATTAATAGCTTCTTCATCATTTTTTATTTCAATTATTTTGCTATTTTCTTCAATATAGTTTATTAGGTTTTTTGTTATTCCTTCTTCTTTATCTTGATTTATAATTAAAATATCTGGCTTACTTGCTACAAAATTTGTACTATTTTCACTTGTTTGCATATTAAATCCGCCAAAGAAAATCAACATTACTGTGTACATTATAATTGGCACTTTGCATTTATTTAATACTTTTAAAAATGTTCTAAATACTGTCATATTATCCCCTTTCTTATTCTTAATTTGAAAAATTATGGTTATATTGCTAGACAAACGAGATTTAAATTTATGAGGCGTGCGTGTGCACGTTGATTAAATTTAAATTGAAGTTTAACAACGCAAGATGACTATAATTTTTCAAATTTTTGCCTCCTTAAAGAAAAAATTGAAATCCCAATCATAACAAAAGCAAAAATCAATAAACTTGTTATATTAAAAAAGTATCTATCTAATGTATCATAATAATATAATGAATAAAGTCCATCTGTTATCATACTTGCTGGATTTAATTTATTTATAATAGGAACATTTTTATCAATAATATATTTCATTGTAATTCCCATCATTCCCGATAAAAAGCATCCTAACATTGTAATTGATATTAGTATTCCTGTTTTCATTCCTTCATTTGCTTTTAATACAGTACCAACTGCTAGCCCCATACTTAATCCTGCAAAACTTCCTACCATTCCTAATAAAATCACTAGTGGCAAGTTTGTTCCATAATCTACTTTTAATACAAATATTGTGTATATAAATAGAAGTGAAAGCCCAATTATTTGTGCTATATAACTAGCAATAACACTACTAAAAATTACTTTTCCTTTTGAGGTTGGTGCTACTGATATTCTTTTCCCATTGTTACTCATATTTGCTAAGTTTTGATTTATTGCTACCATACCAAGTATTCCACCATATAAACATGCCATTGATATTAATGTGTAAAATTCTATCATTGTATAACTTAAATTTTTGTTTGATATATTTGTAATTTTTGCTTCTTCTTTTTGTGTTTTTTCTATTATTTCTTTATATATTTTTTCATAGTCTATTTTATAATTTCCTGCTGCCATTTGTTTTTTTATTTCACTTTCAGAAATGCTTTTTACTATTTCACTTGTTTGTGTAATCTCTTCTGTTACAGTTTTTAAGATAGTTTCATTTATTCCACTTGTTGTAACTATTATTTTAGGTGTTTCATTCTCTAGTAGTAGATATCCACTTATTTCATCATTTTCTAATAGTTCTTTTGCTTTTTCTTCTGTTACATATTGTGTATTAAATAATCTATCTTCACTATTTTCATCACTTAATGTTTTAAATGTATCTTTATAAATTTCATTATTTTTAAACTCTTCATTATTTACTATTGCTATATCTATTATTTCTAATTTTTCACTATTTTCAATGTTTGAAAATGCCATATTGAAAAATGTTCCTAATATTATTGGAAATGCAAATGTCCAAAATATTAGCATTTTATCTCTGAAAAGAGTCTTTATTGCATATTTTAGATTATGTATAAACATTAGTCTCTAAGCCCCTTTCCTGTTAGTTCTAAGAATACATCATTTAAAGTTGGTCTTTCTGAATATATTTTGTTATATTTTATATTCTCTTCTTTCATATAATCTATTAATTCTACTAAATTATTTTTTCCTTTTTTATATGTAATAAGCAATGTGTTTCCATTATATGTTACTTCATCTACATTTTCTAATTTCTTTATTTGTTCTATATATTTTTCTTCTAAATTATTTACTTCTACTGTTACCTTTTCTTCTATTTTAGCTAATTCTTTTAGTTCATCTGTCGTTCCATTTGCTAATATTTTACCTTTGTCTAATATTATTACTCTGTCACAAATTATTTCAACTTCTTCCATATAGTGTGTTGTATACACAATTGTAGCTCCATTGTCTCTTAATTTTTTAATTCCATCTAATATATTATTTCTGCTTTGTGGATCTACTGCAACTGTTGGTTCATCTAAGAAAATAAGTTCTGGTTTATGTGCTATTCCACATGCTATATTTAGCCTTCTTAATAGTCCTCCTGATAATTGTTTTGGATAAAATTTTTTGAATTCTTCTAATCCTACTAATTGTATTGCATCTTCTATATATTGTTTTCTTTTATTTTTGTCTTTTATATATAATCCGCAGAAATAATCTATATTTTCATATACTGTTAGTTCTTGAAATACTGCTACTTCTTGGAATATAACTCCTATTTTAGCTTTTATATCATAACTATCTGGTTGCATTTCTTTTCCAAATATTTTTATACTACCTTCACTAAAGTTTAATAATGATAATATGCAGTTTATTGTTGTTGATTTTCCACTTCCATTTGGTCCGCAATAATCCTAATATTTCTCCTTCTTTTACTTCAAATGATAAGTTGTCTATTGCTTTTAGTTTTTTGTATTCTTTTGTTAAGTTTTTAATTTCTATAACATTGTTCATTTTTCTCTCCTTACTTTTTGTGACAAAGGGGGCGTATCTTTTTGTCACAAAATTAAATTTAAACAATTTTTTTACTATCAAATTATTTTAATTGTGACAAAAAGATACGTCCCCTTTGTCACATTTATTATATCACTTGTTATTTTATTTTTATATAGTTTTTTGCTATTTTTATGTATATTTGTTATTAAATACAAAAAGCACTTCAAAACAAAGTGCTATATATATCTTCCCATTCCAACATTTTGGCTTCAATTTCCTGTTCTATGGTTGTTATCTTATCTTGAAGTTCTTTTAATTTTATATAATCAGTACAAATATCCTCTACTGTCATCTCCTCTTTTAGTTTCTCTATTTCAGTTTCTTTTTGTTCTATTTCCGCTTCTAGTTTTTTTATTCTATTTTCTCTTCTTATTCTTTCTTTATTTTGCAAATACTGATTATTTTTATTTTTCTTTTTAGTTTCGGTTACTTTTTCTTCAATTACATTTTCATTATTTTTGCTTTCTTTATACTGTCTATATTCTTCATAATTCCCTTTAAAATATATTACTTCTTCTGGCTCAAATGCTAATATAGAATCGGCTACTTTATTTACAAAATATCTATCGTGAGAAACAAATATTAAAGTTCCTTTATATTCTTTTAATATATTTTCTAAACTTTGTTTTCCCAGTATATCCATATGATTTGTTGGTTCATCTAGTATCAATAAATTAGGTTCTTTTTTTAATATTTTGCAAAGTTGTAATCTTACTTTTTCTCCACCTGATAATACTTTAATTTCTTTAAACACTTCTTCTTTAGTAAATAGAAATGCTCCTAATGCTTGTCTTATTTGAGTTGTAGTTAGATTCGGAAAGCATTCACTAAAATCTTCTACTATTGTATTATTAGGATTTGAAAATTCTATTTGCTGGTCGAAATATTCTTTTATAACATGATAACCATATTCATATTCTCCATTTGTTTTAGGCAAATATCCCATTAATGTTTTTAGTAATGTAGATTTTCCTTTTCCATTTTCTCCAATGATTGCAAGTTTTTGTCCTTTATATAATTCAAAGGACACTTCTGAAAGAACCTTGCCTTCATATCCTATTTGTAATCTCTTTGCTGATAATACTAAATTTCCACTCTCAACAGGAATATTGAAATTTGTATGAAATGTACTTAAATCATATTTGTTTGGTTCTTCAATTATAGCCATTTGTTCTATTTTCTTTAATTTTGATAATGCCATTTTGGCTTTGGATGGTTTGTATCTAAATCTATCTGCTATAGCTTTTAGCCTTTTTATTTCTTTTTGTTGATATTCATGGTCTTTTAATTGTTTCTCATAATTTTCTCTTTTTTGTTTTTCAAATGATGTATAATTTCCTTTATATTCTGTAATAGTTGCATATTCTATTTCATATACTTTGTTTACAATCTTGTCTAAAAACATTCTATCATGTGAAACTATGACTACTGCTTTTGAATAGTTTTTTAAATAGTTTTCTAACCATTCTATTGCATTCATATCTAGATGATTTGTTGGCTCATCTAATAATAATATATCTGGCTTACTTAGTAATAGTTTTAAAAATGCTATTTTTGTTTTTTGTCCTCCTGAAAATTCACTAATTTTTTTGCATTTGTCTTGTTGACTAAATCCGAAATTTTTTATTGCTGTTTCATATTCTTTTTTGTATGTATATCCTCCAATTATTTCATATCTTTCTAAGCTTTCTGTGTATTCTTTTATTAGTTTATCATCATTTTGTGTTTGGAGTTTTTGTTGTAAGTTATAAATTTTATTTTCTAATTGTGTAATTGGTGCATATACTTGAATTATTTCTTCTAAAAATGTGTTATTAGAATTTTCGAATTCTATTTGTTTTAGGTATCCTATTATTGGCTTTCCTTGTTTTTGTATCTCGAACTTTTCTTCTCCTATTCCTTTTTCTAACATTTCATTGTCTATTATTGATTTTAGTAGTGTTGTTTTTCCGCTTCCATTGTTTCCTACTATTGCTATTTTGTCTTTTTCATGTATTTCAAAGTTTATTTCTTCTAATATCGTGTTTGCTCCATAGGATATTGATCCATTTGTTATTTTGTAATTCATTTTTTTACCTCTTGTTAATATTTTATAATTTTAAAAAATTCCCTATTTATTAATAAATTTATTTGACATTTTTTTAGATTCTAAGTATAATAAATATAGGAAATGACAAATCCACAAACGTGGTTTTGCCGAATAGAGTTAAACTCACATCTACTCGTCAAAGTTACAGATGTGAGCTTTTTTATTTATGTAGTTGCTTATCAACCCAGTTCCTATACAGAACTGCTGTCAAGGCAACGTTTAATGTTAAAGATAACATTAAAAATATTATAAAAAATAGTATCACTTTAACCATAAACATCACCACCTTTCATACGACATTTCGTAAAATCAGGTGGTAAAACCACATCTGTTTATTATCATTTCCTATGTTTCATAGTATAGCATAATATTTACAGTAAAGCAACATAAAAGAACAAATTTTTGTTTTTTATTCATGTTCTTATTACTTTTTTCCATTAAATTTAAATATAAAGATAGAGTAATAAATTTAACTTGCAAAAAATATTAAATTTTTATAGTTTTGCAAATATACTTGCAAAACTCTTGTTTTTCAAACTAAATAATAAAACAGCAATTCCACTTATTAAAACAAACAAATAAAAACTTATACCCCTACTTAAAAGCATAGCACTACTCAATAACGAAGTTGGAAACAACAATTTATAAATAGCCATAAAACCACCCTCACTAATTCCAACAGCACCAGGAAGAGGCATTGCAGAAACAGAAATATATAATACCGCTTGTAATGTTAAGAATTGAAAGAAACTTGCTTCTGTTAATCCAAATGCTAGGTATATAACATATGGTATACTATGATATAAAATTACTTGTATAATTGTTGTTATTAAAATTTTTGCAAGTACTTTTTTATTTTGCATTAATAATTTTGCACCTTTTTTATACTCTTCGATTTGTGCAAAACATTTTTTCTTAAATTCTTCTACTTTTTTGTAATGAAATTTTTCTAAGATTTTCCCAACAAAATTTACTAATTTTATAATAATTTTCTTTGAAAAAATAGTTAGCATTATAATTATTAAAATACATGTATTTATTGCTACACCTATAATTAGTAAATATCTTATATTTCCAATTGAGTTTTCAATAAATTTATAATTAGCTAAAAAACCTATTATAGCCATTATTATAGTAACAGTCTGAAAACTTGAAAATTCAGTTAATATAGCCAGTGCTGAATGCCCTATTGGTAATCCATCTTTTTTCATATAATATATTTGCATTGGATCTCCACCTGAAGCGCTTGGTGTAACTGAACTAAAGAAGAAGCCTACTAATGCATATTTTATACCATTTTTGAAACTTATTTTACAGTCTAGTAATTTTAAAGTTCTTGCTATGTTAACACCTTCTGCTATTACAAAAAATGACATAAATATTGTTGCTACTATAAGCCATCTTTTATCTACTGTTTTTATTACTTCAAAAATTTGTGTAATATCATTATTTTTGAATATTATATAAAAAGTAAGAGTTACAAAAAATATAAAAATTAGTGTATTTATAATTGTTTTTTTAACTTTCATATTCATCTATTGTTTTAAATTTATATCCTTTCTCTAAAAATATTGGTATAGCTATTTCTAATGCTTTTATAGTTCTAGATGGTGCTTCATCTTTTCCTCTTCCATCATGTAAACAAATAATGTGTCCTTCTTTTACTCTTGTTAATAATTTGTTTGCAATTATTTCTTCTGTTGTATTTGCTTCCCAATCTTCTGCCATAACATTCCATAATATTAGTTTTATATTTTCTTTTTCTAATTTTCTTAATAAGTACAAATTAGCATCTCCCCAAGGTGGTCTATAATATTTTATATCTATTCCTAATTCTTGCATTATTTTTAGGCTATTTTCTAAATCTTTTTTTGTTTCATACATCCCTTGTAACATTGAGTTTTTATGTTTTAAAGAATGTAATGCTATTAAATATCCTTCTTTTTTCATTTTTTCTATAATTTCTTTTTGTTCCTTTGCAAAATTTGCTACACAAAAAAATGTTGCTTTTATATTATATTTTTTCAATAATTCTAATAATTCTTTTGTATATTTACTTGGTCCATCATCAAATGTTAAATAAATTACTTTGCCTTTTGGCTTTTCTTTCTTAAAAAATCTTTGCTTACTTATGTATGCTGGAATAAATGAATATATCATAAATATACTTAAACATATTAGTATAAAAATAATAAGAATTAACATATTTCTACACCCGCTTTTCTATATATATCTAAAACTGTTAATTTTTCTAAGCTTGATTTTATTTCTTGCATATTATCTCTCATTATTTTTAATTCTGTTTGATTTTCTAATAAATCTAATATATCTTGTGTTACATCTTCATTTTTATCCCATATAACTTTACCTATTCCATTATTTTCTATAAATTTGGCATTTCCTATCTCTTGACTTAAAAATGGATTTAGAACATATATTGGTGTTTTTGAATATATTGCTTCGAAAAGTGTTATTCCACCTGGCTTTGTTATTATTAATTCAGCTTTTTTCATATATTTATATACTTCATTTGTATATCCTACTACTGTCATATTAGTATATTTATTATTATATTTTTCAAATAGTTTTTGATTTTTTCCTGTAAGTAATGTAATATGAATATCATCATTTTTTAATAGATTACTTATTGTATTTTCCATGTTTGGAATTAAGCCTAATCCTCCACCCATAATAACAATTTCGTTTTTACTTTTGGCATATATTTTTTCTTTAAACTCTTTTCCTACAGGAATTCCTACAACATTTATTTTGTTTTCTAGAATACCATAATTTAACATTTGATTTTTTGTTTCTGTAGAAGCTACAAAATATGCATCTGTTTCATCTGTTAGCCACTCTTTATTAACTTCAACATCTGTTACATATGTATATAATTTTATATTTGTATTGTTCATTTTTTTGTATGCTGAAATGTATTTTGAACATACTGGAAATGTTGATATTATTATGTCTGAATTATTTTCTTTAATTAATTTGTCAATTCTTTTTTTCATAATTTTTTTGAATGGTGCCATGTTGTTGTTTGTTGAAAATTTGTAAAAGAAATTATATATAGTGCTACATTTGCTTACTAATAAATTAAATATATCATATATTATTGTTTTAATCTTAGGAAAAATTATTTCGAAAAAATCAGCTACTTTTACATTTATATTTTCATTTTCTAGTTCTTGTTTTAAAGACACTGATGCTGTATAGTGCCCCATTCCATATTTTGCTGTTAGTATCAAAATGTCCCATTGGGAACGGTTCTTTTTGGGACATTTTTGTCCCATCTGGGACACATCTTGTCCAAAAGGGACGGTTCTATTTAAGTCAGCTGTTAAAGCTTTGCTTGTTACAGATGACTTATGCAGAATTTGTGAAACAAATTCTACTTTCATTAAATTTAGGACACATCTTATTAATTTTTCCATGTTATCTATACCTCCTTATGTCGAAACAGGGACACATCTTACTTTATATTACTATATTACAGTAACTGGTAAGTGACATTTTTTATTTTATTTAACACTATTTATTGCATCTTTCGTTACTTTGTCTTTATCTAATTTATTAATAATAAAAACAAGAATTGTAACCAGCAACAATATTCCTAAATATAAAATAATACTCATCTTCCAATCTCCAATAGCTAAGTTTTCACCAGCTAATGTTGAAGTAATAACTGATGGAAATCTTGCAAATGTAGATATAAGTATAAATTTTAATGGTTTGATAGGTAATAATCCTGCAACATATACTAATAAGTCTTTTGGTGTTCCTGGTATTAAAAATAATATAAGCATAATCATTTCAATTTTTTTTGGATTTTGAAATAATTTATTGTTTTCTATTTTTGATACTTTTTCTTTATCACAAAAATCGTATACAAATTTTCTTCCAAATTTTCTCACTAATAAGAATATTACTGTTGATATAATTCCTGCTGATAGCATAATAAATACTGCTCCCCATATTCCTCCATAACACATTCCTGCTAATATTTCTATTGGCTCTCCTGGTACTATTATTAAAAATATTTGTGCTACTTGTAGTCCAAATAAAGCCATTAGTCCCCATGTTCCTGAATTCTCTACTTTTTGTTTAAATTCTATTTGTCCTTGTGTTGTTGATAAGTTTTTTATCACTGGAAACAAATATATTATTATTCCTATAAATAGTGCTAATACTGATAATGTTAATATTATTTTAAATATTTTTATTTTATTTTTTCTGTTCATTTTTTCCATCTCCATTATTATCTTATATTACTGCATTAAAGTGACTTATAGGTGACATTTTATAAATTATAAAACGATTTATTAATTCAATAGTTAACAATATATGTATAACAAAATCAGAAAGACATAAAAATTTTACTAATTCAATTTATCTCCCCAACTTATATTTATTATACAGAACAAATCGGAAAGCCTTAAAATTAGCATAATTCAAATTTTTATCTTTGGCTTTCCGTGAATTTGTTCATATGCGAAATTTTCGCTAGAAAATTTCTGTACAATTAAGTTTTATATAATAGGAAAGTTTCCTATTATATAAAAAAATAGAACTGATTATTTTTATATCAGCTCTATCTATTTTAATTATAGAAAACATCATTTACTTTCTAATTTCTATGTACAATTAGACTACAGTTTTATTTAATTTAAATTTATTAATTCATATTCTTTGTTTCCTACTCCTAATTTTGCAGCTGCATCTATTGTATGTGTTCCATGTCTTGAATTAATTCTTTCTAACAAATGTTCTTTTCCTGCATCATCTGAATTTTTAACTAAATCTATACAAGCTTGGTCTATTGCAACTGGATCTAAAGATGCTAATATTCCAATATCTTTCATACAAGGATCTTCTGCTACTGCACAACAATCACAATCAACAGACATATTGCACATAACATTTATATATACTATATTTCCTTTAAAAAATTCTACTACTGACTCTGCACTATCTGCCATTGCTTCTAAGAATTCATCTTGCTTTGCAACATGATCCCATAATTTAGTTTGATCTGTTGTTCTACCTGCTGTATGAATCCAAGCTTTTCCTGCTGATGATCCACATCCAATTGATAATTGTTTTAGTGCTCCTCCATATCCTCCCATTGGATGTCCTTTAAAGTGCGATAATACTAACATTGAATCATAATTTTTCATGTTTTTTCCAACATAATTTTTCTTTATAGCTTTTCCATTTGGAATATCTAATTCTATATCTTCTCCCTCTGCATCCATAATGTCTACATCAAAATACTTTGTCCATCCATGTTCTTCCATTAATTGTTTATGTTTCTCTGTTGAATTTCTTGCTCCATCATATGCTGTATTACATTCTACAACTGTTCCATTTACCTTCTCTACAATTGCTTTTACAAATTCTGGTCTTATATAATTTTGGTTTCCTTTTTCTCCTGAATGTAATTTCACAGCTACCTTTCCTGATAAATTTGTATTTAATGTTTCATATATTTTAACAACACTTTCTGGCGTAATTTCTTTTGAAAAATAGACTTTTGATTTTTCCATTTAAAATCATTCCTTTCTTTTTTCTGAATTATATAATATCTATTATTTTGTTGCAATACTTATTAATTTTAAGTTTCGTTTTTTTATTCATATTCAAATTAAAAGTTATAATATAACCTTTATATTATTAGTCCGATCAGCAAACAACGAATTTTTACTATATATTATAATTTATTATTTAATTATAATTTTATCTTTTAGACTCTCTAATGCTTTTCTCCTTGCACTTAATTCATTTTTTTCTTCTTGAGATAATTCTGCTAGAGTTTTACCACTTTCTAATTCAAATATTTCATCAAATCCAAATCCATTTTCTCCTCTAACTTCTTCTGAAACATATCCTTCTATATATTCTACTGATGAAACTGTATTAATTCCATCTGAAATAGCCATAGCTGTAATAAATTTAATTTTTCTTTCTTCTTTTGGAACACCTTTTAGCTTTTCTATAATTGCTAAATTTCTTTCTCTATCTGTTCCAGCATGCCACCTTTTTGTGTATACTCCTGGAAATCCATCTAGATATTCAATTTCAATTCCAGAGTCATCTGCTAAACACATTTTTCCATTTAACATTTTAGCTATTTCTTCTGATTTTTTTATGGCATTTCCCTCAAAAGTTTCTTGGTCTTCTTCAACATCAATTTTAATCCCAATTTCATTCATTGGGATTATTTTATATTCTTTTAATATCTCTTGTGCTTCTTTTATTTTTCCTTTATTTCCAGAAGCCATTATTATTTCATTATTGTCCATATCATTAATATCTCCTTTTTAATAACTATTAACCCGATAACAAGCATATTCTACACCCAATATTCTATATAATCTTCATTAAACACATATCTTGTTGATGGTCTAAATGCTGATTCTTTTACAACTTTATCTGTCTTTTTTATCATAGGCTCTATTTTTTTCCTAAAGTTTGCTGATACTAATTTTTTATCTAATATTATTTCATAGATTTGTTGTAGCTCTGAAATTTTAAATTCATCTTCTAGAAAACTAAAAGCAATATTAGTATTTTCAATTCTATTTCTTAATCTTTTTATTCCAGTATGAATTATAATTGCTGTTAATTCACTAATTTGTGCTTTTTCTACTAATTTATGTGAATATTCTATATTATTTCTTTCCTTTTTTGCTTTTGTTTCTATTTTATATTCTATTTTTTTGTTTTCACCACTTAAAGTAATATTTTGTATCTTTCTAGTTCCTTCTACATTTTCAATAAAAATATCATAAAAGTTTATATTTGAAGATAATTTTTTTATATTGTTTCTATTAATTATTACTAAATATGTAACTATTAATTCTTCATCTTTATTATAATACCCGTGGATCACCCCATGTATATAATTGTTCAATATAGAATTTTGATGTTCCAAATAATTCTTCAACTTTATTAATTACAGTGGTTTTTATATATTCTTTATTGTTAATATCAAATATTGGTAAATTATTATTTTCATCTAATACTATTTGTAATTTTTTTTCTTTTAATCTTCTTACATCTTTTCTTTCTTCATTGTGTGTAGTAAATATTATTACATTACTTTTAACCTTCATTTTTATTGGTATTCCTTTCTTTTATGACCTTTTAAAGTATTTAATCTTAAAACATAAATTTATATAATTATTAAATTATATTTCTAAGTTTAACTGTTGAATTTCTCTTTCATAGTCTATATCTCTTTTTGATATAATATCTCTTACATTTATTTTACCAACACTTTCTATAAACTTATATAATTTTTCTTCTTCTAAAACTGTCAATCTTCCTTCTTTAAATTTTACTACATCTTGTACTTCTTCAGGAATCTTAATTTTATATTTTTCTTTTATTTTTAAATTTAGTCTATCATAATCATCATAAATATCTGTACTAAATGTAGTTAAAAATTTATTATAAAATAGGTAATCTGTTAATAAGTGTAAAAAATAACCTTCTTGATAACTGTCTTGCATTCCATTTGAATTTATATATTTATTTAATCCCGGATGAGCAGAATCTAACCCATAATGTGTTTTTTGTTTATCTCCACCTAATAAATCTGGGTCTATTATTCCTTTGTTAAAGCTTTTTAAATCTTCAATTTTATTATTCTTTGAATATACTGTTCCTACTGCTAAATGTATCATATATCCTGGCATTGTTCTTCTCCTTCTATTATTGTGTTTTCTTTTTCTAATTTTATATATATTTAAAGTTCAAAACATGTCTTTTTATTTCTATGACACGCAAATCCTTTTTGCTTTACTAAAAATAAAAGTGTATCTGAATCGCAGTCTAAATAAATTTTTTTAATTTCTTGTATATTACCACTTTTTTCTCCTTTTGTCCATAATTTTTTCCTACTTCTACTATAATAAGTGGCTTTTTCTGTTTCATATGTCCTTTTTAAACTTTATTTATTTACTTCAATCTCTACTAATTTAGAAGCTAAACCAATATAATTTTCAGGTTCTAACTTTAATAAACTCTCTTTATCTTCTTTGTTTATTTCTAAAGTTTCTATAAATTCTTTCATAGATATATTTTTTCCTCTTGTCATACTTTTTAATATTTCATATGCATTTTCATACCCATTTTTTCTTAATATTGTTTGAACTGCTTCGGCTAATATTTCTGGCGTATTTTGTAGCTCTTCTCTCAAAAGTTTTTCGTTTACATTTAATTTGCTTAATCCTTTAATAGATTGTTTTATCGTTATAATTGAATATGCTACTGCCATTCCAATATTTCTAAGCATTGATGAGTCACTTAAATCTCTTTGCATTCTTGAAATTTGTAAATTTTCAATAAATGCTCCTAACACTCCATTTGCCATTTTTATATTTGCCATAGAATTTTCAAAATTAATTGGATTGATTTTATGTGGCATAACTGATGAGCCTACTTCTCCTTTAACATTGTTTTGTATAAAATAATTTCTACTAATATACATCCATATATCACTATCAAAATCTAAAATTATATTATTTAATAATTTAATTTCTGAAAATATTAGGCATATATTATCGTGTGATTCTATTTGTGTTGTAAATAAATTACATTCTAACCCAAAACTTTCTACAAATTCTTTGCTTACTTGTATCCAATCAACATTTGGATAAGAAATTACATGTGCATTAAAATTTCCTACTGTTCCATTAAATTTTCCTGAAATTTTTTCATTTTTTATTTTATTTAAAATCTTGTTACATCTGTATGCAAATATTGATAATTCTTTTCCCACTGTTGTAGGCGTTGCATTTTGTCCATGTGTATGTGATAGCATAGGAATATTTGCATATTCTTTTGCTTTTTCTTCTATAGTTTCTATTAATTTATTTGTATTTGGAACATATACATCTTGAATTAATTCTTTTATCATAATTCCATAAGCTAGATTATTTATATCTTCTGATGTACAAGCAAAATGAATTAGATGATTGTATTTTTCGATATTATATTCTTTGAATTTTTCGTCTAAATAATATTCAACAGCCTTCACATCATGCTTTGTTACATCTTCTATTTTTTTTACTTTTTTAGCATCTTCTAAATTAAATTCATCAATTATTTTATCAAATATTTTTAAATCTGATTTATCATAATTTAAATCTAGCTCTTTTATTTGAAACAGTTTTTTTAACCACTCAATTTCTACAATAACTCTATTTTTTATTAAGTGATATTCACTAAAACAATTTCTTACTTCATCTGTTATTTCTCTGTATCTACCATCTATTGGTGAAACATTATATATATCTTCCATAATATAAAACTCTCTTTCTTTTTTTAATTAACTATCATCGAGTCCCTTCCAGCTCCTGTTCCAATAAATTTAATTGGAACTTTCACAATCTCTTCAATTCTATTTAAATATCTTTTTGCATTTTCTGGTAAATCTTCTCTATTTTTAATATTACTTATATCTCCAAAATTACCTTCAAACTCTTCATATACTGGTTCACATTCTGAAATATAATCAATATCTGTTGAAAATTGCATACTTACTTTTCCATCTTTTTTATATCCTACACATAGCTTTATTTTATCTAATTTTCCAATAGTATCTACATGGTTTATTGCAAGTCCTGTTATTCCATTTACCATAACTGCATATCTTAATGCTACTAAGTCTAGCCATCCACATCTACGAGGTCTTTTTGTTGTTGTTCCATATTCATGTCCTAATTCTCTTATTGTGTCTCCTATTTCATTATTCTGTTCTGTTAAATATGGTCCTTCTCCTACTTTTGATGAATATGCTTTTAATACTCCATAAACTTCTCCAATATATTTTGCACCTATTCCACTTCCTGCGCAAATTCCTCCTATGCTTGGGCTTGATGATGTTACATATGGATAACTTCCAAAATCTATGTCTAGTAATGTTGCTTGTGCTCCTTCACACAAAATCTTTTTATCTTCTTCAATTGCATTATGTAATAAATCTACTGTATTAACAACATATTTTTTTAGAATCTCTGCATATTGTTCATATTCTTTTATTACCTCTTCTGCATTTATTGTTTTGTGTCCATACATTTCAAAAATTTTGTTTTTATTTTCGATGTTTTTTCTTAATTGTGTTTCAAATTTTTTATTAACTAAATCTCCCATTCTTATTCCACATCTTTCATACTTGTCGCAATATACTGGACCAATTCCTCTATTTGTTGTTCCTATTTTATTTTCTCTTAATTCTTCTTGTAATTTATCCATTTCTACATGATATGGAAATATCACGTGTGCCTTATCACTAATTTTTAAATTTTCTACACTATAACCATTCGCTTTTATGTTTTCCATCTCTTCAATTAATACTTTAGGGTCTACTACAACTCCATTTCCTATAACTGCAATTGTATTTTTATTTAATATTCCTGATGGAATTAAATGGAATGCAAATTTTTTCCCGTCTATTTCTATTGAATGTCCTGCATTATTTCCTCCTGTACATCTTATTGATATATCTGCTTTTTGTGATAGGTAATCAATAATTTTTCCTTTTCCCTCATCTCCATAAAAACTTCCTAAAACAACATTTACTTTGTTCATACTACTCTCCTTTCTTTTACTTATTATTTTTATAACACTAAGTAATTACATTTGTATTATATTCATTATTTTTTTATTTGTCAATACTTTTTATAAAAAATATAATAAGTTTTTTTAATATAATACTATACAAGAACAAAAGCGGACATTAATAACATTGTTTCTGTTTTAAACATTTTATACAAGAACAAAAGGAGCATGATTAAAATTTTTTAACATTTTAGATTACTTACATGCCCCGTTTTTGTTCGCTCGCGAAAATTGCATTGCAATTTTCTTTGGAATGTGTTTTTGTTGTATAGGAAAAATCAATTTTTCCTATACAACAAAAAAAGTGACTATTCAATAATCACTTTTTGGAGCTTTAAATAAATTTCTATTACTTTTCATATAATCTTTTAATATTATTTAGTTCTTTTTGTAAGTCATCTTCAAAAACAGTCCCTTTTGCCAAATCTAAAAACCACTCCTCTGTTTCATTTACATATTTTTTCTGAAATTCTATTTCTGTTAAATGAGTTTCTGACAAATTGTGTAGTCTATCTGCTAGCTTTACCATCTTTGCCATATCATTTTTACTTATTCTTATAATATATTCTTGCATTTTATATCCATTTTCTTTTGTTACTAGCCTTACAGCTTCAGCAATGTTTCTATTTGTAATTTTTAATATTTCTTCATAAGTAGTATCAGTGTCTTCTATCAAATCATGGAATAATCCCGCTATCTGATAATCTTTTGCAAATCCTTTTTTCTTTAAAATGTTACTTACTCCAATTGGGTGTAAATAATAAGGCGTTCCTTGTTTCCTTTTTTGTCCTTTATGTTTTTCTTTCATATATTCTACACATTTATTATATTCCATATTTTCTCTTTTCTTACTATATTTATTAATAACTTTTTACTATTCATATTTTATCACAACACTAAAAAATACTCTATAATTTTTACAAATTTTATTTATAAAAATTATAAAGTATTTTCATTTATATTCTAATTTATCCCAAAGCTATATCTAATACCATCATTATAATAAATCCTATTGTTAATCCAATTACACCTAAAGTAGATTTCTTACCACTATGCATTTCTGGAATTAATTCTTCTGCTACTACAAATATCATTGCTCCTGCTGCAAATGATAATAAATATGGTAAGATTGGAACAACAATGTTAATTAGTAATACTGTTATAAATGCTGCAGTAGGCTCAACTATTCCAGATAAAACTCCACACCAGAATGCTTTTTTCTTATTTGCACCTTGCATTTTTAAAGGCATTGAAATTATTGCACCTTCTGGAATATTTTGAATAGCTATCCCTAATGCTAAAATCATTGCTTCAAATAAGGCTATCCCCGCATTCCCTGCTAAAAATCCTGCAAAGCATACACCAACTGCCATTCCTTCTGGAATGTTATGTAGTGTAACTGAAAATATTAACATATTTAACTTCTTTTCATTTCCATTTGATTCAAATTTTTTAGCAATTTTATTTATTAAAATTAAAAATATAACACCTGATGCAAATCCTAATGCTGCTGGTAGCCAAGGTATTCCCCCTTGATTCTCTGCCATTTCTACTGCTGGTAAAATAAGTGACCATACGCTGGCTGCAATCATAACACCTGAAGCAAATCCCACAAGCATTTTCTGAAATTTCTCATTCATATTTTTTTTCATAAAGAATACAAAACTACTTCCTAAACTTGTTCCTATAAATGGTATTAATATTCCTGCTATACTATATAATATATTTTCCACTTTTTTTCCTCCCGTTATATAATATGTTTACTTTGCTTTTATGTTAATATATTTTTAAAAACTTATTATGCAAAGTTAAAAGAAAAACAACCCATATGATAATCTATTCATATGAGCTGTTTTTCTTTTATCTATTAATATATTTAGCTTCAATTTCAGGCATAATATCTTGTCCTCTTGATAAAATGCCATTTTTTACATATCTTGTTATCTCTTCTTTTGTAATTTGATACTCATAAGTAGTATTACTTTTCATGTTAGCGATAATGAATACTAACATATCACTATTAGTATCTCTTAACTTTTCTTTTAAGCTACTTAACCATTCACTTATTAGTTCTTTATTTGGCATTTCATATATTTGTACATATGATGATCCTACTTTATGCCCATTATAATTGTACCATTTTTGTCCATTAGATATAATTTCAGCTTTACTCATTTTGTCAATTGGAGTTAAACATAAACAATATCTTTCCAATTGAAAATATTTGATCCCATACTGCCTTGCCAACTCTTTTGCTTCTTCCGCCTCTTTTGGTATTGTCTTGCTACTTCTAAAAGATACTGTATCTACCATCATAGCAACAATAACCATTTTTACATCTTCTTTAGTTATTGGAAAATTTACTTCCTTCATAATTTCGTAGATTAAATATGCAGTTGCACATGATTTTCTTGTGTATTTGAATTCATAGCCTTTTTCTTGCTTAGTTGGATGATGGTCAATACATCCTACCACATGTCCACTATGAATTGTTTCGAAATGATCAACTAAAAACAATTCTCTTTTTGGATTTTCTCCTTTCACTTGCCATTTTCTCATATCAATGCCTATTGTTTCTTCAATTATTTCATAAGTTTCATTTCTTTTAACTTCTTCAATAATGATAAATTCATTATCGATTTTAAGAAAGTCTAACAATTTAGACATTAATATTCCTGATAATGTTGCATCTACATCAATATTGTCATGCCCTAATATTGTTACCTTTTTCCCTTTTAATACTGAAATTAAATCTTCTGACCGCTTTTTTACACAACTTTCCTTCTGAATTTTTTCTTTTGATTTTACTATATTAATGCCATTCGTCATTTCCATATAGATCTCTCCTTCTTACAAATTCTCTATACACCTAAAAAAGATGTATAGAGGAAAACTGTTTTTGTGTTACTACGCTTTACATGACTTATTATGTTCCGTTATTGCATTAAGAGCCACTTCAATTGCTGCTTCTGAACCTTTCACTTTGATATATCTTACATTGTTTTTCTTTAGATATTTTTCAAGTTGAATGGAAAACTGACGACTCTCTTCTTCTGTCTCAATTCTCCCACGTGTCTCAAATGGCACTTTTTCTTCATCTCTCTCAATAAAGATTGTTACTTGGTTTATTTTATTTCTCAAATACCAAGCTAATTTTTCAACAACTTCATCTTCTTTTGATGAGTGGAGTGCAGTAATTTCAAGTCCTGCATCAGTTACGATGTAATCCACCTGCCCTAATAAATCATATAATTGTTTAAATTGCTCTGCCACAATATATGACTGATTTGGAATATACTTTCCAAGGACTCCGTTGTATACCAACTCTTTTGCAAATTCTGGAACATATTCGACAGATTGACCTAACATTTTGAGTTTAAATGCTGTGCCTAATGCCGCTGAACTCTTTCCCGCACCTGAAGCTCCTATAAATGAAACCATGAACGTTTCTGCCTTTTCCTCCATTTGTGGCTGAATTGTTTTTGTCAAATTCGGATATGCCTCAAACATAGCCATTGCTTTTTTGAGCATTTCTGGCTGCTGATATGTCAATCCTTTAGACATCGCATCATTTACTTCATAGAATTTCAAGTTTGTTAATTCTTCAGAAGCATTAAGATATTCTTCATACTTGTATATCTCATCTTCAATAAAGATTCCAAAACATTGTGAAGAACCTCCGCGAGTTCCAGCAAATTTCTCATCCTCTGAACTATAAATACCTACAAAATGCATCTGTTCAAGGTTAGACTTTGGAACATTTTCAAACTTTACAATTGCGGGCTCTAATGAGTTGTCCAGTACTTCAATTTGCAATCCTGTTTGTTCGTAACAAGTACGAACTGCAGCATTTATTGCTGTCTCGTGTTTATGGATTGCATCTCCAGGAAGTCCCAAATATCCAGGGAAATCAACCTTTTCCATTGAACGTTTTCCTAGTAGAACATAGGCTTTTCCATCTAAAGTATTTCTGATAAGCACTATTACATCTACTGTTTGACGTCCCTGCACAAAGTGAATACCTCTCTTTTGATTTGCTGCTAAAATCTCTTTAAAAGAATTCCTAAAAAGAATTGGTTTCACTTCATCAGGTATTAATCCTTCTAATTCCTCATATTTTCCTTCAATAATCATCTTCCTAATATGACTTGAATGATATGGAAAATCCGAATCCACTTCAGGATTTATTATTTCAAACCCTAAAGTCTCATTCTTTTCTTTTAGGACATTTAAAATATCTTCCTGATTTCCTGTACAGAAATGTGTAACACCATTTTTATTACAAACTTCTTTTACATCATCCAGCCATTCTTCAAAAGTAGGAACATCTTCAACAGTATCAAACTCATATTTTTCTTTCGCAATTCCCTCTCTTTTTAAAATCGCTGTAAGCATTTTCTGCCTTTCAGTAGCAGAAATGCAATTGCTTTCAGTTCCATTTTCATAGCATGAACCTATTAAAATAAGAACCTTATCGTATTCCCGAACTAATTTAAGCAAAAATCTTTTGTGCCCTTCATGTGGTGTTATCCACCTGCCAATTGTTGCAACAACAGTTTTTTTGTTTTCTTGAATTATGTCATTCGCCATAATATTCAGTTCTCCTCTCTTATATTTGCTTTCTTTTACATCCTATATTATAGCATAATTGGTAATGTTTTTCAACTCAATTAACATAATTTTTGTATTAAATAGCTAATAATTAACATTTTTTAACTAGTGAAATTATAGAAGATTTTTTTATATATTAAAAAAACTACAAAAAAAGATACTAAAACTATTATTAACACACCTATTATAATATTTCTTTTATGATTTTCATCTTTTTGAATTGATAATTCATCATTAGTTTTTTCTATATCATATATCTCTTCTAATTTATTTTGATTATCCTTTACATCTTCTTGATACTTAGTTTCTTCCTCTTGATTTCTCTTATATACATTTACCTTATATTCTCTTTTTGAAATTCCATTTGGAGCAGTTACATTTATATTTATTAAATTATTTCCTTCCTTTAAATTGCCATTGCCTGTAATTTCTACTTTTCCATTTTCATTTTCTGGTACAGCAAAAATGTTTAAATTATTAATTTCATTAGAAATTTGTGCTTCATAATTTGTAACATTTCTATCAAACTCAGGATATAATAATATATTTTCAATTGCTAGAATTTCTAAATTTGTATTAGATATCTCTAAATCTGATGTTTTAGTAACATGTATAGTATATATATTATCTTGTGTTTTATCTTCTGAAATAACTCTAATTGTTATATCATTTACTCCCTCTTTTAAATTGTTATTTCCCGCTACTTCTACTGTAGCATTAGCGTTATCTGAAATAGCTAAAACTTCTATATCATTTACATCATTTAAAACAGTTAAATAATACTCATATATATTTTCTTCAAAATTAGGTATTAATCCTTCCCTATCTAATCTTAATACTTTTAGATTTGCATTTTGTACTTGCGTATTGTTACCCTGTTCATCATCACTTATTTTCTTCTCTTGGTTTGTATTTTGTATATTTCCTATTTGAACCTGTATATCTTTAGACTTAATTGGTAGTTGTTCTTGTAATTCATTATAAAATTCACCATTTGCTACAAAATTTGCAATCCCTTCATCTTTTGCTTTAAATATTAATTTTGCAATTTCACCTTGTTTAGAGTTTTTTCCTCCTGTTAAATCATACCATACATAAATAATTTCATTTTCAATTACATTTATATTATCTGGGCCTTTTACAAATTCTACCTTTGTGTTATCAAAAAATAGCGATAATGTAAAGGCTGATGTTATAGCATTTTCCAAATTGATGCTAATCTCAAATTCTTCATCTTTATTAATATTACTTTTGTCACAATTTATAATTACAATTCCATTATCTACAGCAAAGCTAATATTAAAATTGAAGCAATGAATATATATAAGAACAAAACTTATTAAAAGTATTACTATTTTTTTCTTTGCTTTAATATTCATATTTAATATCATTCCTTTCACTCGTTTTCTTAAAACTTTTATCTGATTTAGTCCAATTTTATTGTTCAATAAATTTTAATTCTAAGATATGTCTTTGAATTAATAACAAATCTATTGAAGTTGGCTTTTTTCCATTTTTTCTAATATTAGTAGCTTTTCTAAATATTTCGTCCATATTCTGAATCTCTAAAATATGTCTTTGTAATACTAATAAATCTGAACTATTTATTTTTCCATCTCCATTTGCATCACCATACACTATAAACCTATATACTCTAAGCACTTTATTATTTTCTTTAACTAAAAGTTTACAACCAGTTCCAACTAGATCACTATCCTTTAGCATTTCATCTTTATAATTGACAATTTCAATATCAAGATTAGTAAAAAATAAACTTTTTAAATCTGCAACTGTATTCTTATCATAACTTATTCCACTAATTTCTAAACTATTCACTGTTAAAGAATTATCAATAGATATTTCGGTATCCTCCATCTTTCTAACAACTGACAATTTGCACTCTTTTTTTATCTGTGGATTTTCATTTGCTCTTGCAATTATTGTAGTATCACCAATTTTATTTGCAGTAATATTTCCACTTGCATCAATAGTCGCAATTTGTGGATTTAAGCTACTATATAAAATCTTAGAGTCATCAGCATCATCTGGTTCAACGTATCCATTAATTTTAAATGTGTCATTAACAGTCATACAAATTTCATTCTGATCTAAAAATAAATTTTCAACTTTACTATAAACTTTTATTTTTATTTCATTCTGTACATAATTTTCTTGTGCTTTAACTGTAATTATTGTCTCTCCTGAATGAATTGCTAAAATATTACCTTTTTCGTCTACCGTTGCTATATTAGGATTACTTGAAGAATATATAACTTTATGATTATTTGCTTGTTGAGGATATATAGTAATTTGTAATTGTTTTCTTTCTCCTTTTTGTATTGTTGCATTATCAATAGAAATGTGTATTCTCTCAATTTGAACTGGTGGAATCTCTGTTACATATGATTGATAAATATATCCAACAATTCCATTTTCTAGAATTACTTTATCCCATCTTTCACCTGCTTGTTTCCCTTTTTGAATTCTGGTCATCTTATCTTGTTTTGATATTGTGGTTATAATCTCATAAGAAGTACTTGGACCTGTTCGTATATTTATATTATCACCATTGCAATATACTTTAGTATTATCCTGAATAAAATCATTTGTATTAATATTTGGACTTTGCACTGGTATGTTTATCATATTATTATATACAGGAATAATAAAGTTCATCGCTGTATTTAATAATCCACTATTTTTATACCCATTATAAATTGATTTTGATTCACTATATGGTGCTAATATATTAGTCATATATTGATGTGAAAACAAATTACCTCCTCTATCATCATTAACATCAAATTTTTGTAAATATATTGTATTTTGTCCCACGTTAATATAACTAGAACCAATAAAAATTCCTCCACCACTAATTGCTTTTTCTTTTGTATTCCATGGAATTAAATATTTATTTTTTGTTTCCTCACTTGCACCTTTTCCATCTTTTGCATACCTCAATCCATTTTTAATTGCCCCCATTGGCTCTGCTGAACTTGTAGCTCCTATATTATAAAAATTATATAATCCTTCAAATCCTTGAACATTTCCACTTATTGAAGAATGTGATAAAAAAGGGCCTACCTCTTGTTTAATACGAGATGCTAAATGATATGGACTAACATATGAAGTTTGTCCTCCTCTTAAAATTAGATCCGAATATTTTTCATTCATATTAATGGTGTTTCCCCAAAAATCTAGAAATGATACTTTTTTATTATAAAATTCTGTACCATATAAAATTTTTTCAATTCCATCTAAATTATTTGTATGCACATCATATGACAATCCTTCAAATTGAAATATTCTAATTTCATTTAAAAAATTTCTTGGGTCCATACAATATTCTACTGCCTGTCTTGAACTATCAACCCAACCACTATCAACCTCTATATTATATTGTCCAGGTGTTGTATTTTTCCAACTATCTGAATAATTTTTAGGCACTAAATTCTTTCCAAATACATTTTCTTGACTTATTACATAATTCCAATCTAAATTTGTATATAATGCTGTAAACTTCCAATTAGGATGTTTTTTTAATAATTCTTGTAAATATGGTTGATAACTACTAGGGAAATTTTCAATCCCTTGTAGCTTTGTTGATGCACTTGCTTTTAACCATATAGAAATAATTGCTAATATTATTAAAAATAGTATAGTAATCAATATAAATTTCAATACCAACCTTATTTTAATATCTAGTTCCTTTTTCATTTTATCCTCCTCTGGAATTTTTTAAATTTCTTTGCCCTTTACAATTATTCTTTCTTTTGAATTGTTTGTACATGTAATTAGCGTAACCTCTCGCTTTCCTCCAGTTTCTTGTGATAAACATCTTACATCATTTGGATTTACCTTATAAATATCAAAAATTTCATATTCAATCTTACCTATATTGTTATCAGAAATAAAAAATCTATCCTCTACTTCTAAATTTTTTAAATTATGAAACATATTTCTATTAGGAAAATTATGTCCAGCAATGCAGAAATTTCCTATCTCATTTGGATTTACACCCCAAAACTTCGTGACTGATATGTTTAAAGCTTCTACAGAATACTTTTTTAATATATAAGTTTCTAATTCTATTTTAGGTATTTCTAACTTTGCACATACCATATATCCTTTATATTGCTCTTGTATCTGTACTTTTGGATATTGTTTTACTTCATTTGTTTCTTCATTTAAAATATTTTCTGTTAATATTATACTTTGTGTTATATATGGATTTTCAAATTTTTCATCTTTTATATTATTATCTTTATATACTTCAATTATTAACCATACTATAATTATTATTGTTATACAGACAAGAAAAATATTTATTATAATCTTTCTCTTACTCATCTTTCTACTTCTCTCCTATACATCCTATACATAAAGAAAGGGAATATGGGATTTTAAAAATTCTCCCTATATCCCCTTTTACTATTTTCTTTTATTATAAAATATATATCCACTTATTATAGAAACTAAGATTAGTGCAACTGGAATATAAATATTAGAACCTGTTTTTGGTAAAACTTTTGGTGTTTCTTGTGGTTTTATTTCTTCTGGTTTATTAGTCTCAGGAGTTGTCTGTTCTGGTACTGTTGGTGGCGTTTCGGTGCTTTTCTCAACTGCTGTAAAATTAAATGTCTTTTGTGCTATTACCGCATCTGAATTGTCCCTATCAATTAATTTTAAAGTAATTGTGTAATCTCCTACTTTACTAAAAACTCCCATTACATTTAAAACTTGAGAAACATCTTTTCCACCTATTTTATATCCTTGTGCATCTCCCCATCCACTTTGAATAATATCATGTTCTATTCTTGATTGATCTGTTGCTAATAATTTTACTGTTGCTCCTTCTGGTGTTGTAGCCTCTGCTACTAATCTCGCATGCTCATAGTAACGTCCCATTGGTGAAGAATATGATAATGTCATTGCATTTTCTTGTTCTTTTATAATTTTTCCTGTATTTTCTAATTTTAGTGTATAATCTACATATTCTGGTTCTACTGTTACATTTTTAATAATTGGTGTTGTAATATCATCATAATCAACTGTTGCATCTGGATTTGTTAATCCTTCTGCAGTTATTGTAAATTCCGTTGGATTTGATGTTGTAATATCTGACTTAGCTTTAAATGTTACATTTGTACTTGTTCTTGGGTTTGTTCCTCCTGTTGTATCATGAAAACTTACTATTACTTTATCTCCTGTATTATTAGATTCACCACCTTCTGCTGATACATATTCAAAAATTGCATCATCATAAGAAACTTTAACTGTATAAGCTCCTAATTGTTCTCCAAAATTAACTGTGACTGTTACATTATCACCTGGTCTTACTGTTGTTTTACTTGTATCAACATCAATTGAACTTAATTCTGCAGCATAAGTATTTCCAGTAAAAACAAGTGTTGCTAATAATGTAACTATTGCAAATATGCTTAATATTTTTTTCATTGAAAAATCCTCCTTTTTTGTTTTTATATTTTTATTATGTAATTTTTTTATTTATATTATTTTGTAATAAATTGTAATTTTTTTAATTCAATTGATTTTTAAACAAAATAAAAAACAATAGAAATTTTTTCTATTGTTTTTATTTTTAAATAGTATAATATTATTAATGCTTTATTATATATTTCTAACTTTCAAATTTTACCAAAAAATTAAAAAAGTTAAAAATGTTCCCCATATTACCTCACCTTTAGTTAAATCTCGTATCAATTCTGGAAGCTCTCCTTCTTCTTTTTCATCTGTAAATTTTATTTCATAATATTCTACATCTTGTACTTTAAAATATGTTTCAAAATCTCTTGTTTCATTTTCTCTTATGGTACTAATATCTATATATTTACTTCCTAAGAACACATTTCTTGGAGAATATAAATCTATTCTTAAATAGTTATTTTCTATTTTGTTTTTTGAATCATTATATATCTTTCCTTTTATTCTTCCATTTATCTTCGTTGCTTGCGCTTGATATATTGTTACTTGTTGCTCATTGTCCTTTCTTCCTATATTTTGATAAGTAGTTTCTATATTTAAGTTTATCATTAATTCTGAAAATACAAAAAATAGTATTACCCACATTGCATATTTAAAAAGTGTCTTCATCCTATCCATAATTTTACATCTCCTTTTTAGTAATATTTATTATACTATAACATATTTTTCTTATTTAGTAAAATAATATAACATGAGGAAGAATTTGGTACAATTTACCTATTAAAATCAAAATCATCAAATAAAACATCTCCATTATCTTCTAATAATTCTTGTTTTATTCCATAGTCCCTTTTTGTTTTATACATTTTATGTTGTATTCTATTAATCTCTTTTTCAAATCCTTTTCCATATCCCTGAATTATTGAACAATCTTCTAAATCTTTTAAAATTCTAAGTATTGCATCTGTCATTTCCTACCTTGTATCATAAGATGAAGCTTTATGTTCTTCTATTTCTTGCTCTGTTAAAATATTTCCTGTATATACTGGTTCTATATTATATTTTTTTGCAAATTCTACTAAACCTTTTAAAGATGTTAAAGCTAAATTATGCTTTACTCTTCTGTCTTTGTCTATATCTGATAAAAGGCCTCTCATTTTTCTACTATTGTCTCCTCTAGTAACTTTAGAAACATATGCCTGTTTTGCTCTTATTTCTCTATAAGCTAATAAATTAGTTATTCTTTTTAATGTAACTTCTGCTTCTGGTTCATATCCTTCTGCATTCACATCTATACCGTCTTCTTCATCAAACATTCTATTTATTTCTTTCTCTTTTTTCATGCATTCACATATTAATTCTACACTTTTATTTGGTTCTTCAGGTTTTATATCTACTTTATATTTTTCTTTAAAAACATTTTCCATATTAATACCTCCAACACAAATACTATTTTTTATAAATACTATAATATAATTATATTATAACACATTAATCAACATAAATCAATTTTTTCAAATTTAAGCTTTTAAAATATTGCATTTTACATAATTTTGTGATATTATAACTATATTCATTTTTTATAATGTAATTGTAACTATTAACAATTTTTTCTATAAGGAGGACAAATTTATGAGTAGACTTTATGACATTACCTACAATGAAAAACAATGGGTTTGTAAAGGATCTCGGAAATCTGGAAGCTTTACTTTTGTAAACCAAAAAACTTTTGATTCTTATCGTATTTATGGTGATATTATTGGAATTGAGCAACTTGACGATAACTCTTTTTTAGTATATCGCCGAATTATGAGAGATACATGGCAAATTTCTAGAGTTGTATTTAACTCTGAGCATAGTAGCTCCCCCATATTTTCAGAAGATTTTAAGAATTTTTATTTTCTTTCTGAAGATACAATACTTTTTGATAATAGATGCGTATATTCTATAAGTAAGAATTGCAGAGTTGAAGAGTTCGAATGGCTTAAATACAAAGATTTAGAAGTAATTAATGATGAAGAAAAAAACTCAACTTATCTTTTGGTTAAGAAAAAAATTTCTTTTTCAGATGATTTTGTTCAAGTATTTGTGGATACTAAAACCTTTAAGCCAATTACTAGCGCTTCAAGTAGTTTAAGAAATAATCATCATATCACTTTATCTGACGAATTTACATTTGATGATTTAGTTAATGAAGATGAGCATTATGCACGTATTATTTTCTGGGATAATTTTAATAATACTCAATCAATTATAAATACTGGTACAGAAACTCTTATGAAAGAATTGAAAATTACAACTTCAGAACAAATCGGAAAGCCTTAAAATTAGTATAATCCAAATTTTTATCTTTGGCTTTCCGTAAATTTGTTCAAGCGCCAAATTTATACAATAAATTTGTGTGCAGTGTATTTTATATATTAGAAAGTCAGCATGACTTTTTAATATATAAATAATAAGTTCAAATGAGCTTTCATACTATGTCTAAAAAGGTAGTTTCTTTTTGAAACTACCTTTTGTCTTTTATAATTCAATTTCTTTTCCCAAATAAACAGAATAAATATACATTTCTTTCACTTTTCTGTGTAAGGCTTCTTCTAATGCTTTTTTATACAATTCTAATTGAGTTTTATACTTTTCTACTAATTGATTTTCATTTACTTTCTCTACATAATCAGTCTTATAATCAACTAAAACCAAATTATCATCTTTATCTATATAATATAAATCTATAATTCCTTGTACTAAAATGTCTTCCTCTATCTCTTGTTCATAAATTTCTTTAGCTGGAATATTTATGTAAAAAGGCTTCTCTTTATATATTTCTTTAGCTGCTTTTAACTGTCCCCATATTTTTGACTTTGTAAATTCCAGTATTTTATATGGATTTATGCTATCTGCTTCTTTTTCTGTAATAATTTGTTTTAGTTGTAGATCTTGTATTAATTCTTTGATTTTTTGTAAATCATATTGTTCTTTTGGATTTAGCTTTTGCATACATAAATGTACTAATGTACCTTTTTGTGCAGATGTTATTTTCTCTTCTTTTTCTTCTTGTAAAAACTTAGGCTTTTCAAAAGTTATACTTCTTTCAGCTTGTATGTCACTTTGTATTTCTATTTCATCAAAATCTAAGCTTTGTATGTCAACTCCTATTTGTTTTTCCTTCATCTGTTTTAATTTAGTAACAGAACTTTTTGTTGGAATAGTAATTGCTAATTTATTTTTATATTCATACTCAATTTTATTTTTTATATCTTTTAGAAAATCTTTTTGTATTTCTTTTTTGTCTAATAATTCAATTGTTTTATTTTTATCATTTTCTTGTATTTCTTCTTGTTTTTTGTTTATAACTTGACTTGGCTCAATTTTGTTTAATTCAATTAAATCGTTTGTATTATTTTTTTCATAAAGATATACTAACAATATCCAATCTAAATATGATTTATATTTTTTAACTAAAATAGGATTTATTTTTCCATTTTTTCTAGGATAAATTTCTTTTTGTTTTTCTATAGTTTCAATTTGTTTTGTAAAATCATTTGATATTCCAGTAATTATAAGTTTTTCTTTTGCTCTTGTTAATGCAACATATAAAATTCTCATTTCTTCTGAAATACTTTCATTTCTAATAACGTTTTTAACAGCTTCTCTAGTTAAAGTATCATATTGAACTTGTGCATTATAATCTATGTATTTAGCTCCAATTCCCATCTCTTGATGTAACAAAACAGGATTTTTCATTATATCTTGTTCATTAAATTTCTTATTTGAATTTACTAAAAATACAACTGGAAATTCCAATCCTTTACTTTTATGAATACTCATAATCCTAATTACATCATCATTTTCACCTATAATTTTAGCTGAACTCATATCTCCTGAATTTGTTTTTAATTTGTCTATAAAATTTATAAAATTATATAAACCTTTAAAACTTGCGGTTTCATATTTTTTAGCCCTTTCAAACAACATCTTCAAATTAGCTTGCCTTAGATTTCCATTTGGCATTAACCCTACATAATTATAATATCCTGTATCAGAATAAATCTTCCAAATTAGCTCATCTAAAGCTAAATACTCTTGCTCTTTTCTCCATTTTTTTATATTATCTAAAAACTTTTCTATTTTCTGTTTTAGTTCTGGTTTTACATCCACTTTTGCTTTTAGCATACAATTATAAAAATTATCATATTTATCAGATAATCTAATTTGCACTAATTCATTATCTGTAAAACCGCCTATATTTGATCTCAAAACAGTTACAAGTGGTATATCTTGCATTGGACTATCTATTATTTTTAATAAACTCATAATAGTTTGGATTTCAATAGAATCTAAGTACTCTTGATTGCTATCAGAAAATACTGGCATCTCTAAATTCATAATTTCTTGTTCATATATACCTGCTTTATCTTTAGTAGACCTTAATAAAATAGCTATATCTTTATATGTAATATCTCTAAAACTTTCTTTTTTTCTATCATAGATTTGATATTTACTTTGGATTAATTCTTTTATTTTTTTCGCAACATATTTAGCTTCTAATTGTATATTTTCTATATGTTCTAGCTCTTCTAAATCTGTATCTATATTGTTGTTGTCACTATTTATATTATCTTGATTATCATCTTCATCATCTTTTTTTGTATCTATTATATTAATCTCAGTTTTTAAGCTTTGATTAATCTTTTTATAATCTTCTGCTCCAAAGTTTAGGTATTCGCTTTTGTCATATTCAACTTCACCAAGAGTATGACTCATAATATTTTTGAATATTATATTGGTAAAATCTAATATGTTGTCTCTGCTTCTGAAATTTTTGAACAGTTGAATTTTTTGTCCTTTTGGGAACTGTCCCCAATGGGACATTTTTGTCCTTTCTGGGACTGTCCCCAATGGGACATTTTTGTCCTTTCTGGGACTGTCCCCAATAGGACAAAATTCTCTATATTTGTCTAGAAATAGCTTTGGCATAGCTTGTCTAAATCTGTATATACTTTGTTTTACATCTCCTACCATGAACATGTTGTTTCCTTTTGATATTGATGAAAGTATGTATTCTTGTACTAAGTTGCTGTCCTGATATTCGTCTATTGCTATTTCTTCAAATTTTTCTGTGTATTTTTCTGCCACTTCTGTTTTTATTATATTTTTTTCTTTTTTTCCGTTTTCGTTTGTTACTTCTTCTATATCTTTTACTAATATGTTTAATGCAAAGTGTTCTATGTCTGTGAAGTCTACTATGTTTTTATCTCTTTTTCTTTTTGAATATATTTCATCAAATTCTATAATTAGATTTTCTAATTTTTTTAATATTTCATACATATCATATATGTCTTGATTTGATTGTTTTGAGTCTGATATAAATATTTTGTCTATTTTTTTGTTGAATTTCTTTTTTACATTGTCTCTTATATTTTTTGCTTCTTCTTTTATTTCTGATTCTACTTTTTTTCTTGGCCATGTTGTAAATTTTATGTTTTGTGCTATTTCATATGATTTATCCCAGTTGTCTAAGTTTTGTTTTAGTGTGTCTAGCTGTTTTATATCTGTTTCTATTGTATGTTTAAATTCTTCTAGTTGATTATCATATTGTAATGTTTCTAAGACATCTTCTAATATTGTGATGTCATCTATTAATTCTTCTTCAATTTCTTGTAATAAAGTTCTTCCCCATGGTGTTTTGCTAAAATCTTCTCCTAATTGTTTTTCTATGTTGAACATTTCTATTTTTTCGTTTAACCATTTTTTAGGATATGGACTTGAGCTTATATAATTATATATGTTTGTGATTAAATCTTTTAGCGGTGTATCATCTCTGTAACTTGTATATGTGTTTATTAATTTCGTAAAGTCTTTGTCTCCTTCAAGATATTTTTTTTCAAATAGTTCGTCTAGTATTTCTTGTTTTAGTAGTTCTATTTCTGGTGTGTCTGCTATTCTAAAGTTTGGTGATACATTTTCTAGTTCATAGAAATTGTTTTTTACTACTTCTAAACAAAATGAGTCTATCGTGCATATGCTTGCCATGTTTAATAATGTTATTTGTCTTTGTAAGTTTTCATTTTCTGGGTCTTCTTCTAGTTTTTTGTATATTGCTTCTAATACTCTTTCTTTCATTTCTGATGCTGCTGCATTTGTAAATGTTACTACTAGTAATTTGTCTATATCTATATTTTCTTTTATTGCTTTATTTATTATTCTTTCTACTAATACTGCTGTCTTTCCGACTTCCGTGCAGCAGCTGCTACTAGTAAATTCGAATTTTTTTCGTATATTGCTTGTTTTTGCTCATCTGTCCAGTTTGGCATTTTACTTTCACTCCATTCATGTCCCATTGAATGTCCATTGGGGACTGATATTCTAATTTACTGTCAACACTACTCCACCTATTATAGCAATAATAAATCCCAAGATTTTTAATCCTGATGAAGCTTCATTTTGATCTCCAAATCCAAAAAACTTTTTTGTTATTATTCTTGCATCATATATAAAAATCACTCCTATTAGAACTATTATAAGTGATATTATTTTTATTATTATATTTAACATTTTTATCTACATCCTTTTTATTATTTATACCTATATATTAATGTTTTTTATTACAAAAGTCAATAGAATTTTTCTTTATGTTTAGCCATTTTTTTCAAAGTTTCATTCTAAAAAAATATAAACAACATATACATTTTATTAATATTAAATAAAAAGAAAGGAGAGTATGATTATTATATTTATCATACAAAATAAAAAATGAGAAAAACAAATAATATAATTACTATTTCATTAATAGTTATTCTAAGTATATCAATATGTTCTATTTCTTATGGAATATCTGATTCATATATATGGTCATTAGATACAGATCCTGCTACCCCTGTTTCTTCTAATATTGTAAATTCTTCTGATATTGTTAATGTATCTACTGAATCTCAAAATGAAAACACTCTAAATTTAGAAAGTGGTTCTGCAGTTTTAATTGAACAATCAACTGGTCAAGTTCTATTTTCTCACAATGAACATGAACAATTACGTCCAGCCTCTGTAACAAAAGTTATGAGTATTTTATTGATAATGGAACAAATTGACAATGGAACTTTATCATATTCAGATACAATAAGTTGTTCTGAAACAGCTCGTTCTATGGGCGGTTCACAAATATGGTTAGACCCTAGAGAAACATTAACAGTAGATGAGATGTTAAAAGCTATATGTGTTGTATCTGCAAACGACTGTGTAGTAGCTATGGCAGAACACATTGCAGGTTCTGAAGAGGCCTTTGTTCAAATGATGAATGACAAAGCAAAAGAATTAGGAATGACTGATACTTGCTTTAAAAATTGCCATGGTATTGATGAAGATGGTCATGTAACTTCTGCACATGATATTGCTTTAATGTCTCGAGAATTATTACAAAAGCATCCTGATATAACAAAATATACTACAATATGGATGGATAGCCTAAGAGACGGTAAATCACAATTAGTTAATACTAATAAACTTATAAAAACATACAAAGGAATCACAGGGTTAAAAACAGGCTCTACATCTCTTGCTTTATATAATTTATCAGCAAGTGCAACACGTGATGATTTATCACTAATTGCTGTAATTATGAAAGCCCCTTCTACTAAAGTAAGATTTTCAGAAGCACAAAAATTATTAGACTATGGATTTAGCAAATTTTCTTTTAAAAGTTTTGGAAATAAGAATGATGTAATTCAAACTATTTCTGTTAATAAAGGTGTTAAATCAACAGTTGATGTCATCTTAGAAAATAATGCTGGTACATTGATTGAAAAAGGTAAAGAAAGCCAAATATCACAATCTATTGAATTAGATAATAATATTGAAGCGCCTATAAAAAAAGGTGATAAACTTGGCAAAGTAACATTCTCTTTAGATGGAAAAGAACTTGCAAGTACAAATTTAATAGCATCAAATGATATTGAAAAAATTACTTTATTTACAATGTGTAAAAAAATTGTTTATAGTTGGATTGATTTGTTAAGAAGTTAAAATGTGCCAAAAAGGGACGCCCCCTTTGGCACATTATTTTAATCTCAAATATCCAAGTTCAACCCAACTATTATAAGCCAAATTCAATCTAAATACCAACTTAGGTTTAGCTCCAGCTCTGTTTTTATCAATAACACAGGCATAATACCTAACATCAGGATCTTCTGACTTTTCCAAATCAAAAAATTCTGTATCTACTTCATTTAGTGAATACTCATATTCATCTAAATTATCTCTGCTTATTTGTTTAAAAAGGCAAAGTGTATCTAGAACTTCTTTTACAGTTCTACTTACTGCTAAATCATTTACATCTAGATTTATTGGTAATGTTTTGCTTTCTGATAATTGTAATGATGAGCATATAAAAATATTAAAATTTTGTGCTAAGTTTGAAAGTATTGTTGCTGTTTTCTTTATTTCTTCTGGATTTCCTATATTATCAGTATCTGTTTTTAATGTATCATAAAATACATATTCTATATGTTCTTTATAATAGTAGTTTATAATAACTTTTCTTAATTCATCATTTGTATGGTCTGTAATATTTATAAAATATATTGAATTATTTATTTGTTTACTTGCCCAATCTATTGCTTTTATAACTTTATTAAAATCAGATGATATTGTTGATAATCTTTTTGCAAATTGTTTTTGTGTTTCTCCTTCTTCTTTTAAAATATATCCTTCTTCATCTAATTTAGCGTCTTTTTTATTATCTGGTCTAAACTTAAATTCTAGTAATTCTCCTTCTGTTACTGATACTTCTTGTCCATGTATCTTTTGAATTTCTGGGTTATTAATTATTGTAGTAATTAAACATAATTTCATTTTCTCTTCTGACATTTCATTTGATATTACTAGTACTTTCTTTTTATGTACTAATGCTGTATATGCTGCTAAATCTGTTGTTAACCTACTTTTTCCTGAGTTTGATGGCATTGCAAATGCCATTGTTTCTCCTTTTCTTATTCCTTTAAATACTTCTGTTATTACTGGGAATGGGTAAGCAAGTCCATTTGCTAATTCATTTTCTCCACTTTGTAAAAAATCTACTAAGTCATTACTTAATACTGATTGTCTAAATTTCTGTGTTATTTTTACTTGTTCTATTGTACTTTCAACTTCTTCTGATGACATTTTATCATACAATTCATATTGTGTTATTTCAACTATTTTATTTTGAATATTTTCTTCTGGTGTTTCTATATATGCTTTTCTAAGTATAAATAGTTTTCTTAATTCAGTGAATATTTTTTCTATATTATAATCTTGATCTTTTACACTTTTTCTTAATTCATTTTTTAGTGCATATACTTCCTCTGTATCTTTTGAAAAGTTAAATCTATTTTTTGCCTTTTCTGATGAATATTTTGAACCTTCATTAAATAATACACTTTTATAGATATTTAGCATCTCTGGATCTTCAAACATACATATTTCAAATAAAAAATAATATTTTGAAATTAATTTTGGATTTTCTAGTAATATCCCTATATATTTCTCTTCTAATTCTTGATTACTTAACTGTTTCGGATATGTTCCTTCTTCTATCTCATCTTCTTCAATTATAATGTCTTCCTCTTCTTGTTCTTCTTCATCTTGTTTATTTCTTAATTCTCTCATTTTTGAAAGAGCTTCTAAATAATTTTCTGTTGCTAATAGGTCTTTTATTTCATTTATATACATTTCGTTTTTTTCTGTAACTTTTACACTATTTAATAAATCGTATATTTTATCAATGTTTTCCATAATTTTCTCCTTTTATAAATTTTATAAAACTATTTTAACACTTCATAAAAAAAAAGAAAAGAGCCTAATCCAAATTTTTGGATTAGATTCTTTTCCTTTTTCACTTAGCGCTTATTCATAACTTTATTAACACAGTAAACTATTGTACTCCCTACTACTGTTCCTATAGTAACTCCAAAAATATATCCAATCAAAATGTTCATATTTTTTCCTCCTATAATACAGCTATTGTTTTAGTTGTTTTTAAAGTATTTCTTTTCTTTCAAGTACATCTGTACTTTGTCAATTACTTTATCGGCTATAAATGCCGCTATACATCCACCAATAAAGCCTGTTAAAAGAATTCCTGCATTTCCCATCTTGCTACCTCCTTAATATAATTGTTATTAGTTACTTCTGTAACTCCAATGTTGCGACGGAGTTCTGCACTTTCATATTAACATAATATCACATTTAAAATTATTTTGCAAGTCTTTCCACTACTTTTGCAAGCATTTCCCTATATTTTTCTAATTTATCCTTTTCTTCTTGAATTTTCTTCTCAGGTGCTTTATTAACAAATCCAGGATTAGAAAGCATTTTTTCACATCTTGCAACTTCCGCTTCTAACTTAGTTTTTTCATCTTGTAATCTTTTTCTTTCCTCTTCCATATCAACTAAATCCTCTAATGGCATATATAATTCAATTCCATCTTGCATTATACTTATTGCATTTTCTGGTATTCCTGTTTTATCTTTTTGAACTTTTAGAGATGTTCCAAATCCTAATTTCGCCATTAATTCTTGTGCTTCTAAAATCTCTTTTTCATATTTTTCTGTAACAAATATTAATTCTGATTTTTTAGATGGATGTATATTCATATTTGCTCTTACATTTCTAATTTCTACTATTATTTGTTTTATTTTTTCTACTATTTCTTCCTCTTTGTCAAAAACAAATTCATTTCTAATATCTGGCCATTTTGCAACTATTAAATCTTCTGTACCAAATACTATAAGATTTTTGTAAATCTCAGCTGTAAGAAATGGCATAAATGGGTGTAATAATTTAAGTGAAGATGCTAAAATATGATTTAACACATCTGTTACTGGTACTCTTACATTTTCGTCATCACTATATATTCTAGTTTTAACCATTTCAATATACCAATCACAAAATTCATTCCAAATGAAGTTATATATATTGTCAAGTGCAATTCCTAAATCATAATTGTCTAAGTTTTTAGTAATATCTACTACTAGCTTATCAAATTTATTTAAAATCCATTTGTCTTCTAATCTAAAGCATTCTGGATTATATGATTTTGTTTTTTCAAATGCTTCATAACAAAATTCTCTCACTTTTTCTTCATCAGCTGAATTGCTTATTACAAATTTAGCAGCATTCCAAATTTTATTTGCAAAGTTTGACGCTTGTTCTAGTTTTTCTGGCATGTATCTTATATCATTTCCCATTGTTGTTCCAGATAGTACTGAAAATCTTAATGCGTCTGCCCCATATTGATCTATTATCTCAATTGGGTCAATTCCATTTCCTAATGATTTTGACATTTTTCTTCCTTGACTATCACGTACTATTCCATGTACTACAACATCTTTAAATGGATTTTGGTTTGTTAGTTCTAGTCCTTGTGTCATCATTCTTGATATCCAAAATGTTATAATGTCATATCCTGTAACTAATACATTTGTTGGATAAAATGTTTTATAATCTTCATTTTCTTCATTTGGCCAACCAAGTGTTGAGAATGGCCATAATGCTGAGCTGAACCATGTATCTAATGAGTCCTCATCTTGATGTAATTTACTTGAACCACATTTTTCGCATTTTTCTGGCATTGCTTTTGCAACATTCATGTGTCCACATTCATCACAATAATATACTGGAATTCTATGCCCCCACCATAATTGTCTTGATATACACCAATCCTGAATATTATCCAACCAGTTAAAATACATTTTTTCATATCTTTTTGGAACAAATCTAACTTCATTATTTCTAACACTATCAGCAGCTCTTTTAGCTAAGTCTTTCATACTTATAAACCATTGTTCAGAAATTCTAGGTTCAATTGTATTATGACATCTATAACATTTTCCAACATTATGTGCATAATCTTCAATTTTGACTAAATTCCCTAATTCTTGTAACTTATCTACAATTGGCTTTCTTGCATCTATTGCTTTCATTCCTTTATATTCAGGAACTAAATCTCCCATTATAGAACTATCATCAAAAACTTCAATAATCTCTAAGTTATGACGTAATCCTGCTTCATAATCATTTGGATCATGTGCAGGTGTAATCTTAACACAACCTGTTCCAAATTCTTTTTCAACAAATTCATCAGCAATAATTGGAATTTCTTTATTCATTATAGGTAAAATACATTTTTTACCTATTAAATCTTTATATCTTTCATCATCTGGATGTACTGCAACTGCTGTATCTCCTAGCATTGTTTCAGGTCTTGTTGTTGCTACAATTATATATCTATTCTTCTCACCTGCTATTTGATATCTAATATGCCATAGATGTGAAGCTTCATCTTCATGTTCAACTTCTGCATCAGATATACTTGTATGACATGATGGACACCAGTTTATCATTTTTTTGCCTTTATAAATTAAACCTTTATTATATAAATTTATAAATTGCTCTAAAACAGCTTCAGACAAACCTTCATCCATAGTAAATCTGTTTCTATCCCAGTCGCAAGAACATCCTAGCCTTTTTTGTTGTTTTTGTATTGTTCCACCATACTCTTTAGTCCATGCCCATGCTCTTTCTAAAAATTGCTCTCTTGTAATATCAGCCTTAGTAAGCCCTTCATCTTCTTTCATTTTAGCAACAACTTTTACTTCTGTTGCTATTGCTGCATGGTCTGAACCTGGAAGCCATAATGTGTTATATCCTTGCATTCTTTTAAATCTTATTAAAATATCTTGTATTGTATCATCTAATGCATGTCCCATGTGTAGCTTTCCTGTTACATTTGGTGGAGGCATCATTATACAATAGCTTTCTTTTGTTTTGTCCATGCTTGGCTTAAAGTAGCCTTTTTTCTCCCATTCTTGATATAGTTTTTCTTCAAATTCTTGTGGATTATATTTTCCACTTAATTTATTATCTGTCATTTTCTAAATCTCCTTCTGTTTTTTCTAATTTAGAAGTCCCTAAAACTCCATTCTTTCCTTTTTGTTTTTCTGTTAACTTTGTTTCTTTTGGTAATTCATATGCATGTTTGTCCCATTGGGGACGTTTCCTTTTGCATAAGATATCTGTAATTCGCTTTGCTCAAACAGCTATCTTAATTTTTGTCCCATTGGGGACATATCTTTCACAACTTTGTACCATAGGTTGTTTTAAAAACAACAAACTCGTCCTTATATTTCTATAAGGGCGAGCTAATATCTCACGGTACCACCTTAATTATTATCTATTTTTTGTATTTTTAGATAACATCTTAATTTAGCTTTAACGCAGCTTATACGGATAATCTTAAGTTTATTTTCATATTACCAACTCTAAAGTTACTTCCATTTATCTTAATTTTAGAAGCTTCCAGCCTTTGGCTTCTATTCTCTTTAAATCAGTGTTTAAATGTACTCCTCTTTTTCTTTGTTTTTATTTATTATGCTATTATTATACATCTTAATTTTAACTTTGTCTAGTGTTATTTTAATTTTTATAATTGTCTAGTCACTATATCATTGTTATTTGATAACACTATATCTCTTTCCATTTACAATCGGATTCAACTTTCTTATTTTTACATTTTGTAATTTGATATCTGGTATTTCTTCTTTAGTAATTGTCTCAAATTTTTTTATATTTTCTTCTATGACTTTATTATTGCATTTTTTTAACTTTTGCATCATTTTTTCTTCGTCAAATAGATACAAATCATCATATTTTATTATTTTATTATTTATTGCACATCTTGTTATTTCTGCTAATAATTCCATCATATAGTTATCTTCTTTAGAATGACAATAAATATCAATACTTTTACTAATATCTAATACCAACTTAGCAACTTCTGCTGTTTTAAATCCTATTTCATCTAAATTATCTTCATTAGTATATATTTCAATATCATCTATGATTTTATCTATATCCCCATATTCTACATTTTTAGTCCAAGATATTCCAGTAAGTATTACTCCATCTATTCTGTCTGCACATACTTTAGGTCTATCATTATCTACAATACTATATTTCTTAAAATTAGTTATATCTTCTATTTGAATATTATCTTGTTTTAAACATTTTATTAAGTATTTATCATTTTTTAATATATTTTCGGTATACTCTTCTGTACTTTCTTGATTTTCATAATCCTTATTCATATAATCTATTACATGTGAAAAACATGGAGTTGCAATATCATGAAATAATCCTGCAAGTGTCATCTTTTCATTTTGTGTAAATTTCCATGTTAATAGTGCAACTGTTAATGAGTGGTCGTACCTCGTAATATATTCTTTAAAATTATATATATTTTTTGATGCATAATCCATTCCACAAAAATATCCAACTTTTTTTAGTCTTAATAAAGATGGTGTTTTTAAATACTTTTCAATAAACTCAGGTTTATTTTTTACATTTAATTTGTCTAAATAATATTCTAATAACATCTTTATTTACATTCCTCCATCTACTTTTATAACTGTTCCATTTATATAACTTGCATCTTCAGATGCTAAAAATACTATTACTTTTGCTATTTCTTCTGGTTCTGCAAATCTTTTCTTATATATTTTTTCAGTCTCTTCTTCTACTAATTCTTTTGGCAATTCTTTATTCATATCCGTATTTACCCAACCAGGTGCAACAGCATTTACATTTATATATGGTGCGAATTGTATTGCTAAATTATATGTTAAATTGTTAATTGCTGCCTTTGATGCATCATAATCTATGCTTGATGGAAAAAATGTATTTATTCCATTTGTTGAAGATACATTTATTATTTTTCCATTCTTATTTTTTATCATGTATTCGCTTACATATTTAGATACTAAAAAAGTTCCTATTGTATTTACTTCTAATGTTCTTTTCCAATCTTCTATAGTTCTATCTTCAAATTCCTTATCTATCGCTATTCCTGCATTATTTACTAGTACATCTATTTTTCCATATTTATCTATAACTTCTTTTATCATATTTTTTACTTGCATTTCATCTGATACATCAGCTTTAATAAGTAATGTTTCTACTTTATATTCTTGTTCTAGATAATCTGATAATTTTTCTGCATTTTCTTTATCTGTTAAATAATTTATTATTACTTTATATCCTTTTTTAGCAAATTCAATAGCTGTTGCTTTTCCAATTCCTTTACTGCTTCCAGTTACTAATACAACTTTTTCCATCTTTTCTCTCCTCTTCTTTGTATCATAATGTTATCATAAGTTTACATTTTTTACAATACGAACTTAATATATAAATTCTCTGATTTAGCCATACCGTTAATAAGGTGTGAATGAAATCATTCACACCTCTATTTAAACAATTTTAATTTTAACATTTTTCAGTATTTTGCAATGCTGATATACTGATTAAGTAAAGTTTTTGCATCTCCTCCACATCCACCAAATGGATGTGGTTTTAATGTCTTTGCAATATCAACAACATCTTTGAATCTAGATTTTCGATAGTCAATAATTTTTTTAGTTATCATATCTGCAGGCATCTCTTTGATATTGCCAAGTGTAATCATTTCAGGATCTCCTAACCAAAACCATGCGCATGACAATCCTGTTTTCTTATCTACAATAACATCATTTTGATTTGTTATATGCATTGCAGAAATAGTTGCAGGACATATAGGAATTTGGTATGTCAGTTCATATTTTTGATTAATGTAACTTCTTAAATTCAATAATTCTTCTTGTTTCAGTTCCATTTTTTCAAAAATTTTTGAACATCTCCCAGCATTTTCAAGTTGACCTAACAAAGGAAATATTCCATTTTCCATACAAAAATCAATAATCTGATATACCTCTTCATAATTAATCTTTGTTGGTACAATAGAAGCCCCTAAGTTAGTAGTTCCATCGCTTAGTTTTGTAACTTCTAATAATCTTTGATAATTTCGTAAGATAATTTGTCCTTTATCTCGCCCATATAAATAAGCCATTTTTTCTTTATCAAAGCTATCAAGCTTGAACAGCACACTTAATGTACCTCCTTCAATATAACTTAATAACTCATCATCTAAATTAACGATGTTACTAAACACTGAAACCTTTGCTCCATTTTTCTTACAAATATCCAATATCTGTTTAAAAGTTCCCATATTTCCAGATGCTGTTGGCTCTCCTAATCCACAGGTATATACCCACTCAATATTACCATTTTTGATAATTCGTTCAAGTGAATTTATATCTAATGAACATGGTGAATGATACTTTGGTGTATCACAGTAAATGCAGTTTAGATTACATGCTCCTCCTAACTGAACATCTAAAATTGGCAATGTTGTTGAAGAAATTTCTAGTATCCGTTCTAAAACTTTCTTTGACCACGGTGCATATTCATACATATCCGTTACCTCCTTGATTTTTTTGGTAATTTCCAGTTTAATTATTATACATTAATTTTACATAATTTGCAATATCTGAATTTTTTAATATTTCACTATCTACTTTACTTTTATAAATTTATTTTTTCCAAACTGTAATACAAGCTCTTCATCTAATTTTATACTACTATTAATATCTTCAATTAATACACTATTTATTTTAACACCTTTTCCCTGTATCATTCTTTTGGCTTCTCCTCTTGATTTCGCAAATTCTGTTTTTACTAATAAATCACATATTGATATTTCTTGAATATCATTACTTAAGCTTATGCTTTCTATATCACTAGGAATTCTACCATTTGCAACTGTCTTATATTTTTCTTCAGCTTGTGTAATAAATTCCTCTCCATGATACATTTTGATTATTTCTTTTGCATATTTTTTATGTGTTTCAACAACATCTTCATCTATCCATTTTTTAGCTATTTCTATATCAATATCAGTTGTTAATTTAAAATATTCTATTAGAACTTCATCTGGAATTTTCATTGCTTTTTCATACATCTTTTCAGGCGATTCATCTATTCCAATATAATTATCTAAAGACTTACTCATTTTTTCTTTTCCATCTAATCCAACTAATAATGGAAAAGTAATAACAACTTGAGCCTCTTGTTTATAATCTTTTTGTAATTCTCTTCCTACTAACAAATTGAATGTTTGGTCTGTTCCTCCTATTTCTATATCTGCATTTAATGCTATTGAATCATATCCTTGCATAAGTGGATATAATAATTCATGCATTGAAAGTGGCAAATTATTTTCAAATCTATTTTTAAAGTCATCTCTTTCTAGTATTCTTGCTACAGTGTATTTACTTGTTAATTTTATTATATCTTCAAAATTCATTTTAGATAACCATTCTGAATTATATTCAATTCTTGTTTTATCTTTATCTAAAATTTTTGTAACTTGTTTTAAATATGTTTCTGCTGATTTTCTTGTTTCTTCAAATGTTAATGCTGGTCTTGTTTTACTCTTTCCTGTTGGATCTCCAATCATTGCTGTAAAATCTCCAATTACAAAAACTACTTCATGTCCTAAATCTTGAAAAGTTTTTAAGACTCTTAATGGTACTGTATGTCCTAAGTGTAAATCAGGTCTGCTAGGATCTGCTCCAAATTTTATTACTAATTTTTTTCCACTTTTTAATTTTCTTTCTAATTCTTCCTCTGAAAATATCTGTACAGATTTTCTTTTAATTAATTCTAATTCCTTCATAATTTTTCTCCTTTCACTTCGTTCATCATAAAATAAGAAATTGAAAATTTCTTATTTTACAAACCATTCATCTAATATTATCTTTTAAAAATTAAAAGAGTCAAATCAATCCTTTTTAAAGGACGATTTGACTCGTGTTACCACCTTTATTCATAATATAAAACTTTATATTACCTCATTATAGCTTATTCGTAGCCACTCGTTAGTTACTATAAGAATTGTAATTCGTAATTTTATATTCTAATAGTTTTCACCTACCACTATCTCTCTTAATTTTGTAACTATAAATTACTATTAATTTTCTTTTTAAATCATAACTAAATTTAATTTGTTATTAGTATAACACACTTTTTGTAAAATGTATTATATATTTTTATTTTTTATATAACTTTCTGTAAATTCTCTTGCTAAAATATCCATTTGTATATCATCATAATATTTTCCATTTAAGAAATAGCTTTCTCTTCTTCTTCCAAATTCTTTGAAACCTACTTTTTTATAACATGCTATCGCTCTTTCATTAAATGATTTTACTCCTAACATTATATTATTTAAGTTTAAGTAATTAAAACCAAAGTCTAATAATAATCTTAATGTTTCTGCTCCATATCCATTATTTCTATTACTTTCATCTCCTATAAAAAGTCCTACTTCAGCTATCCTATTTTTATAACTAATGTTCATTAAACTACAATTTCCAATTAACTTATCATTTTCTAAATTTACAATTGCAAAGTTTAAATCATTACCTTTTGATTCGTTAGTAATCCATACTTTTTCATCTTCTATTGTCATCAAGTTACTACTTCTACCTAGTCCATCTGTCACTTTAAAATCTGAAAGCCATTCTACATATTTTTCTGCATCTTCTATACTTATTGGTGATAAATATATTCTTTCTCCTACTAATTTTTTATAATATTTCATTTTTTCTTTTCTCCTTTTCTATAATTTAAATTTTTCTTTTATAATTTTTGCTACATCAATAGCTGATATATCTGTATTTACAATTTTTAAATAATTCTTAAAAATCTTTTCTCCTTCGCCTGGTTCAGAGTTTAATTTGTGTTTTTCCATTGATTTTAATAACTCTTTTTCACTCCATTCTAAATCTCTTTTAGATGCTTTATGTTCTAATCTATTAGCTGTTTTATTTCTTTTTAATCTTTCTTCTAATGTTGTCTCTAATTCAACTACATATGATTCTTCAAATAAATTCATCCATCTATCAGTTTCTGCTTTTTCTTCTTCTAAGTCTTTTCCAAAATCAAAACATCCTGTAAATATTATTCCCTTTTCATTACTTTTTGCAAATTCTTTAAATACTTTATATCTTATACGTTGGTTCATTTTTTGATATGCTTTTTTATCATAATCAAATATTAATCTAACCATTTCTATTGTCATATGATTATAAAATAGTTTATATCATGTTAATTTTGCTAATTCTTGACCTACTGTCATTTTCCCAACTGCTTGTGGTCCTATTATTAATATGAATTTTGGCATTCTAATCATCTCCTTTTATCCAATTTTATTAAATAAATTTATAATTTTTATAAATTATATTTGTAAAAAACTTCATCATATCCTACATCCAATTTATAAAATTTCTGCTCCCAATCGTCAAGCTCGCCTCCCCAGCTTTCATATACCTTTCGAGCTTTATTATTATCTTTCAAAACTCCAATTATATATTTCTTAGCACCATTTCTTCTCGCCCAATCTTCAAAAATGTTTTTTAATTTTGTGCCTATTCCTTTTCCCTGATACTTTGGATTTATATATAATCCAACTAAATCAGCAAAATCATCTTCTGAAAAATGTTCATATGTTGATTTTATTGTACCATTTATTGCTCCAACAATTACACCATCACATTCAGCAACATAACATAACCTCTTATTATCATTATATAATTTGTCAGAAAAACTTTTTATTCTATTTTCTTTCCCTCTTTCTCTGTCAATAAATACTTCCTCTGGAAAAATATCTTTATAAGCAACTCTCCAAACAGAATTTATAAGTTCAATATACTGTTTTGCATCATCATTTCTTACTTTTCTAATTAAAATTGAATCATTTGATGTAGTTTGAGTTTTTATTTCCATATGAATTTCATCCCCTTTCATAATATCTAACTATTTTATTAAATTAATTTATTCTATTATAATTATAAAAAGCCTCACAAAAGAATCTTTAAGACTCCTTTGAAAGACTTTTAAATCTATTTCTCAGTGCAAATAACTTTTATAGTTATTCTATATCGCTCAAAACTTATTTGTTTTTAGATATACTCTTAAAATATATTTTTATTTTAGCATATTATTTATATCATGTCAAATACATTTATGTAAATTTATAATATATTTATTTTTTTCATCTATTACAATACCAATATTAAAGTTATATTAATTATTAAATTCTTTTGAAAATTTCTTAAAGAAATCATTATAAATTTTCATATTCTCTAATTCATACCAATTTTTTGTTTTTGTAGGTTTATCATCTAAATCATATATTAGTGCATCTTCTATTGATAATATAAAAGGTGAATGACTAGCAATAATAAATTGGCAATCGCAATATCTTGCACATTCTAATAGTATTTTTGCTAATTGCATTTGAAATTTTGGTGCAAGACTATTTTCTGGTTCATCTAATATATATAAATTACCGATTTTAAAAGAATTATCAAAAAATTGAATAGCTGTTTCTCCATTAGAAAATTCCTTTATATTCTCTTCTAATCTACTTTTTACAAATTGATTTTGACTTTTAGACCTTGTTTCATTTTGTATTTTTAGCTCTTCCATATTATCATAATTTATAGGTGTATATTTTTCTTTATAATATAATTTTTCAAGTTCTTCCCTTTTGCTATCAATTTCACTATTTTTTAATCTTACCTCTAATATATGTGAAAAAACATCTTCACTTGTTATAAATTTACTATTAATAGGTATTGCATTAGATACTTTTTTACATATATTTATATAAGCATCAAATAAGTATGTAGTATTAAAATTAGCTGTTCTAGCAATTCCTAACTTTGCTGCTATAATATTCAATAGTGTAGATTTTCCAGAACCATTACTTCCATAAAATATAGTAATTGGTTTGAAATTTATTTGTTCTATTTCTTTATATGGAAATATTCCAAAAGGATAACTACTTGGTGTGTTTGTTGTTAGTTCTTCCTTTTGTATTGTCGGTAAATAAAATTCTTGTAAATATGTCATTTAGTTTCTCCTATTTTATAATTTAATCTTATTGTTTATATTCTAAATTATATTCTACATTTAAAATATTCTCTTGTTCATCTACTATAATATGCATACTAAAATTGCAATTATCATCTATTAGCCCTTTTATAAAAAATCTATCTAAAATCATTATATTAGATAATATCTTTTCTTTTTGTAATAGTTCATTAATTTCTATCCATTCTGATATATTTTCTTCAAACTCTTGTGGTTCTCCTTCACTTTCATTTGAAATAAATACATCGAATAAAAATTTTCTATTTGGATATTCTATTGTCATAATTCCTTTGTATTTTAAATTTTTAATATCTATTCCAGTCTCTTCTTTCATCTCTCTAATAGCTGTTTGACTTGGAATTTCTCCTTCTTCTATCTTTCCTCCAGGTATATCATAATATCCTTCTTTTCTATTACCCTTCTTATATTTTGTAACTACAACTTTATTATCTTTTATTAAATAGCATCTTACTGCTTTTCTTATTGGCTTGTCCATCGTTATTTTTCTCCTCTATTCTTCTAATATTTTTAGTTGTTCTATATCATTAAATAAAATTGTTTTCAATCCAATTTTACTTGCATTTATTATATTTTTATTTGTATCATCAATAAAAATTGTTTCTTTTACATTTATCTGATATTTATTTATTAAGTTTTGATAAATTTCAATATTAGGCTTACTGATATGTTCAAAACAAGAGAATACTCCTCCATCAGCTATTTGTATTATTTCAAAATTATCTTTAATATAATCATAAGTACATTCTGTTATATTAGAACATAAATATATTTTATATCCATTTTGTTTTAAGCTTTTATAATATTCTATTATATCTTGCTTTGGTGGTAACATATATTTTAAATTATCTTTGCTAAGTATTTGTTCTATTTCATTTTTATATTTTGGATTTTCTTTTCCTAAATAATTTATTAATTCCTCATTGTTTATAAAACCATTTAAACAATCTCTCCATTTTTGATTATGAAAAATTATATTATTTAACTCTTTTCTTTTACTTTCTTCTATATTTAATTTATCTAAATATGTTTTTGGATTGTATTCAAGTAATACTCCGCCTATATCAAATATTATATTTTTTATCATTATTTTCCCCTTAATTTATTGTTAATTCTACTATACATAGCTTGTGGTCAAATTTACTTTTTATTCTACTTCAATACTTTCATCATTTTCTAATATTTCATATTCTACTTCATTTTTCTCAAACATCTCTTTTACAAAATCAAAGTCAACTGGATATTTAGGACTATCTGCATGTAATGGAATTACCAATTGAGCATTAGTCTCTTTAGCAAATAAAGATGCTTCAAATGCTCCCATTACAACTCCATAATCTGAAACAGGAACACATAAAATATCACATTTATATTCATTTTCAAAACAAATAGTATCACTTGTTATATATATTCTTGTTTCATTATCATCTATTATATAACCTATATTTTCAATAACTTTTGCTCCAGTTTTCATTGGTGGTATATATCCATGTTCAGCATGTACTACTTCTATCAATATTTTATCTTCTATAATAATCTTATCATTTTCTTTAACAATATTTATATCTAATGTTGGATGAGTATTTTTCACTTCATTACTTGAATATATTTTAATATTTTTATCTATTTTTTCTAATACTTCTGTATTACAATGGTCAGAATGTTTATGTGTTATTAATATTATATCTACTGAATTCCAAATATCAAAATATTCTTCTTTATATTTTAACGTACCTGGATCTATTAATATTTTCTTTCCTTTTGTTTCTATTAGTAAACATGATTGTGGAAATTTTGTAATTTTCATAATTTATCAAACCTTTCTTTTTTATTTATTTTTTTGAATTATATTTTTATAAAATCCACTTTGTAATATTGTATTTTTCACTTTATTTTTAATAATTGAATCAATTTATCTGGAAAATTTACAATCATTCCTTCTATATTTAATTTATATACTTTTTCCATAATTTCTTCATTATTAACTCCCCATAATCTAACTCCTAATCCATTATTATTAGCAATTTGTATATCTTCTTTAGTTATCAGATCAGCTTTAGGGCAAATTTGACTTCCATTTATTTTTAGTAATTTCTCTATATTGTCTTTATTTATTCTTTCTTCAATAAGCCAAGACAATTTTATATCTGTATCTATTTTTCTAACATTTTCAAGTGCATTATATATAAATGAAGTTATATAAATATTATTATGTACTTTATACTTATTTATAATTTCTAATACTTCTTTTTCTATGCCTAAAACTTTTAATTCTATTGCAAAAGTCAGTTCTTTATTTAAAAATTCCTTTGCAAAATCTTCAAATAACATTATATGTTCTTCATAATATTCTTCATTGAACCAACTTCCAAAATCTAACTTTAATAATTCTTGATAAATATATTCTTCAATTTTCCCTGTTCCATTTGACTTATTATCTATGTAGTCATCATGAAATATAACTATCTTTCCATCTTTTGTTTTTTGTAAATCTAGTTCTATTCCATTTGCATTTAATTCTATTGCTTTTTTAAAGGCTATCCTTGTATTTTCTGGTGCATATGCAGATGCTCCTCTATGTGCATATATAATGAAACTATTATCTTTAACAAGATTATATTTAACCACTTCACAATTTTTGATTCCTAAATTAATAATGTTATTATCTTTGGGAATACCATTAAAATATGTATTAATTGCTCTACATACTCCATTATGTGTAACTATTAGTATATTTTCTTCTTTATAATTTTTTATTTCTTCTAAAAAGTTATGTACTATTTTCATAAAGTTATTAACATTTTCTGCATTTTTATATTCGTGAGTTTCTACTATATTCCAAAAGCCATCATAGTCAAAATCATCATGTAGTCTTCCTTCATTTTCTCCATAACAAATCTCTAATAATCTTTCATCATAAATTATTTGAATATTTCTATCTTTATTTATAATATCTGCTGTTTGTTTTGCTCTTTTTAATGGTGAGCATATTATTAAGTCTATTTTTTCGTTCTTTAAATTTTCCTTTGTTTGATATGCTTGTTCTATTCCTTTATCATTTAATTCTATATCTGTTCTTCCTTGTATTCTTTTTTCTAATTTCTTTCTACATCAAATATTTCCATTATTTCATATCCATTACTTTTTATCTAGTACATTAACTTTTCTATTTATTGCAATTTCACTTACTTCAATCATTTTAGGTAACTTTAATATATACACCATTAAATCTGCAATATCTGCTGGATTCATCCACTCTTCTGGATGTTCTATTTCTTTTCCTGTCCATTTTGTATGCATTCTAGTATTCATTCCACCAACATTAAATTGTATCACACGACAATTATGTTTTTTCAATTCTACTTGTAGATTATAGCTTGTTCCACGCATCGCCCATTTTGAAGTTGTATAAGCAATTTGATCTGTATACCCTGATTTTGTTCCAATAGTTGAACCAACATTTAAAATATCTGCTTCACTTTCTTTTATTAATGTTATTAGTTGAGTTGTTAAATATATAGGGGCAAGTACATTTATTTTCATTAAATCGTCTAATACATCATAAGTAACTTCTTCTAGTTTTTGAACTCCAGGTACACCTGCACAATTTATTAAAGCATCTATCTTTTTATATTTTTCCTTAATAATATTACAAGTATTTTCTATTGATGTTTCATCAGTTAAATCTGTTTTTATAAAATCACATTTATAATCTGGCTCTGTTCTGCATAATGCAATTATGTTTATATCTTTTTCTTTTAAACATCTTAAAGCAAATTCTTTTCCTAATCCATCACTTGCTCCTGTTAAAATAATATTTTTCATTTTTTCCCTCACTTCTTTTAATTTTTATTTTTCACTAATATATTTCAAAAAAACTCTACATCCTTCTAAAATCTCATTATATGTTCTATCAAAATCTCTTGTGTACCAAGGGTCATCTATATCTCTTGGATTTTGTGTAAAATCTAAAAGTCTATATACTTTTCCTTCTGTATCTTTATTAAATATTCTATTTATCTCTCTAACATTTGACTCTTCCATTGCTAAAATATAATCATATTTTTCATAATCATTTTTATTAAGTTGTCTCGCAAATTTGCCATTGCAAAATATATTATGTTCTTTCAATTTTTCTTTTGCTAGATAATACACTGGATTTCCTAATTCTTCTGCACTTGTTCCTGCTGATTCAATTTTAAATTTATCTTCAAGATTATTCTTTTTTACTAAGTCTTTTAATATAAATTCTCCCATTGGTGACCTGCAAATATTGCCATAGCATACAAATAAAACTTTTGTCACTTCATTCACTCCTTTAATTTATTTTAGTTTTAGCAAGTCATTATCTTTTATATAATCTGCTATATTTTCAAATACTTTTTCAGTATATATATGTCTGTCATTTTCGATAAATAAATCAGCTACTGTTTTTTCTCCTTTTTGTAATAATTTTTGAATTCTTTCATCTTCAAGAAGATGTTCGTTTTCTTTTCTATTTATGTCTATACAGTTTTCTTCGCAATACAACTTACATTGTATATCTGCCTCTAATTTATCGCACATCTTTGCAAAAATGGCTTCTTTTGTTTCCATATTTTCAAACTCTTCTATTAATTCAATATATTGTACTTTTTTATCTAAAGTACTTAATACTTCTTCTACTGCCTTTTTTCCAATCTTTCTTTTTTGTTCTTTTGTAACTTTGTCAAATGGTGTTAAATCTCCTATTTTTATTTCTTCTATTTCATGCAATATAAGCATTATTACAACTTTATATATATCAACATTTAGTTCGAATTCCGAGTCTATTGATATGGCTAAAATACATGTACCATAAATATGTTCTGCTATACTTTCAACTCTTTCTCTTTCAATATTCCAGACTTTCCATCCACTTCTGATTTTATCTTTTAATTCTGTTGCCAATAAATAAAATTGTAGTAACTTTTCTATTTTTTGATTTTTCATATCAACACTCCACCTCTAAAATATTTTATATTTCATTAACTACTTTTCTTACTCTTTTAATGAACTCATTCTTATCTTCTAATGCTTGTCTTAATTTATACAAAGCATTTTCAAATTCCTTATCTTCTAAATAGACTTTTGCATATCCGTTTTCACCATATTTATCCTTTAAATGTAGATAAACTCTTTCTATCTGTTCATCTTCAGATAATCCTATATAATTTCTTTTTCCATAAGAATATGACCTTTTAATAGTATTTTTATCTTTTGTGAATATTATTTTTTAGTTAATTCATAACTCTGGCTAATAAGTTCTTTTATTATTGTTTTATCTGCTTTGTTGCTAACAACTATTGTGTTCCAATGTTCCTTGTTCATGTGATATGCTGGAATAATATAATCATAAGTATTTCTTAATATATCAGAGTAATCAGGTTCTGTTTTTACATTTAAATATAATTCTCCTTTGACTTCCATCAGTAATGCAAACCATTTTCTATTTTTTGTATGTTTCATTACTGTACTAATACTGTCATTTGGAAAAGGATAGTCTTCAAATGTGCTAGGTAATGTTAAACAAAATTTTACAATTTCATCTTTATTCATATTATTTTCCTTTATCAAATTTATTTAATAATTTCTTCTATTTTCTTTTTTCACTATCATTATAACATAAAAATATTATTTTGCGATATATTTCTAAAATTTTATTCTCAATATTAAATACATACAAAAAAAACAGGATTATCTGAACTCTACTTTTTTTGGGTATCGTTCAGATCCTGCTTTTTCTTTTATTATTTATTACATCCACAATCATTTGTATAAGGTTTCATGTCATTCATATAAAACTTCTTTTCAGCTAATTTGTCTTGTACTCCTCTTAATGCTTCTCCAAATCTTTGGAAGTGTACTACTTCTCTTTCTCTTAAGAAACGAAGTGGATCTACTACATCTGGATTATCTCTACATAAGTTTATTAATTTTTCATAAGTTGCTCTGGCTTTTTGCTCTGCTGCTAAGTCTTCCTGTAGATTTGCTATTGGATCTCCTTTACATGCTATATATGCTGCTGTAAATGGTACTCCTGCTGCTGATGATGGGTATACATCTACACCGTGTGGTGTGTGTTTGTTATCTATCCTAAAAGAAAATATATATGTAACTACTTATTTTGTACAAGAAGTTTTATGCCTACATTTTTTTGTAGGCATTATTTATTACCTTACAATTTTATTCTGCTTAAAATCGATTGTGAGGACAAAGATAATTAAATATTAAATAAGAAAGTCATTTGTAATGCAAAAGTTACAGATGTCTTTTTTTATTGCAAGAGATATGCAGAACCTCTATAAAAGTTCTTGGTTTAGCAAGCCGATGCTATAAAGTATGCGCGTATTAGTATAAGCAGTCTAATTATACAAAGTGCGTGAGTGAGATTTTAGAACACAGACTCACAATAATAAAAGAGTATTCGGTGGCATATTTGATATGGATTTGTAATTGTAAAAAGTTTGGGCAAGTATGAACAAAGATGTAAGGTAATACAAAATAATTTTCAATTATTTTGCATACTTAGGCTGTAACAACTAAAAGTTTAACAGCCTAAGCATCAGCAATTATAGTAGTAATATCACTACTTACTAGACTACCTATGAAACGAGGCGAACGACCGACGGTTTCAACTTATATAGGTGTAATAATTCTATTTTTCACAAATGGGATTATTACACCTAATTCACTTTATCTCTCTCCCTCTGGCTTCTGCTTGATAGTTGCTAAAGTGAAATGAGTAAAAAAATTTATTTTTTTGCTCATATTTCATAAAAATTGCGATAAGCATTTTTTATGAAATAATCTAAAAATGCGAGTAGCAATTTTTAGGTTTGGGTTGTAGGGTTGCTAAACCCTGCCATACGGGACAAACTTGTTTGTCTAGTATGTTAGACATTCAAAGAATATCTTGAGCAAAGAAGGAGGTTCAAAGAAGATATGAGCTATGCTATTATAAGAAATGATAAATTAACAAGAGTGGATGCACAAGGATCATACATTCACAATGATAGAAGGTCAAAAGGTCATTCTAATAAAGATATTGATCCTACAAGAACACATCTCAATTTTTGGTGTAAGAAAAACGAATTAACTTATATAAAAGAATTTGATAAAATGAAAAAGGAATATGATTTAAAAGGCACTATTAGAAGTAATAGTAATATCATGTGTGAAATAATGATTACTTCTGATAATGCTTTTTTTAATAAGATTGGTTTAGAAGAAACTAAAAGATATTTTAAAGAAAGTTATAAATTTGTATGTAATTATAATAATCTTGAAGAAAAGTATATTGTATCAGCAGCAGTACATTTAGATGAAACCACTCCACACATGCATTTAGTGTATATACCAGTAATCCATACAAAAGATAAAGAAGGAAATGACATTGATAAAATATGCTGTAGAGATTTTTGGAAAGGCAGAGATAGTTACAGACAACTACAAAATGCTTTTCACAAATATATAACTTCAAAAGGGTTTGATTTAGAGCGAGGTTTACCAGTAGAAGAAACTGGTGCAAAACACGAAAAAATTGAGGATTTAAAGAAATTGACTAATTTTGAAAACACTAAAAAGATTTTAGATAATATAAAACTAGAATTACCCGAAACTCCAGATATAAATGATATTAAACTAATAAAACTTAATAGAGAAAAAGTAGAAAACGAAATTATTAAGCCAAAAGATGATAAAATTATGGAATTGTATCAAGAAAATTTAAAATTGCATAATGAACTATCCAAACAGGTAAATTTAGTTAATGTAGCTGAAAAATATCAAAAAGAAAGAAACTCTATACTTGCTGATAATAAAGAACTTCATAATCAAGTAAACAATATTAAAGCAGAATATAAGGAAAAAGAATTTGATATTGAATGGAAATATAAAAGTAAAATTAAAAGTTTAGAAAAGGAAAATAGTCATTTACACAAAATTATAGATAAATTCTATGAAACTGTTGATAAATTTATAGTTTGGATTTGCCATAAATTTGGTATTGGCGAATCAAAAGAATTAGTTAAAAAATTTGAAGAAGACACTCATACATTTATTGATCCAGTAAAACAACTTGAACATGAAGAAAGAGAAAAAGAGTGGGATTTAGAAATTTGATATAAGATATAAATCGTAGAAATGAAATGAGAGTCCATATAGGCTCTCATTCCATTAGCGATTTGAAATTTAAAAATCATTTCAAAAGATTTTTTGCACAAATTTTTCTGCTTTCTTCTGATACTTTGACTTTTCCGTGTCCAGATTCATCAACAAGCATTCCATATACTTCTTGGGGAAGTTCATCTTCTCTAATATGCTTGTCAATACTTTCAACATTTCTCTTGTCGAAATTGTTCATTAAATCTACATTTCTTTCATTCGCCATTTTGGTACCTCCTTAACAAATGTGTTTACAAGCTACTCTTTTTTAGATTGTATCTACTTCAATCAATAACAATTCCTTAAATCCCACTGCATAGTGTAAATAATCACTTGGAACTTTCTTATTTGGAAATTCTACTAACTGATAATAACCTTTACAATTGGAAATAAAGCTTGCTGAAGATATTACAGGTGAAAAAGCATGTTCTTTATGATATCCATACCAAGTTTCTCCTCCAAAACCATCATCATCTTTATTATAATGATGACAACCCATTCCGTTAAATTCATAAACATGGTGTTCTACGCCATTTCTCCGTAATTCTTTAATCAATTCTTCTGCTACAAAAATTTGAATATCCTTTGTAACGCTTAATGATTGCTTTATAACTTCGAATATCCTTTCTGCCTGAGTTATAGATACATATTCTGTTTTTACTTTCATATGTTTACCTCCTCCAATATTAATTGTGCTGTTTACTTGTTATCTATGATAAACTCCAAAAGGAGATTATAAAATTTTATATTTAATAGTTTATCATATTTTTATGTAAAATACAAATATTTTAGAGAATTTTTTGATATAATTGACAATGTAATGGAAAATTCCAACATAATAATAGGAGGTAAATTTTATGGATGACAAGAGAATGACAGTAAAAAAAGCTCTAGAAATGTCAGAAGAAGAATTTCAACAGATGTTAGAAGAACAAGAGCGGTCAGAACCTTTTGAAGATAAAGCTCTTGAACAATTTGTAAGAAAATCAGAGGAATCAAACTTGTATGATAAATTCATATCAGTCACTCATTTTTTCTTATTATTTTTTCTTCTCTGTGTTATATGTGCGTGTTCAATTATAAGCAGTACAAAAGGTTGGATGGAACCTTATGTAGCTGCGCCTATTGCCGTTCTATCTATGATAGGCATTGTTATGCTGGCAATAGATGCAAAGAAAAATGACGAAAGAAATAATAAAAAGTATAAGTAATAATTGATTCCTCACATACGAAATAAATCCCTATAGTAGTTAATTTACTTAGGGATTTATTTCTATTTATTTTCAATCATCCAATTATACAAAGTATCTTCATCTAGTTTGCCTTTTTTGAATAATTTAATTTTTTCTTGTGCTTCTTTTTTCCATTTGTCAAAATCTTTCTTTAATTGCTTATTTTCTTTGTTTCTATATACTGTCATAACCTTTTGCTGATATGTTCTTCTATAAAGTAATAATGCTGGATTACTTTTAAGACTCTTTTTATAAGTTTCACTTGCTCCCTTATCTCTACAAGTTGGTGTACCATCAACATTTTTCAAATCACAATAAATTTCATTTTGTCTAAAGGTTGGTATGAAATATCTACCACAAATTTGGCAAGTTTTAATTGATAGATTTTCTTGTCTTACAAGTTGATCTAATATAGTAAAACAAATACTTCTCAATTTTGTACTTGTATAAACATTGTGTAATTCTAAATTTGGATTTTTATCTTCAATACCTTTTATTAAATATTCTATACTTTCATTGTGATGATGGTTGTGTATATTTATATAATTATCTAATATAACCTCTACATCTTGTGAATATGTATAAAGTTCGTTGTGTTTAATTGTATAAGCAACAAATTTTGAATATGTATTATATTCTTTTAATTCTTCATTTCCATTTAAGTTATATACAAAATCTACACATTTCTTGAAATTATCTTGCCATTCTAATAAATCATCTAGGCTTGTGTTATAAATATCTTCTAACATTTTCATAAATTCTACATCTGTTATACACTCATCAGTTTTTGAATATATGTAAGGTGTATATTCTTTTATTAATTCAAAACCATAGGCATAAAAAAATGTATTATAAGCAGATTGAAAAGATGAAAAGTCAGCATTTAAAAAATTTATTAACAATGAGCCTATGCTTTCTGCATAATGAATATAAATAGTTGAAGGTTGTCTAATAACTTCTTTTTTCTTATTTAATTTTGTTTTTGAAATATCCTTTTCTAACTCTAAATATACTCTTGTTTCATCTTTCTTTTTTTCTTCATCATTTTCTTTGTCTGTATCTTTTCTTAATACATTATATAAATATAATGGTGTTGCATAATATTCTTCTTTATCTTTCATATTAAACCATATATAGAAATCTTCTAAAACAAGATGGCGAGGTAATTCTCTCATTTTTTATCTCCTTCGTTTTTTGTTTTGTAAAAAATTTTAATAAAATGTTTAAAATTGTATTGACAAATATAAATTATAATCGTATAATAACAATATGAAATTATTATGTAAGATTTTTTACAATATAATAATACAACAATTAATAACAAATGTCAATAGGCGAATTGTATTTAAAATCTTGCAAACAAAAAGTTAACCAAAGGAGGAAAAAGAAAAATTGAATACTAAAGAACAGATTTTAAACTTATATTATAATGACCATCTAAAACAAAATGAAATTGCTAAAATAGTTGGAAAAAGCTGTCCTTATGTTTCAAAGGTTGTAAAAGCTGACAATAGAAACAAACAAGAAAAGGAAACTCGTAAAAAAACAAATGCTAAAAATAGAAAAGTTTATTTACAAGAATATCTTAAAACTTATGACAGACCAAAGAAAGATGACAACAGTTATGAACAAATGATATCACAGCAAAAACAAGATGCAATAGAATTATCTTATACTACTAATATTATGTCAGACTATGCTTTTGCAAAATGGAATTCAAGTTCTTATCATACAAATAGTAAAGGAAATTTAGTAATAGATAGAAAATTAAAAGTCGGATTTGATATTCCAAAAACTATAAATATGAATATCAAAGTACCAATACAAAAATATAAACATGTATGTTGTTTTAGTAGGTAACAAGATTTTATTAGATTTTTAATAAAATTTTGTTTTTATATAGTAAGAAATGAGGAAAAACATATGTTAATTAAATATATTTTTATTTTAAAGCCAAGATTGTAAAAGGGCTTTATTTTTTTGCTTTTTAGCACAAATACAAGCCCTTTTGAATATGAATTAATAGCAGGAGTATGGGAGCTCTTGCTAAAAGGAGGAACCTGTTATGTGCGAAAAAGTTAATTTTAATGTTATTGAAAAGAACAAATATGAAAATATAGATGATATTATAAAATATATAAATAATATTGTTAATAAATTAATTATAAATGAATTTGCAAAGAGCGTTGATTAAAACTACTTGTTATTGTATAATGGGGTTGTACAAAATGAGTAGTTTACCGATTGGAGGGTAAACTTATGAGAGTGGCAATTTATTGTAGGCTTTCTCGTGAAGATGATGACAAACTACACGAAAACGATGAAAGCGAAAGTATCCAAAATCAAAAATCTATGCTAATCAATTATGCAATAGAAAGGAGCTGGGATATTTATAACATTTACTGTGATGAGGACTATTCTGGAATCGACAGTGAACGACCTGAATTTAATAAATTATTAGAAGATGCTAAAAGCCATAAATTTGATATTGTACTTTGTAAAACACAAAGTAGATTTACTCGTGATATGGAAATAGTTGAAAAATACCTACACAATAAATTTATCGAGTGGAATATTAGATTTGTTAGCCTTGTAGATCATGTTGATACATTAGATAAAGGAAATAAGAAATCAAGACAAATCAATGGTTTAGTTAATGAGTGGTATTTAGAGGATTTATCAGAAAATATTAGAAAAACATTTGATAGTAAAAGAAAACAAGGATTACATATTGGCTCTTTTGTGTGCTATGGATATAAAAGAAGTCCAGAGAATAAAAATAAACTTGTTATTGATACAGAAGTAGCCGATGTTATTAAATTGATTTTTAACCTTTATGAACAAGGAAATGGTGTTACTAAAATTGCTCAAATATTAAACGACAAAGGTATTTTAACACCAACTAAATATAAACAGTCACAAGGAATTAATTTTAGAAATCAAGGCAAAAATATTGACTATTGGTGTGAATCTACAGTCAGTAAAATACTGAAAAATGAAGTTTATATTGGTAATTTGGTACAAGGTTATAATAAAAAAGTAAGCTATAAATCTAAAAAAATGGTAAATCAGCCTAAATCAGAATGGATTATTGTAGAAAATACTCACGAACCTATTATTACTAAAGAACAATTTTATAAAGTTCAAGAAATCTTTAAAAATAAAACAAGAAGATGTAAAAATGGCGAAGTTCATATATTTGCTAATAAGCTAGTATGTTTAGATTGTGGAACAAAACTTTATAAATGCAAAAATGATAGAGGTTACATTTATTTTTCTTGTAAAGGCTCTAGAAAGTTATATGGAACTTGCACTACACATTCTATTGGCTATGAAAATCTTAAAAATTTAGTAACAGAAAAAATTAAAGAGAAAATTTTAGCATTTTATGACTTTGATAATATTTCTGATGAGTTATTTGTTTCAAATGACAACATAAATAAATCCAAATTACTAGAAAACAAAAAAGAAACTTTATCTAAAGATATGGAAAGCATTAATAAAGCTATAAAAGAACTTTACTTAAACAAAGTAAGTGGCAAAGTTCCAGAAGATGTATTTGAAGATTTAAACTCCTCTTTTTTATCTGATAAATCAGCAAAGCAAAAAGAACTAATAAAAGTCGAAAATGATTTATCTAATTTAAAGGAAAAAGAATTAAACAGTAAATTTATAAAAGAACAAAAAGAGAAAATAATTAATCACTTTAAAGATTTTAAAGAACTTAATTATGATATTGTTAATAGCTTTATAGATTATATTGAAATTGGAGAAAAATTTTCAGCTGTTAAGGCTTTGCCTGTTACAGATGAAATTTGCAGAGCAGACAAAAAGACTAAAACTCAAGATGTTGTAATTCATTGGAATTTTTAGGCAAAACTATAGTAAGTTTAGGCATTTTATGGTATAATATTAAGGTATGAAAAAGAGAAATTTTAGGAGGTTTTTATATGTCTAATGAAGAAAATTATATAATTGAAAATGAAATAACTGATACTACAAAAAAACAAGAATATTGGAATACGGGTATTGGATTAAATAAAGTTGATAATTTAAAGCCTTCTAAATATTTATTAGACTTATCTGAAAAAAATATTAATGGAGAATTAAAATATTACGAAGTAGAAAACTTATTAAAAACATATTATGAAACACAAAATCATAATGATATAAATATTCAAAAAGAAAAAGAATGCGATTTAGTATCTTTAAGAATAGCACAGCTTTTAGAAGATAAGAGCTTTGGTTTTAGTCCTATTACTTTAAAGAATATTCATAAATACCTATTTAAAGATATTTATGATTTTGCAGGTAATTATAGGAATTATAATATTACCAAAAAAGAGAACATCCTAAATGGCCATACCGTTAAATATGTAAATTATCAAGATATAGAAAGCTATTTTGATTATGATTTTAAAGAAGAAAAAGAATTTGATTATTCAAAACTAAATAATGATGAATTAATTAAACATATTTCAAAATTCACTTCAAGCATTTGGCAAGTACATCCATTTGGAGAAGGAAATACTAGAACTACAGCAGTATTTATTGAAAAATATCTTAATAATATGGGATTTAATGTTAATAATGATATGTTTAAAGATAAAAGCTTATATTTTAGAAATGCACTAGTTAGAAGTAACTATGGAAATATTCCAAAAGGAATTTATCCTACATTTGATTATTTAGTAATGTTTTTTGAGAATTTATTACAAGGTAAAAACAATGAACTTAAAAATAGAGAATTATATATTAAAGAATTATTTGAAAATGATAATTAATTTTATATTAGTAAAAAATAAAAAGCAGGATTAGGAGATATTACAAACCCACCCCATGATCTGTATAATATGCACTTAATCCCGCTTTTTCAATTTCTTCTATTGATGCATTTTTTGTTAATTGGTGTACTATTGTTCCAACCATTTCTAAGTGTGCTAATTCTTCAGTACCATGATGATGTCAATTACAAAAAATCTAGTACTATTGGCTGTAAAATACTATAAATTTAAATAAGTTCACTTGGTGCATTAAACTAGTACACTAAGTGAACGGATTAAGTTTATTTTCGTTTTAAATTATTATAACTTATAATTTACTGTTGTTTTTTATTATTGCCCATATGTGCAATTTCTGCACATATGATATTTTTTATTCTTTATTCTTTTAACAAAATATTTCTCATTTCAACAATATTATAAAATGGAATATGTATGCCTTCTTCTGCAAGTCTCACAACTCTTAATGCAGTAGTTATAATTTCATTTTTTACTACTGTAGGTATTTCTACATCTATATTTGAATTTGTATATTTCTCTAATATATATTCTTCTGTTGTTGGAAATATATTTTGTATTAAAAATACAGCTTTTTTACCTAATACATTACCAAAAACAAAATTATATACTGGTTTATTTCCAATTTTTAATTTTTTATTATCATATATCTTTTTATATTTATCATATTTAGTCGATATTGGAACAAACCATATTATTTCTTTGTTTTTTCTATCTCTAAAGCAAAAGTAGCAAGGTCTTTTATTTCCGCATTCTTTGTTTTCCATCAATTTATAATCTTTAAATATATCAAAAAACTCATCTTTTATAAAATAAAATTTTCCATCTTCTATTATCATTATTATTTAACTCCTTTTATGAAAATATGGGATCTAAATTAATTTTATAGACCCCACATTTTACTATAATTAACATTTTTCCACCTGCACATTTATATCTCGCAAGCAGGGTTGCGGTTCACATTTTTTCACCTATCCATTTATTCGACGCAAATAGGGTTGCGACTCACATTTTTAATTATAGTAGATATTAAATATCCACTACTATTATATTCATTATAAGTTATTTTATTTGCAAAATCAATACTTTTTAACAAATTTTCACAAATACTAAGTACACAAAGTGAGCTTGTTCCATTTTGGAACAAGCTTAAAATTTTTGTAATTTGTATTATTATAACTAGTTATCGAGGATTCCTCGGTAACTGTTTTACAAAATTTCAGAAAATTTTTTAGTACACTTGGTGAACTTTTGCCTAAAATGAGTGAACTTTTTTAATTTTTTAGTTCACTATTTCCAATTTCAACGAAGAATAGCGGGTTTGAACCAGTTCACCCAGTGAATTTCTACATCATATCTGCTTAAAATTTTTGTTCTTTTATTAACTCTTGAAGGCTTGTCCTTCAATGTGTATAAGCGATGTGTGAACACTCTCTTTCCTGCCCTCATTTCTAATGAGGTATTTTGCTCTTGAAATGTACTTATGTCTACTTAATTAAATATACTTATCCTTAAATCCTCTTAACTGAAAAGACAATGTGCTTATAAAATTAAGTCAAGGTTGTGCGATAGCACATTCATTTTAACCTTGACTTGATTTTATAAAGCACATTAGAATTGTTATAACGGATTAAATCACTCTTTATAGATTCAAATTTTTGTAAAATTATAATAATTTTCTATTTCTAATATTATTATAAATTCTAAGTTTTTTAAATAATTTAGAAAAAACGAGGTTTCCCTCGCTTTTTGTTTTTTAATTATTACTTAAAAAAAGATTTTTTCCATTTTCTTTAGTTCTTCTTCAATTTGTCTTTGATTCAAACCTCTAAGTTTTATCCAATAATTTTGATTAACACAATTGGCTACTCTTAAAATTTCACCAACAGATAATGAAAGAGAAAATACACCTTCTATACAATTATCTTTATAAGGACAATACTTACATACTAAAGCATAATAAGGTTTCTTACTAGAATCCTTTATTTGTAGCCAATGTCCGTTTCCTAAACTATATCCACTCATAGGTATTCCTGTTCCCTTTTTTATCATACTGGTTCTAAATTCCGAAGCAACCTTAGGAAAAGGAATACACAATTTGTTTAATCCAAAGTAGTTATTATTCCAAAAATCATTCTGAATTTTTCCCTGATAGTCTGTTCTAGGAGACAAATCAAGCAATTTTAAATTCAATCCTTCTTTAGAACAAAATTGTATTAATTCAAGTATTTCATTGGAATTGTGTTTTGTAACTACACAGTTTAGTCTTATTGAAATGTTTTTTGACTGCAAATATTGTATTTTCCTTAGTAACTCATCTGTTAACCTTTTAGGAAAAAAAACATTTTTTAATCCATCTACACTAAATATTACTTCTGTTTGCGAGCTTAAATGGTCTACATATTTTTCTATATCACAACCATTGGTATTTATTCGTACTTTCACATCAGAATCTTGTAGAAGAAAATCTAATAATTCTCCTAAATATGGAACTGTGGTAGGTTCTCCACCTGTAATTCTAAAATTCCTATAACCAACTTCTAAAAAAGCTGTTATAACTTCTCTTAACCGGTTATAATCCCACATACCTTGCACATTTGGAATACTTTCTCCTGTACTTTGGCAATATGGACATTTCAAGTTACATTCAGTAGTAACTGCAATAGCAACATATTTAGAATTCATATAATCATATCCTTTCTATTTTTATTTTTTGCTAACTTTAAACTAATATTAATATTAACATAAAATTATCGTATTTGCAAGAATTTATTTTCTACTTTTATCTTATTTAAATAAATCTTATTTCTATTACTAACTAATTTAGAAAAAAGGGAAATAAAAGGGAATTGATTTTATAAATTGCCCATCATATAATGCTATCATAGAAAAAATATAAATTTGCTCAAGACAAGTTTGTCTTGGGTATTTTTTTATATTTTTTTCATAAATTTTAAAGAGGCGATTTATATGTTATTAGAAGAATACATATTAGAAAATACTAAAGTAAAATTTTATGATGATTATATTGTAGAAAATACGACTAATCAAAAAGAATATATAGATAATGTTATTGTTAATTTAATAAAAAAAATAAATCCTTCTTTGTTGTAATTTGTTGCAATTACAGATATAATAAGGCTAAGTTAAAGACAAATTACAAGGAAAGGAGGAAATGTGCAAGATGGCACATATGCAATATATTTAAGAAAATCAAGAGAAGATATAGAATCTGAAAAATATGGAGAAGGCGAAACTTTAGCAAGACATGAGAAAATTCTAACTACTTTAGCTGAAAAACGAAACCTACATATCTCAAAAATTTATAGAGAAGTTGTAAGTGGTGAAACGATTAGTGAAAGAAAAGAAATGCAAAAACTTCTTAAAGATGTTGAAAATGAGAAATGGACTGGTGTTTTAGTTGTAGAAGTAGAAAGACTTGCTCGTGGTGATACTGCTGATCAAGGTAGAGTTTCAAAGGCTTTTAAATATTCTCATACAAAAATTATTACACCTGTTAAAACCTATGACCCAGATAATGAGTTTGATGAAGAATATTTTGAATTTGGCTTATTTATGTCTAGAAGAGAATATAAGACAATCAATAGGCGTCTACAAAGAGGTCGTGAAATTTCTGTTTCTGAAGGTAAATTCGTTGGCAATATTGCTCCATTTGGATATGATAGAGTTAAACTAAAAGATTCAAAAGGCTATTCTTTATCTGTAAATCAAGATGAAGCACCTATTGTTAAAGAAATTTTTAGATTATATACCTTTGAAAGTAACACTATAAATTCAGTTGTAAAACAGTTAAATGATATGAATTTAAAACCTAGAATTTCTAATGAATGGACTATTTCTTCTGTTAAAGATATTCTTTCTAATCCTACCTATATTGGTAAGATTGTTTGGAATAGAAGGAAACAAAAAAAGAAAACGAAAAATGGACATATTATTATAAGTAGACCTCGTAATCAAGACTATTTAATTTATAATGGATTACATGAGCCTATTATTGATAATAAAACTTGGGAATTAGTCCAAGAAAAGCGAAAACAAAATACTCCAAAAGTTAAACATAGTAATATTATTCAAAATCCATTAGTTGGTTTAGTGTTTTGTGAGAAATGTGGCAAGCCAATGCAAAGACGACCTTATGCAAAAGCTGATAAACCTGCAACTCTTATGTGTTCTAATTCTAAATGTGACAATGTAAGTTCTAAACTTTATATTGTTGAAAATAAAATTATTGAAGCATTAAAAATTTGGCTTGAAAATTACAAAGTAGATTATGAAGTCAAAGATAATTCAAATACTGAAAATACTAAAATAATTGAAAAGTCTATATCTACTACCAAAAAAGAATTAGAAAAAGAAAATACTAAACTTGATAAAATATATGACTTTTTAGAAAATGGTATTTATAGCAAAGATGAATTTATAAATCGCTCGAAAACTATAAAAGATAATATTCAAAATTTAGAAAGCAAATTAGAAGAATATAGTTCTATACTGCAAAAAAGTACAGAAGTACAGAACGAAAAAGAAATAATGATACCAAAACTTGAAAATGTTATAGATTTATATTGTAAACTAGAAGCTGCTGAAGATAGAAACATCTTACTTAAAAGTATTCTAGCAAAAGTTACATATTTAAAAACTGAAAAAGCAATAAAAAAGGATTCTAACCCAACTAATTTTGAATTACATATATATCCAAAGATACCAAAATAAATAGTATTAAAAAATGGGGATATTACTATCCCCAAATTACCTTAGATGCATATATGCATGATTCTGTAGCTTTTGAATATATTTCATTTGACATATTTATGTATATATCGTACGCCTGATAAAATCTCACTTTTGGTTCATCTTTTCCGATTTTACCAAGTATCACACTTGCTTTCCCAACTTCTTTACCTTCGCTAAAAATGTCAACAGAAAAACAAATGCTTTTTTGATCAAAAGCTGTTACTATAGGTATAACATCAATCATACTGTCACACTTTCTACTTGCTATTCAGCAAGATTTGAAATGAAAAATTTACAGTTGCTATATAAAGTACAGCATATTTTACATAAAATTGCAAATTCAAAATACCACATTTTACAGTCAATAGCTAATTGTAAATATTGTCTTTAGCTATTGACATCATCAAGGCACTAATTCTTCAGTACCAATATCATTTAAAATAGCTTTAGCTTTTTGATCTGGCATACCAAATCTTTGAGATAAATATCTTAAAGAAGCTGCAAGCTCTCCGTCAGGCCCTCCATATTGAGAAATAATAACTTTTGCAAGTCTTGGGTCTGTACATTTTATATTAATTGGATATTCTAACATTTTATCATAAGTCCACATTAGTTCATTCCCCCTTCCCAAGGCCAGTTTTCGTTTTGTTTGGAGGAACTATTTTGTTTATACAATTTTTATATCCATATTTATTATTAAAGTGGATATAAAATGGGCTTCAAATGGATACCTTTAATATATCCACTTGGGGCTTTTTTTCATATCTTTAAAGTGGATATTTTGACAGGCTTCTAATATGCCAAAAATAAACAAAAACTCAAAAAAAGTTGTTTGGAGTTTAAAGGGTATGATACAGGAAAAGGGATTTTTACAAAATTAAGTGTGTATATTGTTAGTGGTTTTGATATGGATATGTGGCTGATTAAAATTAATGTAAAAATTTGTTGAAGATATGAATTTTTTATGATAACATACTATTAATATTTATTTAAGTAATTAGGAGATTTGTAATGAAATTATATGTAATTAGACATGGTGAAACTAATATGGGTAAAAATGAAATTATAGCAACTGAAGATGAGCCGTTAAATGAAACAGGTATCCAACAAGCTATAGCAGTTGGAAAAGATATTAAAAAGTTAAATATCAATAAAATATTTTGTTCTCCAATACCAAGAGCGAAACATACATTAAAATTATTTGGATTAAACAAAAATATTCCTGTGATAATTGAAAATAGAATAAAAGAACGAAATATGGGAATATATGAAAAAGTTCCTTTCAAGCAACTTAAATGGGATGAATTTTGGAATTATAATTCAGATAGATTATATCCAGAATTAGAAACTATGAAAAGTGTATATGAAAGGATATCCGATTTTCTAGATGAATTAAAATCAAGTAATAGTGATGATAATATTTTATTAGTTACACATGGAGGAATATCAAGAGCGATTTATTGGTATTTTAATGGAATACCAGACAATGGAAACTCATCAGATATTAATGAAAATTGTAAAATTTATGATTATGAACTATAAAGGAAGGATTAAAAAAATGAAATTATATTTAGTAAGACATGGAGAAGTAAATCATAATTTATATGGATTGTATAACAGAGAAGATGAAGACTTAAATGAAACAGGAATAAAGCAAGCTGAAGAATTAAAAGAAAAAATTAAAGCTATAAAATATGATTTTATCATATGTTCTCCATTATCAAGAGCAAAACATACTGCTGATATTATTAATATTGATAATAAAAATATAATAATAGATGACAGACTTAAAGAACGTGATCCAGGAAGTTTAAGTGGACAACCTCTTGAAGTAACAAATAGAGAAGAATATTGGAATTATTATACGACTATCCAATATGGTACAAGTGAAAATATTAAAGAGTTTTTTAATAGAATTTATAATTTTTTAGATGAACTAAAAACAAAAGATTATAAAAATGTACTAATAGTAGGTCATAGTGGAGTATCAAAAGCATTTAGTGGTTATTTTAATGGAATAATTGATGGTAAATTCTTAAATAGAGGATTAAAAAATTGTGAAATAAAAGAATATGAACTGTAATGATTATCAAAACAGCATCCTTTGACAAATATGTCTAAGAATGCTGTTTTGTATTGGATTACAAATATCCAATATGCTGGATTAATGGTTTCCGTTGTTACAGATTTTCAGTGAAAGAACATAAATGTGTTTCCCGTAGTCATTGATTAATCTGTGCTTACAATCTTTTCCGCACATCTCAATTCTGCCATCAGGGAAAATATAGAATTCTCGTGTTTTCCTGACTTGCTTTCCTTCATGAATCTGTTCATTGTGTCCATGTGAGTCAATTACCAATTCTTCAGATGCTACATACATATATTCAAATTTATGAACTGTATGTTTATAGTAAAATTCTCCTACCCGCTGGTACCAGACTTCTCCAAGTACAACATCATCATTGTCTTTTCTTTCCCACATGTGACTTTTAGGATTGCATTTAAGAATACACTCCAGTTCATCCCAAAAGCTTGAATTAGCTCCTGCACTGAAATAACATTTATCGCCCTTTCTCAATTTACGAATTTCATTAAGGCGTTTCATGTCAAATGGTTGTAAGTCTTTCCGATGTTGTTGCATAAGCACTACCTCCAACTTTTTGTATGCTACTTTAACTAACTGTTACTATATAATAATAGCATAAATTCACGTATTTTTCAATCAATTTAACATAAAATTTAATTATTGTTCACATTTTTATTAAAGTGGATATATCTTTCTTCTATAACCTTTGAAACATAAGCATTTTAAAAATTCACATGTATATATTTTCAAAGCAAACAAAATATTATATAATTACTTTAGTAACAATTAATATGCAAATTGCTACTACAAAACTATAAAAAAAAATAAGTAAACACATTTTGAACTAAAATGAATAAATATAAATTATCTTTGGACAATTTATATTTATTTTTTTCGTTCATAAACTTATGTAGAAGGTGATTCAATGCAAAAAAACACATTACAGACTAAAGTAACAAATATATATGATGAAAATGGCTTAACACTTACAGAATTAATGCAAAAATGGTTAAATGAAAATTATTTTTTTTGGAATTTAAATAATGATAAAAATGAAATAAAATATAAAAGTATAAATAAATAGTTATCGTAAATTTAAACTCTGGGAAGGAGGCTAAATGCAAGAGTTAAACTATAACTTTCCTCCTACTTATTTTAAAGTAGGAATTTACACAAGACTTTCAAGAGAAGATGAAAAAGACAAAGAATCTGAAAGTATTGATACACAAAAAAAGTTACTAATTAATTATATAAAAAGTCAAGGTTGGACTTTATTTAAAATATATGTAGATGATGGATTTACTGGTACAAATTTTAATAGACCAGATTTTAAAAATTTAATCAATGATATTGAACTTGGTAATGTAAATTTAGTCATTACAAAGGATTTATCAAGACTTGGCAGAGATTACATTGAAACAGGTTATTATTTAGAAAAATACTTTCCATTAAAAAATGTAAGATATATTGCTTTAAATGATGGAATTGATACATTTGACAATAACAACACAAATAATGATATGACACCATTTAAATCTGTTTTTAATGATATGTATGCAAAAGATATTTCAAAAAAGGTTAGATCTAGCTTGCTAACCAAAGCATCTAGTGGACAAAATATAAAATCCTTTTTACCTTATGGATATAAAAAAGATGAAAAGGACAAAAATATTATTTTAGTAGATTATGAAGTTTCTTCTATTGTTCAAAAAATATTTGAAATGTATTATACTGGAAACAATAAAACTGAAATATGTAGATATCTAAATAACAATAAAATACTAACACCACTTGCCTATAAAAGAAAAACTACAAACTATTATAATCCAAATAACAAAACAAATTTATGGAGTACAACCATGATTTCTAAAATTCTTAGAGATAGAATTTATACTGGTGATTTAGTACAACACAAGTATAGCAAATTAAATTATAAAACAAAAAAAATTATTGATGTACCAAAACAGCAACATATCATTATTGAAAACAATCACGAACCAATCATTGATAGAAATATTTTTAATAGTGTTCAAATTATGCTTGATAAAAAATCAAATGAATGGAATTATATCGCTTCTTCTCCTCATTTGTTACAAGGGCTAGTTTTATGCAAAAAATGTAAATCAAAAATAACCTATAATAAAAATCATGGAAAATATTTTAGATGCGTTTGTTCTTCTTATAAAAGAAATGGTAGTAAATTTTGCTCAAATATCCATTTAAGAGAAGATAGTTTAATTAATAGTGTAATTACTAGTCTAAAAGAAAATATTGCTAATTTTCTAAAATATGATGAATTAGAATGTATCTGCCCTAACACACAAACAGATAATAAAAAATTGGATTATTTAGATTCTAAAATAGCAGAAAAGGATAACTTAATTCAATCTTTATACGAGGATAAAGTAAAAGGAATTATAACAGAAGATTTATTTATTAAACTTTCTAAACAATATGAAACAGATAAAAAGACCTTACTAAATCGATTTCAAAAGGAAAAAGACATTAATAAAAATACAATAAAAAAAGAAGATTTAATCTGTAATGTGAAAGAATTAGTAGATTTTAATGAAAATAACGTGGATAGAAATTTTCTTTTAAAATTAATTGATAAAATTGAAATAGAAGATGATAATATTGATATTTATTATAAATTTAAAGCCACTTAAAGTTTTAATGTTAAATTTACAGAACTAAATCATAATATTTGCATTTTACATAAAAATATGATAAACTATGTAAAGATAAAATTATATAATCTCCTATAATAAACATCAAATGAGTTAATATAGTAACTATTAACAACGCAAAATGAAAGTCAATGACAAGGAGGAAACAAAATGATAACAACAGAATTTGTTGCTTTAACATTAGTTATAGCATTTATAGTTTCAATAATTTTTATAGTCATATATAATGTATCAATTGTGAAGTCATCATTCAAAATGTCAGATAATTTAGATGATGGAGATTGCGAAGAAGTTGCTGATTATGATGACTTAAAAATTATTAATAAATGATACTCTAGAAAATAGAAGAGAGGTTCAATTTTATATTTTGAACACTCTCTTTGCTTTTTAAAATAATACTTATATTTAATGGAAATACCTAAATAGAAATTTGCTTTTAATATTAATTGATAAAATCGAAATATATGATAATAATATTGATTATTTATTATAAATTTAAAGCTATTTAATATTGTAAATTCACTTCAAACTTGCTATAATATACTAACAATAAAAAAGAAAGGAGCTGATTAATATGTCTGAAGCACAAATCCAAGCAATCAAAGATGTTATAAAAATGACACCAAGACTTAATACAGAATGCTTAAACTCTATTAAAATTCTAATGGAAAAAGCAATTGATTCTGAACTATTAAGGTTAGAACCTACTGTCATTTTAGAGAACATGGATATTACAGAAAAAGTAATGTATTTAGACTATTTAACAGAAAGCAAAGATACTAAAGAAAAACAACTAAAAAATGCTGTATCTTTTGAAGAAATACTACAAAGAGAGGGGTTGACTTACGATGATTTACAAGATAAAAATTAGACCCAAAGCCCTTAAATTTATTGAAAAACAAGACAAAATTCAAAGACTGCGAATTTACAAAGCGATTTACAACCTGCCAAATGGCGATGTAAAGAAAATGGTAGGTTGTAAAAATGAATATCGACTTCGAGTTCGGCGATTATCGAATTATTTATGGATTAAATCAAAATGAACTTATTATTTTAGTAACAAAAGCAGACAACAGAGGACAAGCCTATAAATAACAGTTTTTAATTTTAAAATCTTAAAAATTAAACTCTAAATTATATTTTATTCAAGTAGAGTTTAAATTACTTCCAAACCAAATGAAACCCATGGCTCTTCTAACCATCTCCATTTATTACAAGGGAAATAAATAGTTAAAGGACCATAAACTTTTTGATATTTGTCTTTTAATTCTTTTAATTCTTTGCTATATCTTCTATGAAGGCATAAAGCTTTATCATCATCTGGATGAGTATCCAAATATAAAGCCAACTCAATTATTGCAAAATTACGACATTTTATTTGTTCTAGCATCTCTTCTTTTTCACAACAATCTATTTTTCTTTCTTCTTGACACATACAATTGTTTTTTACTTCATTTATTTCATTGTTGTCACTACAACTACAATTTCTATTTTCTTCTATTGACATTTGTTACAGCCCTCCTTTATCTTATTTGTCGCAGCTATATATTCCATCTCTCTCATATCTTGACATGGCATGTATGGGCTAACTAATTCTGGGAAAATAGTCCCCATCTTTAATCCTACACATGGTTTAAATGTTTTATCCATATATTGTATCGGTACATAGCTTTGTGCTAACATTGGATTTTCTGGGAATATATTATTTTCTTCATCAAATCCACATTCACAGCAATCTATATATTCTGTATTAGTACATGGAGATTTTGTATTTGCACATGCTGTTTCAATAACATCATTGTTTAATTCAGCTGAATTGTTATTCATGCAATAACATTTTCTATATCTTCCAAACATATTATTTTTCCTCCTTTTAATGCTATTATATGATTTTTTTCGACAAAGGTTCCCTATAATTCTATATTCTATATAAAGAAAACTCAAATTATTAAACTTTTTGTCTAATAATTTGAGTTCTTTATAAATTGATAATCTTTATTTAATTTTAAATATTTTGTATTATAAGATATTTTATATTCTTACAACTCCACCAATTATTTTACTTTCAACACTATTATCTAACATTTTTGAACCACTAGATAATACAACTGTATCTCCTTTTTCTAATATTCCTTTATCTTGTAATTTTTGAAGTCCAGCTTCTATTGTTTTGTCTATATTTTCTTGCTTTTCTACTAAAACTGGTGTTACATTCCAAGCTAAAGCTAATTGGTTAAATGTTCTTCTATTATCTGTAATCGCTAAGATTGGGCAACTTACTCCCATTCCTGATAATCTTCTAGCTGAATTTCCTGAATTTGTATAACATACAATCGCATCAGCTTTTACATTTTTTGCAATTACACATGCTGAGTAGGAAATATTTGTTTCTAAATCTTCTAATTTAATATCTTTGTTTTCATCAAATTTTTTCCAGTAATTGATTTCTGGTTCAATTCTATTTGCTATTTTTACCATTGTTTGAACACATTCTACTGGATAATCACCTTGAGCACATTCCCCTGATAACATCAATGCACTTGTTCTGTCATATATTGCGTTTGCAACGTCACTTGCTTCAGCTCTTGTTGGTAATGGTTGATGTGTCATTGATTCCAACATTTGTGTAGCTGTTATAGCTGGTTTGTTTATTCTGTTAGATATTTTTATTATTTTCTTTTGGAATACAGGTGGTTCTGTAAAGTCTGTTTCTGTTGCCATATCTCCTCTAGCTATCATTTGAGCATCAGCTTCATTTAATATAGCTTCTAAGTTTGATAATCCTTCAACATTTTCAATCTTTGTTATTATTTGGATATCTTTTCCACCATTTTCATCTAATATTTTTCTAACTTGTTGTACATCATCTAAGTTTCTTGCAAATGATATAGCAACAAAATCATAATCATGTTCACATGCTGTTTTTAAATCTGCTATATCTTTTTCAGCTAAACCTGGTAATCTTATTATTGTTCCAGGTAAGTTCATTGTTTTTCTACTTCCCAATCCATTTCCATGAACTACTGTACAAACTATGTCTTTTCCTACAACTTCATCTACTTTTAATTCGATTGCTCCATCATCAATTAATATCTTTGTTCCAGCTTGAACATCTTTATATAATTCTTTATATGTTACAGAAACTTTTTCTTCGTCTCCAGTGATGTCTTCATTTACTAATGTGAATTTTTGACCATCCTTTAATTCAATTTTTGTATTTTTTCCTGTGTATAACATTCCTGTTCTTATTTCTGGCCCTTTCATATCTAAAAGTAAAGCAACTGGAATATCAAGTTCTTTTCTTAATCTTATTATTGTTTCTGTTTTTTCTGATTGTTCATCCCAACTTCCGTGTGAATAATTAATTCTTGTTACATTTAATCCTGCATCAAATAATTGTCTTAATTTTTCTTCACTATCACTTGCAGGTCCTATTGTTCCTACTATTTTTGTCTTTCTTAATGATTTCATTTTTATTCCTCCCTTATTTTTAAACCAATTTTAATTATAGCACAATCAAATACCAAATTTCAACATTTTTTTAAAATTTTGTCATTTATTGTTTACTATATATCTTAATAGACAACACATTTTACATATCTTTAACTTAAAGTAATAACAGCATGAACTCTAGTGCTATCATTATTCCATATTGTTATAATATGTTCATTATTATCAAAAGTATATTTACATTTAATTATATCATCAATTTTCACTTCTTTTTTATATTGAATTCTAACATTATCAAAAGGTCTCTTTTTATAAACTTCCTCAGGTAGTACCTCATACCCTAAATCCAAATAATATAAATTATGCATATGATTATTTAAATCTATATCTCTTCTAGAAACCTTATATACAAATTCATTATTAAACTTTTCAGGTACTTTTATTTTTTCCAATTCTCCTATATTAAATACATCTTTTTCTTCCATCTCATATTTTTCATATATTTCATCACTTATCTTTTCTATTTTTCCTGTTTTTATATCTACAATAGTCCATTTTGAGGTTCCTATAACACATAAGTTATTTTCTTCATCATACATTTCAAAATCTCTATATGTATAAACTTTTTTCTTTATTCTTCCCCAAGTACTTACATTTAAAGTTTGTCCATATTTTGGTCTTTTTATAACTTTTATTTTCCAATCTAGTAACACCCATGATACTCTTGTTTTTTCTATATCATTTGGTCCATATCCAGCTAAATCAGAATGATGTGTTCCTATATTTTCAAATATTTCTAATATGCCTTTATTTTTTATATAATTTTCTTTTCCTATATCTTTTAATTGTACCTTAAATTTTTCTTTAAATATCATTTTCTTATTCCTCTCTTGTGACAATATGGTTGTCCTTTTTTGTCACATTTTTTTGTGCCAAAAGGGCTGCCCCCTTTGGCACATTAATGTATTAATATCCTGGCTTTTTTAATAATTTGAACATGTTTTTCTTGTATTCTTCTACTCCTGGTTGATTAAATGGATTTACTCCTAAAATCATTCCAGATACTGCACATGCTTTTTCAAAAAAGTATATAAGCTCTCCTATGTTTTCCTCGTCTAATTTTTCTATGCTTATACCAATATTGGGAACATCTCCTGATACATGTGCTTTTATTGTTCCTTCCATTGCTTTTTTGTTTACATAGTCTAATGTCTTTCCTGATAAATAATTTAGTCCATCTAAATTATCTTCATCTTTGTTTATTGTTATGTCTAATAAAGGTTTTTCTATTGATATAACTGTTTCAAATAAGTTTCTTCTTCCTTCTTGTATATATTGCCCCATTGAGTGTAAATCTGTTGTAAAATCAACTCCTGCTGGGAATATTCCTTTTTGGTCTTTTCCTTCACTTTCTCCATATAGCTGTTTCCACCATTCTGTAAAGTAGTGCATTTTAGGTTCATAGTTTACCAATATTTCTATATTTTTATATAGTTTATATAATACATTTCTTATTACTGCATATTTGTAACATTCGTTATATTTTAAATCTGAGTCATTATATCTTAATTGAGCATTTTGCGCCCCTTGCATTAATTTATCTATATCTATTCCTGCTGTTGCTATTGGCAATAGTCCTACTGCTGTTAATACTGAATATCTTCCTCCTACATTATCTGGAATTACAAATCTTTCGTATCCTTCATTATCTGCTAATGTTTTTAATGCTCCTTTTTGTTTATCTGTTGTTACATATATTCTACTTCTTGCTTCATCTATTCCATATTTATTTTCTAATATTTCTCTAAAAACTCTAAACGCAATTGCTGGCTCTGTTGTAGTTCCTGATTTTGATATTACATTTACAGAAAAGTCTTTATCCCCTATATATTGAATTAATTCATTAATATAATTTGAACTTAAATTATTTCCTACATATAATATTTGTGGATATTTTCTCTGTTCTTCTGTAAGCATGTTATTAAATGTACTTGTTAATGATTCTATTACTGCCCTTGCCCCTAAATATGATCCTCCTATTCCAATAACTACTAATATATCTGATTCTTTTTTTATTTTTTTTGCTGCCTTTTTTATTCTTTTGAATTCATCTTTATTGTAATTAGTTGGTAACTCTAACCATCCTACAAAATCTTTTTCTTCATTTGCTCTTTTGTGTAGTTCTTTGTGAATATTTTCTACTTGTTGCTTGTATTCCATTATGTTTTTTTGGTTGATTCCTGTATTTTTTAAATCTAATTTAATCCCTGACATAATAATACCTTCTTTCGTTTTTTCTTATTATATATAAATTATATTTTATTTTCAATATTTTTTATCTTTAAGTTTCGTTTTTTATTCATATTCAAATTTTAAAATTATAATTTAAAAAAACTAAACTTAAATTTTTATTTTTTGTAACCAATTTTTCGTTTTTTCATAATATGTAATATACAAAGGAACAACGAGAAAGCACAAAAAGATAATGATTTTTTTCTTTGAAAGGGGGTCTAGACTATGCCAGAAAACAGAGGATGTGGTGGTTTCGGATTCGGTGATGACTGCTGCTGGATAATCATTCTTATAATATTATTATGCTGCTGCTGTGGCGGTAACAGAGGAGGATGCTGCTAATCCTTCATAAGACATAATTCTAAAAATGGATTAAAGATCAATTCTTTAATCCATTTTTAATTATTTTTGATATTATCTCCATATCTCTTAATTTTCTGAGTTGTAGTCTTTTCAAATTCTTTATCTCTAACAATAAAATTCTTAATATGTTTATAATTTGGTATTTTACTATTAACATTTGAAACTACATTACTCATTATCTTTTTAATTTCTTCTTTTGTTGGAACTGTCCCCTTTAGATATTCTGTAATAGCTTCAATATTCGGAAATATCTGGGCATTTACATATGTTTCATCATCATTCTCTTTTTGAACTCCTAATACAAGGGATTCAGAAATTAATGGATTATCATTTAAATAAGATTCTATTTCTTCTGGATATATATTTTTTCCGTTTTTAGTTACTATAACACTTTTGCATCTTCCAGTTATATATAAAAATCCATTTTCATCAATTTTTCCAAGGTCTCCTGTATGAAACCATCCATCTTTTAAAACCTTTTCTGTTTCTTCAGGCATATTGTAATATCCAAGCATTACATTTGGACCTTTTACTATTATTTCTCCTACTCCTTCTTCATTTGGATTTTCTATTTTGTATTCAACATTTGGAATTGGTAATCCTGCACTATCATTCCTTTTGAAAAAGTCTGTGTTTCCTGCAACAAGTGGTGCACATTCTGTTAGTCCATATCCTTGCAAAGAATTTAGTCCTAATTTATCAAACATTTCTGCTATTTGTGGATTTACCGCTGCTGCTCCCACTATAAATACTCTTAACCTACCTCCTAAAGTATTTTTTACCTTTGATTTTACAATTCCTTTTAAATAAAATGGTAATTTATCAACTATATTTTCATCTTCTTTTAAATTTTTTGTATATTTTTCTGGTAATGACTTTTGCATACTCTTCATTATTTTCTGATACATTTTTTCTAAAAGTAATGGAACACATAAGATTACCGATGGATGATATTCTATCATATTACTTGATATATATCTTAGTCCATCACAATAGCATATACTTGCTCCACTATATAATGGTAATAAAAATCCTAGTGTACATTCATATGTGTGATGCATTGGTAATACTGAGAAAAATAAGTCACTTCTCTTTACTTTTACAATTCCATATGTTGATAATATATTTGAGCATATGTTTCTTTGTGATAAACATACTCCTTTTGCGTTTCCTGTTGTTCCTGATGTAAATAGTAATATTCTAAGTTCATCTGGATTTATTTTTATTTCATCAAATTTTACATTTCCATTTTGAGTTAGAGCCTCTCCTTCTTTAATTTCTAATGTAAAAGATAAAAATCTTTCGTCTTGTTTTTTATTATCAAAATTTATAAATATTGTATTTCTATTTTCGAGTTTTTCAATATTTTCTACTATTGCTTTTAAATTTTTATTATCCCCTAAAATACATTCTGCTTTGGATACATTCATAAAATTTATAACATCATCTGAATGTAATTCTTTATCAATTGGAACAACTACACCTACTATTGATGCTGCTAAATATGATATTGCCCATTTATATGAATTTTTACCAATTACTGCAATTCTTTTATTTAAAAGTCCTTTTTCTATTAAGCTTGTTCCTAATGCTGTAACTTCTTGTTTTAACTCTTCATATGTTTTATTATAAATGTTTCCATTTTCATCTTTTAGTTTAAATGCTGTTCTCGTTTTAAAAATTGTTACTGACCTATCTAACATCTCTTTAAAATTAGTTACTTCTTCACATTTATGATATTTCTTTCTCAATTTATCTGCAATTGATATATTATTACTCATATTTACTATCATTCCTTTCGTTTTGCATATCATATCACAATTTTACATTTTAAAAACATTATGTACAAATTTATTGTAAAAAATTAGATATCTTTTCAATCTTTAATATTATTATTCATATCTATAAAAATTAAATTGTGTATCTTTAGTTAATTTATAATTTCCGTTATAAATTGTTTCATTATTATTTTTGTATGGTATATCTAAAAACACTGATGTTTTGAATTTTTGATTTTTGTTATTTTCTATTTCTATGTCAAAAGATATTTCTGTTTCTATTTCATCTAATTGTATTTGGCATCTTTCTAAGAGTTTTCCATTATATGTTACTGGATTTTGTGTATCTGTCATTGTATAATCTGTTTTTATATTTTGATTTATATAACTCAATGTTATTGGGTTTGCACAATTATTATACAAAAGTGGCTTACTTAAATCTGCTTCATCTTTTGATACAACTTCAAATTCTAGTACTTCTTCTATTAAATTTTTTTCTTCTAACTCGCTTTTTGCAAAATTATTTATTGATTTATAATACAAGTTAGGCTTTCCTAGTTCTGGCTGTTTTGTGAATTTTATATTATTTATTTTTACATCTTTTAATGTATTCTCTAATGTATTCTCATCTGAATTATTATTTATAAATAATGCTATATCTGTATATGTATATAAATTCTCTATTGTAAAATTTGTTGGCGAGCTTGTTTTATTTTTAGAATCACAACTACTAAAAAAAATAACTTTATCTATTGAAAATATTTTTTTCTCATTTTTTTCTGCAAAATTTATTGCGTTTTTTTCAAAGGTATTTCTTTGTAGTAAACTATTATATATTTTTTGAAAAAGGAAAATTAATATAATTGTTAATATAATTATTATGCATATATAAATAATTTTTTTAACCTTTTCTTTCATATTTAATATCAGCCCTCTCTTTTTACTTAATGTAAAAATTTGCTTGTCTATATATTATCATATTATATTTATTTGTCGAAATCAAGCTTTTATTGTTTTTAAGTTTCATTTTATTATTCATGTTCAAACTTAAATTTATTGTTCTATATAATAAATTTTTATCATATAAACTTAAACTTTTAAAAATTTTTTCAATTTTTAAATTTTTTTCAAAGAAAGTATTGACATTTTATTATAAATCTTGTATACTAAGTCTTGTCGAAAGGACATGGTCGTTTAGCTCAGCTGGGAGAGCATCTGCCTTACAAGCAGGGGGTCATAGGTTCGAGCCCTATAACGACCACCATTCTTTTACGGCCTGGTAGTTCAGTTGGTTAGAACGCTAGCCTGTCACGCTAGAGGTCGACGGTTCGAGCCCGTTCCAGGTCGCCATTTTTTTATTTATGATAATAATTTATTTTATATGGCTCGATAGCTCAGTTGGTAGAGCAGGGGACTGAAAATCCCCGTGTCAGTGGTTCGATTCCACTTCGAGCCACCACTAAAAGATAATATTTAGAAGTATTATCTTTTTT
>CAQUBD010000002.1:87349-116130 GCA_948891265.1 uncultured Clostridia bacterium | reverse complement strand
TGTGACTAGTAAGTGAAAATGTCCCAAATTTTTAATTCGTTTGTAAATAAAAATGTCCTAAAAAACATATATCAAATTTTAAGTTTTAGTAGTTTGTAAATAAAAATGTCTTATGAAAAAGCTAGCATAATACTAGCTTTTTCTGTAGCTTTTCCATGGATGATTTGGAGCAGGTTTGTGTGCTTTTGATTTATTTATTTCTTCTTGTGTTTTAGTTGTCTTTTGATATACCTTCTTTTCTGGTGCTTTTATTTCATGTAATTTGTATAATTTTTTATCAATATTACACCAAAAACTATTATCATAAGCAATTATAATTATGCCGATTATATTTTGCTCAAAGCTCGTTATTTCGCCAGTTTCTATATCTATTGGTATATAATACTTGCCCTTATATTTTATAGATGAAGAATTATCTATTTTTCTTGAATATTGTTCTGAAATAATAATATTTAACTCCTCAAAATCGTATGTATTTTCTCTCATGTCATTTCTTTCAAAATCTATCTCATATGCAAATTTTGAATTCATTTTGGGGATAAATACTTCGTTTAAATATTTGTTAGCACTTTCATCATCTATAATATTTTCATGCCTTAATTCAGCTATTAGACGTCCTTTAAATGTCTTATTTTCTCTTTCAACATTTGGCTTAAATAATGGGTCGCTACTTGAAGAAAGGTGTATTTCTAATTCTTCACAAATTCTACCAAATTGTGTTGTATTTAAACTGCTTTTAGACTTAACATTATTTATTGAAAATGTTCCTCTTTTATCTGTTTTTATTTTCTTTGGAATACCATGTTTTAAGATGATGTTCATAAGCATTAGAAAATAAGCTCTTGTAGTTTCTTGAACATCAAACCAACCATATAGAACTCGTTTAGTTGCCTTATCAACAGCTAAATGAAGTGCTCTTGCTTTTTCTCCATACCAAATAGCGAATGCAGCATCCATTTGTATTTCTTGTCCATAATTATACAATAACGAAGAACGCCTAATATGCTTTTGCTTTTCTGTTTCTTGTCTCTTTTTATATATTACTATTTGCTCCTCCGTTGCTTTCTTTTGACGTATTGCTTTTTTCATACTAGCATTATATAATTTAATTGTTTTATGTTGGGCTTCGGGAGAAATAATATCTGCTTCTGTAAGAATATTATCTATTGTCTTATATGAGAGATTATATTTTTCCTGAATCTCTTCAAAAAAATGTGTAAAATTATAGTCAAAATATTCTGTGACATATAAGTCAACAATTTCTTTTTTTATATTTGCATCAACTTTCTTTTTACTTTCTTTACCGCGATTTTTGTGGACAAATCCATTTTCACCCTCATCTTTTAATTTATTAAGTAAACGATTTATTTGTCTAATAGTTAGTCCAAGGGAACTTGAAGCCTCTTTCTTTGTATATTCACCAATAAGCACTTTTTTTATTACATTTAATTTTTCTATTTCTCTTTTTTTAAAATCAGCCATGATTAATTTTCACCTCCATTCTTTAGAGGTATTATAGGACATTTTTATTTACAAATACAAAAAAAGAAGTTAAATTAATAACTTCAATTTTTGAGACATTTTTATTTACAAATACAATATTTTTTTGGGACATTTTCACTTACTAGTCACACAAACGAAAAAATTCATTAGAAAAAAGTTTGTAAATTTATGTAAAATATGTTATAATATATATAAGTTATTGCAAGAATAAAGATAATTGTAATTATCTAACACTAAAAAAGAGAGGTATAAGCATGATGAACAAAAAAACAATCGGTCATATAATTTTGAAAGGAGGAACTTCAGAAGATATACGGAAAGAATTTCCAGATTTTCCGGTGGAACCCACAAAAGAATTCTTTTGTAGCTTAGGATATAAAGAGTCAACAGCAAAAAGTTATGTATACAAGTTAAAAAGCAGTAAGAAAAAGAGTGATTCAAATGATATACCAGAAGATATGTTTGTTGTATCAAAAGATGCTGACTATAATAATTTATTGGTCGACACATGTGTTTTGGCACATAATGAAACACTAGAACTGTTAGAAAAGGCTGCAAAAGCAACATTCATCTATCCAATTATTGAAGAGATGGACAGGAAGAAGAAATTTAATCAAGGTAAAACGAATTTAGCATCAAATATAAAAGTGTACATTAATAAAATGCTCCAAGAAAGAGATAAGTACATGTTATCAGCATTTAATGGAATAACCGGAGAGAACTATCCAGATAATATTTTGTTGCAATATATGAAAATTTTACCAACACAAATTAGACCTACACTTTTTACAGCAGATAAAAACTTAGCTACCAAAGCAGAAATGTGGGACTTACAGTATATATTGTTTGATGTTGCTAAACGTCCAAGAAAATTCCCTCTAGGGTTTGGCATATACAAAGTAATTTCAAATAATGAAGTGTATATTGATTACAACGGAAAACAAACTGTTAGTATTATACATGGTGGCTCTGAAACATTTTATGAAGGCAAAAGATTAAAAGTAGAGCATGGAGATCGAGTATGTATTTATTTAACATATGATGATAAAGTAGTTCCTACTTATGTTATGTAAAACTAAAATGACCAACCGAGAAAAGTCCTATCTAAGGGCTTTTTTCGATGTATAGAAAAAGCTAAAAAATATTAATGATTATGTTTTATATTTATGATAAAAAGGATATGTCGAAAATTGTAGAAATTTTATTATTTTTTTAACAAAAATTAAAAATTTGTGATATAATTAGATTCAGTTAAATAATAAAAAAGAGGGATGTAAAATGAATTTATTAAATGAATGTACTAAAAAACAATTAGAATTACTACAACAAGCTGGTATATCAGTTGTAGACAAAGAATATTCATATGAAGAATTGAAAAAATGCGAAATTGAAATAGCAGATTATATAATGAGCAAAAGTCTAAAGGATATAGATGCATTACGTGATAATTATAATAGTATATTTAGAATGATAAATTCAAAGTAATAAAGAGTTTAAGTTTAGTTTTCTTAAAACTATAATTTATAAAAAAGCTATAATATGAATAAAAAATCGAAACTTAAAAAATAAAGAGGCAATGTTAAAAAAATTAATCATTCCTCTTTTTTTCTTTCAATACTTCATTATTGTTAAAGCAATATCGGTTGTATTTGTTCACCATCTAAAGCATATTCAATAGTTTTAATTAAATACTCAAAATCGTAAACTATAGAACGAGGTTTGGTAATTGGATTATCTTGTCTAAAAGGGACAAAATAATAATTTTTTCTATTAAGTAAAGCTGCAATACTAGGAGCGTTTCCGACTTAACCCATTATTAGTAGATGGTGCAATAACAACTGGTAAATTATTTCTTAAATGAGATTTAACCGCCATAGTAGCAGGTGTATCTATAATATCTAAAGCTAATTTTGACATAGTATTTCCAGAGCAAGGAGCAACTACCATAATATCGGTTAGTCTTTTAGGACCAATCGGTTCAGCATCTTGTATTGTATGAATGATTTCTTTTCCTGTAATTTCTTGAATTTGATTTATAAAATCTTTAGCTTTTCCAAATTTGGTATCTAAATTATATGAATTATAAGACATTATTGGAATAACTTCAGCATCTTTTTTTATTAATTCTTTGATTTTTGGAATTGTCTTGCTAAATGTACAAAAAGAACCTGTTAAGACAAATCCTATTTTCTTGTTTTTTACTTCCAAATTTTATATTTCCTCCTTTCACTACGCTTCGCTCCGTTCATCGTCATCTGAAAATTTCTTCGAAATTTCCATCTGCCAAATCTTGTCTTCGGAGCATTTTCTGCTTCGCTCATCGCAACTGTAAAAATTGGAAATTTTTACAGTTTGCAAATCACTTACTCTGCTTCTTTTAATATCAGTTGTCTGCCAAATCTGTCTTCGAAGCATTTTCAACTTCGTTTGCTTATCGTCATCTAATATTTTTTTATATTAGATTCCAAATCATTCGATATCTATATATTATACGAAATTTATTTTAAAATTGACATAAAATAAAAATAAAAATAAAAAACGCTTGCAATTTCATAATGTATTTGATATAATAAGAAAAATTTTTTTACTTTTTATTCACTAAATAGTGAGTTTATTTATTACTTTTAGTTTTAGCCAATATAAACTGTATTCAATATGAAAGGAGAAACTAAGTATGAAAGAAGAAAAAAAAGAAAAACGGAGCAAGGAAAGTGTAATATACGATATTATTTCAATAATAATATTTTTAATTGGAGTCATATTAGGTGGTAGATTTATATACAATATGATATGGCCAGATACCTATACTGAAGTAGAAGTAAAATATTATAAGGAAATAGCAGAAAAAGCGTGGAATGAAGGACTCGATAGTGTAAAAGAAGAATGCTCATCAGATTTTTTCACAGATCCTGTTATATCTTTTGAAGATATAGATAGAAACAAGATCATTGTAAAATCTACAAAAAAAGGTAGTTTGACTTTTGATTTTTCTAATCCTAATATTACTGTTGAATATGATACAGATAGAAGCATTATAGAGTATGTTTTACTAGCTATTATGATATTTATTTGTTCTGTTATGTTAGGAGTATTTGCTGTCCTCTTTATATTTGTTCTTTTTGATTTAATAGTGCAGACTGTTTTAAAAAACATCAAAAATTACCACTGTAAGAACAAATCGGAAAGCTAACAAATTGTAAATAACAAAGCTTTCCCTAAACTAAAAACCTTATAGCAATTTTTTATTGTTATAAGGTTTTTATAAATAGTTATAAATATTTTTTTAAAGTTTCAACACTATCTTCTTGCATAACTACAAAGTCATTTAAAATATTTTTCACATCAGAATCAGCATCATCATTTTGATTTAGCAAGCGTCTTCCTTCAATTATTCCCATATTAGTACCTTGCATTAGTAATTCAGAAAGTTTAGAAGTAGTATCATCTGTCATAGTTTTCATTTGTATTCCATACCAGGTCATCATCTTATTCATAGCATTTGTCTCATGAGGTTCTTTATTACTATAGTTGGAATATAAATCATTTACTCTTTGAGATATTTTTTTGTATTTATTATACTCTACATCTAGAACTTCCTTAAACTGACTATTAGAAACTTTTTCTGAAACATAAGAAATGGCGTCCATTCCCATAGTAGCACCTTTGTTTACTTCGTCTAAAATATTTAAATTTTGATTTTCCATAAAAAACTCCTTTTCTTGGTAAAATATAATACCTTTAATAATAACTTATATTAGTATGTATAAAAATATAAAAAATATAACTAAAATAAAAAGATGTTTTATAATTATAATAATTCTAAAGTAATTACTTTAATTTATTTGACAATAAACTTTTTTTAATATATATTAACTTGGAAATAATTGTATTTTAATAAAATTTGGGGAGGAATTTGAATGGAAAATAAAAATGATTCAAAATATAGATGGAATTTACAAGATATATTTAAAAATGAAGAAGAATTTAATTCAGATAAAAACGAAATAAAAGATATATTAGAAGAAATAAAGAAGTATCAAGGAAAATTATGTGATTCATCTGAAAATTTGTATAATTGTTATAAATTATATGAAAAGGCATTGGAAAAATATGAAAAAGTATATGCTTATGGAATGTTAAATTACCATTTAGACATGTCAAATCAAGAAAATATTAAATTATTTAAAGAAGTTGAAGTTTTAGGTACTGAGTTTAGCGTTGCCACATCATTTTTAACACCTGAAATAACATATTCAGATGAAGAAAAAATAAAAAATTATTTAGAAAACGATAAAAGATTAGAAAAATATTCTAGAGATATTAGTGATATATTACAAAATAAAAAACATATTTTGCCAAAGGAAGAAGAAACTTTATTGGCAAATCTTTCTGAAACTATTTCAGCTCCTGAAAATACTTTTGATATGTTAACAAATGTAGAATTTAAATTTGGAAATTTGATTAATGAGAATGAAGAAGAAGTAGAACTTACTGATAGTAATTATACTCTATATTTAAAAAGTCCTAATCAAGAAGTTAGAAAACAAGCTTTTAATCTAATGTATAAAAAATATAGTGAATTTATTAATACTATTACTGAAATGTATATAGCAAATGTTAAAGCTAAATCAACTATTGCAAAATTAAGAAAATAGGATTCAAGTTTAGAAAAGGCAGTAGATAAAGATGATGCTAGTATTAATGTTTATAATAGTTTGATAGAGGCTATTGATGAGAATATTTCTTCAAATCATGATTTTATAGAACTAAAAAAGAAGATATTAAACTTGAAAGATTTTCATATGTATGATTTATATGTAAATCCTTGTGAAGTAGGAAAAGACGAAATTACTTTTGAGGAAGCTAAAAAAGAAGTTTTAAATGCACTAAAAATATTAGGTGATGAATATATAAGTAAATTAAAAGAAGCCTTTGATAATCGTTGGATAGATGTATTTGATGGGCCAAATAAGAGAAGTGGAGCTTATAGTATGGGAGTATATGGAGTGCACCCATTTGTATTAACAAACTTTGTAAATAGTAAAAGAGATGTAAGCACAATAGCACATGAATTAGGACATAGCATGCATTCATATTATTCAAATAGTAATCAGAGTGTAATAGATGCAAACTACACAATAATGGTAGCAGAAGTTGCGTCAACAGTAAATGAAATTTTATTAAGTGATTATCAAATAAAAAATGAAAGGGATAAATCAAAAAAAGCAGAGTTATTGTATGAATTATTAGATATGATAAGAGCTACTTTTTTCAGACAAGCAATGTTTGCAGAATTTGAAAAAATAGTTCATGAAAAAGTAGAAAATAATATAATGCTTTCTTCAGAAGATTTAAATGATATATATTACAAATTAAATAAGAAATATTTTGGAAGTGCTATAGAAATAGACGAACAAATAAAATATGAATGGGCGAGAATTCCACATTTTTATAGTGACTTCTATGTATACAAATATGCAACAGGAATTTCAGCTGCAATAGCTATAGCAACAAAGATTTTAAATAGAGAACCAGGTTTTGTAGATAAATATATCAATATGTTAAAACAAGGATGTAGTAAAAAATCAATTGATTTATTAAAGATGGTTGATGTGGATTTAGAGAGTAAAGATACTTATAAAGCAACAGTTGATTTTTATAATAAAAAAATAGAAGAATTAAAAAATATTCTTATTTAAAAATAAGTGAAAATGGGGAACTTTTTGAAGTTCCCTTTTCTTAAATTTAAAAAACGAACATTTTTTTGAAAAAACTATTGACAAAGAATAAATGTTTGTATATAATCATTTTATAAAGCAAACATATATTCTTAAATGGAGGTAATGATAATGAAAATTGTGAATAAGAAGAAATTTGTGAGAACTACTAGTATACTAATAATTGTTATACTTGCTTTGATAGCCTTTACAAAAAAGACATATTCGAAAGTCGAAATTAATTATATAGAAGATTATATATATGAAGGAGATACTTTATGGAGTATAGCAAAGGAACAAATATCAGGTAATACATATTTTAATAATAAAGAAATTAGAGAAGTTATAGATGAATTAAAAAATTTGAACAATTTATCAAGCTCTAATTTAAGTGTGGGAGATAAGATAAAAATTCCAATTTATAAATAAATTTGTGTCCTATATATTGATATTTATGTAAAATTGTAGTAAAATACTCCTATAAATAACTAAATAGTTTTGCATAAGGAGGGTATAAATATGACGAAAAATACCAAAGTTGTCTCTTTTGAGAAATTTCAAAAGAAGCGGAAGAAAACTGATTATAAGTTAAAAGCAGAGATATCAATCTATATAGGAAGAAGTTACGAAACATATATAATGCATTGGAGCTCACCAGTTTCAACACTTTCAGCAGAAGACATGTATTTAATGTTAAAATCTATTTTTATTGATTTGACTAACAAATTAGAAGAAATAACTATAAAAAAGAAAGATAGCTATGAAAAGACTTTTACATTATATTATTATGAAAATCCAAATAAAAAAAATGATATTAGATATCTGTGCATTCCTCAAAATATAACAAATGAAAAATTGGCAGAATATTTATTTATTATGACCAATATATATGAGTTGAGAGAAGCAGGCGAAGTTTAAAAAACATGATGAAAGGCCCCATATAAATGGGACCTTTTTGCTATGAATGTCTTTTTTGAGCGGATCTACGCTTCATGCATTTTGGATTGACAGATTCATTTCTGACTTTTTCATATCCAGTAATATTCTGGGCGATAAAGTCATGCTGGCTGTCCAAAATGTATGGAGGGATAAAAAATAGATAGGCTGAGTTTAACTTTAGTTTTAATTTGCGTCTCCTAATCCGTCTGTTCATCAAACATTCCTCCTTAAACTTTTATATCATGTATTATAGTACGATTAACATAAGATGTCAAATGTTTGATAGAGGATTGTTTTCTATAGCTTGTCTTGCTTGCTCATTAGCAACATGAGTATATATCTCAGTAGTAGAAATACTTTCATGACCTAAAACTTCTTGTAGTGCTCTAATATCAACTTTTCCATATTGATACATTAAAGTTGCTGCTGTATGCCTTAATTTATGAGTAGAAAGGTTTTTTGAAGCAAAACCAGAAGCTGATAGTTCTTTGTCAACAATATGCTGAACTGTTCTACGACTTATTCTTTCTTTTCTTTCACTTATAAATAGAGCATTTTTAGAGTTTTGTTTATCTGTTTTAATACCTTCTTTAGGGCGAACATCTAAATATTCTTTAAGTGCCTTTATGCAGGCTTTATTCAAATAAATGGTTCTTTCTTTATTACCTTTACCAATAACAGTCATTTTATATTCACTAAAATCAATATCTCCAATGTTAATTCCAACTAGTTCAGAAAGACGTAATCCACAATTTAAAAATAATGTAAGTATCGCATAATCTCTAGCATTATTTCTATTGTCAGGATTGTCGGCTGTACTTAACAATTTTCTACTTTCCTCTAAGCTCAAGTATTTAGGGAGACGTTTGTCTAACTTAGGAGTTTCTAAATTCTGAGCAGGATTTGTTTCTATTAAATTTGCTTTGGCAGATAAATAATTAAAAAATACTCTAATACTTGATGCTTTTCTTGCACGAGTTGCCGCTTTGCTATGATAGGTAGTAGTTAGATAACTTAGAAAAGCATGTATATCATCTAATTTGATTTTTTTAATTGTATCTAATGTGATATCTGTAATAGTAATTTCTGAAAAATCTTCTTCTTTTGTCATATTAAATCTTATCTTTATAAATTTCAAAAACATTGCTAAATCATAATTATATTCTTTAATTGTATTTGGAGACTTGTTTAATATTGTTATAGTATAGTCTAAAAAAGCATTTAAATATTCAGGATTATTTTCACGATTTATCATAAGTTTCACACTCCATTTTTAATTTAATTTATTATATAACAAAAAAATAGAAAAATAAACAAATTGCATATAAAAAAAATATATGATATAATTTGTTCATTACCATAAGATCTTATCATAATGGTAATGAACTGAAATATCTTTTGAAAAGTTGATTATCAACGACTATATTCAAGATATAATTGAATAAATATAAATAGGGGGGATTTTATGGAATTTATTGCTGAATTATTTAATACTTTTGAGATACAATCTATTTGTAAATTATTAATAGGAATTTTCTTGGCTGGGATTATAGGATTAGAAAGATCTTCCTGGAGTAAACCAGCAGGGTTTAGAACACATGCTTTAGTTGGACTAAGTGCAGTATTAGTTATGATTTGTGGTGAGTATATGGCTAAAAGATATGATATCGATCCTTCAAGATTTCCGGCTCAATTATTATCTGGTATTGGTTTTTTAGGTGCAGGTACAATTTTAAGAGATGGGTTTAATGTAAAAGGTTTAACAAGTGCATCTACATTATTAGCAGTAACATGTATTGGTTTATGTATTGGAGCAGGATATTATCTATGTGCGATAATTGCAACAGCCATAGTATATGTAATATTGTCTTATTTTCATTTGATTTCTGATAAGGTAGAACATTATAATAACATAGAATTAGATATAGTATTAAATGAACATAAAAAAGAAACCATTGATATAATTAAAAATACTCTTATAAAAAAAGAAATAGAGATAATTGAAATTGATATGTTTACTTATCAAGATGATAAAAAAATTAGAATTGTAGGAAAAGATAAAAAAATGTGTGAACATTCCTTAGTTCCAGAATTAATAGAACTTGATAATGTTATATCAGTACATCAAATGTAAAAAAGCCCCATATGCGAATACACATATGGGATTTTTTTAGTTATATATTTTTTCGATCCAATCAAAATCATGACCAGATAAAGAAAGTATTTGATTTCTTTTTCCAAATCCAATAACCGTTTGTGGACCAGAATGAAAATCACTACCTCCACCTATCAAAAGGTTACGCTGTTTTGCAAATTGATACAAATAATCTCTTTGTTCAATTGTGTGCGATGAATGGAATACTTCTATACCAGCAGTTTTAGATGTATCTAAGATATTACTTAAAAATGATAAAACCTCATCTTTGCTTTCATAAATATATAAGCAAGGATGTGCAACAATTGATATTCCACCATTTTCAACCGCCATATTAGCTACATCAGAGGCCAAGGGCAAGTTTTTAGTAGTATCAATATAAAAATTACTACCTGGATGGATACAAAACTTTTTGAAAAATAACTTTGGTGTAGTATATACAATTGGATGTGTTGAATCAAAAAATTCTTTGTTTTCAGGATACTTTATCAAATCTTTACATAAATATTCGGTAGCAAACATTCCTTCTGGAACTTGTAAATTTTCAGAATGCTTTAAACAATGTTTATCACATTGAGTAATTAAAAACTGAAGTTGTTCATCTTGCGGAACCATACCATAATGATGTTGATCAATAAAATATTGTACATTTTCTGGATGTGGACCATAGTAAAGAAGCTCAATTGGAATATACATGCCTGTTGCTTCATCTAAAACTTTGCAGGCAATTTCAGAACCTACAAATACCTTTAGATTTTCTAACTCTTCTTTAGGTATTGTCTGTAACTCATTGAAACACCCTAATATGTTGTTGTGATCTGTAATAACAATTCGCTTTAGCCGTGATTTTTTTGCTAATTCAATGACTTCTCTTAATGTAAAAGAGCCATCCGAATATTTTGTGTGAATATGATGATCATATTCTGTTCGATGTCCTAAAGATAAGAGTTCTTTGGAAATGTTGATGTTTTGACTAAATAATAGCATAATAATTTCCTCCTGATTGTTTTAGTTGAATTGAAAATAAAATAACACTTTTTCAATATTATTAACATAAATCTTATTGCTATTATATAATAGATTTAAAGTTATGTCAAATACGTACTTTGGTATAAGTTATGAAATTAATCTTGATTAACCTGTAAAAATATGATAAAATATACAAAAATTCAATTATATAATATTTTTATTATTAATCTCCTTTTGGAGTGACGAATATAACCAGTGAACAGCAAAATTATTATTTTAAAGGAGGAAAAACATATGAATATATTAATAGTAGTAATTATTGTACTTAGTATATTACTTTTCATAGCTATTGGAGTAATAGTTGTATTATTAAAATTATTAAAAGATGCTAATCAACAATTAAGATGGTATAGTTTGTAAAATGCAAATCTTAAATTAAAGTAAAGATGGAAAAAACAAGAGACATATTTTAAAGCAAAGCTAAAAATTATCTTTCTATGATATAGGAGGATAATTTTTAGCTTTATTGTAAAAATTGTAAATTTATGATAGAATTACGACATAAGAAATAGGTATATAAATAATAATGAAGGAAATTTCTTTATAAAAAATTCAGATGGAATATTAGTAGAAATAATTGAAAATGATTGAGGAGGAATTATGGAAATAAAAAATATTAAAGATTCAAACTTTGAAAAATTTATAAGTATGAACTTACATAAGTTTAATAGAGAAAATTGTGAATGGATATTAAAAAATACAGAAGAAATTCCAACAAAGATAAATTATTGTAATTTTGGAGTGTATGACAATGGAAATTTAATTGGTGGAGCAGTAGGCTATATTGAATGGAATTGGTTTTTTTTAGATCAATTATGGATAGAAAAAGAGTATAGAAAGAGTGGAATAGGTACAAAAATTATAAATAAAATAGAAGAATATGCAAAAAAGAATAATTTATTAGGAATTAGAATGGAAACTTGGAGTTTTCAAGCAAGAGGTTTCTATGAAAAAATGGGATATAATGTTTATGCAACTTTTGAAGATTGTCCACCAGGAACAATAGATTACTTTTTAAGAAAAAGATTTTAAGGAGAAAAATAATATATATAAAATTATATATATTCAAAAGAGTAGTTAGTTTATACTAGCTATTTTTTGTTAAATAAAAACAGTGGAGTAGGGGGAATAGAGGGTTTTTCATAATAAAAAATTATGAAAAATTCAAAATCTAATAAAATTTATAAAATTAAAATTTTTGAAACTTAATTTTTAGATTTCAGATTTATAATTTTAGAATTTGTGCAAAGTTAATTTTATAGAAATTTCAAAAAACGAACATTTGTATATTGATAATTTTTTAATATAAATTCTAAAAATCTTATTGAACTACAAATTAAATTATGCTTTATAAACTCTAAAATCGTTTTTAAGGCATTTTTTGTAAAAGCAAACAAGTTATATGTCTAAAATATAAACTTAAATATAAAGATATTTTGTAATTAAAAACATATTATAAAAAATGGCGTGATTTATATAATATGAAATAATAATAATAATGAATTATCAGGATCAAAAATAAAGAGTTTTTATAAAAAATGTGATAAGTTATAACCTAAAAGTGGCTATACAAAAGGAATAGCTAAATTTGTAAGGGGATACTTAAATGAAGTATCTATATTTTTAGTCCTATTCCTATTTGCACAAAACTTTGATAATATAGTGTTTTTATGTTTTGATTTTTATTACGAAAAAATTAAAAAAAATTGACTTTTCGGAATAAATAAATTATAATAACATTGAGGTGATTAGTTTGAAATTAATAAATAGAGAAGATTATTTAAATAAGATCATAAATGTAATTGGAACTCCAGACATAAAAGTTATCACAGGAATAAGGCGTAGTGGAAAATCGAAGTTATTAGAAAAATTTAAAGAATATGTGCTTAAAAGAATAGAAAAAGCTAATATAATACATATTAATTATAATTTACCAAAATTTGAGCAATTAAAGAACTATAAGGAATTAATAGAATATGTTGAAAGAAATTACAGAGAAGATTCAGAGAATTTTTTATTAATAGATGAAGTTCAAATGTGTGAAGAATTTGAAAAGGCAATAAATGGATTTCATGCAGAAGAAAAATTTGATATTTATATAACAGGTTCAAATGCCTTTTTAATGAGTAGTGATTTAGCAACGCTATTTACTGGTAGAACTTTTAAAATAGAAATATATCCATTTTCATTTAAAGAATATCAAAAATATTATAAGCACAAAGATATTCAAGAAGCTTTTGATAAATATGTTTTAGAAGGTGGAATGTCTGGTTCTTACTTATATAAAACACAGGAAGAGAAATATCAATATATTAAAGATGTATTTAATACGTTAATAATAAGAGATATTAAACAAAAGTATAAGATAAGAAATACAGATATAATTCAAAATTTAACAGATTATCTAATGGATAATGTTTCAAACCTAACTTCTGCTAATAATATTACAAAAGTTTTGAATTCGAATAATATCAGTATAACAGATAAAACTATTAATAACTATATAGATTATCTATGTCATGCTTTTGCTTTTTATAAAATAAAAAGGTTTGATATAAAAGGAAAAAAATATCTTAGTACACAAAATAAATATTATTTAGCAGACCAATCTTTTCGTTATGCTATGCTTGGGGCAAATAATATGGATTATGGTAGAGTATATGAAAATATAGTTGCAATAGAATTATTAAGAAGAGGATATGAAGTATATGTAGGAACTTTATATCAAAAAGAAATAGATTTTGTAGCTAAAAAGCAAGGAGAACAAATTTATATTCAGGTATCTGATAATATATCAGAACAAAAGACGTTTAATAGAGAAGTATCTCCTTTACTAAGTATAAAAGATGCATATCCAAAGATAGTAATAGCTAGAACAAAGCATGAAGATTATCAATATGAAGGTATACAAATATATGATATTGCTAATTGGCTAATAAAATAGTAAATATGTTTTCTAACAAATAGAATTTTCAATAAGTATTAATTTAGAAGGAGGATGAAAATGAATTTAAGTCAATCTAAAAAAGAAAAATTAATGAGAATAGTGATGAATGAAGTAGATATTGCAATACAAGAAGGCAATTCGCCTTTTGGTGCAATTTTAATTGATAAAGATGGAAATGTAATAGAAAAAACACATAATACAGCTAAATCAGAGTGTAATCCAGTATTGCATGCTGAAATAAACTTAATTTCAGAGGCTTGTAAGAAACTAGAAACAAGAGATTTATCACAGTATTGTATCGTTTCAAACGCTTGGAGTTGTAGTATGTGTATGTCTGCATGTATTAAAGCTAAAATAAAAAATTTTATATATGGTGCTCCAAGTGAATCTGATATGAATCCTAATGTTACAATATTCGATATTAAAGAAAAAGCCTTAACTAAATTAAATATTGAAATTGGAGTTTTAGAAAATGAATGTAAATTGCAAATAGAAAATGCAAGGAAACTTTAAAAGTTATAAATAGAAAATGCTGAATAAAATAATTTACAAAACTAGTAGAGTAGGGGGGATATAGCAAAATCAATACCCTTATAAACTAATTTTTAGAATTATAATATCATTAGAAATTTTTAAGAATAAATTTTAAAATTATAAATTTAATAATATAGATTGTACAAAATAAATTTCTAAATTTTCAAATTGTAATTTGGGATTATAAATTTAAAATTTTAGTTTTACATTTATAAAATTTCAAAAAGCGAACATTTGTCATTTGATAAAATTTTGTAAATAATTTCTGATATTTAATTATAATTTTATATGAATATTAAATTTATAGATTACTGATATTACTTATATTAGAACTTATAAATTTGTAAAATATCAACGCACGAAATAAGAATATATAAAAATCCGAAAAAGTACCAAAATAACGACGTACGAGAATCGATTTTAAGGCGTTTTTATAAAGAAGTAATATAAGTTGTTGATAGAATAATAATCTAAAACAGGCTTAATAATAAGGATTAGGAAGATTTCAAAGGTAGGACTATATTGATATGGTTCTATTTTTGATCCTACTCCTATTTGCACAAAACTTTGATTTTGTGCAATGTTATATATTTAAAATAATTAAGTTAAAATATAATTTACCTATTCTTTCTCCTATCAAAAATTAGTAAGAAAAAGACACAGCATTAAACTGTGTCTTTTTAGAAGTGTGATACTCTTTTGACATAAAAGAATATTAATTTCATTATGAATTGTTAGAATCTTTGATATATTTTTGACAGATTTCATCTAGTTCCTCAGTAACAAGAATTTTATCTTCAAGTATTCTTTGTACAAGTTCCTCAAAGAGTTCCTTGTTATCTTCAATGATTTTTTTAGCTCTTTTAAACCCCTCTTCTATAAGTTTTGCAATTTCTTTGTTGATTTTAATTTTGATCTCATCTGTAAGAAGGTAGTCTTTCACATATCCCATTGCTATATAGGTTTTGTTATCTTCACCTTCTACTCCGGCCAAACCAAGTGATAATACTGCTTGCTCAGCAATATCATTTGCTTTTAATAAATCCGATTCTGCACCAGCAGAAAATGTATTAGTGTAACACATTTCGCCTACTCTTCCTCCTAATAAATAGGCGATGTAATCTGTGAAGTATTCTACCGAAGAAAGCTGATATTCCATTAGATTATAATGATGTACTGTTACTCCACCCCAGAAATCCGATGGTAAAATAGAAACATTATCAATTTTGTCGCATTTTATATTTGGTGATAGCATCCCAACCAAACAATGACCAATTTCATGGTATGCAACTTCTGTTTCTCTTTCTAAAGGCATTTTACTAACTTCTTTAAAGTTAATTTGATAGTATGAAAAGAAGTTTTGCTTTGTAATTTCTTTCTGCCCTTTTCTCTGTGCATCTGCTAATGCAAAATTGATAGCATCAATTGTTTTTTCTGGATTTGCTCTGCTAAAATCAGCATGGTAATTTGCTGTTGATATTGCAAAATTAACCATTTTCTTTGAAATAGTTACACCATATTTCACTTCGAGAATATCGATTTTACTTTTAATCATTGGGTAAATCTCTTCAATTTCAGGCTCTTCAATCCAGATATTATTTAAATATTTCATAATTTCGGTATCTATTTCGAAGTAATCTTCAAAATCCTCATTGTTTATAGATGCCACGAACTTAATGTTATATTCAAATAAACACTTCCTGAACAATTTTTTTAACATACCCAAATCACATTTTACATCTAAGAGATTATCAATATAAAAGATAACTTTTTCTTTGTTCTCTTCTATAAAATTATATAATTGTTGCAAAATTATAGAATAGGTAAAGCCTCCTTTTTCTGCTAAATCTAGCAAAGCAATCGTATTTAGTGTTACGAAATAATAATTGCGAAATTGCTTTGGACATTCACCCAAATTGATTTGCCGCATAATTTCTGTCGCAATTGTTGTTTTTCCGACGCCTCTTTCTCCAATAAGAATTGCATTGCTTTTTCTTTGTGATGTTAAATAAGTCCATACCCTATCAATTTCTTGATCTCGACCAACAATTTTTCCGCAAACAGCCGAAAGATCGAGAGTAAGATATTTCTTTAAAGTTTTTGGAATTAACTTCTCAGAATTATACTGTTTTTTTGTTGATACAATAATGCGTCTTGTCTGCGTAAGAGAAAGCTTAATGTCTGATTCGCCATATTGAATATATATTTCTTTATGGTTACTCTTTTTTGCTAGATTGTAAGCTTCTTCTAATTCAGATAACAAGACATTTATTGCAATTTGTTGACAATTCTCTGTTGCTGCATAGATTGTTACTGTCCGATTATCTTTTCTTTTCATAATGATTTCCTCCTATTGAAAATATTGTTAATGAATTACGTTAACGATAGTGTATAATATTTTTAAACTTATGTCAAGCAAAATAAGTAAAAAAGTAGAAAATGTCGAAAAATACATAACATCTTCTACTTTCTTCAATTTATTCTATTTAAATCTTCTAATATAATTATCGATTTCATCTAAAAATTCATTGTTATTTTTTGTTTTTACCATCATAGAAATAACTTGTTCAGTAACATCTGCGACTGGCATGCTGTTCATAGCTTTTCTTAAAGCAAATACAGTTTCTTTTTCTTTTTGAGTTAATAATAAGTCTTCTCTTCTTGTACCTGATTTATTAATATCAATAGCTGGGAAGATACGTTTTTCAGATAGTTTTCTATCTAAGTGAACTTCCATATTACCTGTACCTTTGAATTCTTCAAATATAACATCATCCATTCTACTTCCTGTATCTACTAATGCTGTTGCAAGTATTGTTAGACTTCCACCAAATTCAATATTCCTTGCTGCTCCAAAGAATTTCTTTGGTTTATGTAATGCTGCAGGGTCTAACCCTCCTGATAATGTTCTACCTGATGATGGTATTGTTAAGTTATATGCTCTTGCAAGTCTTGTTATACTATCTAAAAGAATAACAACATCTTGTCCTTGTTCTACTAATCTTTTTGCTCTTTCTAAAACCATTTCTGCTACTTTTACATGATGTTCTGGCAATTCGTCAAATGTAGAATATATTACTTCCCCATTTATAGAACGTTTCATATCTGTAACTTCTTCTGGTCTTTCATCTATTAAAAGTACTATTAATTTGGCTTCCGGTGTATTTGTAGAAATACTATTAGCAACTTTTTTTAATAATGTTGTTTTTCCAACTTTAGGCGGAGCAACTATCATTCCTCTTTGCCCTTTTCCTATTGGTGACATTAAATCAATTAGTCTCATTGCTGTTTCTTTAGATTCTGTTTCTAATTTAATTCTTTCATTTGGATATATTGGTGTTAATTCGTCAAATCTTTTCCTTCTTGCAGCTTTTTCAGGAGATTCCCCATTAACTTCTCCTACAAATATTAGTGATGGAAATTTTTCACCTTCTTTAAATCTTGATATTCCTTTAATTACATCTCCAGTATCTAATTTAAATCTTCTTATTTGAACTACTGATATATATACATCTTTTGGACTTGATAAATAGTTTTCTCCTCTTAAAAAGCCATACCCATCTGGTAATACGTCTAATATTCCTTCTACTATTTCGTCTCCCTCATTTGTAAGTTTATATCCAGAAAGTTCTTGATAGCTGCTATTATTATTGTTAGCATTACCTAAAGCTATTCCTTCTTCATTTCTTTCTTTAGTATTATTATTTAATACCTGATTTAATACTTCTATTAAATCTTCCTTTTTTAGTTTAGAGATATTTTTAATATTGTTTTCTTTTGCTAATTCTTTTAACTCAGCTAGTGTTTTTTCTTCTAAATTTGTCATTTATTCCTCCTAAAATTATAAATTTACATATTTGTACATTATTTCTTATTTATTTATTATTTTGTTTTTAATGGGATTTGTTTCGAATTAAATAAAATACATTTATATTATAACATATATTTCCAGAAAAAGGAAGATAAAAAGTAAAAAAATTGTAATAATTAATATTACAATCCTTTATCAATATATATTTTTTCATTTGGATAATACATTTCTAGCATTTCTCTTGCTGTTTGTTCAATAAACTCTTGAGAATTGACATTTTCTTTTTCAGCAACAAGTTCTTCATTATATATTTTTTGTTCTTCTATTTTACTTGCAAGTTCTTTGCTATTTTTACTGTATTGATTTAATATTTTTTGTTGATTAACAATAGTAAATAAAGCATATGTTAATACTAATATAATTAATAATCTTTTATATAATCTCTTTTTTCTCATCAGTATATCTCCTGTCTAAAATAACGTATAATATATTTTTCTACAATTTTTCCAAAAATCCTTCTTCTTTTTTAAAAAATTTGTAATTTTTATGTTTGTATTTTCTTTTTTGGTCGTTTTAATATATTTTTTAGTTTTTGTTGAGTATTTTTGCTAAAATTATTTATGTTTATTGTTATAAATTTTATAGGTTTAAAAAGTATTTTTCTAGCAAAATTGATTATTATTTTAATAGGATATATTAGTATCTTTATAATTTTTCCTAGCATTCCTTTTAAGATCAATATAATTTTTACATTTATTTTTATAAAATGTTTACTAAAGATTAGCATATATATTAAACAACCTAAAAATACTGCCAAAAACATATATAAACGAACTTCTCCATTGCTAAAGGTAAATATTGAATATAGCAATATAAAACCTGTTAAAATCCAAAATAACACGTCTTGTATATATGTTATAATATCTGATGTTTTAAAACTTTTTCTTAATATTCTGAATATATCAAATAATAGGCCTACAAGAATACCATTTATTATAAATATTAAGAATAAATAAGCTTGATTTGTAACCATAATTTATCAGTCCTTTATATTTAGTAATTATTTTAAAGATAGCTTAGTGCTATTTTAGTATAAACTCTTATTATACATTTTATTTAAAAATTTTACTTATAATACTTCCTTTATTTTTTTCTAATTCTTTATCACTATATGCTAAGTAAGATATGTTTCCTTCTACAATAACTTCTGACGTATCTATACTTAATTTATTTATCCTTATATTATCTCCTTTTACTGTAAGTAACCCTAATTCTGTTTCTACCATAACTACCTGATCATCAAAACTTAATACATCATTTACTCCTGATATGCTTAGCTTTCCCCTATTTTCTAATATTAAATTTTGAATAACTCCTGTGTTTATACTTTTTCTTTCATCAATAGTCATATTAGTCTCCTCCATCTTTTTATTTTCTCTGATATTTATATAATATTCAGGGGTTGTCTTTTTTAGAACAAATTAGAAATAAAAAAGAAAAAGGCTCATGAAAATTCATGAACCTCTCTTAAATTATATAAATTTTGTTCCCATTGTTTTTATTAATCCATTGGCACCTATACGGAATAAATACTCATTACCTAAAATACCTACGTAATCTGTATCTACCTCTCTTAGAATACTTTGCGAGAATTTTTCTTTTACTTCTTGTTCTCCATGATTTAAGAGTACTAACTTTAAGTTTTCAAATTGTTGTAAAAATTCAATCATTTCATCTGCCTTTGCATGTGCTGAAAACTCTGTTGTATACTCTACATCTGCTCTTTTTATTACTCTTAGTCCTGCTACTTCAATTTGCTCACCTATTGGAGTAGTTCTTAATCTGTTTCCTAAAGTACCTTCAGAAGTATAACCAGTAAAGTGTATTAAGACATCTTTTTTGCATAACAGTCTAGGAATGTATGTTGTTGCAGGTCCATAAGACCCCATTCCTGATGTTGTCAAAATTATTTTAGGCAGATTGTCTCCTAAAATATCATATCTGATATTTTTATTGACATAAACTAAGTTTTCTGGTAAAAAATCCCGCATCTCTTCCTTTATATTCACATCACCTTTAAGATATATATTAGTATATTTAAAAGCCAATTTCCCATCAAAATATATAGGAATTGATATAGGAAGTTTTCCTGACTTTTGAAGTATTTTAATAATATATAATATTTCTTGGGCCCTTCCTAATGAAAATACTGGTACTAATACAATCTTTTGTTTTTTAATCGCTGAAACAATATTTTCTTCAAAGCACTTTGTCATATCTGATGAGTACATATCCCCATAGGTTGATTCTTGAACAATTGTTAATGGCAGTTTCTTTATTTTGTCTGGGACAGGAGCCACATCAAAAAACATATTCTTATTATTATAATCACCTGTGAAAAGAATATTTATATCTTCATATCCTTGTTTAGTGATTTGAACTAAAATCATAGCGGCTCCTAATAAATGTCCATTACTTAAGAAAGTTGCTTTAACATTTGGAGTTAATTGAATTTCTTGGTTGTATTGGCAACCTACAACTCTATTTAATGTTAAGTTTATATCATTTTCTGCAAATAGTGGCTTTTCATTATTCCGTTTAGCTACTTTATTTAATACTCTAAAACTATCACTTAAAGCTAAAGGAATAAGTTGTTTTGTGATATATGATGTGTAAATGTTTCCACTATAACCTTTTTGAATAAGTAATGGTAATCTGCCTGTGTGGTCTATGTGGTTATGTGTTATTAATACAAAGTCAAGATTATCAGGCTGACACAATAGTTTGTTATTTAAATCTGAAAACTCCCTCTCTTGAAATAGCCCCATATCGACACATCCTTTAATAGTTGTATCATCATCATATTTAGCAACTATTAAAATATTGGATCCAGTTACTCCTGGGTGGCATGCCATAATATCTGCATATCCTTTAGAGTTTGTCGCTGTACTCATATGAATGTCTCCTTTCTAAATTAGTTGTATATTATTGAATTTTATACAACTGTGCAGATTTATTGGTTACAAAATTTTCTCCTTTCATCAAATATTTATTTAATGTAATATTGAATTTAGTAATAATATAATATCACTTTATGTATATTTTGTAAATACATTATTGATTTAAGTTTCTATTTTTTTATGGCAATTGCTTAAAAATTATTTGGTCATATAGACCATAACATAAAGAATGTTCATGGGAAATCTATATATATTTATATTCATTTTTCATTCCATTCCTCGGTTCAATACGAGTTCTAAAAATATTTAAAATTGCGTGTATGAGCCTCTCCGACTTTGCGCACCATCATACACTCAATTTAATATCTTTTAAGACCCTCTCCAATCACATTCGTCATTTCATTCAAAAGGAATATAAATATATAGAGATTTAGCCTGAATGAAAAAGGCGCATGTTGCAATATTTATAAATTCTTGTTGAATGTAAGGAACAGGTTGAAACCATCATGGTCTATATGACCAAATAATTTTTAAGCGATTGCAATACTATTTTTAATTAAATCAAAAATTAAAGTTATATTTCTATTGCATTTTTGCCAAAAACAATATATAATATTTATGTAACTCAATGTCGATTTAGAATTTTAAGGAGGTATGCTTGTATGATTATACAATTGCCTAATAGATTTGAATTTTGTGAGAATGGAAGTCTGATTGCATGGGTTGAAAAAGAAGGGAAAAATAAGATATTAAAAATTTTGCCACAGTATGACAAAAAAGGTAATCAATATATCGACTTTCGGTCTATAATGACTGAACTAACTTATGTATTAAAAGGTCGAAATATTTGTGCCTATTGTGGAAAGGAATTTAATGAGTCAGATATGTCTGTGGACCATATATATCCATATTCACTTGGCGGTCCAACTATACCTGAAAATATGGTTCCTTCTTGTAAAGAATGTAATGAGGCTAAATCAAACCTCACTGTGGAAGAGTATTTTAGACTTAAAATGCTTTCCATTGATCAACAAGAAAGCTTTAAAAAAGAAATTCAAAAAGAGCATGAAGAGAAATTAAAAAAAGGCATACAGATTATACCTAATGTTTTTTTTGCCGAAGAAAAAATAGGGCATATTATTGTCCCAATGAATATGAGTGATACTTTTCATTCTACAAGCTTAAAAGCTATAACTAAACATTATAAAATGTACCAGCAGTATAAATATCCTATTATAGTAGATTCTAAAAATTATCTACTTGATGGATTTTATACAGTAATTTTGGCGAAAAAGAACCACGATACCAAAGTACCAGCAGTTAAGTTAGAGAATGTAGATGTAATATTAGATTAGTAAAAAGCCAGCACTGTTATGTGCTGGCTTTTTAGTGAAGTTATTATTCCTTTACTTTTATAAGTTCCATTGCTTCATCAAAGCTTAAACCGTTCCTAAGCCATTCTTCGTCATCTATTGTCCACATCCGGAATTCTTGTCTTTCCAGTTTGATGTTAGAAGCAAAGTATGCTTGGATTACTATGGAGACTTGCCATAAATTCCTAGAGTTTATCTTAAATCCTAATAAGGAATTTTTAAGCCAAACCTCTCCTTTCTTTTTATTCTTTTTAACTTTAAACTTTGCCGATATCATCGGCGTCAACCTTACTTCTACTGTAGGATCAGACTCTATAATATCTTTTAAGGTAATTTTTGAATCTGAACCTATTGTTGTTAGGAAGTTTCTGAACTTTTTCTCGTTTTGAGTATTTTCGTTATCGAAGAAGTTATCTTTTAGGACAAATTTTTCGGCTTTCCCCTGTTTAATAATATCTTCTTCAAAGACTCTGTGAAATGCGAATTTTAAATCACCTTCTGTCTCAATGGTGTAGTCCACATTGCCAGTGGCATAATTATTACATATTAATATGCCATTTTCTTCTTGATCCAACTCACAATAAAGAGATGCCTTTTCACTAATTGCTAATTTACTTCCATTAGCATCTTTTAGTGTATATTTGTGAAAAACAACATCCATATGTTTTGTTTTCTCAAAGGTTTCATTTTCTTTTATAAAATCATTTGGATAACGTAAAACCGGATAATATACTTCATCATCGTCAATTTTTATCTTTTGTACATCATAGTTTACATTTATGATGTCTCTTTTTAAAGAAGAAATTAATTCCTCTTCCTTTTGGCTTAATTCTTCTTGTTTCCGCAAATACTCCTTCACTTGATTAAATAAATTATTTGCCATAGGGTCCTCCTTTATAAAATTTGAAATTTATTTAATTGGTATATGTTGGATTAAAAGCCCTTCTAATGTTAGTGATATTATTTTACCATACATTCACATAATTATCAATATATTTGTCGAAATTTCAAAAAATAACATTTTAGTATTGATTTATGTATACTTTTATTATATAATGTTACTGTTAACTATAAACTTACTTGTGTAGCTATTATACAAGTGCTATTAATTAAATAGGAGTGATTAGATTATGAAGATTGCAAATTTAGATGACTTTTATGTAACACGGTATTGCAGACATAATAATGTAACTGGCTCAATGTTCATTTATACAGCACATTGGCCTGATGGAAGGGAAGTCGATTTTTTTGCTGATGCTGGCTGTATACAGGGCGAAGAAGATAGCAAAACATTCAATGCTTCTATTCCATTTGATACTCAAAAGATGCGTTTTGGAATTGTGACGCACAATCACTTAGACCACGTCGGGCTTCTTCCTGTAGTAGTGCGTCAAGGCTTTAAAGGCAAAATATATATGAGTTGTGCAACAGCATCTTTGATAGACATCACATTATATGACGCAGCCTCTATAGAAGATGACATTTGTGGTGCTACAATTTGTAGTCCTGAAGAAGTGAAAAAAACATTAGGTCAAGTGATTGGTTGTAATGTAGGAAAAGTAATAAAGCCTGCCAAAGATATAACTGTTACTTTCTTTGATAATGGTCATATCGTAGGAGCTGTAATTGTATTAATTAAAATTACTTGTTCTGGCAGAGAACCTATTACTATTATTCACACTGGGGATTATAACTCTCAAAACATTTTCTGCCATGTTAAAAAGCCTCCTTTGGATGTTAGAAATATGAAAATCTCTAACATCGTATGCGAATCAACTTATGGGGATGTGGATTCTACAGATCCTAGATTCAATAAGTGTTTGGAAAAGAATACAGCAGAAGCAATTAAAAGCGGAATGACTGTTATTTTTCCAACATTCGCACAAGACAGGCACCAAAAAGCTCTTTACTATATCAAAACATGGAAGCAGAAAGGTATAATTCCTAAGGATACAATGGTTGTTGTTGATGGAGGAAGTTCTCAAGAATACAACAAACGTTATATGTACATGAATTTAGGAATTAAAAAAGAAATGCGAAACTTTATGCCAAAAGATGTTTACAGAGTTACACCTAGTAGTAATTCTTCCAGAGAAAAATATTTTACTAGTGAACCGAAAATTATATTGGCTCCTAGTGGTATGGGAGATCATGGAGCAATCAGTTATTATTTAAGAGAATATATTCCAAGAAGTGATGCTTTAATACACTCTTTAGGATATTGCTCTCCTGATTCCATAATATCAAGATTGATGAACACGGCAAATGGTGAAAGTATTAATTACCAGTACAATGAATATACTGTTCGTTGTATGACAGCTAAAACGGCTGAAATAGGATCTCATGCTAAAAGAGATCAGTTACTGGAGTTAATACAAAGCTTTCCTATTACACAGTCTATATCTATCAATCATGGAGAAACTTCTGTACAGGCAGCTTTTAGGGAGTATCTTTTAGAGAATTTGACTTTACCTGAAGATCAGATTATAACAGCCGATTCAGAAGTAGGCGTTAGAATTAACTCTTCTGGAATAGTTGGACTTGTTTAAAAACAAATTTCTCTATCTTTTATATCACTTTTTAAGGCGAGAGATATTTTCTCTCGCCTTTATCTAAAGCTTTTAAATAATTATTTTATGAAAGCTATCTAAAATTTCATCACTAATTAAATTTTTAAAACATATGGAAATCTTAGATTCAGAAACATTGAATTCTAGCATTTCTAATTTGTTTTTATTAACAAGATCAATAACTTTTTTTATAAAATTTGTATTTCTAATAATTCCATTGCCTATTATAGAAACTCTAGAAATATCTTTTTTTACAACACTTTTAATTGTGTTTTCTTCAATAATATCTGTAATTATTGTGCCTGCTTTATTATTAAAAGTAGATTTTGTTATAATAGGAATTTTAAACTTGTCACCAATCTCAGCACACCTATTATGAAGAACTTTAGCACCTTCACTTGATATTTCCATCATTTCATCATAAGAAAGTGCTGGTATTTTTTTTGCATTACTAATTTTATTAGGATCACATGTATAAACTCCATCTACATCAGAAAAAATGTAACATTCTTTAGCTTTTAATGCTGCAGCTATAGCTATTGCTGATGTATCTGAACCTCCTCTTCCTAATGTAGTTATATCTAAATTTTCATTAAATCCCTGAAATCCTGCTATTATTACTATTTTTCTATCTTCTAATTCCTTTGAAATTCTTGTTGTATCTATATTTTCTATAATAGCATTTTGATTTGTATTATTTGTAAATATTCCTGCTTGCCAACCTGTTAAAGATATAGCCTTATATCCTATTGCATTTAATAGTATACTTAATTTGGCAATTGCTATTTGCTCTCCTGTACTAAGTAACATATCCATTTCTCTATCTTCTGTATTTTTAGAGAGTTCTAATGCTTCTCCTATTAGTTTGTCTGTTGTTTTACCCTGTGCAGAAAGAATTACAACTATATTATTATTTTTGTCATACAAGTCTATAATTTTACTTGCTACCAACTTTAATCTATTATTATCTGCAACAGAGCTTCCTCCAAATTTCATTACAATTGTGTCCATTTTTTGGATCACCTCTTTAAAAAATATATAGAACCGCATTTTATTAAAAATATGGCTCTATATATTATATGATTTTACGATATTTTTGTAACTTCTTGTATAGCAATCACTTAAAAATTGTTTAGTCATATATTCTAGCTAAATCTCTATATATTTATATTTCTTTTTTATTACATTCCTCGGTTCAATACGAGTTCTAAAAAGACCTTCTCCAATCACATTCGTCATTTCATTCAAAAAAAATATAAATATATAGAGATTTACTGTGAATATTTCTTAGGTTATATTATTTTTAAGAAAACTTTCCATAAATCCATCTAAGTCACCATCCATAACACCTTGTACATTTCCAACTTCAAAATTTGTTCTGTGATCTTTTACCATTGTGTATGGACAAAATACATATGAACGTATTTGACTTCCCCATGCAATTTCTCTTTGTTCACCTTTTAAATCTTCTATTTTGTCTTTATGTTCTTGTTCTTTTAAATCAAATAGTTTCGATTTAAGCATTTTCATTGCTGTTTCTCTATTTTGAATTTGAGAACGTTCTGATTGACAAGCTACTACTATATTTGTAGGAATATGTGTAATTCTTATTGCTGATGAAGTTTTATTTATATGCTGTCCTCCTGCTCCTGATGCTCTATATGTGTCTATCCTTAGGTCATCTGGATTTATATTTATTTCTATATCTTCTGTTATTTCAGGTAATACTTCTACTGATGCAAAAGATGTATGTCTTCTTCCTCCACTATCAAATGGAGAGATTCTTACTAATCTATGTACACCTTTTTCACCTTTCATATATCCATAAGCATTTGGCCCTACAATTTCAAATGTTACACTCTTTATTCCTGCTTCTTCTCCTTCTAAATAGTCTAGTTCTTTTACTTGGTATTCATTTTTTGTTGCCCATCTTGTATACATTCTATATAACATCTCTGCCCAGTCCTGTGATTCAGTTCCTCCTGCTCCTGGATGTATTGTGACAATTGCATTATTAGAGTCATATTTTCCAGATAATAAAGTTTCTAATTCTAACTTTTCTAAAATTTTCTGTTCTAGCTTTGTATTTTTTATAATATCTTTTGCTATTTCTTCATCATATTCTAATTGAACTAATTCTGATAATTCTAACAAGTTTTGGATTTCTTTTTCTAAGTTTTTATATTTTGAATACTTATTTTTTATTTTCTTTATTTCGGATAATACTTTCGCTGTATTTTCAGTATCTTCCCAAAATTCACTTTTACTTGTTTGATCTTCAAGTTCATTTAATCTGTTTCCTAAGTGAAGTATGTCAAAGAGACTCACCTAAATTCTTCAATCTTTCACTTATTTCATTAATCAATTTTATTGTTTCTTCTAGTTCTAACAACTATTATCTCTCCCTTCTCTTTATATGATTTTATAATATTATAGCATTATAAATATATATTATCAATATTTATATGGCAATTGCTTAAAAATCAACTTGACCATATAGACCATAATATTTCATACGAAGAAAAGCCCCCCGATTCAAATGAATCGGGGGGGTATTGCACTATATCTTATTAAAAGAATTGTGCTTATTATTTTATAACATTGATTAATTACGAACTACGAACGGAAGAAACGCCGTTTGCCAATTAAGGCGGCTACTAACATTAATGCACATACCAAAATCGCTAATGGTTTTGCTGCATTTGTCTCCTCGCCCGTCTTTGGAATATCTGCCTTTGTAGAATCATCTGATTTCTTAGATTCTGTTTCGGTAGATTCCTGATTAATAACTGTTACTGTTCCAGTGATCTCTGTGTTGGTAATTTCAGTTCTTTCAGGCTTTTCAGGTATTACTACAACTACTTCTGGATTGATGGGCTGTCTATTAGGCTGCTCTTCATCTCCTGGAGTTTCTGTGTCGCCTGGATCTTCTGGATCTGGTTTGTCCGGATTCTCGGGGTCAGGATTAACTGGCTTATTAGGATCTTCCGGATTTGGCTTATCTGGGTTCTCAGGGTCAGGATTGACTGGCTTATTAGGATCTTCCGTATCTGGCTCTTCTGGATCTGGTTTGTCTGGATTCTCAGGGTCAGGATTAACTGGCTTATTGGGATCTTCTGGATCTGGCTTGTCTGGATTGTCAGGATTCTCTTTGTCTTTTATAAAGTACAGAATTAGCTCTGCTGAGCCATCTTCTAATACTGTTGCGCTGAGAATGTTACCCTCATTTGCTTCGTCAAAGGT
>CAQUBD010000002.1:44125-87249 GCA_948891265.1 uncultured Clostridia bacterium | reverse complement strand
CATCTTCTAATACTGTTGCGCTGAGAATGTTACCCTCATTTGCTTCGTCAAAGGTATATCCTTCAAGTACCTTATCAGCTTCTGTGACTTCCACAGTATCGCCGACTGTTCCTGTCCTGTTTTCAGATTTAATTACAGAGTTATCTGCTGCATCTTTCCATGTTACCTTGTAAGTAGCCTCTACTGGCTCCTCTTTTTCTTTTACAAAGTACAAAATCAACTCTGTTGTTCCATCTTCCAATACTGTTGCGCTGAGAATGTTGCCTTCATTTGCTTCGTCAAAGGTGTATCCTTCAATTACTTTGTCGGCATCTGTAACTTCTACAGTATCGCCAACTGTTCCTGTCCTGTTTTCGGACTTGATTTCTTCTCCGTTAACATTTTTGGATATTACCTTGTAGTTAGACTCGTTCTTCGGCTCTTCGGCTCCACATTTCTCACAATAGCCATCAACATATGTGTGTTCCTCATTATCCACTATTGTTTGTTTGCAATCAGAGCATGTGCCATCATGAGTTCCATCGCCATTGTCAGTATAGTCAATGTTGTTATGCTGGCAGCATATTACATTGAATGTTATAGGTGTAGCTGTCTTGGCAGTCCATTTTGAAGCAGTTGAGTCCCATCTTAATACGATGTTTTTGTACTGCTCTTCATTTTTTGCCAATACATGTTTTACTCCTGTTCCAAAGGAAGGCTCCCATCCATAGAATGCTGCATATTCTGCTCCATTAGCAGTAACAGTGCAGGTATATTCTTTTTCAGATTCTGAATATACAACTTCTCCTATTGAAACCTCATTATGTCCAGAAACTGTTGAATACTGCTTATCTGGATGGTTTACCTTAGTATCCACGCAGTGAACATTGACAAAATTCCTCATAATTCCGTAAAGATCTTCTCTTTTCGGAGCTTCTGGAGCTTTGTTTTCCCAAACTGCATAAACTGTTTTGGAATTGTTGTTCGGACTTGGTCCAACTGTTAAAGCATTTCCATCAGCTGTAGTTGCATTAGGATTTGTAGACCAACCAAGGAATTTACATCCGTCCCGAGTTGGATTAGGAACATTACTAAAAGTATAGTATTCCTGTGCAGCTCTTTCCCTTACGGTGCCACTTCCTTTACCGCCATTTGCATCATAAACTAATTCAAATGTGTCATAAACAGTTACAGTCCAACTGTCTGAATAATCATTAACCCATTTGTTAGCATCTGTTCTCCAAGTTGTACCACATTTTGAGCAACGTGCTGAGCCAGACTTTACCATATGCACTGAAGCTTCGATAGTAAAGCTTGTTACTCCACCTTTTAGTCCTCTTAATGTAGTCTGGAGATACTCATCATTGCTTCCAGCATAACCATTGCTTACGACACTTGTTATTGAAGGATCATCTGCTCCGCCATAACAGTCACCATATTCATACATAGTAGCATATGTTAATAGTGTCCCACAATTGTTACAGAAAAATCCTAATCTTGGATAGGAATAGTGAGTTGCTGTTTCTCCTACATTCATTTCAACATCACCTAAAGAAGCTGATGATGCTCTTGTAGAAGCTGCTTTTGCAACGGCTCTACTCTGTTTTTTTGCTGAACTCTCTGTTACAGGCTCTTCTACAGTAACTTTTTCAGTTTCCTGAATTTCTTCCTCTTCTTCAGCAATTTCAGTATTTTCCTGAGTTTCCTCATCAGTTTCCTCATCTGTCATTGCTTCAGAATCTTCAGCTGCCTGAATTTCGTCTGTGGACGTCTCTGGCTCCTGAACTGTTTCGGTTGGCTGCTCTGCAGTTCCATCGGTTTCTTCAACTTCAGTTGTCTCTCCCTCAGTGTCTTCAATGACTGGGGGTGCAACTTCTTCTGGCTGTTCAACTTCCTGAATGTCATCTGCTGCTTCTTCTGTCGTCTGAATTTCTTCAGTTGACTGAATTTCCTGCTCGATTACATCCTGTGAATCACTTTCTTCGTTAGCTGCATAGCCAGTTAATGGTACATAATTAAGTACCATCATGCCTGCCAATAAACCTACGAAAGCCTTTTTGAGTTTTTTAAACCGACATTTTTTGTTCATAATGTCTACCTCCTGTTATAAAATTTTTAATGTACAGTTTTGTGCATTTTGCACAGTTACATATTTATTATACCATATTTTTACAAAAAGTCAACATAATTTTGAACTTTTCTGTAAATTTTTTGTTTTTTTATAATTTTTTAATAATCAATACTTCCAGATTTATAACAAAAACCTGCCAGTGGCACTGACAGGTTTTGATGTGAATTTATACTCTCTTATTTTATACAAATGTCATACAGAATATAATCTGTTATAACACTAAAACCATGAGAGTTAAAATTGCACAGTTGCGAATCTGGAGTCATAATTTTATGACATTCCATCTTCTTATTGGTCATTTGATTACTTACATTAATAATATGCAGATTATCTTGACTAGGAATATAAATAATTCCCTTATTAAAGGCAATATTTTTTACATTCATGTCATTAATATCTACAGGAATTTTATCTTCTGTATATTCTCCATTAGATGAATTAATGGCAATAAACTTTCCATTACTACTAATTACCAACCACGTTTTTGTGGTATCATCATACAGAATGTTGTACTTAGAATTACAACCTGAATTGATTTCGCAAAGCTCTTCGCTATTACAATAAATCTTATCTTTTCCATCAGGTGTACGCTTAACTAATATAAATTTTGAATTGAATTTTACCAAAAAACCAACAGTCTCTTGGTCTACTAAAAATTTAATTTTATCTGCTGTTATTGCTTGAGTTAAACCGAATTCAAACTGATAAATTACATTTTCTTTACTTAAGTAAAGAGTATTTTTATTTATTACAACATCGTCTGAATCGTACTCGAAGTCTTCGCAGAAAACTTGTTTATCTGCTCTAATGTCAAATCCAATAATTTGATCTGGATATACTGCAAAAGCAGTTGCATAATTGTCTAAGAGCAGAATACTAACAATTTTCATACAATCAGGAAAATGTACCTCGTATTGTGCTTCATCCACTAATATGGTAGCATAATAATTATCACCCTTGCTAGATATTGCAGAAAAGCGATTTATAATGCGAACTATATCTCCATAAAAAGGATTGTTCCTTCTAGCAATAAATTTCTGACTAATTGGAATAATTTCCTCTTTAGGAAGTTGCAAAAACTCTTGACCACCATACAGTCTCTGATACTGATCCTTCAACTCTGGAACGATACTCTGTCTACTATTTCCTTCGAAGATATTCAAGAAAGTATTTTTTAAATCATTACTCATCCAATCCCATGGTATTGCAATTGAAGGAACTGTTATGCCATGATCGCCCAATAAAGATATACGGCGTTCCATCTTTTCGGTTATATCCAAGTTATGTTTATCTAATTTGTAAACTCCATTAAAAGGATGTGTAAATGTAAGATAGTAAAAGGCTTGAACCGCCAAAGAATACCAGTCATCCTTTTTTGTGATGTTCATAGCGTTCTTGGATACAGGGTCAATATATCCATCTGTCCAGAATACTGGAGAAATGTCATCTACACCCATTCCGTCAAAGTCTATAAAATATACATTTTTGTGTTTATCGAAAAGAATATTTTTGCCGTTTAAGTCTCCAATAAATATATTGGCTTTATCATGTAAAGTCTGAATTCCTTCGCCAACTGTTATTAAAATTTCAAGTGTATCTTTGCGAGTAATTCCAAGAGAGGATACTTCCATTTTGTCACATAAAACAGATATGGGCTTTCCAATTACTTTCTTATTCATAATATAGCCCAAAATCTTATGACTCTTTTTGTCAACAAGAATCTTTTTGGGAATAATATACTTAAACTTATGTTTTTCCTGGTTTATTTTCTCCAGAATTTCTGTCTTTGTCAAAATACGAGCAAGGACTTTATTCTTAAATGAGTAGTTTATTTGGTCTTCCTTGAAGATTTTTGCCAGACATTTTTTCCCATACTTGTATATAATGGATTCCCCTCCATAGCCAAAGTCTTCCCAGTTAGAAATATCAGAAGAATTTATATACTTTACGTCTAACTTTTCCATTTGCACTGTATCCATACATTTAGGGCAGAATACATACTCCGAACTATAATAAAATTTATGAATGGAACAGTACTTAGTTAAAGTTTGTGCATATTTTCGCAACGAATTTAAAATATAATCCAAATCCTCTGTGTCCCAATCGATAGTATTAATATCTATACAATTGTCAGAAGTAATTATATTGCGAATATACTCACATGTCCATTTTATGGTATTTTTCTTCTTCCCTTCTTCACTAAGAAATTCAATGTTAACAACTTGTACCTGTTTTTTGTGGCTTTTGCTTAAGAAAACATTACCAAATGGATTTTGAATAAAATTTAAGTGATTGTTTATAAGCTCTTTAACTTGTAAGATTAGTCTTATTAAGCTCATAATTCTTGGTAAATTTTCCAAACATTTTGTGTCATTAAGGTCGTTAAAATCTGAACTTCCGAAAACTACGGAATTATATAGATATCCGATAAATTTCCGATTGCTGTCTAATGCTTTTTTGCAAGGAATAAAACAATCTTGCTGTAATACTGAATTTTCTTTCTTTATGCTCTTATTTATTGTTCTATTAATGTTTGCTTCCATTTTTGCCATATCAACACAAGCTTCTTTATAAATCTTGAGATTGTATTCCTCAGAAATTTTATAATGAATGGCATATTCGTCCTCGAAGACTTTTGGCAAGTGATTATCAAAGCCGTCTTCAATAACATGTTGGGTTTTTAAACAAACAGGACACATCTTGTTGGAGCCATCATAGTAAATCATATGTTCTTCACAATAAGTATCCATTTTTTTAGCAAGATCTATCAAGTATTCTTGAATACCATAAGAACTTAGATTACTTAAATCTAAATCCACAAAGGCATTGGCATTGTAGCCATTACTTACTAAAGAATCAAAGAAAGCTTCTATAAATTCTTTTGCTGAATCCCCTCCATTTTTTAAGACATCAAAGTTCTCATCTAATTTATTAATATAGAATAAAAACTCATCTTCGCCATACTCATCTTGAACAATATCAATCAAAATTTTTTCACTTGCGATATGGTATTTTTCAAAGTTACTCATTAACATTCCTGCAATCTTTAAAATTTCCTTATTGTTGAAATGTAAAAGGTTTTCCATTGTAAGAGGTTTCCCTCTGAAAGGTGTTGTTATATACCCAGCAACGTAATACAATCCATTTGAATTCAGATCTTGAGAATAAATAATTTCGGATATTTCAACAAATTTTACATATTCATTAAAACTGCTGAATTTTCCCTCAATTTCTGTATTTATAAAATCGATTTTACTTTTCAGAGTATAGATATTTTCTCTCCGATTTAACATTACTAGGTTTCTTCCATCAGGTAAATTTTCGTTTAACCCTTTTTCCATTTTCATTCCATACTTTTTTTCTATTTCCCGTTTAAATATGAATGGAACTGTTTTATCTGGATTGTATACAAAATTTTTATCAAATACTAAAATATCATTAGCAGTTAACATGTTATCAATAAAACTATCAAAGGCATGTAATGCAGCCAAAATATTCACCTTTTGTCCTAAAGCAAAATTACAAAACTCTTTTGCAAGCAAAGGGCTTAAATATCTTACCTCCTTTTTTTCATATAAAGCGTGTTTGTTTGAGATTTTACCATATGTTTTTTCCAAGTAAGCAAGAAGTAATTTAAAGAATACTTCGGTAATGTCTTTGTTTATCTCTCCTGAATTATCTGAAACAAATTTATACAAGTTATCAGTTTTGATAATCTTGCAACTCTTTTCTGGATAGCAATAGCATGCCAAATCTGTCTCTATATTGAATTCATGTTTATTAAAAATTTCGAAGTCTGTTTGGAAATTAGAGTATACTGTTCTGTGTATATCATTAAAGTATCTATGTATTTCAGAAACAAACTCCAGAATTTCACGCTGACTATTAAATGAAAGATTCAAAACAGTAGATGCATTTTCGCCAGTTTCAATCTCATATTCATACCCAATAATATTACCCTCAAAATCAATAACTAAATTAACCAAACATTCTTCTACCTCATCTTTAAAAACATACGCAAAAAAGTAATTACATGCTTCTGTTAAAAATTCTTCAAACTCAGTAGAAATTTCCTTATAGATTTTTATTCGCCCATCATAAACTGTATAATTTTCAGTTGACTCTGTTACAGTCAATTTATTACTGAGGTCAGAATTGCTAACTACAACTTTGTGGTGATAATAATCCCTTCTATAATTTTCTTTCTGTTCATCATATAAAACTAAATCAATGTCTTCTGGAATAGTTCCATTTAAACAGTAATTATAGCACATCTGAATTACAGGCATATGATATGGAAATTCATTTAACTCGCGAATCTCGTTGTCTTTTATAATTGGCTGATAATATTCTTCCAAGTCTACACCATTTGAAAGTACATAATGGACATATTTTACAAGACATCCGTTGGTAGTAGGTTCTTCTGTACCATTAGATTTAAAAAATGAAAGAAAATCAGACAAGTTTAAGCAAGATTCATTATTAAAAATTGAATCTTCAATAATGTATCCTTTTTCCTGCATTCCATGTGCAAAAGACACTACTTCGCGAATCTTCTGAAACTTAGATAATCTATTCCACTTGTCTTCAAAGCTAAGTTCTACATTAGCAAATATGATTTGGACTATATTAAATTCGTCAGCCACAAAATCTGTAATCTTAAAGGAAACGTGGTTAGATGAAATTGTTTCATCCCATTGTTTTAAACTTTTTACTACATCAAAAACACGTTTTCCAACTTCCTGATCTTCTATTAAGACAACCATTTTGTTGTTTCGAATATATATTTCTTCTTTTCCAATAACTTCAGATACTAAATCGTAAGAACCTTTTTTGAAATTAGCAAAAACAAATTTTTTTAATTTATTGTACATAGCTCCTCCTTTTTATAACTGAGGGAGAATATTATTCTCCCTCAGCAATTTAGTCAAAATGTTATTAAATATTATATATTATATTTCGTTAATCCAAGAATTATCTTCTAATGCCTGAGCAGTTGTCTGAGAGTAACCCTGAGATTCACTTTTTTCAACTGTTCTACTAAAGAAACTAGAACCAAGAGTCTTTAAACTCTGGGATTGTTCCTTGCAGGAGTTAGAAAGTTCTACAGCAAGAAAATTCAAAAGATCTGAACGCTTTGTTACATCAACAGTAGCCATAAACCCCATGTCTTTTCCATACTGTGAACTGATTTCTCCACCAAATGCAGCAAATGCAGTTGTTACCCGTGAATAATTCATTTTTTCAATAGCTGCTTTTCCGTCTCTAGAAGACATTCTATCATTATAAGGTTCTCCGTCTGAAAAGCATACAAAAGTTACTTTTGGAATTATACCTGTACGCTCAACAACTTCATGAACATAAGAAAAAAGATAATTTTGAGCCGTTACAATTGCATAATTAAGTGCTGTCGCTCCTCCTGTAGCATAACGAGTATCCATTTCTTTTACAGGTCTAAATTCTCCATAAAAGAAATTTCCATTAAACCTGCAAACCGATACAGCAATAGAATTTGCCAAATAGAAATCATTAAAGCTTTCCTTAAATGCTTTCAGTCCATTACTTACATTGTTTGAATCGCCACTCATAGAATTTGAAGAGTCAAGAAGTATCAGAAAGATATTAATTTTGTCAGAAGAAAAACCATAAAAATTAGCCATAGTTGTTTACCTCCATTTTATAAGTTGTTTGTGTTTGTTTGTAAGCTACTTAATACATTTTCTAAACCATTAAAGTAGAAAGAATTTACGAATACATTGCCATCTTCAATTTTGAAATCAAAATTTAAATTTTCAAGTAGTTGAACAATTTCTTCTGCACAGTTATCTAAATTAAAAATAACTACATATTCTTTATTTGAAGCATTTATTACTTCCTGCTTCTTTTTCATAATGGTTTTTCTGCCATATGGATACTTAGAAATATACTTTTCAATATGCTTTATAAGATCATTTGGGGCATTTTTAATTACCTCAAGTGCATCAAAAAGTAGTACTAAGAAATATATTTCTTTATAAGTAGTATCTTTCGATACATTTTTGAACAGTTTGATAAGTAGCATTACGCGTTCATCATGCGTTGTAGCGAAAACACTTACTAATGCTGCATTTGCCGTGTCTATTGGAGAAGCTAAGACTTCGTCTTCGCTTACTGTTATATCCATTGTACCAATCAGCTTCACCTTAATTTTTTCTTTCTCAATTCCATTAAATCTTAACACTTCTAATAACTCTGTTTCAAATGATAAAATTTCATTCCAAAAGTCAGGCTCTAAAAGCATTCTTTCAGAACTTTCTGGATATGTGATATGTGTAAGCAATTTTTCAGATTTCATTTTCAAGGTTCTATAACATCCATCGTCAGAGATAAGTGGCAAAAGCTCAAGTAAATATGATAATTCGTCTTTTATGAAAGCCATGTAAGAAGATACATAATCGAATTCATCAAAATCTGTCATCATCACTGAACTGCCAATTAAGACTTCTGGTGTTTTACTAGAGTTACGTATGCTAGATTTAAAAATCTGATAATCTACATAGGATAGTAACTCTATAACTCGTTCTTTTAGTTGCCGATCTGCTAAAATATAGTAGCTGTCTTTGAATTCCTTTGCAATCTTTCTTTCAGATTGAACAGCATATTCTAGCTGTGAACATACTTTTTCTTTTTCACATTCTTTCGAATGGAAAATAGAAACGTTGTATAAAATATTCAATTTTTTAATTAGTCGCTGTAATCGCTTTGAGATAATGTGAAATTTTACTGTGGTTTCAATGAACTTTCGAATGTCTTTTTCAAGCTTAGTTACCTCATCGATTTTGTAAATGTCACTGTCAGGATCAACTTCAAAAGTTAATAATTTTTTTAGTTCTTTTAAACTCGAATTATATGCTGCTCTTAAAGATTCTATTCTTTGCAAAAAGCCATCGTATTCTTTTGGAAAATCGCTTTTGAATATAGCAATTTCTTGCTCAAGTGTATAAAGTTTTGTCATTAATGTTCTCTTTGCAACATTTAATCGCTCTTCTTCGTACTCTTCTGATTCTTTTTCATCTGATAAGTCGCAAGAAGTAGCATTTTTTCCTGTAAGAGCTTCTGGTAATACAAGTTTAGTGTTTTCCTTTTCAGATGACTGACAAAAGATATTGTTTAACAAATCATAAAATTTTTGTATAAATGCCAAGGCTATGTTCCTCCTATTCTTTTATTGAAAATTTCTGGAAATAGCACCAATTGAATGAAATCCAATTTCTGCTGCACTCGTAAAATATTTGTCTGAAATACAAAAATACTTACTTGTAACTTTAGTTTTGGATGTTGTCTCGTAAAAACTGCTTAGTGCTTCTTCTTTTGAAGCAACAGAAGCATTATCTCTACAAGTTCCAATACCAATTATCTGGATATTGTTAATCTTCACCCTTTCCTTAGCATTATCTTCGATTGATGAGTATTTGCTTTTGACTATTTTCTCAACTTGAATTAAAGCATCAAATAAGCATGCTTTTTCTCCTGTCATTTCATTATATGAAATAACTGGAACACTAGAAGCAGGCACATCAAAGATTTTACCTTGTCTTACTGTTGTACCATAATTTATGATACACATTAAATCTGTATTTGTAAAACTTTGAACAATTTTCAAAACATTTTCCTTTTCTTTGCCTACTGTAGTTGTATTCTCAAGCAAGATGATAGTAAGTTCTTTCTGTATCAACGGCTTGATTAGAGTTTTTGAAAAGAACCTTTCTCTAGGAAGTTCCTCTTCAAGCCCATACCTCATTTGAAACTCTAAATATGGATCAACAGGTTTAGACTCTTTTACATCTTCCTTAGCTGTTTCAAACTTTTTAATTTGTTGCTGCTCTTTATTTGCTTCTTTAGCTGCTATAGGGTCTACAGGTAAAGTGCTTTTTTGTTCAGTATTCTTTTCAGGTTCATACCGATATCCATCTTTTTTTTCTTTCCGTTTGTCGACTTTAAATTTTGAATTATTGAAAAAACCCATCTTTTTTACCTCCTAATATTCCAATCGTGACGTCATCAAAAAAACTCATTTTTCTTTCCTTGAGAATTGTTTCGACTAAAGAGAAGTTTCCAGTAGCAATACTATTGTCCAGATCTCTCATGTTGCATTTGACAATTGGCTGAATTCCATCAGTAGCAATTAATACCTTTTTAAAATCTTTTTTATCAAAAATAAGTGTCTTAAAATGATAGTCTTTGAAAGTATCTGCCATCCAACTGCAATATTTGTATGCAAAGTATGGTGGGCAATTTCCATATGCAAATTTCATATAACTAAGCAATCCTTTTGCGTTTTGGGTAATAATATACCCGTCTCCAAAAAGTTTTACAATGTACTTATCTTCTGTTTCAAAGCAAGCTATGATTGTAAATAAAAGATTTTCCATAATGTATTCTTTTTCGAGTTCATCACGTATAGGATAATATTTTTCCGACATGCCAATAATGTCATCGAATACACTTTTTACATTATCTTCAAATTTTTCTAAGTTGTTACATTCCTCCTTTCTTGAGAAAAGCTGTCCAAACAACCGTATTCCAGAGTCCGAATATTTTGCTGCGCTGCATCCATCTAAAATGAGTAACATTTTTTCGTTTTCGATTCCGAAATCTTGATTGTTAATTCCGTTTGTAAAATGACCAAATCCCTGAGAAGTTATAATCATAATTTCCCTTTCTCCTTTCTATTTTTCATTTAAAAAAATAACATATACATAGTACCATATTTTATGTAAAATTGCAATACAAAAGGGCGAATTTTCATAATTCGCCCTTTTGGTAATTTTGTCTGAATTAAAATTGCAGACATGCGCCTCCATTTGGAGTTTTGCCTGTTTCAGTATTTAATGTTTCAATAGATGTACCAATGACTGGTTCAAGCTGCTCAATCAAACCGTTTAATTCAGTAAGATCTGCTTTCATTTTAGGAAGCATATCTCCAGCAATCTTCTTGATATTTTCACAGCTGTTGATAACTGCCGTTACCGCAGTTTTAGCTGCATCAGTGTTGTAGAAGCTTGCATACATAGCTTTCTCAGCCTGTTCTGCTGTCATTCCCACAGACTGGCTAACATCTTTGATAAGTTCATCATTTAATCTCATAATTGCATTCTGACCTTCCAGTACCTCTTTTGTTTTTGCATTCAGCAGAGCATTTCTCAGCTGCTGGCCTACAAGTGCCATACTATTGTTAACCTGAGTGTTGATTGCAATCTGAGCATCGATATTACTCTTTTTGATTAACGATAGTTGTCCCATGCTCAAATAGTACATGATACGGGATTTCTCAAGGTTATTCATGGTTATAGTGAAAATGTCATAACCTTCTTTAAGTTCCTGATAATCATGTGCATATTTTGATATTCCGGTTTCCTGGTGTTGAGCCTGAATCGTCTGCATTTCGCCAACAATTCGTTCATCTGCAAGTTTTCCTGCAATGATGTACTTTTCAAGTAGAGAAATGTTTTCTAAGTCACTAAATGCTGAACTTGTTATATCTCCCATTGCGTCTTTAAGCATAGTAATCCATGAATCGCTGGAATTTTTCAACTCTGCTAAAAGTTTAAAGCTTGTTACTGCACTCTTTTGGATTTTTTCTGTTTGAGAATTTCCTTTTGGACCACTTATAAGTTTCAACACGAATTTCTTCAAAGGACCAGGTTCTTGCAGAACCATATTGAAATCATCATAACTGTTCGAAGCCTTTTTCGAAAGTTCAATTACTCTTGAAATAACTTCCTGATCAGCATGTGATCCTCTCTCATCTTTGAGAAAACTTCCACATTGGTCAAATGTCTGTTTTAATGCTCTAGAACCGTAGTTCATAACATTTTCCAGTTTTCTGACATCAATGCTGTCAGCAAGATCTAAAATTTCCTGCCGCTCTGCTTCTGCATAACTTGCAAGTGCCTGCTTGTAATTGATTGGAATAACATCTTCTGATGTTATGGGAATAGAAACTTCCACTCCAATTGATTCTATGCTGGGTGTCTGAATAGTTTCCTGAGTAGCCATCTGATTATTATTTTCCATATTGTTTACCTCCATTGTTTAAACATTGAATTGGTTACTACATTACGTTTACATATTATAACATTGTTTTAAAATTATGTCAATTAATATATGATTTAAGTTTTGGTATTTTTTGTGCTTAATTTTTAAAGTTATAATTTTATGCTATTTTATAACTTTTTTGTATAAATTATATTTTAAAAAATTTAAATTTAAAGTATATGATAATTATTTGAGATTTTTTATGGTAATATAGAGTACATTAAAACGGATACCATAGTAATGATATCCGTTTTTTGCATATACCTATTTAATTCTTTTTGCTACAATTATTAGACGACCATTTTCGCCCACTGTTTTATCACATGTGCATAATGTGATAAGTGGACTTCCAAATTCTACTATTGTTTCAATGTCATAATAAGAATTGGCTTTAACGTTTTTTACATATTCATCGAATTCCTCTTTTGAGTCTAATTCAACATGTTCATAAAAAAGGTATTCGTCTTCTGCTGGTTCTTCATCATAGTAGACCATAGCTTCTGATACTGCGATTATTTCATATGTTCTTTTTTCATATATTGTATCAAATTCAATATACTTATATTGTTCGTAAAAACTTTTTTCTTTATAATACTTTAAGGATCCAAACATACTGTAATCCTTCATATTATGACCATAAATGATTACGTTCTCAGTATCATCTGTTGTACGTCCATCAATGAATATTGAAGTCCCAACATTCTTGTAGCATACCTCTTTGTTCCAATTTTTATCTACATAGAAATTCGGATCTTCCGGTGTAAACATTACTGGAAAACTAAATTTTTGTTTTTCTACCTGCCCTGTTATCTCAACTTCCAATCCATTTATGGCTAGCCAACCATATAGATCGTTGTTTTCACCATATAAATCTACGTACTCTGGAAGAATTTCTTTATTAGCAGGCTGTTCTTCAGATATTTCTTCTGAATTAATCTCGCTGTTGATTTCTTCAGAAGTTATTTCTTCTGGCTCTTCAGTAACAATAACCTCACTTTCCTGTTTTTGCTGTTCGATTTCTTTTAGTATCCTATTTTCTTTCATCCGGTTGTAAGCGTATTTTGCAATTGGTGCTACAGAAAATGCAAATACTATCACAAGAGTGATAATAAATATAGCATACACAATTTTTCCAAATTTACTTTTCATAGTGTCATCCTCCATTGATTAATTAAATTTTAGAAACTTCTACAATTTTTTACATTTTATATTCTAACACAATTTTATGTTAATTTCAAGTGCTTATGTGATAAAATTAAAGTGAAGATATAATATCTCCACTTTTTAGTTTCATTTTGGAATATCAAAATTCCATAATATTACAGTTTTTCTATTCTCTTTAAAGCCTGCTTTACATGTTGAGAAGATATGCCCGAAAGGTAAAAATATCTTACTTTGTTGGTCTCACCAAAATTACAATTTAACTTCTCTTCATATGCAATATTAACTATTGCTTGAAAGATTTTTTTGTTTTCAATTTCGTCTTCTTCTTTGTAACTTATTGATATACTCCGCATGTCTTTGTCAATAATTGTGTTCATAGAAAAACTCCTTTCTTATTATACAAATTATTATTGCTTTAAGTAGTATATCACAAATTTCCACTTAAAGCAATAATAAAAAAATTTGAGTTTCGGTATTTTGAAAATTAAGCACATAAAAAATATCAAATATTGTTTTCTTTATTTTATCAATCTAATATTCTATTTTCTTAATTTTAAATATCTTTCAATAAATTTTCTTGATGGTGAATATAATTTTTCTGGTAAGTTATCTAAGTCAAACCACTTCCACTCATCTTCTTTTGTTGGCTCCATTACCTTTAATTCTCCACTATGTTTTTTTGCTATAACTTGCAATGTTATATAATGTCTATCTGGCTGAATATTTGGCAGGTGTGCCAAACCCTGCATCTCTTTTGACCTTTTAAAGGTGTGTGGATGGCACTATTGTCCACTTCAAATAAGCTACTTAATTTTTCTTTATCTCTAAATTTGTTATATATTGCAATTTATTACCTTCTTTTTTTAATTTTTATCATTTAAAATATCTTCAGCCTTTTTGGCATAATAATTTTCATCTTTTATTGGTAAATTTAAGTTTTTAATTATACTTTTCATATCATCTAATGATTCATACCTTTTGCCAGTATGCTCACATTTTTCTTCAATTTCTATATAAATTCTATTATTAACAAATTGCAGAGCAAGTTCATCTTCATTATTTTTTTGATATACACTAATATGGTCACTAATTTTCATAAGGTCGATATACCCTATTAATTTAAGCATATTGTAAGCATCGTCTATATTATTAATTTCAACATTAGCATTTATTTGGTTTAAGATATTTCCGTTATCATCTATATGCTTTTGTTTATATGTTATCAATTTTCTAATATTAGGCTTTTCTGAAATATCTCTTATTAAAATAGAATTATTTAATAATTCGTTGTAATTTTTGCAATTTTCAAATTCTTTTTTTACTAAATAAATATCATTTATATCATATTCTTTTAATAATTTAAAACCATTACTAGAAATTGACTTAATAACATTTTCTTTTGTTTCTAACACTTCAACTGTTATTTCATTTTCTAATTTCATAGATTAATTTTCCTATCTTATACTTATTTTCTTAATTTTAAATATCTTTCAATAAATTTTCTTGATGGCGAATATAATTTTTCTATATTTCTCCTGTATCTTTCTTATCTTTAGATCTATGTCCTAATAATATCTTATTACCATCTAAAATCATTACTCCAATTCCAACTTTTATATATTTATTCATACTTTACCTCACATTAATCTTAAAAATGTAATATTTCATATTTTATTCCTTTTTATTAAAAACTGTCAGCAAGTTGAATTTTAGGATGACAAAATGATGACTTTTGTGTTTTCACTCCTACCCGCAAAGCTTTGTAGTTGGCTACTTTCCGCAACAATTCTTGTACTTTTTACCACTCCCACATGGACATGGATCATTTCTTCCAATTTTTGGTCCTTCATTTACAACAGTTTGACTATATTCAGGAGTATTAATTTTCTTTCCACCATCAACACTATTAATAGCTTCTAAAGCTGCACCTGTAATCTTAGCCGTTTCTTGTCTTTGTACATTTCCATTTTGTTTTCTTATATTCATAAGAATTTTAACAACATCTAATTTTATGTTTGAAACCATTTCTTCAAACATGTCCATACCTTCCATTCTGTATTTAACAACTGGGTCTTGTTGCCCATAAGCACGTAATCCAATACCATTTTTCAATTCATCCATGCTATCAATATGGTTCATCCATTTTTCATCAACAACTTTAAGCATTACAACTCTTTCTAGCTCTCTTATTTTTTCACTAGTTATTTCGTCTTCTTTTGCTTGATATTTTTCTATTGCTTGACTTTGTAATTCTTGTATAATTGCATCTGAATCATTTTTATGTTCTTTAATAAAGTCTGACATTTCTAATCCAAATATGTTCTCAATTTCTGTGCTTAGACTTTCTTCATTTACTGCTTTTCCATCTTCACCTTCAATGTATGTCAATACTATTTCTTCTGCTATGTTATTTATCATATTTATTATGTTGTCATGGATATCTTCTCCATCTAGTACTTCTCTTCTTTGTTTGTATATTATTTCTCTTTGTGCATTCATAACATCATCATATTTTAATACATTTTTACGAATACTAAAGTTTCTACCTTCTACTTTCTTTTGAGCATTTTCAACAGCTCTTGAGATCATTCCAGCAGCTATTGGCATATTTTCGTCTGCACCTAATGTATTATATACTTTTGTTATTGCATCTCCACCAAAAATTTTCATTAAGTCATCATCTAATCCTATAAAGAATCTTGACTCACCAACATCACCTTGACGTCCAGAACGACCTCTTAACTGATTGTCAATTCTTCTTGATTCATGTCTTTCTGTACCAATTATTTTTAGACCACCTGCATCAATAACTTTTTGCTTTTCTTCTTTTATTTGTTCATCATATTTTTTAACCAAAGTGTTAAATTGTTCTCTTGCTCTTAATATATCTTGGTCATCTGTTTCATAATATGTATTTGATTCTTCTATAAGATTTGCTGGAACTTTATTTTTTCTCATTTCTTCTTTTGCTAGGTATTCACTGTTTCCACCTAGCATAATGTCAGTACCACGTCCTGCCATGTTTGTTGCTATTGTAACTGCTCCAAATTTACCAGCTTGTGCAACTATCATAGCTTCTTTTTCATGTGATTTAGCATTTAATACTTCATGTGGTATTCTAGCTTCGTTTAATAATTTACTTAATTTTTCTGATTTTTCAATTGATACTGTACCAATTAGAACTGGTTGTCCTTTTGCATGGCTTTCTTTTACAGATTCAACTACAGCTCTGAATTTAGCATTTTCATTTTTATATATTACATCATTTTCATCTTTTCTTATCATAGGTTTATTTGTTGGTATTTCCACAACGTCCAAATTATAAATTTCTTCAAATTCAGATTCTTCTGTCATAGCTGTACCTGTCATACCTGATAATTTATCATACATTCTAAAGTAATTTTGGAATGTAATTGTAGCAAGTGTTTTTGATTCATCTGCTATTTTTACTTTTTCTTTTGCTTCAATTGCTTGATGTAATCCATTATTGTATCTTCTTCCATACATTATACGTCCTGTAAATTCGTCAACAATTAGAACTTCTCCATCTTTTACGATGTAATCTATATCTTTTTTCATTACTCCATGAGCTCTTAAAGCTTGGTTTACATGGTGTACTAGTGTAGAATTCTCTAAATCATTTAAGTTTTCTAATCCAAAGAATTCTTCTGCTTTTTTAGTTCCTTTTTGTGTTAATGATGCTGATTTTGCTTTTAAGTCTACTATGTAATCATAGTTTTCATTATCTTCTGCTTGTTCAAAATCTTTTACATCTTCTTCTACTATTACTTTTGCTTCTAATCTTCTTACAAAATCATTTGCTTTTTTATATAAATCTGATGATTCATTTGCTCTACCTGAAATAATAAGTGGTGTTCTTGCTTCATCAACTAAAATACTATCGATTTCATCTACTATTGCATAATGTAATCCTCTTTGTACCAATTGATTTTTGTAAATTACCATGTTATCTCTTAAGTAATCAAATCCAAACTCATTATTTGTACCATATGTAATATCTGCTCCATAAGCTTTTTGTTTTGCTTGTGGATCCATTCCTGCAATTACTAGCCCAACTGATAATCCTAAGAATTTGTATAATTTTCCCATCCATTCACTATCTCTTTTTGCTAAGTAATCGTTTACTGTAATTACATGAACTCCTTTTCCTTCTAAGGCATTTAAATATACTGGTAATGTCGCAACCAATGTTTTACCTTCACCAGTTTTCATCTCTGCAATTCTTCCTTGATGTAATATAATTCCACCTATTAATTGAACATCAAAGTGTCTTAATCCTAATGTTCTTTTTGATGCTTCTCTAACAACCGCAAATGCTTCTGGTAATATATCATCTAATGTTCTTCCATTCTCTAATTCTTTCTTAAAATATTCTGTTTTTGCTCTTAATTCACTATCTGATAATTTTGAGATTTCTTCTTCTAAACTATTGATTTTGTTTACTATTGGCATTACCCTTTTTACTTCTTTTTCACTATATGTTTTAAATAGTTTCATATTGGTACATTCCTCCTAAGTTTATATTTTTACTTTGTTACTATATCACTAAATTTTTTTAAAATCAAGTATTTTACACAAAAAAGTAACCCTGATTAGAAGTTCAATAATAGTAATATTTTTTTAATTATCTCATATACTTTATTAATCATTATTTGAAAAGAGGATTATATATGTTTGTATTTAATGTTAAAGTAAATGGAAGTAAAATATTTAAATATTTTTTTATAGGAGTTATAATTCTTCTAATTATTATATTGGGAATTGTCATGTATAAAGTTTTTAATGGTGCAAATGATTGCTCTAAATCTAATAGTTGTTTCCCTCAAAATGGAATTTCTAAAATAGCACCTACAAACTATACTAACATTTTAAAAACTGTACATGAAAATATAGATTCTTATGTAGGTAAAAAGATTTGTTTTACGGGATATGTTTATAGAGTTTTAGATTTACAAGATAATCAATTTGTTTTAGCTAGAGATATGATTATAAATTCAAATTCTCAAACTGTTGTTGTTGGTTTTTTATGTGAGTATGATACTGCAAAAGATTTTTCTAATAATACTTGGGTTGAAATTACTGGAGAAATTACAAAAGGTGATTATCATGGTGATATGCCTATTATAAGAGTTACTGATATTAAATCTATTGATAAGCCTTCTCAAGAAGAATATGTTTATCCTCCTGATGATAGTTATATTCCAACTAATGGATTACTATAAGGTAAAAGAGCTTAGGTACTGAAATGAACCTAAGCTCTCTAAATTTCCTAATCTATATTGATTTCTCTATCAACTATGTATTGTGGTCTTTTCTTTGTTTCATCATAAATTCTACCAACATATTCAGCTATAATCCAAATAGACATCAATTGAATTCCTGAAAAGAATGTTATAGCTACCATAATAGATGTCCAACCTGCAGACAAATTATTTAGATTAAATATGTATGATACTAAAGCATAAACTAATAATATCAATGATATTACAATTGAAATTATACCTAAAGCACCTACTAATTTTAATGGTTTTGTAGAAAAACTTATAATACCATCAGAAGCTAATTTAAGCATCTTTTTTAAAGGATATTTTGTTTCTCCTGCAAATCTTTCTTTTCTTTCATATTCAAAAGCAGCTTGTTTATATCCAACCCAACTAAATAATCCTCTTAAAAATTTATTATGCTCAGGTAAAGAATTTATAGTATCAACTACTTTTCTATCAACTAATCTAAAGTCACCTGTATCTTTTGGAATTTCTACATCAGAAAGTGCATTTAGTGTTTTATAAAACATTTTTGCTGTAAATAATTTAAATATGCTTTCTCCTTCTCTTGATTTTCTTTTACCATATATAACTTCATTACCATCTTCCCATAATTTTAGCATATCTGGTATTAATTCAGGAGGATCTTGAAGGTCTGCATCCATTATTACTATTGCATCACCTGTTACATATTGAAGCCCTGCTGTTACTGCTGCTTGATGTCCAAAATTTCTTGAAAAAGATATGATTTTTACATTTTTATCTTCTTTAGCTATTTTTTCTAATATTTCTAGAGTTTTATCTTTACTACCATCATTTACAAATATTATTTCATGTTCATAATTTTCTAATTTTTCTAGATTTTCTTTTACTCTTTTGTAGCACTCATCTGCAACTTTTTCTTCGTAGTACATTGGTATAACTAGTGTCACTTTTTTCTTTTCCATTTTATTTATTCTCCTTTTAATACATGTTATTTATATGATTTTAATTCATTTAGTATTCAAAGTCAATATCCTTTCAGCTAGATTAATTATTCTTTTTTTGAAAATTTAATAAACGACTTTACTCAGGCCAAATCTCTATATATTTATATTCCTTTTTATTACATTCCTCGGTTCAATACGAGTTCTAAAAAGACCCTCTCCCAATCACATTCGTCATTTCATTCAAAAGGAATATAAATATATAGAGATTTTCTGCAGCTTTTATTACATTACAATATCCTTCATTTCTTAAATACAAATACTTTACTCAATACATAATTTGAAACAATAACTAGGACCTGAGCTATTAACTTAAATACTTTATCATTTAAGTGTAATATTGTTACACCTAACCACATAATTAGCATATCTAATATAAGTGTAGTTAATCTCGCAAATACAAACTTCCCCGCTTCTTTAACTTTATTTTTTGTTTTACTTTCAAATACATATTTTCTATTTGTAAAGTAAGCAAAAGTCACACCAGCTATCCATGAAATAACATTTGCTATTTGTAACTGTAATGCATTCTCTGGATCTAAAAATGTATATACGGAAATATAATATACTACTAAAGAAACAATTGTAGTTAAAACTCCGAAAATTAAATAATTTATTACTTCTTTATAATTTAGGTATAGTTCTTTTATTTTTTTCAATATATTTTACCTCTTTCTAGTTTCATATCATTGCCTTTTATAAATAAATTAGCTAAATTTTATAAACTTAAGCTGCTTGCTTCCAGTTCATAACAACAATTCCTATGATTACTAATGTTGCTCCTATAATACCTGCTGTTGTAATATTTTCTTTAAATATTATCTTAGATGCTACAAGTGTTAAAACTTGTACTATTCCTGTACAAATAGGCATTATATAGCTTAAATCAAACATAACTACAATTCTTGTAAATAGTAAAAAACTGCATAGATAACAAACAAGCCCTGCAAGACTTATTAAACTTACTCCAAAATTTGCAGTACCATTTGTTATTGATAAACTACCTGGATTTCCTCCCTTTTTCATTAGTATTAATCCTGATAGTGTTAAAACTAAATATATTATTATTAAAATTAATTTCATAGTATTTTTTCTCCCTTGTTTCATTAGATTCTCCTTATTTTATTCTTTCAACTTTTTATTACTTAAGCTTAGTAATATTATTATCATTGCATATTCCATCATATATGTTGGCATTGCATATCTTATATGAAAATTCTGTGATGTTAAAAATGTAAAAAATAGTGCGTTTACTAAAATATATAATATCATTGGTAATAAATTACTATTTATTTTTACATCATACTTGTATTTTGCATTTGTTAATCTAAAAATAAGTATTACATATATGATTACGTATATTAAATTGTTAAATATGATATATCCTGTAGTGTATACTGGGTGATTTCCTTGCATTCTTGTTATTGTCCATTCAAAAGCACCCTGTCTTGTCTCAAATAATTGATATATTGTTGGAAAAATATTTTTTATAAAATCACTATTTATATCTAATAAAATATTATACCAATTATGTTTTAATACAGTTTTTATAATCATAATAACTCTAGCATTATTTCCATCTTCTGTTAATAATTTTTCATATATTCCCTGATAAGTAACTTTACCATCATTTTGTGTATCTTCATATGTTATACTTCTTGTTACTTCTTCTGGAAAATATTTATACATATCAGGTAAATTATATTTCATTACTCTTTGTGATAAGAATGAAACAAATCCTGGTTGTGTTCTTGTATAATCTTGTTCTTTGTTTTGTCCAAAACACTTTTTAGTGATTGTATTTAATGTTAAAGTAATTATCATTATGCCTACAATAGCAGTAATTTGTTTTATAGTTTCCTCTTTAAATATATCTTTTCTTCTTTTTATAATAACAGCTATTAATGTAATAGTTAATACAAATAAACAAAAATATACTTTTTCACTTCTTGTATTTGAAGCTAAATACATAAATATTATTGTTGGGATTGAATAATAAATTTTATGCGTTTTTAATAAACACATAAAACTTGCTATAAACATAACTGTAAAGCTTATTGCTAAAGAATCTGAAAGTACTGACATATTAAAATGTATATTAAATGGTGTTGACCATAAAAATAAAGAATATAATAAAATGTCTGCTTTGTTAATTTTTCTTTCAAATATGTTATACAATGATTTTACAATTAAAATACATGCACATAAACTTATAATATTTTGTATTGTATATAAAAAATATGTATATTGTATATTTAAAATTTGCGATAATTTAAAGCATATTTTTAATATTAATGGAAATACAAAAGTTCTATATCCATCAAATTTAAAATTTTGTGATAATTCTATGTATTCTACTGTATCTCCATATTGTGGAACATAGGTTAAATTTCTTATTATATATATTAATCCAAATACAATAGAAAAAATCATTGCTATTTTTAATAATTTGTTTATATCTATCTTCTTATTCAAATTTTTATACCTTTACTTTCTTATTTTAATTATTAAGTAATTATATCTAACCCCACACAGAATAATTATTATTAACCTAACCTGCGTGGGGAAAAAGAATACTGTTCAATTATTTAATATTTATACCATTTATTCATATCTACATTTCCAGATATTCCTTCTACTTTACCAGAACTTGTATATTGCCACATTATATATTTTCCTTCATAATCGCATTTTGAATTCCATTGGGCAACCCATTTTGGATATTGTTCCAAATAACTAGCTGTTAAATAATTTTTAAACCATTCGATATTTGCGTATATCCCTGCTTTATATCCTTTTTTCTTCATATATGAGCAGAATTCATCACATATTTCTGGTGCCATTGTATATGGAATATTATTTTTTTGTTTATATCCATCAGTATCTTCCATATCTATCCATACTCCAAATGATGGATTTCTACCATTTAATAATCTTATTACATGTTCCGCTTCTGACTTTGCTCCATTTCTATTTGCAGCATATGAGTATATATATACGCCATAAGGTATTCCTAGTCTTTCACATTCAGATATATTTTTTGTGAATTTCTTATCATCTTGGGAAGTAGCATTTTGACCATATCCACATCTTATAATTGCAAAATTAATCCCACTATCTTTAACTTTTTGCCAATCAACATTACCATTATGTTCTGATACGTCTATTCCTAGTAAATATTCTCTATTTATTCTAAATGTTTTTGTTATTGTAGACATATGTTCATTTCTATCTGACCATACTTCTACCTTTACTGTATGTATTCCCTCTTTTAGATTTGCTACATTAGCTTGTACATAAAAACCAGGTTTAACATTGGTGTTAGTTCCACCATAATCTTTTATTGCAGCCAATACGTCTGGTCTTTCTTGTCTTACTATATCTGGCACTTTTTTATTATCAACATATATATATACTTTACTATTCAATTGTTCAGACATTTCCCAACCTTTAATTATTAAATTGTCTCCTCTAACTACTTGGTCAACTACTGGTTTATCTATATAAATTTTAGCATCATATTTTTTTATAGTTATAGTTCTTGTATCAGTTGCTAGAACTTCACCTATTCTTGATATAACTTCTATTTTTAATGTATGTTTTCCATCTGATAGCTTTGATGTGTTTACATTTACATTAAATCCTGGCGTTGGATTTAGATTTGCCCCACCATATCCTGGTATTAACTTTAATACATCTGGTCTTTTTTCTGATTCTACTTTTAATCCAGTTTGTTCTTTTCCATCTATACTTACTCTTATTTTAGCTTGTGTATCTTCTGATAGTCTCCAACCTCTAATTTTTAGATTTGTCTTTATAGTTTCATTTCTTGGACTGTCTATATACATTCTAGCAGTATACTTTTTTACAGTTATTGTCCTTGTATCACTTGCAATAATTTCACCTTTTCTTGAAACTATTTCTGTTTTTAATATATGTTTTCCATCTAATAGTTTTGATGTATCTATATTTATATTAAATCCTGGTATTGGGTTTAATTTTGCCCCACCATATCCTGGTATTAACTTTAATACATCTGGTCTTTTTTCTGATTCTATTTTTAACCCAGTTTGTTCTTTTCCATCTATACTTACTCTTATTTTGGCTTGTGTATCTTCTGATAGTCTCCAACCTCTTATTTTTAGATTAGTTTTTATTGTTTCACTTCTTGGACTATCTATGTACATTCTGGCTTCATATTTTTTAACAGTTATAGTTCTTGTGTCACTTGCTATGACTTCACCTTTTCTTGATATAATTTCTGTTTTTAGTGTATGGTTTCCATCATTTAGATTTGATGTATCTATATTGGCATTAAATCCTGGCACTGGGTTTAGTCTTGCACCACCATATCCTGGTATTAGTTGTAATACATCTGGTCTTTTTTCTGAATTTATCTTTAACCCTGTTAGTTCTTTTCCATCTATACTTATTCTTATTTTTGCTTGTGTATCTTCTGATAATTTCCATCCTCTAAACTTCAAAGTAGTTTTTATTGTTTCACTTCTTGGGCTATCTATATACATTCTGGCATCATATTTTTTTATAGTTATCACTCTTGTAACGCTTGTCATAACTTTGCCTTTTCCAGATATAATTTCTATTTTTAGAGTATGCTTACCATCTGGCAAGTTTGATGTGTCTATATTTGCATTAAATCCAGGTATTGGATTTAATTTTGCACCTCCATATCCTGGTATTAGGCTTAATACATCTGGTCTTTTTTCTGGATTGATTTTTAATCCTGATTGTTCTTTTCCATCTAAGCTTATTTTTATTTTTGCTTGAGTATCATCAGATAATTTCCAACCTCTGATTTTTAAATTATTTTTTATTATTTCACCTCTTGGACTATCTAGATACATTCTAGAAGAAAACTCAGCAAATACTACTTGTTTTGTTTTTTCAAATATAACTATTCCTTTATTAGATAATATTTCTATTTTTATATTATGTTTTTTTCCATCTCTTATTTGTGTAATGTCTATATTAGCTTCAAAACCTGGTAATGGATTTTCTATGTTTGTTCCATATCCTTTAATTGCTTTTAGTACATCTGGTCTAGTTTGTCTATGTACTAATTCATTACTTATCTGTTTCCCATCTAAATAAATTTTTATGTTTGTATTCCTTTGATTTACCATTACCCATCCTTTTATAGTAAGAGTATTATCATTTACTACAGTTTGATTTGTAGCTGGTGAGTCTAAATACATTTTAGATTTTATATTTTCTGCAGCTCTTACTGAATTTGAAAAAGTCCCTAGTAGTATAATACCTAATACTAATAAAAATACTTTTATAATATGTTTTTTCATTGTGATTGTTCTCCTTTATATTTCAATTATTTCTAAATTAATTTTACCATTTAAAAAGTAATATTTCAATATGAATATTATGGTCATAAGACATGAGCCTCTTTCACTCAGGCTAAATCTATATATATTTATATTCATTCTGAATGTAATGACGAATGTGATTGGAGAGGGTCTTGCCTCATGTTATGGTCTATATGACCAAATTAAATTTTTACCATTTTATATCAATTTTTAATTTATCAATTACAAACCTATAAATTCTTATAAATACCATTTGCATATTCAATTTATACAATATAGAAATACCCCAAAGTCCAAAATGTTTAAACCCTCTTTTTATAGAAAAACCTAACTTTAAAAATGGAGAATTCCTCCATGTTGTAAAATTTTCGTCTAAATACTGAATTGTTTCTTTTAACAATTTACTAATTTTTATATTAGAATCATATGAAGCTCTATACATTACAGATATTCCTAAATGAATAAATGCCATCATATCTAAAATATATTTCATTTCTTCATACTTTCCAGATTTGATATATAACTCTTTAACTTCTAATAAATATTTCTTTAAATTATTAACATCATCTATATTTATATTATGTATTTGTGATTCATTTCTTAAATAGTAATGATATAGAACATCTGGTACAAATGCTACACTCTCTATTTTTGTAAATGCTGATGCTAAGAACATTGTGTCATTAAATCCTCTAAATGGCAAAAATTTTAAATCTTTAACTTTTTCTCTTTTATAAATTTTATTCCATGGAGCAGGATTTATAAATACCATAAAATCATCTTCTGTAGTCATCTTTTTACAAGTATAACCATAAGTTGTCATATCTCTTCCTACTATTTTGCCTGTATCTAAATCTATTCTTTCAAATCCGCAAACTGCTAAGTCCGCGTTATTTTCTTTTGCCGCATTGTATAGTTTTTCTGCCCAGTTTGGTTCTACATAGTCATCATTATCTACAAATGTTACATATTCCCCTGCTGCTTTTTCCAATCCATAATTCCTAGTTGTAAATTCTCCTCCATTTTGTTTATGATATGTTTTTATTAAATCTGGATATTTTTTTGCATATTCATCTACTATTTTTGGTGCTGAATCTGTTGAACCATCATCTACACATAATATTTCTATATTATCTAAAGTTTGTACTACTAATGCATCTAAACACCTTGGTAAAAACTTTTCTGCATTATATACTGCTACAATTATTGATAATTTGAATTTATTTTGTTCCATCTACTTTCTCCTCTAAATCCATAACTCTATTTTTTAATAATGATATTTCTTGAATTAGTAAAGTATTTTTTTGTGACTCTTTTGATAATCTTACAGTTAAGTTAAATATAAGATAAAATGCCACGAATATGGTTATACAAAATAACATATTAACTGGAACTTCGAATCCTAGTTTTTTAGTTAGTATTTCTATTAAATTTGGAATTGCTATTGCTACAATAAGTAATATACTACTAACTATCCAAAATGTAGAAAATGATATTTGTAATTTTTTGTTTCTTATCTTTTTTAATATTAAAAATAAATATATGAATGTCATTATTATCAATGCAATTTTTAAATTTGAAGTCATTTTCTCACATCACCTTTCTTTTTTAAATTAACACTATCTATAATTATTGCTAAACTTACTTTAAACATATAATCTATACTTTTCCAAATGTTTATAGATGAGGTTCCGCCTTCTCTTTCATTCATGCTAACAGGAATTTCTTTAACAGCATATTTTTTTGCTAATACTTGGACTGTTGATTCAGGCTCAGGATATTCTGTTGGATAATCTTTAGCAAATATTTCTATTATGTTTTTGTTTGCTGCTCTAAATCCTGATGTAGGGTCTGTAATTCTAGTTTTACAACATATTTTAATCATAAAAGAAATTATGTTTTTTCCTAATCTTCTCATAAATGTTGATTGGAATTCACTTGATGTTTTATCTAGATATCTTGTCCCTATACACATATCTGCTTGCTTGTTTATTATTGGTTCGCAAATATTTTTTACATAATTTATGTCGTGTTGTCCATCTCCATCAAATTGGATTGCAATATCATAATTGTTTTCATAAGCGTATTTGTATCCAGTTTGAACTGCTCCACCTATCCCTAAATTGTGTACTAAATTTATATGGTTAAATTTGTTATCTTGTAATATTTTTAATGTATTATCTTTTGAACCATCATTTATTACAATATAATCTAATTTTTGTTCATTTTTTTCGTTGTATTCTTTTATGTTGTTACATACCTTTTCTATGTTTTCTTGTTCGTTATATGCTGGTATTATTAATAAAATTTTCATTGTTTATTTCATTCCCTTCTTAAGTCTATATATCTTAATTTGTAACATCTTTGTTTTCACCTTGTGTCTAAGGATCTAAATGTTTCTTATATTGCTAATAATTTACTTTATAGATAAACATTCCTTGTTCTTCATATATTTTTTCGAAATCTACATCTTGTGTTTCAAATTCTTCTATATTTCTTAATGTAATTATATATTTAATTCCTAAATCTTTTACTTTATCTGGTGTTAAATATAATCTTATACTATCTAGATATATTAATTCTACTTTATTGTCTGTTGAGTTTATTTCCATTGTTAGATGTGCATATCTATTAAATATTTTTCTTATTTCTTCATTATTATAGTTTTCTTCTCCTAAAACAGTTTTATATAAATCAAAATTAGGATAAATATTTGTAGAGTTTAATACTTTAGCTCCACTTGCTAGAAAATAATTTGGTATAAAAAATGGTGTATTATCTGCTATCCAAAGGTTATTTTCTTTATCTTGTTCTACTATTTTTTGTACTTCTTTTGCTATTGGCTTTTCTCTTAGTACTTCTATTCCTTTTTGCAATGGGTTTACTGTTACTCCTGTCATTAATGACATTAAAATTAGTCCATATAATAGTTTTCTTTTATTTTTTTCATTATTAATTGTTAATAACCAGTATATAAATATTACTAGTATCAATCCACAGCAGTATGATTTTAGTGATCCTAATAAATTTACTGGTGCTGTTCTTATAGCTATGCTAAATATACAAATACTTGAGATTATTGCAAGTATTTTTGCTATTGAATCTTTCATTATCTTTTTGTTATTGTCCATTATTGATAATAAATATATTATAAGAAGTATTTGTATAAAGCTTAATGGAACGGCAAGTCTTATACCAGTTGTCATATATAAAAATGTTATTTTTGCAAATAAAGTGTTTGTTTTAAATATTGAAAATACAGAAAACATTGTAGCGACTATTAGAAGCGGTATAAAAAATGCCATATGCTTTTTTCTATCTTTATTTCTTATTAAATATAATACAGCTAATATCATAGGTATTGGATAAAATGATATCATTCCAGAAAGTTCACAAGGGTTGTCTATTTTTATATATGGGAATAGATAACTATATACATAAGAAAATAGTACTTTTAACCCTCCACCACCAATTTCGAATCTTTCTCCTGGATAATCTGTATTTAATGTAGCATTTAGTGCTTCAGATGACATGTGTAAATATCTGAAGCCAATATATCCTATTGCTAATACTACAAGTGATATTATTGGTATATCAATTTTAGTTAATTTATATTCTTTTCTATTTTTTATACATAAATATATAAATAGTGCAATATAAATATATATATATGGTATTTGCCATGCTGGATACATTACAAATACAAAAGATACCGCACTTAAAAATATACCTGATGCATATAATATCTTTTTACATATTTTCTTTTCTTTTAAGTATTTATCAATTAGTAGTAACGCTAATAACCCCCATGTTATTACATCTGTTATATTCCACCATTGCAATGCAGCAGAATATACAATCATTACTGCTCCACATAATGATATAAATTTCTTTTTATTAGTAATAAGCATAAAGAATTCAAATGTAACTAATGCTAGAGCTAACCATTTTCCAAACCAAATTATAGATAATCCTTTTGCTGCTCCAAATAATAAAAATCCTATATTAAAAGGTCTCGCTATTGTTAAAATATCTCTAACTCCAGGTGCTACGACTGAAAACATATCTGTTTTTGTTCCTCTTAAATTATCATTATAATAGTTATATGGGGTTTCTTTGTCAATACATTGTGATACAAATATTGGTGTATTTACTACCCATTCATCAGACCTTATACTTCTATATTGTCCTAGTATTGGTAAAAAGTTTTTTTCTCTTGATTCTCCTTGCATAACATCAGTATATACTCCTATTGAAGAGCCTGAATATTCAAATATTGTTGCTAGTACAAGTATTATTCCTGCTATATAATATCTAAATTTATATATAAAATTATATATTCTTTCTAATTTAAATATAAAATGTATTGAGCCAAACATACATAATATACTTAATATAACAACTCTATCAATTATAAAATTTTTCTTTAAAATAGCATATAGTACTGAAGCTACTATTGACAGTACTACTGCTATTATAAGTTTAACTTTTACATATTTTTCTTTTTTTAAAAAATCTTTAATTATTTTCATTATCTTTTCCCTTTTATTTAATCAAATATTGAAATATATTCCACAGAAAAATTGCTCAGCAATTTTTCGTGGGTGAACAAAGACGAGGCATGAAACAGATATTAAGTTATTTCATAAATACAGTATATACCTTAAATAATGCTATTATATTTAATAAAAAATACATTCCAAAATATTTCATTTCTAAATTTTTTATTTCTACTTTATTTTCTTTATTCATAAATGCTAATAATATTAGTATAAATCCTGGTACAAAAGATCTTCCTTGTACTCCTGAAACAACAGGAGCTTTTAATGGTGACCATGTTATATATAACCCTGTAATTATTAATAAAATTAGTATTAATGCAATTCCTATTATTATCCATTTTTGATGTTTGTTAAATGATTTTTCACATCTTTCTACAAATGGTAATACTACTAATGCTGATAAATAAATTATTACAAATATTTCTGGTACCTTTATATTTAATAACCCTAATGATGAACCTATAAATGTATTTACATAGAATGCACCTACTTGTTCAAATGTAACTGCAAGAATTTTTATATATTCAATTGGATTTTTTAATATATATTTTATTTGTTCTATTGGCTGAACATTATTTCTTATTATAATTTCTCTAACATCTACATATTTTTGTGAAAATAAAAACCATACTGCTGCAACTAATATAGATGCTATTGTTGATACTATTATTAATTCATTTCTATTTCTTTTTGATATATTTTTATTTTTTATTAATAATATACTCATAAATACTAGTGGAAAATATACATATTTACATAGTGCAATACTTAATGCTAGTATATAATATAATACTTTTTGTTTAATCTCTAAATCTTTTTCTTGATACAATAATCTTAAATTATAAACAATAAATAGAAGTGATATACTGTTTATGAATACATCTGCTGATAATGAGGCTAATTGTTGTATTGACATTGGCAATAACATATATATTGCTAATAGTAATTTTCCAAATGGTATTATTTTTATGCAGAAATATATTATAGTTACAGCTAATAAAAAGTTTACTAATCTTGCTATATAGCATGCTAATAATATATTTACATTTAATAATCTACAAATCGCAAATACTATTGATCCAGACATATAATTTATTGGAGAATATGTTTTTGCTATTGTTTGTGCTGGAACCACATCATCATAATTTGCTTCTTTTTGTAAATGTTGATGTATTATTGAATATGTCATATTGTCTCTTTCAGTAAATAAATCTAACATTTCTCTTGGAACATATATATCACCTTCATTTTTTTCTCCTAAAGGTGTTATTAAATTTCCTTTTGATATATCATATGTTTTAAACATATGTCCTTCTTCATCAGGTACCCAGTTTATTGGTAATAATATAATAAATAATATACCTATTGGTATTATATATGTTACAAATAATTTGGCTATATTTTTCTTATATTTTATAGTATTTCTAATTATTAACAATATTAGTAAAATTCCAGAAACTACTGCTATTATCATATTTGGCTTTGAAGTATATCCTAGTTCTTGTATTTTGTAAGATATTTTGTATATTGCTATACCTAATACCAATGCTATTATTATTTCAATTATAAATGTTACTTTGTTATATAGATTTTTAATTAAGTTGTCTTTATTCATTTTTTATCCTTTTCTAATTTCTTTTTATTTTTGCTTTTAATTTTTTAGCAATTTTCCATAGTTTTGTATTTCTTGTTTTCTCATATTTATTTATTATATGTCCATATTTTGTTAGATATTGATTAAATTCTATTTCTTTCATTTTTGTTTTTTGGTCTATAAATTCATATATATTTGCTGTTTTAGGTTTTAATTCAATGCTTTCATACAAATTCTCATAATATTTTTGCATTTCTTCTACTTCTTTAAATTTATAGTTTTTAAAGTTGTCCTTTTTATTTTTATATTCTTTTATATCATTACATATTTCTTCTATTTTTGCAAGTATCTCAGTTGATTTCGTATCTAGCTTTATAACCCATCCTAATCCATCTTCTTTTATTCTATCTCCTACTGCTCCAATATCAAATGTTAATACTGGTACTTGTGCCATATATGTTTCTGTAAGTGTATAAGAATATGTTTCTGGCCATGTTGTAAACATGCATACTAGATCAATATTGTTATCTATTAATAGTTGTGGTAATTCTCCTCTTTTATATGGACCATGATTTATATAATTTGATTTATTTTTGGTTAATTCTTTATCTTCTGATTTTCCAAATAAGTGTATTTTTATATTTGCATTATTATTTTTACTTATTAAATCTTTTAAAATATTGCTTCCTTTATGTATTGCCATTGCACCCACAAATGCAATATTGAATTGCTTTGATGTTTTATTTGTATTTTTTGTCTTAACTTCTGTAATTGCTACACCATGTTCTACTACTTCAATTTCTAATTCTTTGTATATGTTTTCAAATATTTTCTTTGTATTATTTGATGGAACTATTATCTTATCAAACTTCTTTAATATTTCAAAACATGTTTTTTGCCATTTATTTAATATATTGCTATTAACACCATATCGTATATTTAAGCATTTAGCGCAATCTTTTGTATTATCATTCTCGCAATATTTATCCTTATAAACCATATTTATTGATGGGCATATCATATATAAGTCATGTAGTGTTATTATTGAATATATATTCCTCTCTTTTGCTATATCAATTGCGTCAAATGTTTGAAATAAAAAGTGGTGTACATGTAATATATCAATTTTAAAACTATCAAATATATTTTCTAACATTTCTTTATATGAATTATTTGTATATGTTATTTGTCCATAATAATTAATATCTGTCTTATAATTTGCTATTGCTTTTGCATATTTATCAGTATATAAATATAGCTTAAATTGTGTTAAGTCATTCTTATCTGGTGAAACAACAAAACTTGCAATATTATTTTTTATATTTGAATTTATTATATCTTTTATATGTAAAGATGTTCCTCCTGTCATTTCCATGTTTTCTTCCCATTCATTTACTAAGTATAATATTCTTTTTTTGTTGTGTAGTAAAATATTTAAATTAATATTTTCATGTATGTCTCTTAATGGATTATTTGCTAAAAAATTATCTGTTTTTTGCACATATATTGGATGTTTTTCTCTTAATAACTTCATATGTTCATCAATTAATGCTGCTCTTGATGCCGTTAAATTTTCTTTTTTAAAACTTTGTGTTCCTTTATGATATATAAATGTATTATCACATAATACGTTTATATATCCATGGTCTAAAGCTCTGTAACAAAAGTCATTTTCCTCTCCATATCCTTTGTCAAAAGTTTCATCATCAAATAGTCCAATTTCTTCTATTACATCTCTTTTTATATACATACAAAATCCATTTCCTGTTGTAAGTTCTGGATATCTATTTTTTGATATTTTTTCTATCATTTCTGCATATTCTTCTAATGTCATATTTTGTGGCAATTCATTATCAATACCAAAGTTTGGAACTGATGCTATAGTTCCATTGTTTGTAAGTGGTGTTACTGTCGCTATATATTGATTTGAATATGCACATCTTTGTATTTTTTCTATCCAATTTTTTGTTACTTCTGTGTCACTATTTAATAAAATTACATCATTTTCAGAATATTGCATACCTTTATTTACTGTTTTTACAAATCCTAAATTTTGTTCATTATCTAACACTATTATTTGTTTGTCACTGTTTTTGTTTTTGTATTTTAATAGCATTGGCAATATTTTTTCATCTGGGCTCTTATCATTTATTAAAACTAGTGTATGTTTACTTAAGTCAGTATTTTTTATAATGCTTTTTATGCATTCTTCTGTAAATTCATATGCATTATAAATTGGTACTATTATATCTATATTTTTCATTTATAATATCCTTTCTAATTTTTATTAATCCATATCTATTGATAATCCTGTATTATTTTTACTTAAGTTTGGACTAAAATATATATCGCCCTTTTTATAAAATTCATTCCATTTTTTCTTTATAATTTTTTCTTCTTCTTTATCCATTTCTATATTGTTTAACTTCTTTACTTCTATCGAAATTATAGGATTAATTATCACTTGCTTATTTATAGCTAACATTTTTAAGCAAGTATCTATACTAATATTAATACCTGTAAAGTCATCTGTAAATCCACCTGTTTTTGAGAAAATGTCTTTGTCTACCATTGCATATTTTACATATACACAAGATACATTATGTATAATTAGCAATCTTTGCATATATGTTCCTATATCTTTTGGAGCTCCTTTATATAAAAAGTCTCCTGTTCCATTCATTCCTAATATAATTCCACTATGTTCTACTTTCTCATCTTTATTATATAATTTAGTTCCTACTATTCCTACATCTTCATCTTGACATATTCCCACTAAATCTTGTATATATGAAGGCTTGTCTATTTTTTCTAAATTTTCATCAACAATTATAAAGTACTTTCCATCTGCTTCTATAACTGCTTTATTATATGTTTTAAATATATTTTCTGTAGGTTTTATTGTTTTGTATGTATCTTCAAATTCTTCATTTGATATTACTATTATTTCATAATTAGAGTATGTAGAAATTTTTACTTTTTCTATTAATACTTTTATATATTCTTTTTCAACTTTTGAACCATCTATTATAATACTTACTTTTGGATTTTCTTTAACTAAATATTTAATTTCATAGCTTCCTGGTGTTAGACCATCAGTTACTTCTACATCTGCGTCTAAGCTTCTTTTTATATGGTCTTTTATTACTTTTTTCCCTATTTCAAATGCATATGGTTTTGAGTCTGAATTTTGTGCTGTTGAATTTTTGTGTGCTCGCCAATGATACAAAACTTTTGGTATATGAATCACTTTGTTTGTTTGTTCAGTTGCTCTTGATACTATATCAAAATCTTGGCTTCCATCATATTCACTTCTAAATCCGCCTAACTTGTCCATTAATTCTTTTTTGAATATACTAAAATGGCATATATAATTTGCACTATTTAATGTGTATGGAGAGAAGTCTGGTTTAAAAAACACTCCATATCTAGGACCTCTTTTAGTTTCTAATTTATCTTCATCTGAATATATAAATTCTACATCAGGATTTTTGTTTATTGTTTTTACTATTTCATATAACGAAAATGGTGGTAATAAGTCATCATGATCTAGCAATCCGATAAAATCTCCTGTAGCAAGTGTAATCGCTTCATTTGTATTACCTGAAATACCTTTATTTTTTCCTATAAATTTATACTTTATTCTACTATCTTGTTTTACATATTTTTGCATAAATTCTAGTTTCTCAGGTGAGCCATCTGCTAGACATAATTCCCAATTTGAATATGTTTGATTTTCTAATGATTTTACCAATTCATCAAAGAATTTTTTAGGTGTATTATATACTGGTACAACAATACTTATTTTCGGACTTTGTTTAAACTGTGTTTGTTTCTGTTTATTTAATTCTTTTTTATTTGGTTCATTTTTAGTAATCCATTTTTTATATATTTTTTCTTCTTGACTATATTTTTGAAAGAATTCAACATATATTTTCTTTATAAATTCTCTTCTTTTTGAACCTATTGGCATTAATTTATTTATATTCATTTTTTACCTCTTCTTTTAGTAGCTGATATTTTTTAATTATTATAACATTAATAATTTTATATAATTTGGAAATAACTTTATTGTTTTTTCTTAAAAATTCCTCTTATACTTAATTTTTTTTGATTTTTGTTGTTTTCCTCTTCTAAAAATCTATTTCTATTTTCTAATCCCTCTATATACTTTTGTTTATTCATATTATCTTCTTCTAATTGTTTTATTTTTATTAATGCGATCTTATTATCATTTACCAAATTATCAATAGCTTTATACTTTTTATTGTTCATTTCTTCAAATATATTTTTGTCTATTATTTCATTTCTTATTTCTTCATCAGTTTTTTCAAATTCTAGTTTATATTGTAAAATATTTAATTTTTCTAATAATTCATCTATATTTATTTTTCTAACTAAATCATAGCAATTAATAATTGAACGATATATTATAAATTCTACTGATAAATTTTCTTTTTTCCACTCTTGGTCAAAAAATAAATATTTTCCATCAATATAAAAACAATTTTTAGGGGCCATATCCCAATATGCATTTTTTAGCATATGTAGGCCGTTTTCTAATTGTATAGAATCTTTTATTAAAATTTGTTTTATGTCATTTAATATTTTTGCAATTTCATTCAAATTATCTCTTTTATCATATATAATTCTATCTAATGTTTTGTAATCTTTTATTAATTTACTATATATTTTACCATCTTGTCCATAATCTAAAAGTTCTATTCCTTGTTCTTTTATATCAGAAATGTTTTTTAGCATATTTTTAATATGCTCTTGTGCTTTTTCATTTTCTGGAATTTTTTCTACAACTTCATCTTTTATAATTGTTATTAGTCTATATTTATCTTTCCTACAATTATTGAATGATATATATCTTGCTTTGTTTTCTAGTTCTTTTTTTGATGCTTCTATTAAGTAAGAATTTGCAAAGAAATCTAACATTTTAGAATCATTTTTTATTATGTTTTTTAAGACTTTTATTTCGTCAAAAAGTTTTACTTCATTTTCTTCAATTTTTGGCGTATATTTTTCTATATGGGATTTTCCTATTTTAAAATTTTCGTTTATAATTACTTCTGGATATTTATAATTAGGAAAAATATAAAATGTATTTGTTTCTTTTAAACCATTTTGAATAATTTTATTCTTTATTTTTATTATGTTTAGGTTGTCTTCACTATGATTTTCAAGATTTATTACTCCTGTATCTCCACCTATATTATATTTACTCCAATTATTTATTCCAAATGGATTTTCTCCAACTAGTAATAATATTCCTTCTTCATTTAAATATTTTATTGCTTGGTCTACTAAATCTAATTTGTTCTGTCCTTCATATATTAAAATATAGTCATATTTTGACACTATTTCAAAATTTTCAAAATTTTCTAATACAATTACATTTTTAAATTTTGTTTTTAAATATTCTGTTATATTTTCGCATTTTCCAATCTGAATTATATTTTCAGTCTTTTTAAAATTATACCATTTAATAACATTTTCATTAAAGATATCTAATAAATTTTCCATATATCTTTCCATTCCTTGTATTTTATTTTTTTAGTTTGTTATTCATTTTTCTTATAATATTAGTCATTTTCCAAGATTTTGAATTTTCTATTGTTTTTATTATCTTTTCTTTTTCTTCCAATTGTCTTATTAAATTTTGTATTTGTTCATCATTTAGTATTTCTTCTTTATATTGAATACTATCATAAAATTTTCTTTCTTCTGGAGTAATTTTATTTAATTTTATATTTTCTATATCTACTTTTGTCTCTATTTTTGTTTCTGATGCTTCTATAAAAAATGAATTTGCAAAGAATTCAAACATGTTATTTTTTATAACTTCTTTATATGCTAATTTTTCATCATAATTCAAATTTGTATTCTCGCTACAATATGGTGTATATTCTTCTATTGTTTTTTCATTTGGCAAATAATCTTCTGAGAATATTTTGTTAGGTAGTTTATAATCTGGCAATGGATAATAAAATTTTGTGAATTCAAATCCACTTTTTTGTAGTATTTGTTTTAGTTCTTGTTTACCAAATGTTCTTATTCCTTTTTTATTTTCATATCCAATAATACCATCATATTGAATTGCAGTATGATCTTCTTTTGCTCCAGAAAAATATTTCATCCCAAATTGATTTTCTATTGCTATTAATAGTTTTCCTTCTGGTTTTAAAAGTGTTTTTATTTTATCCAGAAAATCATTAAATGCATTTTCTGTTCCTGTATATAATGGTGCATATTCTAAAACACCTATTAATGTTATATAATCATATTTCTTTTCAAATTTAATGTTATTAAAATTACCAACAATTATTTCTAAATTATCCTTATCTTTGCATCTATTAGCTATAGATGTAGCTCTTTGTTTTGATAACTCTACTGATGTAACATATCCTGCTTTATCACATAATGTGCTTGTTATAGCGCCCATTCCTGCTCCTATTTCTAATACTTCTGCATCTTTTTTGAATGGATACCAATTCAAAATATTTTTTCTAAGTGGAGTTAAATGATAAAATATTGGCCATCTTATATCTTTTTTAAATACTTCATTAAAATCTTCTTCTTTGAATTTTTCTTCATAATTAAGTATATCTTTTTCTGTACTTCCATCACAATATAAGTCTTCTCCTGTGTAGTAGTCTAAATTTATTTTCATAATTTTTGTCCTTTCTATTTTATTAATATTTCTGTTTTTAAATCTACAGTTCCTAGACAAGGTCTTTTGGCTGTTATTTCAAAAATAATTACATCATATTTTCTATCATATACTTTAAGATTACCATTTTCATCAAATTTAGTACATCCAAACGATAATGTATATTTATCAGGTGCAAGTGGTATTGTTTGTTTAAATTCTACAATAATAGTTTGTCCTTTCTCATAAACTCCAGTTTGAACAGCATATGCATCAGTATTAGCTCCTGCTACTTCTAATCCTTTTATATCTTTAATTGATAATGCAAATATGGGATTTTCTACTTTTTCATTGAATTTAACTTTCATTTTTATACTATAACTGTCATTATTATTTATACTTGCTTGAAATTTATTGTCTGAATCGAATATCCCGTAATCAAATATTTCTACTGAATCATCTCCATATGTTATATTACTTTCATTAAGTGTAAAATTATTTTTCCATAATTCATTATTATTTGCTTTTTCTATAGCAATATTTTCTTCTACCTTATCATCATCAGTAGTTAATTTTTCATCCATTCCAACAATAATTTTTTTATATTTATCTACAGCTGTCCTTACATCTCCATCATAAATTTTTGTTCCATCTTTAAGAATTATTGCTCTATTACAATTTTTTATAATATCATTTACATTGTGTGAAACGAAAATTATTGTTTTCCCTTGTTCTTTAAATTGTTGAAATTTTTTGAAACACTTCAATTGGAATGCCATATCTCCAACTGATAAAACTTCATCTACTATAAGAATATCTGGATTTACATTTATTGCACATGCAAATGCTAGACGAGCAAACATTCCAGAAGAATATGTTTTTACAGGTTGATATAGATGGTCTCCTATATCTGCAAAATCTATAATATCCTGCTTACTTTCTTCTATTTCTTCATTTGTCAATCCCATTATTTGTCCATGTTGATATATATTTTCAATACCTGTTAATTCCATATTAAAAGCTGTTCCTAATTCAAGTAAAGAGCTTATTTTTCCATTCACTTTTATCATTCCAGATGTTGGAGTAACAACCCCTGTAATCATTTTTAAAAGAGTAGATTTTCCAGCGCCATTTTTTCCAAGTATTCCTAAAACTTCTCCTTTTTTTAATTCTAAATCAATATTGTTCATAGCTTTAAATACAGTATGTCTATTCAAAAATGGAAACATTGCTTCAAATAATCTATCTGTTTTTTTATTAAACATTTTATATTCTTTTACTAGATTTTTTATATCTATCATAACTTCATTATTACTCATTCTAGTCTTCCTCCTATTGGTTTATAATACATCTGCAAAATCTTTCTTGTTTTTCTTAAATACATGATTTCCCCAAATGTACATTACAATTGTAACTGCCCAGAAAATTATTGTATATATTCCATGATTAGCAGTTATTATATCTCCTCCCATAAAAGCTTGTCTAAAAGCCGTTACCAAATATGCAAAAGGCATATATTGCATTATTTGTAACATTATAGGATGATTAGCTAATCTTGTTAAACTCCAAACTACTGGTGTAGCCCAGAAAAATAATTGCATTAATATTGCTAGCAAATTAGAAAAGTCTGGTACTAAAGTTGTTATAGCTGATGTTAATCTAGTAAATGCTATAATAAATGAAAATGTTGCAAATATTACATACAAAACAATCCATATATTTGGCATAAATTTAAATATCATACAAACAACTATAGCTACTATAAGCAAAAATATTGATACAAAACTACTCCCTATTAATGAAATTATTGGTATTATATCTATTGGAAACACTACTTTTTTAACTAGATAACTATAATTTCTAATTGAATTGCTTGCACTCATTATACTATCATTTAAGCATTGCCATATTGCCATACCTGGTAAGAACCATACAACATATGGTGCTCCCCCTTCTCCTGGTGTTCCAAAAATAAATTGAAAAACAAATACATACATCATCATAAATATAAATGGTTGTAAAAAACCCCATATACTTCCTAAGCTTGTACTTGCAAATCTATTTTTAAAATCACTTTTTCCTAATCTCCATGCTATTTCTCTATTCTTCCATATTGATTTAAAAAAATCCATTATTTCATCTCCTGTTTTTATTTGTATTTTTTCATTTTTTCATGCTTTTTAAACTTATAATATTTTATCTATAAAACGCTATTTTGTCAATTAAAATATGGCATTCCATTAAAAATTGTCATGCTCATAATGAGTAGTACTAGTTGTAAATCTCTATATATTTATATTCCTTTTGAATGAAATGACGAATGTGATTGGAGAGGGTCTTAAAAGATATTAAATTGCATGTATGAGGGTGCGCAAAGTCGGAGAGGCTCATACATGCAATTTTAAATCTTTTTAGAACTCGTATTGAACCGAGGAATGAAATGAAAAAGGAATATAAATATATAGAGATTTGACATATAAAGTATAAAAAATATGATTAAAATTTCTTAACATTTTAGATTGCTTTTTATATTTCAACAAAAACAAAAGCGGACATTAATAACATTGTTTCTGTTCTAAACATTTTAAAGTCCGCGTCTTTGTTCGTCCGCGAAAATTGCAAAGCAATTTTCTGTGGAATGTATTTATATTATAGGAAAGTTTATAGAAGATATAATTAAACATTTATGCATAAATAGAAGTTTCTCATAATATAAAATAAGAAACAGCTATTACACTATTTCTTATTTTAAAATTAATTATTTTCAAATATCAAATTTACTATACTTTCAAATATTTCTTCATCAGTTAAAACACCTTCAGTATTTTCAGTTATGAATATAATCATATCTTCATTATTTTCTACATATTCATATGTTTGATATCTTTCTAAATCTTCATATGGATTTAATACTATATTTCCTGTAACTGGATCTATCATATAATATTCTCCAGATATAGTCCAAATATAAGTATTTTTTCTATTCATAATTTCTTCTAATTTTCTATCATTTTCATTTTGCTTAGATTTATCTAATATTCTTAAATACCCCTTATTGTCTATATCATATTTCGTTTCCATATTTCTATTTAGAGAATTTTTTATTTTTTGTCTACTGCTTTTATCTATCCAAATACCTTGTTCTTTAGGATACTGTTCTATATAAAGTTCATCTATATCTTCATAATTTGGCCTTTTTTCTGTAATCATTCCTGAAAATGCCACTTTATAGTTAATATCTTCTTTTACATTAATTACTTTTCTTCCATCATATTCTGTTTCTATTTTATACAAATCATTATTACCTGTAACTTTGTATTCATTTTTCAATTCATCTAAAGTTGCATTTTCTTTATACATTATAGATTCATTTTTCATTTGTTCAATTTCATTTTCTTTTTTACTATTTACTTTGTTGTATTTAATAATTACTAATACTACAAAAAATATTAAAAATATAATTATTGTTAACATGATAATTTTTAATTTTCTATTCATTATTATACCTCTTTAAGCATTTTTATTGTTGCATTTATATATTTATCAGATAATCTCATACTGTTCACTTCAGCTTCATTTCTTGCTAATGGTAATTCAACCAATGATGAACGTGCTCCTAAATTCATTCTTGCCCATGTAACTAAATATTGATTTCCGTATCCACCATAATTACGTGTACTACAACTTGTATATTGTTGTTTATAGTATTGGCAAACTTGTGGGTCTCCGATTAATTGATCTTCCCAACCATGTAAGTCAACTAATATAGTTTGTCCATTTTTAGCTTTGTGGCTTAATAAGAAGTCTCTTAGTGCTTCTGCTTCATAAGCTTGGAATCCTTCTGTTCCATTATAATTTCTATTGTCTGTAAATCTTTTGTAAGATGCTCCTGTTTGCCAACTTCTATTTATATCTATTCCTCTTCCAACTTTACTATATAAAGTTGTCCTTCCTGGTCCATTTTTTGTATATCCTAATCTTCTTCCATCTGGGTTTACTTCTGGTATTACATAAACTGTCCATTTTTCGGCTAAACTATAATCTTTGTTTTGTATTAATGTATTATAAAAGTTGTTTGCTATATTTACTAATACTGTTCCATCTCTATCCCATGAATCTTCATATCCATGTACACAGAATGTTGCAAAAAATACATTTGGTCCTGTTCCAAATTTTAAATATTGTAATTGTGTACCTCCGGCAGCTCCAACTTTAGAAGCTCCACTAACTCCATATGTTCCTGCATTATATTTAATTTCTTCTACTTTTTTAAATATTACTTGTCTTTTTTCTATTATTTCACCTAACTTTTTATTGTGCACCTCAATTGTTATTGTATGTTGTCCATTTGATAATTTTGATATATCTACTTGTGCATTAAATCCAGGTATTGGGTTTTGTTCTTTATTTCCATAACCTTTTATTGTAGCAATAACATCTGGTCTATTTTCAGAATTTAATTTTATAGTTTGTTTTCCATCTACTTTTGCTATAATTTCTTTATCTTTTATTTCTGACATTACCCATCCTCTTAAATATAGACTATTTCCTGCTATATAAGTAGTTCTAGGGCTATCTATATATATTTGTGTATTATATTTTTTTATTCCAATTGTTCTTTCTAATTGTGTTAATATATTTCCATCTTTAGATATAATTTGTATTTTCAATTTATGCGTTCCATCTTTTATATCATTTACATTAACATTCATTAAAAAACCTGGCATTGGATTTTTGTTTCTATCTCCATATCCTTCTATTGCTTTTATAACATCTTCTCTTTGATGTCTACTATTTGAAGTTATTTTTTGTTCTTTATTATCTATAAATGCTTTAAATGTTATATTTCTGTCAGTTGACATTACCCATCCTCTTATTTTGCCATTATTTAATTTTAAAGTATTATTTTGTCCTACTTCATCTATATACATTTTTGCCTTATATGGTTCAGATTTAAATATTCTACTATGTGTTGCTATTACTACGTTTTCTCTTGAAATTACTTTTACTTCTAATTTGTGTTGACCTTCTTTTAGTCCTTTTATGTTTATGTATCCTTCAAATGCTGGCGTTGGGTTTGTTTTTGCATCTCCACATTCTTTTACTGCTTTTATTACGTCATCTCTTTTTGTCCTTGTTAGTTTTTCTATTGTTTTTTCTTGTCCATCTATGTATGCTTTGATTTTTATCTGGTTGTCATCTGACATTGCCCAACCTCTTATTTTTATTTCTTGGTTCTCAATACTATTATTAGTTGGTTCATCTATATATGTTCTTGCATTATATTTTTTTACTCCAATTGTTCTTTCTAATTGTGTTAATATATTTCCATCTTTAGATATAATTTGT
>CAQUBD010000002.1:0-44025 GCA_948891265.1 uncultured Clostridia bacterium | reverse complement strand
TATTTGAAGTTATTTTTTGTTCTTTATTATCTATAAATGCTTTAAATGTTATATTCCTGTCAGTTGACATTACCCATCCTCTTATTTTGCCATTATTTAATTTTAAAGTACTATTTTGTCCTACTTCATCTATATACATTTTTGCCTTATGATTTTCTATTTTTATTATTCTACTATGTTCTGCTAATATCTTATTTTCTCTTGAAATTATTTTTATTTCTAGTTTGTGTTGTCCTTCTTTTAGTCCTTTTATATTTATGTATCCTTCAAATCCTGGCGTTGGGTTTGTTTTTGCATCTCCACATTCTTTTACTGCTTTTATTGCGTCATCTCTTTTTGTTCTTGTTAGTTTTTCAATTGTTTTTTCTTGTCCATCAATATATGCTTTAATTTTTATTTGGCTATCATTTGACATAGCCCATCCTTTTATTTTCATTTCTTGATTTTCGATACTATTATTCGTCGGTTCATCTATATATATCCTTGCTGTAAAATTACTATTAGCAATATTTATTTTATTAAAGATTAATATTAACATTATAAATAATACTAAAACTATTAATATTTTTGTATATATCTTTTTCATTTTTATTTTATTCCTTCCTTAATTTAAAATTTTTCTATTTAGTTTCATGTTTCTCATTTTTACTGATTTTATTTTACTATGCTAAATACTATATAGCTTAATACAGGAAAATGTAAAATCATAATTTCCTTTAATATTCTTTTTCCAATACCTTTAAAATATAAGTATTTAAAATATTTATATACTGATAAATATATAATTTTGCTTTTTTGAGCTTTTTCAAAATATTTTGTAACCTTATTTTCAACATGTTTTAAATCATTTTTTTCTAATCTTTGGCTATAGTCACTACACATCAAAGTTCCTGCTAAATAAGTTTCTGTAATAACTCTATGTCTATATTTTAGATACGATTTATAGCTATTACCATTTTTCTCTTTCCATATTTTCATATTTTGTTTAAAGTTTCTACCTCCAAACGCATTATTTCCATGAAGTCTATAACTTAAAAGAGGCTTATTTATGCAATATACTCCTTTTAATTTACTAGCAATATATTCTGTGTTCCAGTCATGTGCTATTGTACTTTCTGTAAATGGTAATATTAATTCCTTTACATGTCTTGTAAATACTTGACTACATCCAATTGCTATTTGTCTTGAGAATAATAGTATTTCTTTATTATATTTTTCATTAATTATAGGTAATTTTTTGTATTTTAGATAGCTTTCTTGAATTATGTTTCCATTTTCATCTATCTGTTTCGCATCACAATATACTAAATCTACATCTTTTTCTTTCAAAACTTTTATACTTTCTTCAATTTTATTTGGATACCATATATCATCATGGTCACTAAATGAAATATATTTTTCTCTTGATTTTGTTAATAAAAATTCAAAGTTTTTTGTATATCCTAAATTTTTTTTCTGAAAATATAGTTGTATTCTATTGTCTTTCTTCTCATATTCTTTTAATATTTCTCTTACTTCTTCGTTTGGAGAACAATCATCTGATATTATTAAATTAAAGTTACTATATGTCTGATTTAATATACTATCTAACTGCATCTTCAAAAATTCGATTTTTGTATTGTATGTTGCTAATAATATGTCTACTTTATCTTCCATTTTTACTCCTTTTGGGACAGTGTGAATTTGTCTCACATTTTTGTCAAATCCTGTCATTATTAATTTTTTCGTTTCTGTTTACTTTATCTTTATTTTATATATTTTACGTTTTTTTGTCAATGGAAATAATATTTAAGTTTTGTTTTTTTAGATTATAATTTATTTGAATAGGATTCAAACCCGATAACAGGCTTCTATGTGAGGGACATAAGGTTTTGAAATTGACCCTGCTATTGAAGGTATTAATAAAAAGTCGACAAACTTACTAGTTAGTAGTTTATCAACTTTTTTCGTTATTTTTTCATTTCTTTACTTTATTAGTCTTAAAGTTTCTTTAGCTATCATTAATTCTTCATTTGTAGGAATTACATAAACTTTAACTTTTGAATCTGGGCTTGAAATAACTTTTTCTTCGCCTTTTATATTATTAGCTTCTGCGTTTATATCAACACCCATAAATGCTAATTTTTCACATACGCCTTTTCTTATATTGATTTGATTTTCGCCAATTCCACCTGTAAATACAATGTAGTCAATTCCATTCATTGCGACTGCATATTTTGCTACATAACTTGCAATTACATAATTAAAGTTTTCTATAGCTAATTTTGCTTCATCATTATTATTTGATTTATTTTCAATAGTTCTAAAATCTGGTTCCAAATTAGACATTCCTGAAATTCCTGATTTTTTATTTAAAATATCTTCCATTTGAGTAGGTGTTAAATTTTCTTTTTTCATAATATATGTAACAACTGATGGGTCTAAGTCACCACTTCTAGTCACCATTGGTAATCCACCTAAAGGAGTTAATCCCATACTTGTATCAATTGACTTTCCTCCCTTTATTGCACAGATACTAGATCCTTGTCCTAGATGGCATGTTACTATTCTCATATCTTCAATTGGTTTATTTTCTATTTCAGCAAGTTTTTGAGATACAAACATATGTGATGTTCCATGAAATCCATATTTTCTAACACTATATTTTTTATAATATTCATATGGTATTGGGTATATATATTTATCTTTAGGCATTGTTTGATGAAAAGCTGTGTCAAATACTCCAACCATTGGTTTATTTGGCATAACTTCTTTACATGCCTCTATTCCCAATATGCATGCTGGATTATGTAATGGTGCTAAATCTGTATATTCCTTTAAAACTTCCACAACATTCTCATCTATTATTGCAGATTCTGCAATCTTTTCTCCTCCATGAACTAATCTATGTCCAACAGCATTTATTTCATCTAGGCTATCTATAACTTTATATTTAGGATTTATTAATTGTTTTAATGCAAAATCTATTGCTTCTGAATGATTATAAACTGCATTTTTTATTTCAATCTTTTGTCCATTTACTTTATGTGTTATAAAAGCCTCTTCTTCTCCTATTCTTTCATATCTTCCTGAAGCTATAACATCTTCTGTATTCATATCTATTAATTGATATTTTAATGATGAACTGCCACAGTTTAAAACTAGTATTTTCATTATCTTTCTTCCTTTCACTACGCTTCGCTCCGTTCATCGTCATCTGAAAATTTCTTCGAAATTTCCATCTGCCAAATCTGTCTTCGAAGCACTTTCTGCTTCGCTCCGTTCATCGTCATCCAAAAAAATTTTCAATTTTTTCGTCTGCCAAATCTTGTCTTCGGAGCATTTTCTGCTTCGCTCATCGCAACTGTAAAAATTAGAAATTTTTACAGTTTGCAAATCACTTACTCTGCTTCTATTAATATTATCCGTCTGCCAAATCTTTAGTCGCTGGGGTCATCCCTGCTTCGCTCCATTCATCGTCATCTTTTCTATGGCTACAAATTCGCCATCGCTCATTTGCATAAGATATACGCTAATGTCCCAGCAGAACTGTCCCTATTGGACATGCTTAGCTGTTTCTCTTGCGATCATTAATTCCTCATTTGTTGGAACTACAAAAACTCTTATTTTTGAGTCTTGTGCTGATATTTCTACTTCTTCTCCTCTTATTGCATTTTTCTCATCGTCTATCTTAACACCCAAAAATTCAAGTTGTTCACATATAGCTTTTCTAGATATAGGTCCTTTTTCTCCTATTCCTGCTGTAAATGTAATTACATCTATTCCTCCCATAGCTACTGCACATTTTGCTACATATGAAGCTACTGCATAATGATATACATCTAATGCAAGATTAGCATGTATTCCTCCTGCTATTGCTTCGTTTTCTACATCTCTAAAATCTACTGATATTCCATTTGATGCTCCATAGATTCCTGATTTTTTATTTAATATATCTTCCATTTCTTGTGCTGTTAAGTTTTCTTTTTTCATTATATATGTAATTACTGATGGATCTATGTCACCACTTCTTGTTCCCATTGGTATTCCACCTAATGGTGTTAATCCCATACTTGTTTCTACTGATTCACCATTTTGAATTGCACATATACTTGCCCCTTGTCCTAAATGGCAGTTTACTATTTTTAAGTCTTTTATGTCTTTTTCCATCATTTCTGCGACTCTATATGCAACGTATTGATGTGATGTTCCATGTGCTCCATATTTTCTTATTCCATATTTTTTATAATATTCGTAAGGTATTGGATATATATATCTTGATTTTGGAATTGATTGATGGAATGCTGTATCAAATACTGCTACCATTGGAGTCTCTGGAGCTATTTTTTTGCATGCTTCTATCCCTAATATTGCAGCTGGATTATGTAATGGTGCTAATTCACTACATTTTTTTATTTCTTCAATTACTTCTTCAGTAATTAATACTGGTTGAGAATATTTTTCTCCTCCTTGAACAACTCTATGTCCAATTCCTCCAAGTTCATTTAAACTTTCTATTACTCCATAATGGTCATTTATTAATCTTGTAAAAATAAATTTTAATGCTTGTTCATGGTCTGTTACATGTTGTTCAAATTTACGCTTTTCCCCATTTACTTTATGTGTTAAAAAAGAATTTTGTTGACCTATTCTTTCAAAGTATCCTTTTGCTAACACTTCTTCTGTATCCATATCAATTACTTGATATTTTAATGATGAACTTCCTGAGTTTAATACTAAAATTTTCATAAAAAAATCCCCCTTATATACAATTTTAATCTTTAATTTAAAATGTAGTTCAACAACGTCAAATGATAATCATTTTTCAAATTTGTGCTTGTACTGCAGTAATAGCAATAACCCCTGCAATATCTTTATAACTACAACCTCTTGAAAGATCGTTTACAGGTTTAGCAATCCCTTGGCATAATGGTCCATATGCTTCTGCTTTTGCTAATCTCTGTACTAATTTATATCCTATATTTCCAGCATCTAAATCTGGGAATATTAATACATTAGCATTTCCTGCTATTTCACTCTCTGGAGCCTTTAATCTTGCAACTTCTGGTATAATTGCAGCATCTAATTGTAATTCTCCATCTGATTTTATCTGCGGTGCTTTTTCTTTTAGTATATTTTTTGCTTGTATTACTTTTTCAGTTAATGATGATTTTGCACTTCCATATGTAGAATATGAAAGCATTGCTACTTTAGGTTCTTGTCCAACTAATTGTCTAAAACTTTTACTAGATGATATTGCTATTTCAGCTAACTCTTCTGATGTAGGATTTGAATTTAGTCCACAATCCCCAAATATAAAAGTTCCATTTTCGCCATATTCACAATCTGGTACTACCATAACAAAAAATGCAGAAACTAATTTTGTATCTGGTGATGTCTTTAGTATTTGCAATGCAGGTCTTAACGTGTCTGCTGTTGAATGTATTGCACCTGAAACTAATCCATCTGCTTTTGTATCTTCATCTTTTAACATAAGCATTCCAAAATGTACAGGATCTAATGTAAGTTCTTTTGCTTTTTCTATCGTAATCCCTTTATTTTTTCTTAATTCATATAGCAAATTTGCATATTTTTCATAGTCTGTAGAAGTTTTTGGTTCAATTATTTTTGCACCTTCTATGTTAACATTATTTTCAGTAGTATTTTGTAATATTTTCTTCTTGTCTCCAATTAAAATAATATTTGCATATTTTTCTTTTATAGCTATTTCTGTTGCTTTTAAAATTCTTTTATCTTCTGCTTCTGGAAGTACTATTGTCTTTATGTCTTTTCTTGCTCTTTCTTTTATGCTTTCAATAAAATCCATGTTAGTCCTCCTTTTAATATCCTTATTATATATATAAAACAAAAAAAGCACAAGACTTTTTTAAAAACTTGTGCTTTTGTTTTTTATTCATATTACTCTTCGAATAGTTATATTATATAAAGTAGTGGGCGAAATCCATTGTAACCGAATGCCAAATTCAAAACCCCAAAACTCCCGCGTTTGCATACCCAGTTCCAATAAATATCTTTATATAATCCGCCCCTAGTAAGCACAGGATAAGCTTCAATAGTATCAGAACTTTTACTTTTACTATACTCTGTAGTTAACTCACGTAGGTTACTTGCCATATCAAATATTTTACATTTTTCGTCGCCTGTTTCTCCTGTATTTTTTAATGTTCCATTTCCATCTTTTTGATTAGCATAGTTATCATTTCCCATCTTTTGAATATATACTATGGCTGTGTCCCATGCATAACTATTTACTAAATCACTTTTTACGCTAAAGCTATTGGCATATGTATTTATTGCTACTTTTGATGCATTTAATTCATTTACGAAGTGCCATAATGTACCTGTATCATAACTCATACTATCTGTACTATTAGCTACTGATATTTTAGATGCACATTTTGCATTTGTATAAGGAGTACTGCTTGAAATATCATATCCACTTGCATATGACGCTTCATATCTAGCAAGGTAAAAACCACCATAATGTTGTGTTTTTTCTACAAAACTTTTTAAATTTTTTGCTGTTGCATTTAATCCATCTACGCCAGCACTTGGTATTCCTTCTCGATATGTTGAAAGCTCTGAGCAGTATGAATCTATTATAACTTCTTCCATATAATTATCTGCTGATTGTTGCAAAGTTGGTTCTCCAGTAGTAGTATCAAATGTATATCTACCTAATGTTATGTTACTTATGTTTCCATCATCTTTTTTTACTTTTCCTACTGGTATCCATACAAATTGACTTCCCTTTACATTTTCATCTCCTGATGCACTTACATCTTCTATTACTATACCTTGTTGTACACTATCTCCTGAATCTGCCGCTACCTTGAATCCCGCTGGTATTGTTACTTCATTATCTTTATCATCTTTTAATGTTGTTGTTTCTTTAAACTCAGTTTGTATTTCTTTTGCTTCTTTTATTTTTGTTGGTAACTTTGGTTCCTCTGGTATTGCTGGATTATCTCCACCTTGATTAGTTCCACCTGTATTTTCTTCGTCACCTTGTGTAGAACCTATAACTATCACATTTCCATTTTCGTCTATTTTTATATCTGTTCCATTTAGTTTTACTGTCATTGGTAAAGTCTCTTGTATCCCTGTTGCCCCTAATTGCTTTAATCTGTTTTTTAATATATCCAAATTTATTTTTCCATTATCTCCAATACTTTCAAATACTGCTAGTTTTACTAATTCTTCTGCTTCTGCTTGCTTACTTTTTTCTGATGCATTATTTGCTTTTTCAAATAGTCCATTTCCCATTAATGATGATATTGTTATCCCTGCTAAAATCAAAAGAATTATAATGGTTATAACAAGTGCAATCAATGTTATTCCTTCATTTTTATCTTTAGTTCTTTTCATTTTTTACGCTCCTTTACATATATATCGTTTTACAACAATTTTATTATATAAATAGTTACATTAAAAGTCAATATATTTTTATTTAAAATTATGTTAAAAAGTTTATATATAAATACATTAAACATATAAAAAATTAAACAATTTTTAAATGAAGGTGGTTATATGATAAAGGAAAAAAGAAACTATAAACATTATACTCAAGAACAAATGGCTGAAAAACTTGGAATAAGCCTAAGACAATATGTAAGAATAGATAATGAACAAGCATTTCCACGAAGAGATATTCTTAAGAGATTAATTATTGAATTAGATTTAACCAATGAAGAAATTGGTAAATATATAAAATCTCTTACAGAGCATACTGCATAGCCACAAGTTCATTATCTTTACTATATATGTATTTATATACTATTTATTAGAAATATGTATATTTTCTATTTTTACACTCATCTCTCTAGAAACAATATTTTGAATCTGTGCAACTTCTTCTGGACTTAATTGTTCATCTTCAACTATAACATTAATGCTATCTCCGTTAACAAAGATTATTACATTATTGAATCCTTTAATTTTAATTAAGTTTTCGCAAATCATTATTCTATTTTTAGTATTATTAATTTTAGAGATTTCTTCAGAAGCAGCTTGTTTTTGAGTTTCTAAAGAATTTGTACTATTTAGGACTTTTTCATAAGTTTCTAACATTTGAGAATACATAGTTTCTCTTTCTAATTTGGATTTAGAAAAGTACTCTGAATCATCACTTGAAGCATTACTATTTGTATATATTGTATTTTCCTCTATTATTTCATTTTTGACAATATTATTATTGTCTTCAATAACATTGTTCTCACTTACAACATTGCTACTAACTAATTGTGCATCACCTATATTAGCCATTTTTGTTAATTCTTCTTCACTACTACTTGTTTGAATAGCAGTATTTAGGTCATTAGTGGCAGTAAAATTTAGATATCCTGCAACTACTAGCATTAAAGCAATAACATAAATTACAACCTGATTTTTCTTAAACATTTTCATATATTAACTCTCCTTTAAATCTAATTTGACATTTCAAACACTTGTATTTTGTGCGTAGCAAGCCCAGTTGCCGCTTCAACTGCCTGAATTATATTTGTTTTTATATTTATATTTGAAGCGCCTTTTGCTGTAATAATTGCTCCTTCTATTTTAGGTTCAATAGTTTTTTGCACAATAGGTATTTTATCATTGCCATTTTCCTGATACACAATTTCTTTTTGTGAATCTGTTTCTTCTACTTTTCTTACTCCTCCTGATGTATCAGTTTCTTCTGTTATACTTGTTTTTGAATTTTCATTATACATTGCAACAGTTTCACTTGATTCAGAATAATTAATAAAAACTTTTACATTTCCTGTTCCACTTATTTTACTTAGAATTTCTTCAAGCCTTTTTTCTAAAGATATTTGATTATTTATATTATTTGATTCTTGACTTTTTTGAGTTATAGCTAATTGTTTTCCTGCGGAATTTGTTATTGTTTTATTAGAATTTTTATTTCCATTCCATATATAGTTTATTATTACAATAGTGATTATAAAAACAATTATTAGAAAAACTAAATTTTCTATTTTCTTTTTATTGTTTTTAGTATTTTTATTTTCGTCATTACATACATTGTTGTTAATTAATGTTTTTAACTTATCTTTAAACATTTTTTATTCACCCCATACTCACTTATTAAAAAATCTCTTATGATTTTGATATCAGTTTTTGTTATATTTGAAGCTCTTTGATCATTATTCATACCATTATCTTCTTCATTTTCTGAGATATTAATTTCTACTTTTTGTATTTTTTGTATTTCTGTAATAATTTTACTCTCTATTGTATTAGAATTATTTACCTCTGTATTTGCTTTATCTATTTTTTTAGAAATTTTTATTTTTATTTTCTCTATTGCATTATCATTATCACTATTTTTTTCATCATCAAATGCATTAGTTAATACTTTGCAATCTTCTACTTCGTATCCTCTATCTTTAAGTTTTTTTATAATATCTTTTTCAAGTTCTTCTTGATACATTTTATTTAATTTATTATTCATTGAACTCTGATCTACTTTAATATCTGAACTTGAGCTTTTTTCAATATATTGTTCAAAAATGTCTGTATTTTTAATATCCAATTTATCACTATTTTCTATAAATGGTGATATTATACTAAATAATATATACAGTCCCATTATCATTTTTACATATTTTTTAATTTTATTATTTGGAAGAATCATCTCTAAAATTGAAACCACAATTAACGCTAAAGCCAAATTCTTCACCCATGAACTCAAAAAATTAATCATATTAATATCTCCATTAATATTTATCTAAACATCATTCCCGCATTTGACATCTTTATAAGTATAGTTGTCCCAATAATAACCATAAAGGAAACCGATACTAAAATTGCAAGTAAAATTTTGAATACATCTGCAATTTGGTCCAATAATTTTACAATTTTAGTATCTGCAATTACTTCGCTAACACTTGCAACTAGCTTATAACAAATAGTTAAAACTGTTAATTTTAAAATCGGTAAAATACATATTCCAATAATAATTATTACACCTAAAAAACCAACTGCATTTTTTAAAATTACTCCACATCCCAAAACACTATCTACAACATCTCCAAGTATTTTGCCAACAACTGGTACAGCTGAGCTCACAATAGTTTTTGCTGTTTTTGCTGTTATACCATCAATAGAACTCGATAAAGTTCCTTCTAAAGATACAATTCCAACAAATATTGTTAAAATTAGCCCTAAAAACCATACGGTACTTGATTTTAGAAACTTCGAAATCTTTTCAATTTGGACTTTATCAGAAATCTTAGAAATTATGCTTATTGCTGTAATTATTAGTATTAGTGGTATCAATATATCTTGTACTAAATTTCCTATAAAATTGACCATAAATAAAATTATTGGTTCTAATATGCTTGTTGTTGTTATACTTCCTGTATATATCATTAATGATACTAAAATTGGTATTAGTGTATTCATGAATCCTATTAAATTTATTGTAGTTTCTTTTACTAAATTTATAACATCTGAAAAATTACTCATAATAATCGTTACAATTGCTATATATTGAACATAATAAATTAATTTCGATATATTGTCGTTTTCTAAGCTCTCACTTACTGCTTTTAAAATGCTATGTATTATTATAATTGCTAAAATGCTTATTAAGCTTTTTATGCTAATTTGAATTTCTGTGCCTAATAAACTTAAAGCTTTTTTATATATAGTAGTATTATTTATTTCTCCTTTTATGGCAGAATCTAAAATTTCTTTTATATCTATGTCACTAAAAAACTCTCCACTATATTGTTTAGACTCTTCTATAAAAGAACTTATTCCAAAACTTTCTTCTTGACTTTGTATAGTATTTTCATTAACACTATTACTATAAACAATTGTAGGATTTAATATTGTAAATAAAACAATAATTATAAAAATAAATATTATCTTTTGTTTTTTCACATTTGTTTTACCTCCCTTAAAGGATATTTCTTATCATATTTTAAGGCAAAATCTTTAATATAATTTCTAATAAACTAGATATTATAGGAATTGACATTGATATAATTATTATTTTGCTTCCAAGCTCTATTTTATTAGCAATTGCTGCTTCACCAGAATCTTTACAAATGCTCACAGCAAACTCAGAAAGAAATGCTATTCCTGTAATTTTTATTAATAAAGCTATAAATTGTGTATTTATAGAAAATTTACTTTGAATTGATTGTATTAAATTTATTATTCCTGTTAATCTATCCATAACAATCAGAAGTATTAACACTCCTGTCATTAAGCTTATAAAAATAGCATATTCTGGTCTATATTGTTTTAACATTATAATAATAATTAAGGATATTAGTGCGATTCCAATTATCTTTATAATTTCCATATACCTTAAATCAACTCCTTAAAAATTGTATTCTATAAATTAAATAATGTCCTTACAGTATCAAATAAACCACTTATTTCCTTAATTACCATTGTCAATACTATAACAAGCCCTGCAAGTGTTGTCATCATCGCTTGATCTTCTCTTCCTGCTCTTACTAAAACTTGATATAATACAGCTACTAGTATTCCTATTGCTGCTATTTTAAATAATAAATCTATACTCATATTTATCTCACCCTTCATATTTAAACTAATATAATCACAATAGCTAGCCCAATCGTCATCCCCAATTTTTTATATAATTTTTCATTTTTGTTTTTTTCTTCCTGAGCTTGTCTAATTTGTTCGTTTAAAAAAGTCTGTGTTACTTCAATTTGACTTAATTGTCCTTCTACATCTGTTGTTCCGCAATAATTTAGAAAGCATTTTTATGACTTTTTTATCATCTTTATTTAAATTTCCTTCAAATTCTTCCGTTGCTTCTTCCCATGATATAGCTGCGGTTTTATTATTCATCTTCTCTTTCGCATTTTTAAATAGATTTGATATATTTTCATTGCTATTTATCGATATTTCTTTAAATATATTTGGTATTGGTTCATATGTGAACTTTATTTTAGATTTGAATATGTTTAATGCATTTTTTATTTCTTCTAGTTCTTCTAATCTATATCTATATTTTTGAGATATGTATTTTCCTATTAAAGTTGAAGCTATAAATACAAAAAAAAGCATACAATATTTAATAAACTGCATTTTGTTTTCTCCTTGCATTTTATTTTTAATATTATATGCTTGTCTTTTTATTTTAGAACCTATTTTTTATTCATATATATTTTTTATAACCATTTAAATGAATTTACTAGTTTGTCAGCTTCTTTTTCAATAGCTGTTTCGTCTTTTAGATTAAAACTAAAAGCTGTAATACATAATAGTTCATCTTCATTTAAAACATAATAGTAATATAAAATTTCTTCGGGTTGACTATTATAAATTATTTTAACTTTTAACAAATCGTAATTTTCTGTAGTCTTTAAAATATTCATATCTAATGTATCTGGTTTATCTTGCATATTATCAAAATTTGTTTGTAAATTTGTTTTTATATCTTCTATACTTTTTACATTTTCTCCATCTGTTTTATCATAATATACATTTATACCAGCTGGATATGATGAATAATCATTATCAGATATTGTATTTTCAGAATTTAATACTGGTACTGTATTAATATATTTATAAAAATCCCATTCGTTTTCATGCTCTGATTCTGATTTATTCCATTCTTTTCCTATTTCAAAACTTACATGTTCATCTTGATAAGCTACATTTGATGTTGTAGTATTATCCATTACTGCTGCTACCATAGTAATAGCAAATAATATAATAACTATAATTAAAAATATTTTTTTCCATGTAGCCATTTTCTTGTTTTCTTGCTTATTTTCATCTTCTTCTGAATAATAGAATTTTCCTTTAATCTTCTTTATTATTCCTTGTTGTTTTAAATAATTAAATGATTGTTTTGCTCTTTGACTTTCAATTTCTGCTAAAACTTCTTCTTTTAAAATCGTATTCTCAGGATCTAATGCTTTATATTTCTCAAAAACTGGTTTTACTAGTTCTATTGCACTTTTTCTAATTTCCATTGCTTCTTGAGAATTATTAAGTTCTAATTTTATGTTTTTTTCATTTCCATCACTATTTTGTATTTGTTTTTTTATATTTGATGTTATTATGCTTGCTCCTAATATTGTAAATATTACTGATATTGCAAAATCTTTCATCATAGCTGTTGTAAATTCTTGATTTTCATATAGTCTTTGAATATTTGTTATGCTAACATTAATTCCTTCTTTTTGAATTAGTAATCCTGGTATTACAACTAAAGTAGCTACTGTTACTATTATAAGTGCTAATACCATTAATATTGCTGGTAATCCTTTATTGATTCGTCCTTTCAATATTTTATACCCATAAAATTCTCCTGCTGCAATCAGTGCTGCTAATATTGATAGCATCATTCCTCCATATACATATGCTAATATCCAAGGTATAGTTGCAATTGATCCTCCTATTATTGCTCCTATTACTCCTGTAACATAGCTCCCTTGCTTTTCTTTAATTGCATTTTCTTCTTCCATTTTGTACCTCCTCTTTTATTTTATATTTATAATATATCATATATTATTTTTTGTTTCAAGAACAAAAGCGGACATTAATAACATTTTCTCTGTTTTAGATATTGTAAAGTCCGTGTCTTTGTTCGCCCGTGAAAAATTGCACAGCAATTTTTCTGTGTAATGCTCCTCTTTCACTCAGGCTAAATCTCTATATATTTATATTCCTTTTGAATGAAATGACGAATGTGATTGGAGAGGGTTTTTTAGAACTCGTATTGAACCGAGGAATGAAATGAAAAATGAATATAAATATATAGAGATTTCTCGTGAACATTCCTCATGAATTTAAGCTTTTGGTTTATAATAACTTTTCTAATTCTCTAATTTTATCTCTAATTTCAGCAGCTTTTTCAAATTCCATAGAAGCAGCATATTTAAGCATTTCATCAGTCAATTTGGTAATAGTATCTTTAATATCATCTGTACTTTCCATCTTAAACTCAACACCAATATCTTCTTGTTTAGTAATACTAATAGTCTCTCTAACAGATTTATTAATAGTTTTTGGCGTAATTCCATGTGCTAAATTATATTCTTCTTGTATTTTTCTTCTTCTATTAGTTTCTGAAATAGCTTTTTCCATAGAATCTGTAAGTTCATCTGCATACATAATAACAGTGCCTTCAGTATTTCTAGCAGCACGTCCAATAGTTTGAATTAAAGAACGTTCTGAACGCAAAAAACCTTCTTTATCAGCATCCAATATTGCAACTAATGAAACTTCTGGAATATCTAAACCTTCTCTTAAAAGATTTATACCAACTAATACATCAAACTCTCCAAGTCTTAAGTTTCTTATAATTTCCATTCTTTCTAATGCTTTGATATCAGAATGCATGTAATTTACTTTTATATCTAAACTTTGCAAATAAGAAGTCAGATCTTCTGCCATTTTTTTAGTTAAAGTAGTAACCAAAACTCTTTGATTTTTTTCTACTCTAATTCTAATTTGTTCAATTAAATCATCAATTTGATTTGTTACAGGCTTAACTTCGATTTTAGGATCTAAAAGTCCAGTAGGTCTAATAATTTGTTCAACAACATTTTCCTTTGAATGTTCTTTTTCATAATCTGCAGGTGTAGCACTAACGAAAACTACCTGATTTATTTTATTTTCAAATTCTTCAAATTTTAAAGGTCTATTATCAAAAGCAGATGGTAATCTAAATCCATAATTAACTAAAGATTCTTTTCTAGCTCTATCTCCATTGTACATGGCTCTAACTTGTGGAATTGTAGCATGTGATTCGTCAATTAGTAATAAGAAATCATCTGGTAAATAATCAAATAGAGTAAATGGTGGAGAACCAGTAGGTCTTCCACTTATGTGTCTAGAATAGTTTTCTATACCTTGACAAAAACCGGTTTCTTTCATCATTTCCATATCAAAATTTGTTCTCTCATCAATTCTTTGAGCTTCAATAAGTTTGTTATTATCTTTAAAATATTTTATACGTTCTTGCAATTCCTCTTCAATAGTTCCAAGAGCACGCTCCATTTTATCAGATGTTGTTACATAATGTGAATTAGGGAAAACCATAACATGCTTTCTTTCTGCAACAGGCTTTCCTGTTAAAGGATTTATTTCATGTATTTTTTCAACTTCATCTCCCCAAAATTCTACACGGATAGCAGCTTCACTTTGATCTGATGGATAAATTTCTAAAATATCTCCTTTTGCTCTAAAAGTTCCTCTTTTAAAATCAATTTCATTTCTAGAGTACTGCATATTAATTAATTTTTTCATAATTTCTTCACGAGATTTTTGCATACCAGGTCTTAATGAAACTATCATGTGCTCATAATCAATAGGATCTCCTAAACCATATATACATGAAACAGATGCTACAATTATTACATCTTTTGTTTCAAATAGTGATGCAGTTGCTGAATGACGTAGTTTGTCTATTTCATCATTTATGGATGCATCTTTTTCTATATATGTGTCAGAAGATGGGATATAGCTTTCAGGTTGGTAATAATCATAATAGGATACAAAATACTCAACATTGTTTTCTGGGAAAAACTCTTTAAATTCGGAATATAGTTGCCCAGCTAATGTTTTATTGTGTGCTAAAACTAATGTTGGTTTTTGAACTTTTTGTATAATATTTGCCATTGTAAAAGTTTTTCCGTGAGCCTGTAACACCTAGAAGTGTCTGAAATTTCTTTCCTTCTTCTATTCCTTTTGATAGATATTCTATTGCCTGTGGTTGGTCACCAGTTGGATTATATTCTGAGTGTAATTTAAACATTTTTTTCCTCCATTTATTTTTATTATAACTATTATTCATTACTACAATAAAAAGGATTGTTATAAACACAATCCTTTTCACATTTTCATCAAGGTTATTTTTATACGTCCTTTGGAGAGATTTTTTTTGCTTGTTATTTCAACCTGTACATCACTTTCGTACAGATTTTTTTCAAGCCATTCAATTTCTCCATTAGAAAGAATAATTTGAAATTTCTTTTCTTTTTCATTATTTAAAAACTTTCTTACCCGTTCAAATACTTCTTCCATTTCTTCCTTTTTCATATTGTACCCTCCTAAAATGTAAGTATACTTTAACTATAACAATTATTATACATCTATTTCATATATATGTAAAGAGAATTTTTCATTTTCTTAATTATTTTTGTCTTTATAAATTTTAATAATATCTTTAAAACTCATCTTTGTTCCATAATTAAAAATCGCACTTGAATAAATTTTTATTGCAATTTGAGCTATTATTAAAATTGTAACTACTAAAATAGTAATTGAGATAGCAACATCTGATGCACTTGCAATTCCCATCATAACTCTAAAAGGCATACAAAATGGTGACGAAATTGGAAACATTGATGCAAATACATTTAATTCACTTGTAGGATTCATCATTGTAAAATATGATAAATAAAATCCTATAACTGCTAAAATTGCAACAGGTGTATTAGCTGATTGTATATCTTCTGGTTTACTAACTGTTGACCCTGTTAGTGCATATAATAAAGCATAAGCTAAATATCCTAATATAAAGTATACTATTGTAACAATTGCTAAATATGGCGTAATATTAGATAAATCTAATATAGCGTCTATCATTTCTGGCTCTAAAAATGATTTTGCACTTATTATTGCAGTTCCAACGATAATAATCATTTGTAATAGTCCTACTATTCCAATTCCTATTGTTTTTCCTAATACAATAGTTTTTGGAGTTGTTGAAGTCACTAAAGTCTCCATTATCTTTGATGTTTTTTCTGTTGTTATTGAACTTGATACTTGATATGCACAGAAATATATTGCATAGAATAGTACAATTGATAATAACATTATTGCTAATACATTTCCACTTGCTTTTTCTTCTTCAGTTTGTTCTAGCGAAAATTCAAAATTAGGTTGAATTGACTGTAATTGTTCATATGTTAAACCTAGCTTGCTTATTTGTAAATTAGAATACATATTATTAATCATGTTTACTAATTCTTCTGGTACACTTTCCATCATAGTAGTGTTTTCTACTATATAACGTATTTTTATATTATTTTCTTGTTTTTCAATTACAATTGCTGATTCTATTTCTTCGTTTTCAATTTTTTCTTTAATTTTATCATAACTTATGTTTTCAATTTGTATATTATAATCTAAATTTATATTATTTAAGTTTTCTAGAGTACCTTCGAAAACATTTTGTTCATCAACTATCAATAACTTTTCTTGAGTATCTTCTCCTCCTATAGATTTTAATATATTTGGAATATTAAATCCTGCTACTATTAGTATTAAAATAATAATAGTTGATATAATAAAAGATTTTCTTTTTACCATATCTTTTATTGTAAATTTAATTACTGTTACTAAATCTTTCATTTCTTATTTTCCTTTCATTAATAGTATAATTATGTATAACAATGTCAAATGATAATTATTTTTCAATTAACCTACTTTTTCTATAAAAATATCATTCAACGTTGGTTTTTTAATTTCAAACTTATTTATTTCAATTCCATCTTTTACTAACTCATTTAAAAGTTTGTGTGCAACATCTTCATCATTTATTTTTATTACATAGTCATTGTCTTTTTCATTTTCCTTTTCTAATTCAAACTTTTTAATATAATTATCAATATTTTGATTTACATCTACTTCAACTCTATTTGCAGGATATGATTCTTTTATTTCTTTAAGATTCCCTTGTAATACAGTTTTTCCTTTATTTAAGATTAAAATATCACTACAAAATTCCTCTATTGTTGCCATTTGATGTGCTGACATTATTACATATTTTCCATTTGCAACTAAATCTATAATAATATTTTTCAATATTTCAGTATTTACTGGATCTAGACCACTAAATGGTTCATCTAAAACTACTAATTCAGGATTATGAATTATTGCAGTCATGAATTGAATTTTTTGTTGATTTCCTTTTGATAATTTTTCAGCTGGCATTTGCAGATATTCTTCTACCTTTAATACTTTTGCCCATTTGTTTATTGAATTAATTGCTTCTTGTTTCTTCATTCCTTTAAGTTCCGCAAAATACATTAATTGATCAAATATTTTTGTTTTTGGATATACTCCTCTTTCTTCTGGTAAATATCCAAAATTAACATTTTTTCTTTCAACAGTTTTCCCATTCCAAGTAATTTCTCCACTATCTTTTTTTATTATCCCTAATAACATTCTTATTGTAGTAGTCTTTCCTGCTCCATTTGTTCCAAGTAATCCAAAAACTCCAGGTTTATCTAGTGTTAATGATATATTGTCTACTGCTTTTTTACCTATAAAGTTTTTTGATACATTTTTTAATACTAAGCTCATTTCATATCCCCCTTAATTCTATTTTATGAAATTATATCACTATATATTTTTACTGTAAATATATATATTACAAATTTATGTAAAATATCTCTTAAGACTCTCTCCAATCACATTCGTCATTACATTCAAAAAAATATAAATATTATGTATAAAAACTGTTTGATAATAAGAATATTCTAGTATATTTCCTTTAAAAATAGCTGATACCATCTTCTATTGATAGTATCAGCTATTTTTTCAAATTATTTCTGTCACCTCTAATAACGAGTGAATTTCAAATGTGGGATTATGCTTTGTATTATTATTATGCCTGCCTCCCCGATTAAACCAAATTGATTTTATTCTTGAATGCTCTGCAAATCCAATGTCGCTTTCCAAAGAATCTCCCAACATAACATATTGTTGTTCTTTACCAGACTTTATAATTCCTTTAGCAGATAATGGATTAGACTTCAAAAAGGAATTGTCACAGCAATGTAATTCTTCTATGTAATCTAAAAGTCCATAATTTTTCAACATATTCTTCTGTATATTTAAGAACCAATCCGTTTTAACGATGTTTTTTATCCCTTTTTCTGATAAATACTTCATTGCCAACAATGACTCTTCATTAAAATCATTGCACCTGAACTTTAACCTGCCAAACACCTTAAAAAATTGTTCTGGTGTATACCCATAGAAATATAAAATGGGCATCTTTTCTTCAATTATTTTTAATGTTCCATCCTTCGAGACTATTTTGTCGCTAAAATAGGACATAAACATCTTAAAAAAATCATTGAACTCATCGGCAAATTCTTTCTTCTCTGCAATTCCTAATGCTCTTGCCAGTATGTCTGTTTCTTCTTTTAAATGAAACCAAACTACACCATCAAGATCCCATATAACTGTCCGCACATTTTTCATACTTTTACCTCCATTCGTTGGTTAATATATTCTCTATATGTTATGTTAATAATTTTAACATCTTTTTTTAAGTACGTCAATACAAAATTCTTGAAATATGTATACAATAATTACCTAAATTTTTATTCTAAATATTTCTTCAAAAATTTCCCTGTATAACTCTGCTCATTCTTACAAATTTGTTCAGGCGTTCCAACTGCAATTACCTGTCCGCCGCCATCTCCACCTTCTGGTCCTAAATCTATAATATAGTCACAAGTTTTTATCAAATCCAAATTATGTTCAATAACAATTATAGTATTACCCGTATCAACCAATCTTTGTAAAATATCAACTAATCTATGAACATCAGCAATATGAAGACCTGTTGTTGGTTCATCTAAAATATATAATGTTTTCCCTGTAGCTTTTTTAGAAAGCTCTGTTGCAAGTTTAACCCTTTGAGCTTCCCCACCTGACAATGTTGTTGATGGTTGTCCTAATTTGATATAACCGAGTCCTACATCATTTAATGTTTGTATTTTTTGTTTTATTTTCGGAATTTTATCAAAAAATTCTAATGCTTCTTCTACTGTCATATCAAGAACATCTGCTATTGTTTTTCCTTTATATTTTACTTCTAAAGTTTCCCTATTATATCTTTTTCCTTTACACACTTCACAAGGTACATATACATCTGGCAAGAAATGCATTTCTATTTTGTGTACACCATCTCCATTACAGCTTTCACATCTTCCTCCTGCTACATTGAAGCTAAATCTTCCTTTTGCAAATCCACGCATTTTTGCTTCATTCGTTCCTGCAAAAATATCTCTAATTAAATCAAATACTCCTGTATATGTTGCTGGATTTGAACGTGGTGTTCTTCCTATTGGTGATTGGTCTATATTAATTATTTTGTCTATGTTTTCTAATCCTTTTACTTCTTTGCATTTTCCTGGTTTTTCTGATGCTCCATTTAATTCTTTGGCTACTGTTTTATATAATACTTCATTTACAAGTGTTGACTTTCCTGAACCTGACACTCCTGTGACACATGTAAATACTCCTAATGGAAATTTTACACTCACGTTTTTTAAATTGTTTTCTGTCGCATTTTTTACTTCTATTACTTTTGTTTTTGTTTGTTTTCTTCGTGCTTTTGGAACTTCTATTTTTTTTCTTCCACTTAAATATTGTCCTGTAATTGAGTCTTTTACTTCTTTTATTTCTTCAGCAGTTCCTTGAGCCATAACCTTCCCACCATGTACACCAGCACCTGGTCCAATATCAATTATTTGATCTGCTGCATACATTGTATCTTCATCATGTTCTACAACTAAAAGTGTATTTCCTAAATCTCTTAATTTTTTAAGTGTTGCAATTAATCTATCATTATCTCTTTGATGCAATCCTATACTTGGTTCATCTAATATATACATTACACCTGTTAAACCTGAACCAATTTGTGTTGCTAAACGAATTCTTTGTGCTTCTCCTCCTGATAATGTTCCTGCTGCTCTTGATAATGTTAAATATTCAAGTCCTACATCTATTAAAAATTGAAGTCTCGTTTTAATCTCTTTTAAAACTAAATCCGCGATCATAGCTTCTTTTTTTGTTAATTGTAAGTTATCTATAAATTCTTTCATTTGTTTGATTGACATATCTGTCATTTCATTTATATTTTTGCCATTGATTTTTATACTTAATATCTCTGGTTTTAATCGAGCACCATTACATGTATTACAATGAGAATTTGTCATATACATTTCATAAAAAGTTCTCATTCCTTGTGATTGTGTTTCTCTATAACGTCTATCTAATGTAGGAATTACACCTTCAAATGGAGCTGTAAATTTTCTAACTCCCGCTGGTGATGAATATTCAAAATCTATCTTTTCATCACCTGTTCCATATAAGATTTTTTCTAAAAACCAACGTGGTAAATCTTTTATCTTTTTATTTTTAATTTCAATTCCATAATATTTTCCTATGCTTTCGAAATACATTTTTGCCATTGTATCTCCCTTTTTCATAGTACTTGAACCAAAAGCTTTTACCCCATCATATAAAGTTTTATTTTTGTCTGGAATTATTAGGTCTTCATCCATTTTCATTAAATATCCTATACCCATGCAATCTGGACATGCCCCATATGGATTATTGAATGAAAACATTCTAGGTGATAACTCTGGAAAACTGAAACCACAATCTGGACATGCATAATTTGAGCTATATAATACCATTTTATCTTCATTTTTTTCTTTATCTATAATATTTACTAACACTAAATTATCAGCATGTTTTAATGCTGTTTCAACAGACTCTGCAAGCCTACTTCTTATATCTCCTTTTACAACTAATCTATCAACGATCAGCTCAATTTCATGCTTTTTATTCTTATCTAATTTTATTTCATCAGATAAATCATAAACTTCTCCATCAATTCTAGCTCTTACAAAACCATCTTTTTGATAACCTTCTAATTGTTTTACAAATTCACCTTTTCTACTTCTAACAACAGGTGCTAATATTTGTATTCTTGTACCTTCATCTAATTCCATAATATTATCAATAATTTGGTCAATTGTTTGTTTTTCAATTTTTTTACCACAGTTTGGACAATATGGTACACCAATATTTGCATACAATAAACGCACATAATCATATATTTCTGTAACTGTTCCAACTGTTGAACGTGGATTCTTAGATGTTGTTTTTTGGTCTATTGATATTGCAGGTGATAATCCTTCAATTGACTCTACGTCTGGCTTCTCCATTATACCTAAAAATTGTCTTGCATACGAAGATAGACTTTCTACATATCTTCTTTGGCCTTCTGCATATAGTGTGTCAAATGCTAATGATGATTTTCCTGAGCCTGAAAGTCCTGTTACTACTACCATTTTATCTCTTGGTATTTCTAGGTTTATATTTTTTAAATTATGTTCTTTTGCTCCTTTTATAATTATTTTATCGTTCATTTTTTACCTTTCACTCCACTTCATTTCGTTCATCGTCAATCAAAGATTTTTTCAAAATCTTTGCCTGCCAACCATGTTATCCTTTTGGGGACACATCTTGTTTTGTTCTTGAGATATTATACTATATTTTTTTGATTAAAACAAGAGTTTGGTTAAATAATTTTCAAAAATAACATCCCATATTTTTCTAATTATTGTATTAAAATATATAGAAATGGTATTTTTGTAATTTCAATTTAAGTCTTATTTGTTGCGTTTATTATCCATTTAATTCTTTCTTGACGTAATTTGTTTCCAAAGTCAATTCCTTGTTTAATATTGTATTTATTTTTAATAAACTCTCCATTAACTTCTTTCAGACACATTTTTCCAATACTTTCAAAGTCAATACTTCCACTATCTATATTTCTACTACTTAATTTGTCTGAATAAACAACGATTTGAAGTCCATGTAATCCAATTGCTGATTTCTCAACTCTTTCAATAAATTCAACCTTTTTAGATGGTTTCATTTTATAAAAAATTCCTCCTCTCATGTGTTCTCTACAAGCAATTTTGCCACATTCAATCCATCTTTTTGGAGCTTTAATTCTATTTCCAAATTTCTCTACTGCATCTATACCTTTAATTTCGTGTCCATAATGATGTGGATATTCTTCTTTTGGAGTTAATCCTTTTCCTAAGTCATGTACTAAACTGGCAAATCTTATTTCCAAATTATCAGTTAACTTTGCTGATTTATCTACTACCATCATTGTGTGATTAAAACTATCACCTTCTGGATGATGTTCTGGTGGTTGTAATGCTCCAATAAGATCATATATTTCTTTGAAATGAACATCTAATACTTCTGCTTTTTTTAAAACTTCAAAAAATATTGATGGTTTATTTTCTTTTAAAGCTTTACTAAATTCAATGAAAACTCTTTCTTCTGATAAAGAATTTAATTCGTTTCTTAAATAATTCATCATTTCTAATGTATCTTCTTCAACTTTAAATTTCAAACTGCAAGCAAATCTTGCAACTCTATATACTCTTAGTGGGTCTTCTATAAAGTGTTCTGTTGTTGCTTTTATTACTTTACTTTTCAAATCCTCTATTCCGTTAAATGGGTCTATAATTTCTTCTGTTAATACATCTTGAGCTATTGAGTTTATTGTTATATCTCTTCTTGCCAAATCCTGTTCAATAGTTATATCTTTATTTGCTGTTATTTCAAATCCTTTATGTCCTGCATTTGTTTTTGTCTCAGTTCTTGCCATTGCAAATTCTTTTCCTTTTAGTTCAAATACCTCAAATAATTTTCCCCTTTGAAAACTTTTTGGAAATAATTCTTTAAATTTTTCTGTTGTTATTCCAACAACACAATAATCCTCATCTTTTACTTGTCTATTTAATAATTTATTTCTTAATGCTCCTCCAACTAAATAAAGTCTTCCACCTTGATTTTTTATTTTTTGAGCAATTTCTAATATTTCTTTATCCATAAATAACTCCTTTTTATTTTATAAGTATATCTATATTATACACTATTTTTAAATTATTACTTATATTAATTTTTGTATAAAAGCTTATGCTTAGCTCTTATTACTTGATAGTTTTTATATATAATATTTATATTCCTTTTGAATGTAATGATGGATGTGATTGGAGAGGGGGTTTCATCAGTTGAATACATATTGATTTTTTCAGAAATTTATTTTAGAGCAACATTTTTGGGTAAGTAAAATCACGGTAGGAATATTATCCTACCGTGTTATAATTATTATAAATATTATGCAAGTCCATATTTTTTCTTGAATTTATCTGCTCTACCACCAACTGTTTCTTGTCTTAAATTACCTGTCCAGTATGGATGACATTTTGAGCACACATCTACTTTTATATCTTTTTTTGTTGAACCAACTTCTAATACATTACCACATGCACATGTGATTGTTGTTTGGTTATATGTTGGATGTATTCCTTCTCTCATTCAATTTCACCTCTTTTTCGTATTTTATAACATGACTGTTTTTTATAATAACATATTATTTAAAATTTTTCAAGTATTATTTTTTACATTTTCATTTTCTTGACTAAATATATACTGTGCTGAATCTAACATTTCTTTATTTAATGATACTTTATTTACTAATTTGCACATTACATTAAATACACAAGCTATTATTAAAATTAACATTCCAATTTTTTTCCAGTATTTCTTTAGCATAATTATTTCTCCTTTTCAAAATAATACATATATATTATACTTTTATTTAGTATAAATGTCAATATCACTTAAAAATTAATTTGCTCATATAGACCATTCCTATAATTGCATTGCAATTTTCTGTGGAATGTGTTTTTGTTGTATAGGAAAAATCAATTTTTCCTATACAACAAAAAAAGTTGTAGCTCTTTTAAGCTACAACTTTTTATTTGGCATAATCAACTGTTCTAGTCTCTCTAATAACATTAACTTTTATTTGACCTGGATAATCCATTTCATTTTCAACTTTTTTAGCTACATCTCTAGCTAGTATAGTCATTTGGTCATCATTAACTTTATCTGGTTTAACAATAATTCTAACTTCACGACCAGCTTGAATAGCAAATGATTTTTCAACCCCATCAAATGAATCTGCTATTTCTTCAAGATTTTGTAATCTTTTAATATATGCTTCTAAAGTTTCTCTTCTAGCTCCTGGTCTAGATGCACTAATTGCATCAGCTGCTTGAATTAATACTGCTTCTAAAGTTTGTGGTTCAACATCTTCATGATGTGCTTCTACTGCATTTATGACTAATGGATTTTCTTTATACTTTTTAAGTATTTCTACACCTATTTCAACATGTGTACCTTCCATATCATGGTCTAAAGCTTTTCCAATATCATGTAATAAACCAGCTCTTCTAGCCAATTTTGCATCTAATCCTAATTCTTCAGCCATAATTCTCGCCAAGTTTGAAACTTCTATTGAATGATTTAATACATTTTGTCCATAACTTGTCCTATATTTTAATTTTCCTATCAATTTTACAAGATCTGGATGTAAACCGATTACTCCTGTTTCTAAAACAGCTCTTTCTCCCTCAGATTTAATTGTTTCTTCTATTTCTTGTTTTGCTTTTTCTACTACTTCTTCTATTTTTGAAGGATGAATTCTTCCATCATCAATTAATTTTTCTAATGCTATTTTAGCTACTTCTCTTCTTAATGGATCAAATCCTGATAAAACTACTGCTTCAGGTGTATCATCTATTATTAAGTCAACTCCTGTTAATGTTTCTAATGCTTTTATATTTCTACCTTCTCTACCTATAATTCTTCCTTTCATTTCATCACTTGGAAGAGCTACTATTGATACTGTAGTTTCTTGAGAATGATCTGCTGCACATTTTTGAACTGCATATGTTAATAATTCTTTAGCAGATTTGTTTGCCTCTTCTTTAGCTTTTTGATTTGCTTCTCTTATTATAGCAGCTTTTTCTACTGTAATATCTTTTTCAACTTCTCTTAATAAAATTGATTTTGCTTCATCTCTTGTTAAAGATGCTATTTTTTGAAGTTCTTGAAGTTCTTGTTCATGTAACCTTTCAATTTCTTGTTTTTGTCCTTCTAATTCTTTCAATCTTAATTCTAAATCTTCTTCTTTCTTTTCAAAGTTTTCTGAACGTCTTTCTAAATTCTCTTCTTTTTGAATAAGTCTTGTTTCTTGTCTTTGTACTTCGCCTCTTCTTTCTTTAATCTCTTGATCTAATTCATTTCTACTATTTACAATTTCTTCTTTAGCTTCAATAATTTTTGCTTTTTTCAAATTCTCGGCTTCAGTTTTTGCTGTATTTACAATTTTTTTAGCTTCTTCTTCAGCACTATTTATTTTAGATTCTGCAATTTTCTTTCTATATGCTATTCCTACTAGCATTCCTATTGCAAGTGAGATTAAGATAGTGGCGATAATGATTCCTATATTCATGAATCTACACCTCTTTCTTATTTAATTTTCAATGTTCGAATCAAATATATATTTTTTATCATTTCTAATATATTTTTTTCTTACCTCTTCTATTTTATCTTTATTATATCCAACTGTCAAGTAATTTTTGATATTTTCCAACTTTTACTATTAGTCTTTTCTATCACTTTTTTGCTATATTAAAAAAACTTTTGCATTTTTGAGTGAATTTGTGTGGATTGTTTCTGTTTTAAACATTTTAAAGTCCGCGTCTTTGTTCGTGTGCCAATTTTACAATAGTAAAATTGTGTACAATATTTTATGTTATAAGAAAATCTGCGATTTTTCCTATAATATAAAAAAGCTAGAAAACTCTAGCTTAAAATTTTATTTTAAATATATATTAGGATCAACTTGAACATCATCTTTTAAAATTTCAAAGTGTAGATGAGCTTCATCAGCAATTTCAAAAGCGGCTGTATTACCAACTGTACCTAAAGATTGGCCTTTTTCTACCTTTTCTCCTTCTACCACAAATTCAGATGTTAGTAAATTTGAATAAACTGTTTGGAATCCGTTTGCATGCTCAATAATAATTGTTAATCCATATCTTGGGTCATTCTTAATAGATTTTATTGTTCCTGATTCAGAACTCTTTACAACTGTTGTCTTATCAGCTTTTATATCAATACCTGTATGAGTTGTCCATTCTTGTAAAGTTTCTGAATATACTAAATTTTCAATTGCAAATTCTCTAATTATATCACCTTCAACAGGTCTTTGAAAATTTAATTCTATTTGAACTTCTTTTGGAGTTTCTTCAGTAGTATTTGTCGTTTTACTATTTGTTTCAGTGGTTGTATTTGTTGGTGTAATCTTGTTGGTATTTAAAACATTTTCATTTTTACTTGAATTAATATTTGATGAAGAATTTGAGTTGCTTATAATATTATTTTCTTTTGTCTCTCTTTCTACATCGTTTATACTTTTTCCTATTTCCGTACTAGCGCTTTCTGTATTTTCAGAAGAATTTGAATTATTTATAATATTTGATATTTGTTCACTAGTTAAAGTTCCTTCTTTAACTTCATCATTCAAATTTTTACTATATATTAATAAACCTAATACTATAACTGCAAGTATTACTACCCCTATTCCTGAATATTTTATAATTTTCATACTCAATTCTTCATCTTGATTGTTTCTTTTTCTTACATCTCTTCTCATAAAATCCTCCTTAAAACTTATTTCTAATACAATTATTTCCGGATTTTATAAAAATATACATTATTATCAATCATTATATTTCTATTATTTCAACGCCAGTATAAAAATGTTTAATAATTTCATCAGCATTACTTCCTTGTTTTGCCATACTATCTGCACCTGTTTGACTCATTCCAACTCCATGTCCATATCCTTTTACAGAAAATTTTATATTCCCCCCATCTTTTGTAATTTCAAAATTTGTAGATTTAAGACCTAGTAAACTTCTAACTTCTACACCAGAAAATTCATGATTACCAAGTTTGACTGTCTTTACCCTAGAACCTTCTGTATATTCTAAAATTTTAATATCATTACTATCTGTAAAATTAATAACGATATCTGAATATTTTTCTTTTATTTTACCTAATAATTCTTCCTGTGTAAAACTGATTTCTGAAGCATATTGACTATATGAATCTTCTCCTGATGTTTCTACACTTTGCAAATATGGATATCCGCTTCCTCCCCATACATTTACAGGAATCTCTGTTATTCCTCCACTGTTCGAATGGAAAAATGCATTAATTGGTTGATTATCATATGTTATAATTTTTCCTTTTGTGCTATTTACACATTCACATATTTTTTGCCAATTACTTTCTCTTTTGTTTTCTTCCCATCTTAATAATCTGTCTTCCTTTGAAATCCATGCCTGACAGCAAGTTGAATCATCACATATATCAGCATTCCCATGCTTTTTATTTAATATTTTAAAAACTGTATAGGTTCTTGCAACTATTGCTTGTGCCTTTAAAGCTTCTGTCTCATAATCTGCTGGCATTTCTGCTGACACAACATTACACAAATAATCATCCATATTCACTTGCTCTATTTCCCCTGTTTTTTTGTGTAATAATGTAATAGTTCCATATTTCTTATACTCATATTTTTCAGCCTTTTCATTAATTACTCTTTCCTTATCTTCCCCTATATTAGTTATATTTTTATCTACAGATGCTGTTGTAATTATTCTTTTTGTCAATATTGCTGGCATTATAAAACATATTAAAATAAAAGATATTAAATATAATATAATTTTTCTCAATATTCTTCACTCCATTTTTAAACTATTTCTATGCCAGATTTAGTTTCATTTTCATATTATTAAGGATTTTCCTTTCAATTCTAGAAACTTGTACCTGACTTATTCCTATTATTTTTGCAACTTCTGATTGAGTTTTCTCCTTGAAAAATCTAAGTAATATTATCTCTTTATCTCTATCTTCTAGTTCGTTTACCAATTGTTTGATAACCATTTTGTTTGTGATAATTTCCTCTTCATTTATACCTGTTGATATCTTTTCAAATATTGTTAATTGTTGTCCATCTTTATTTTCTGCCCCTGAGGCTCCATCTATGGATTCTATTGTATTTGTTGATTCCATTGCTATTATTACATCTTCTTTTTCTGCTTTTAGTTCTTTGCATATTTCCTCAATGCTTATTTCTTTTCCTGTCTTTATTAAATAATGCTTCTTTAATTCATTTATTTTTACATTTAATTCTTTTATACTTCTACTAATTTTAATTGGTCCATCATCTCTTATAAATCTTTTTATTTCTCCTAATATGTATGGTACTGAATATGTAGATAGTTTTACCTCAAAATTTGTATCAAATCTTTTAATCGATTTTATAAATCCTATACAACCTATTTGATACAAGTCCTCCACTTCATATCCTCTATTCATAAATCTTTTTACTATACTCCAAATAAGTCCATTATTATCTTTTATAAGCTTTTCCATTTCTAATTTATCACCGTAGTTGTGCTTTTTTTATTGAACTAACATTGTTTTCATACATATGTACACTACCTCTATTTCAAAGTTTATCCTTAAGACTCTTTAATAATCAAATTATTGCTTATATCATCTTCTAGTTTTTCTTCTTTTTTTATACTTTTTACTAAAGTAACTTTTGTTCCTAGGCCTACTATTGATTCTACTTTCATACTATCCATAAAGCTTTCCATTATTGTAAATCCCATTCCTGATCTTTCTAAATTAGGTTTTGTAGTATATAATGGTTCTTTTGCAATATCTACATTTTCTATTCCTTTACCATTATCGGAAATTTCAATACTAATTTGATTATCTTTTAATTTTGAATTTATTTGTATAATTCCTTGCTTATTTTCATAAGCATGAATTATACAATTTGTAACAGCCTCTGATACTGCTGTTTTTATATCTGCTAATTCTTCAATTGTTGGGTCTAATTGAGATGCAAAAGCAGCAACAGTAATCCTAGCAAAGGCCTCATTAGTTGCTTTACTTAAAAATTCCAATTTCATCTCATTTTCAAATTGTTCTTTCATACATTTCTCTCCTTTAAAATTTTTATTATTTATTAATAGAATATTATACTTTTAATTTCACTAATTTAATAACAAATTTCTGTAACTGGTATTAGTTTTAATATTCCACTCATTTCAAATATTTTTTTTACATTTTGTGTTAAATTTGCGACCTCTAATTTTCCACCAAGCATATTAGTAAATTTATATCTACCTATAATTAGCCCTATACCACTACTATCCATAAAACTAACACTATCAAAATCAAATATAACTTTTTTAGGCATATACCTTTCAATTTCATAATCTGCTTTCCTCCTTATCTTTTGTACATTACAATCATCAATTTCATCAGTAATCTTTAAAACTAGTAGCTTGTCCTCTTCATAAAATTTTATTTCCATATTTTGTCCTCCCTGTTATTTATTATAATGTATTATAATTCTTTTTCCATTAATTTCCAATAGCAAAAATATAGAAGTTTTGTCGAATATATAAAAGTTTTCGACAACTTATATGCATAAATATAACTTTCATATAATAGAACAAATCGGAAAGCTAATAAATTTGTAGTATGTTATTTAAAACTATAAATTTTAATTATTAATAAATTATAAATAGCAAAGCTTTCCGTAAATTTGTTCATGTGCGAAATTTTCGTTAGAAAATTTCTGTACAATTAAGTTTTATATAATAGGAAAGTGTGACTTTTCTATTATATAAAAAGAAACATCTAAAATAAAATGTCCCTTTTGTCGAGAACATTTTATTTTAGGTGCTTTATTTTTTCGTATTTTAATCATCTTCTGGAAACATTTCTTCATTATTATTGTGTGTTTCATCATACTCATATTCGTAATCAATTTCTTCTTGTTTTTGAATTCTATCCAAATTTTTTCTTGCCTCTTCTTTTTTATTGCTTAATTCATCTCTAGTCTCTTTTATTTCTCTAGCAATTTTTTTACTACTTTCCTTATTACTTCTTTTTTGCATTTCTTTTAGAATTTTCTCTGTTTCTTGTTTTTTATTACTTACAATTCTATTCATCATGTTATTACTTCTTTCAATCAAGTCTGGTACATAATCTAATAACTTATCTATACTCGATGAATGATTTACAGGAATTAATTTTACGTTATTTGATTGAATTACTAAAAAAGCGATTGGACTAATAGTAACTCCTGCACCAGCTCCACCTCCAAATGGTAATTTATATTGTATTTGTTCTTCTTTTTCTACTTTTTTATATTCATCTATTGTTTCTCCCTTAAATTCACTTCCTCCTGCTGCAAATCCAAATGATACTTTTGATATTGGTATTATTACTATATTATTTGAAGTTTCTATTGGTTCTCCTATTATAGTATTTACATCTATCATATCCTGAATACTATTCATAGCCGTAGTCATAAGGCCTTCTATTGGATGTTCGCTCATTTTTATCAACTCTCTTTCTTTTATTTATGATATATATTGTATTTATAATATGTATCATTTTTATTTGAAATATACCAGAAAACTCTATATTTATTAAATTTTGGTTAATATATACAGGAGTTATTGAAAATATCTGCTTATCGTTGGACTTTCTCACTTTTTTGCTTAAAAACATTGCTAAGAAAGTACTAATCACTGGTATTATAAATGCTGTTATTGAAGCATCTTCTGTTCCTATTGAAATTTGTAAATTCATTTTTTCTATTTCTACTTTTATATTTTTTAATCCTTTTAGTACTTCTTTATCAATATCTTTTCTATTTTCAATAATTTTCGTTTCTTGATTTTTAATAATATTTCTTATCTTTTCATTTTTTATAATTTTTTGTATTTTCTTATTTGTTATTTTTGATACTATTATTGGAATCTTTTCAAATATATATATTATAATTTTTATTTTATAATTTTTATTTAGATGTTCTTTTGATAATGATGTAAATTTAATGTCTATAAATTCAATTTTTATTCTTATTGTCAATATCATTAGAATTATTATTAAAAAAATTAAAAGAAAAATCAATATATCACCTTCTTTGTTTAGTAATATAATTTTTCCCTTTTTTATTATAATTTAAACTTTAATTTTATTGCATTGTAATTACTTAAAAATATTTGGTCAGATAGACCATGATCGCTTTAAAGCAATTCCTTATTTAATAAATATAATTAATATTTCGCTTCCTGTTCATTACATTCGATAAGAATTTGTAAAGCTATAAAATGCGCCTCTCTCATGCTAAAAAGTTTATTATATTCTTTTTGAATGTAACAACGAATGCGACATGGAATGACTGTAGAAAATCTAAATCTCATTCCAATCAAGCGTCAGCTGTATATTAATGATATTTATTAAATTTAAAACCAAAAAGTGTAGAGTCTATATGACCAAATATTTTTAAAAACTTGCTTTGTTTTTATTGACAATGTTATTAAGATGGAAAAGAAATAAAAGAAGTGCCTTTTATTAAGGCTCTTCTTCATTTTTCTTCTTTTCTACTACTATATCTCCAAATAATTCTTCCTGAATCGTTTCAACTTTATTTCTTCTTGACATCTCTAGTAGCCCACTAAAAGCTGTTACTACTTCCTGCTTATCTTTTTTATTAATTGCAAATATTTTATTAAAAATAAATCTTTTTTGTTTAATTAATATTTTATACATCTCTTTTACTTTTTCAGATACTGTATATTTATCAATTAAAGCTATTTTCTCTATATTCTTTGCATTTTGATTTATTTTAACACTATTTCTTTCTATCAATAATTTATATATATCTGGTATTTTTTCAGGCGCATAATCTTTTTCTAGTTTTTGTTTAGGAAGTTTTATTTCTTCTTGTACTTTATAAAATCTATTCGAATATATTTTATAATTTTCTTTTAATACCTTACTTATTTCTTTAAATTTCTTATATTCAATTATTCTTCTTATTAGTTCTTCTTCTGTTATTTCTTCTTCATCATCTTCTTGTTTAGGTAATAGATTCTTAGATTTCAAATATAGCAAGGTTGATGCCATAACAATAAATTCGCTTGTTATTTCTAAATTTACTTCTTCCATTGCATTCAAAAATTCTATATATTGATCTGTTATTTCTGTTAAATTCACATCATATATATTCATCTTATTTTTATCTATTAAATAACATAACAAATCTAATGGTCCTTCAAAATTGTCTATTTTTATTGAATATTTCTTTGTTTCTAATGTTAATATTGACATTGTTCTCCCTCTCTAAAAACAAATACTTATAATTTGTTTTCTAAATCTTCATTTTAATCTTACTATTGCATTGCTATATTTATGTTCTCTATCTTATATCCCTTTTTTAATAAATATTGTTTTATCTCATCCTGTTCCATAGAATTTGCCTTTTTATATATTATATTTGAGGCTGACTTTATTTCATATTTCTTGAGTTCTTCTTTGTTTTCATATATATAATCATCTATATCATTTTTATTTAAACCTTTTGATAATAATTTATGTTTTATTTCTTTTATTGACAAATTCTTTAAGACTAAAAAATTATTTACTGTTTTTTTTATATATTCTATATCATCTACATATTTAGCTTGTTTTAAGTATTCAATTATGTCTTCTAATAAATTATCATCTATTATTCCTGAAAACTTATTTCTTACTTCGGCTTCACTTCTTTTTTTATATAATACATATTTCAATACTTTTGTTTTTTCTTTATCAAATTGTTCTATTGTATACATTTATTACTTCCTTCTTAATATTAATAAATTTATCTATACTTCTGCCTATAGTACTATCTATACTGGTATTTTCTTAGTTCTAACTCTGATATCCTGCAGTCTAACTTTTTATGTTCTAATTCATTATATCTTATTTGGCTATTTATTTTATTTTGAAATTTTATTTGATTTGTTAATATTTGTGCTAAATTTGAATTTGTTACTCCATCTAATTTATTGTTTATTTTTTCAAAATTGTTATTCATATCATTTCTTAAATCTGTCATTTGTGTTTCTAAATTATTAAATTTCTTATTCATTTTCTTATCTAGTCCATTTATCTTTTGGTCCATTTTCTTATCTAGGTCATTTATCTTTTGGTCCATTTTCTTATCTAGGTCGTTTATCTTTTGGTCCATTTTTTCAAATAATTCGTCTACTGTCATATTTTATCACCTCTCTATAAAATTCAAGAATTGATTTATTGATTTAAAATATCTAATATTATACTTATAGAATATTAAGAAATAAATTATTTTGAATAAAAATCACACATTTTTTTACAATCTATATACAAAAAGTATAGATAAATTATGTTTGTATTTTAACATAATTATCCATACTTTTCAAGTATTTTTAAAATTCTTTTACAGTTATTATCTTAATTAATATCTTAGTAAAAATTTATTAATCCAATTCTTCTTCATCTATTTCAGGGAATTCTTCTCCTAGACTTTCTTCAAAAGCTTTTGCAAAATTGGCTCTTACTTTTTCTTCTACATCAGCTAAGATTTCTGGATTATCTCTCAAGTACTTTTTAACATTTTCTCTACCTTGTCCAATTCTTTCACCATTATAGCTAAACCATGAACCACTTTTCTCGATTATATCCATATTAACCGCCATATCTAAAATATTTCCAGCTTTTGAAATTCCTTCTCCATATACAATATCAAATTCTGCTTCTCTAAATGGTGGTGCAACTTTATTTTTTATAACTTTTACTCTTGCTCTATTTCCTTTAACTTCTCCATCTTGTTTAATATTTTCGATTTTTCTTATATCAAGTCTTACAGAAGCATAGAATTTTAAAGCTCTTCCTCCTGTAGTTGTTTCTGGATTTCCAAACATTACTCCAATTTTTTCTCTTAATTGATTTATAAATATTATTACTGTTTTTGTTTTGTTTATTGCTCCAGCAAGTTTTCTTAATGCTTGTGACATTAACCTTGCTTGTAGTCCCATATGAGAATCCCCCATATCACCGTCTATTTCAGCCTTTGGTACTAATGCTGCAACAGAGTCCACTACTATTACATCTAATGCTCCACTTCTTACTAAACTTTCTGTTATTTCTAATGCTTGTTCTCCTGTATCTGGTTGTGAAACTATTAAATTATCTATATCTACTCCTAACTTTTTCGCGTAAACTGGATCTAACGCGTGTTCTGCATCTATAAATGCTGCTTCTCCTCCCATCTTTTGTGCTTCTGCAACAATATGTAATGCAAGAGTTGTTTTTCCTGATGATTCAGGTCCAAATACTTCTACAATTCTTCCTCTTGGAACTCCTCCTATACCTAAAGCCATATCTAAACTTAGAGCACCTGTAGGTATTGCTTCTATTTCCATTGCTTTAAATTCTCCAAGTTTCATTACTGAGCCCTTTCCAAATTGTTTCTCTATTTGACTCATTGCTGCTTCTAAAGCCTTTTTCTTTTCTGTATTTTCTGTCATTAATTTTTCCTCCTTATTTTTGAACTTTTGTTTGATAATTACTTTATATCATTAAACATTTGTTTTTGTCAACACTTTTTTCAAATTTTTGTTATATATTTCATTAAAATTCATTATTTCTACATTATTTATGCCAATCTTTTATATTATAAAATTGATAGAACCAATTAGGTTCAAGTCCACCTACCAGATTTGAATTATAAGCAACTGTATACTTATTATTGTATAAACTTACATATGGCATATCATTCTTATATATTTCATTTAATCTTTTATAATTCTGTTTTAATTGATTCTCATCCCTTAAATTTTTAATTTCATTCATTATATTTTTAACTTCATCATTTGAATAATTAGCTAAATTATTATCTCCAAAAAATGTTGATAAATCTGGACTAACAGATAAGTTAATACTACATAATATTATATCATAATTCTTATTTTTAATATAATTTTGATATTGAATTTCTGAAGCTTTGATTAAGTTAATTCTAATTCCCTGATTTTCTAATTGACCCTTTATATTCTCAGCTACCTTTACTTTACTTGTATCAGTAGCTTTAACTACTAGATTAAAGGATAGCCTTTGTGTTCTATAATTAATTGTTTTTTGCCAATATTTGTTTTTATAATTCCACCCTTCATCAACTAACAATTGTTTTGCTTGTTCAATATTATACCCTATACTAGAATTTTGTTCTTCATATAACCAGTTACCATAATCTAAAGGAAAACTTGATGTATAATAATTATCAGAATAAACACTTGATACAATATTAGATTTGTCAATTGAATATCCTATTGATTTCCTTACATTTACTTGTGATAAAATTTCGTTTTGTGTATTGAATGCAATAAAATCATGCTCTCTACCTTTCATTTCTTTTGATATATATCCGATTGTCCCAATATATTCCTTTAAATTGCTATTTTGTGTACTTATAAAATCAATATTGCCTATTTTAAAAGAATTATATAATTCTCCAACTGTAGCATACATAGTAACAATTATTTTATCAAGTTTTAAATTTTTACTTTCTGAATAATATTCATTTTTAGTTAAAATTAGGGCTGATTCCTGAACATCACTAACTTTATACATTCCTGTTCCTATTGGAACAATATCAGGTACAAATTGTTTATCACTATAATATTTGCTTGATAATATTGGAAAATTTAAATTATACTCAAAAAATGGAACTTCTTGATCTAAAACTATTCTTATTGTAGATTCATCAACAATCTCTACAATAGCTATGTTTTGTACATTTGAAGTATATATTGTATCAGAGTCTTTTAATCTATCAATTGTAAATTTTACATCTTCAGCGGTAAATTTTTGTCCATCTGACCATTTTCTATCATCTCTTAACTTTATTATATATGTCGTCTCATTTTGCTTAGCCCACTCTTTTGCTAAGCAATTTTCTAACTTATAATTTGATGATACAGTAACTAATGGTTCAAAAATTATCTTCATTATATCTTGAATATTTTTATTTTTACTTAAAATTGGATTTATACTATCAAATTCTGCTACTCCTAATCTTATTTCTGTAATTTCTTGTACTGTGTCTTCTTTTATTTCATATATTTGTGCTTCTTTTTTTTGTTCTTCTGTTTTTATCTTTACTATTGCAAATATCATTATGGCTATTGCAAATATTATAAAAAAATATTTAAAGTAGTTTGATTTCATAATACACCTCTATCTCTGTTTATTATAATACATTATTTTTATTATTTTTTCAATATTTTTTAAATTTATTGTTTCAGTTTTTTCTTATTTTTAAAATGAATAGAACAAAAGCGGACATTAATAACTTTCCTATAACAGAACAAAAGGGGCATGATTAAGATTTTTTAACATTTTAGCTTACTTACATGCCCCGTTTTTGTTCGCCCGCGAAAAATTGCTCAGCAATTTTTCTGTGAAATGTATTTATATTATAGGAGGTTCGGAGAACTTTTCTATAATATGAAAAAGGAACGATACATCGCTCCTTTATCTTGTAACTTTGAAAACACCAATCAGCTTATCATTCCATGCAGAAGGCCAATCTCTTGAAATGTCTTCGATAAAAGTAATTCTTAATGGTCTTCTTTTTTCTGTCCATCCTTTTCCTTTATCAAACCGCAAGAAATGGAAATCACTTATGTACTCTTCTCTTCCATATACTTTAACAAATAAAGCAACAATATGTTGATTTTCTGCCAATTTAATCTCTGAGATATATTTCAAAAATGTTGACAGATTTTCAAAAGGAATTTCCTCAATCTTAAGTTCTACTGATTCTGCATCAGCATAAAATAGATTTTTAACCTCATCTTTAGAAAAATATCCATCTTTCAATTTCTTTTTTCCTGACAAGCTCCCTAACCTATATGCTTCAATTGCAGATGTAACAGTACTTCCAAAAGCATGTGATAAACAGTTTGTGTCCTCTATTACTGCTGTGCTGTTATAATCATCCCAATTCAAGGGTTGATGTACAGCATTCTTAATCCTTTCAAACTTCTCAAATGATAATGACATAAAAAGCCTCTCTTTCAAAGAATACAAATAATAGTTACATAATGTAATTATACCATATTTAGGAATTTTATTCAATAATTTTATGGTCTAAACTTCAATGTGATTGTATTAGTTCTATGAATTCCCATAATTTTTCAAACTCCCATTATACTCAACATTTAAATTCTTAATTAATTTAAAATCTTCTGGTCTTACTAATTCTGGTAACTGTGTTTTAACGTTTGCTTCATCTAACACATATTTTACAAATTCTGCACAATAAAAAGAATAATCTTTTTTTATTTTTATTTTAAATCCTACTGCGAAAAGCCCCCAAATATTAAATTTATATTTCTTTTTTAACTTCTTTATATTATATATTGCGCATTTAATTTTTTCATATTGTTCATCTTCTATTTCTAAAGAATATATTTTTGCAGTTGTCTTTTTAAATCTTTTAAATGTTCCTTTATCTATTCCCTCATGTACAAAACCTCCCCAAAATGGATTATACGGATTTAATCTACCAAAACTATACATTTGCTGTAACTCTTTATCTAATGCAATTGAAACATGAGAAAACTCATCTTTTGTATAAAATTTAATTATCCTTGATAAAAATGTGCCTGTATATGTTAATATAATATAAATTTTTTTCATCATTATCTCCTAATTTTAATATTATATAACCATTATTATTAAATATTTTGTTTAATAATAATGGTTATTTTAAAGTGTTTGTATATTCTATTTTTCATTCTTTATATAATTATTTACTTTTTGCATGAATATTACTCTATCTATAATATCTAATATACCATAAATTACAATTATAATTCCCATTGTTGTAAGTAGTATATTTTGATTTACTAAAATAGTGATCCCTCCAAATATCATTAGTATGGAAAATATTAATGATATAGTCCAATATGGTGATTTTAATTGTTTCCATTCTAATACTATTTGCAAATCCATTATTCCTGTTAAAATAATCCAAATTCCTAAAATAATTCTAAACAATGATAATATTGTACTTGATCCAAATAATATTATAACTCCTATTATTACAGTTATTAAAGCAATTGTTAGTAAATAATCTTCTCTCATTTCAGAAGTATAATATTCTACTAATTTTAAGACCCCCATAGCAATAAATACAATTCCTAATATCATAGATATTGCTCCTAAAGTTTCATTTGGCCTTGCTATTAATAAAGTTCCTAATAGTACAAATATTATTGAAATAACCATGTCTGTCCAATTTGATCTTTTTAAAAATTTTTCAAACATAATACTCCCTCTCTTTCTTTTGTATTTTTATACATAATATCACAATAATATTAAAATGTATACATTTTTTTTATTTTTTATATTATTAAAATGCGTTAGCATTTCTACAGCATTTTTGGGAAGGGCCCAAGTATATTTTAAAACCTTTACTCGTTGCAGGACAAATATTATTTTAAGCTGTGAATTGTAACTCTTTATTCTTCTTTATATTACAATATGAAAAAATAGCACTTGTGTTTGTGCTATCAAAATACTTATGCATTTTCAGTTTCTTTTTTTGTTACTACTTGTTTTCCATCATAATATCCACAGTTTGAGCAAACTCTATGTGGCATTATAGGTTCATGACAATTTGGACATGTAGCAAAATTTGGTTGTTCTTTTTTCCATGTTGATCTTTTTGAATGTGTTCTTGCTTTTGACCATCTTCTTTTTGGTTGTGCCATTTCTATTCCCCCCTTGCTAAAAGATATATTATTTTATATCTATTTAATTTTTTCATTATTTTTACTATAAAATTATACAAGTATTTTTTACATTTGTCAACCTATTTAACTTTTAACTTTAGGTTTTTTTTAATAATGTTTTATTATTCGAACAATATTTTTTGTACAAATCTTTTACATTTTGTTTTGTCAATACTTTATCTATTCCAAATTCACTTACTTGTGTAAAAAATTCTGTTATTAAAGCTTCAATATTATCATTTACTAATGTTTTATCCCTTTCATGTAGCCAATACTCTAATTCATACTCTTTTGTCCAGTCTTTACCCTTATATACAATTCCTGCTGCTAATTTGTCACATAACATTTCTGCCACATATTTATATGGTATATTAGGCGTTTTGTCTGGAGAACTTAAATCTACCCAATAATCTGTATGATGTTTGTTTCTGCCTCTATGGTGTAACCAGGCTTCTGAATATCCTTTATCTTTTTTACAATCTACTATTGGAGAATGTTTTCCATTGAAATACTTTACTCCTTCCCAAAATTCAGTTGGTGAATATTTTGAAAGGTCATGCACTAGCCCTCTCCATGGTTCTCCTACTTTTACACACAATTTAAAAACAACCCATCTATGTTTTGTAACTACTCTAAAATGTCCTAGTATATTTTTTAAATGCATTTTTTCCATCTCCTTTATTCTTTTATAGTTTAACACATATTTTTTCTAAAAGCAACTTTTTAAAATTTTTGCATATACTATAAATAATTAAAAATTAGTGGAGGATAATTATGTGTGGTTTTGTTGGTTTTTCAAATTTTAAGAATGATATATCTAACATGAAAAACATTTTACTAAATATGAATTCAGTCTTAAGTAGACGTGGTCCTGATGAAGATGGTTATTACATAGATAAAAATATTGTTTTGGGCCACAAAAGACTTATTGTAATAGATCCAGAGCGGTGGCACTCAGCCAATGATAGAAAAATATTCTTATGGAGAATATGTTTTAGTTTACAATGGTCAAATTTATAATACAAAGGAATTGAAAGAAATTTTAACTGAAAATGGTTATTCTTTTAAAGGTCATTCTGACACTGAAATCTTATTAAAATCTTACATTCATTATGGAAATGATGTTGTAAAACATTTAAATGGTATTTTTGCTTTTGCTATTTGGAATAGCAGAAAAAAAGAGTTATTTTTAGCTCGTGATCATTTTGGTATCAAACCTTTATTTTATACTATAAAAAATAATACTATTATTTTTGCTTCTGAAATTAAGGCTTTATTTGAATATCCTAATGTTGAAAGAACTTTAGATAATCAAGGTATTTGTGAACTATTTGGAATAGGTCCTGCTCATACCTCTGGAACTACTATTTTTAAAGATATTTATGAAATAAAACCTGCTCATTTTGCTGTGTTTAATAGTTATGGTTTGCATCTTGAAAGATATTGGAAATTAGAGTCTAAGCCTCATACAGATAGTTTTGGCACTACTTGTAGTACTGTAAAGTATTTGTTAAATGATTCCATTACAAGTCAGCTTGTTTCTGATGTTCCATTATGTACTTTTCTTTCAGGTGGACTTGATTCAAGTATAATTACAAAATTTGCTTCTGATTATTGTAAAGATAATGGTTTGCCACCTTTAGATACTTATTCTATTGATTATGTTGATAATGATAAAAATTTTGTTAAAAGTGATTTTCAGCCCAATTCTGACAATTACTATATTAATTTGATGAATAAAAACTTACACACCAACCATCATCAAATTGTTATTGATACACCAGAACTTGCTGAGTATTTGGAAGATGCTATGATTGCTCGTGATATGCCTGGTATGGCTGATATTGATTCATCTTTACTTTTGTTTTGTAAAAATGTAAAAAAAGAAATGACAGTCTCTTTGACTGGTGAATGTGCTGATGAAATTTTCGGTGGATATCCTTGGTTTTTCAGAGAAGATGCTCTAAATAGTAATACTTTTCCTTGGTCTATTGCAATTGAAGAAAGACAACAACTTTTAAATCCAACTATTGGTAGTAAAGTTAATTTAAAAAGCTATCTTGATTATAGATATAATGAAAGCCTGAATGAAGTAGAAATCTTAGATTGTGATTCTAAAGAAACTGCTGAGAAAAGAAAAATTTCTCATCTTACTTTAAATTGGTTTATGCAAACATTATTGGATCGTTCTGATAGAATGGCTATGTATAATGGTTTTGAGCTTCGTGTTCCTTTCTGTGATTATCGTTTAGCTCAATATGTTTGGAACATACCTTGGGAAATTAAAGCATTAAATGGTCGTGAAAAAGGATTACTTAGATATATTTGTAAGGATTTTCTTCCTGAAGAAATTGTAGATAGAAAAAAGTCTCCTTATCCTAAGACTCATAATCCTACTTATTTAGCTAAAGTTAAAGATATGCTTTCTGATATTATGAAAGATAAAAATGCGCCTATCAATAATTTGCTTAATCGTAAATATATTTTAGATATTTTAAATACTAATGGAAGTAGTTTTACAAGACCCTGGTTTGGTCAATTAATGACTGGGCCTCAACTTATGGCTTACCTTTGTCAAGTTAATATGTGGCTTGAAAAGTATCAGCCTAAGGTTGAGCTTTAAAATAATTTTGAGGTCGCAATTGCGATCTCTTATTAATGTTCATATCTGTTTCATTTCCTTAGCAATTTGATAACCCCTGCTGTTTTCTTCAGCTTCTTTAACCATCTCCAGTATTTTAGCATGTTCTTTATCGATTTCTGGCTCTTTTGGCTTTTCGTACTTAAAACCTAGCCCTTTAGAACATTCTTTAAATAAACTATCCATAAATTCATCAGATACCATATAATCCCTCCTTGACATTTGGCTTGGTGGCATATTTATAGGTTTCTCACTATAATTTTAACATAGTCTTAATATTTTTTCAAGTAATGCAAAACTATATTAATATAAGCATAATTAATGTGCTTATTGGAACACTTATATTATCTATCCCTTTACTTGATACAGCTTCTATCATTGTTATACAACATGCCATCATTATCGTTACCAGTGTCCAATGTCCGGTTTGCCAAAATACTTCATTGTATTTTAATAATAAATATCCACCAATAATTAATGTTGTAATTATAAACATTGTAAACGAACCCGCATAAGATTTTTTTGCTCCATTAATTTTGTATTTTTTACTTTTTATAAGTTTTCCAAATACGGCTGCCAATCCATCACCATATGCCATAACTAAATTAGGAATCAAGCCTAGTAATGGCTCTTTACATATTCCAAATGATACAATTGTTAATATTAATAATGCAATTGCATAATATACTGTACCTATTCCATCTTGTTTGTTTCTTTCCATTACTTTTATTAAATTTTTCTTGTATGATACATAATTTATTATTACAAAAGTTATTGGAACAAACATTGCAAACCATACATTTGTAAAGAAATACATTGCTATAAACCACCAATTTCCTAACATAATATGTATAAATTTTCTACTAAATTCAATTTCTCTTTTTTCAAATATTTTTGCACTTATTATAACTATCCCTATATACAAATAAGATACTATTATTCCTAAAAAATTCATTTTACACATGGCACCCTTTCTATATTTTGAAATACTTTTTCTGTTGATTCTTCAATTGTTTTGCAATTTGTAACATCTATTATTTTAGTTTCAGGATATATTTTATAATAGCCTGTTTTTTCTTGTAATTTATCTCTTTCTTCTATCATTTTTCTTATCGTATCTTTTTCTATTTCTTTATTGTATTGAATATATTTTCTATTTGTTCTTTCATCTATTGATGCATCTATAAAAAAATGGTATGTAACATCTGGATACATTTTCATAATATCTCTAGAAGATAATATTACATTGTATTTCTTTCTAAATTCATCTATTAATTTTTTACCAAATTGATATAATTTTTTATTATTTGCTACATTACTTACCTTTGATACTGACATTGATGTTTTATCTGATTGTAAATCTTTCTCCTGAACCTTTTTTCCTTTCATATATACTACAGTTTCTCTGTTTTCTAATCTTATATCAATTTCTAGCTGTTCCATTATTTCAAATGCATCAATATTTCTTAATTCTATATTATTTTTATGTGTTTGCATAATTCCATATACAATTGCTCTATATATGTTTCCACCATGTAATATAATTGAATTTTCGACTTTTCCTAATAATTGTCTACAGATACTTGTCTTTCCTGCTCCTACTGTTCCTTCTATTCCTATTACTATATTTCTATTTTCCATTTTATCTAGTTTTTCTCCTTCAATAATATTTTAAAATTGTATTATAGATGTTAAAGAGGTCGCAAATTACGACCTCTTTGGCTAATTTTCTTTATATAAATATATTAGCATACTTTTTATAATATTTCAATTAAATTATGGCAATTCCTTAAAAATTAATTTTGTCATATAGACCATGATTGTTTTAAAGCGATTCCTTATTTAATAAATATAATTAATATTTCGCTTCCTGTTCATTACATTCGATAAGAATTTGTAAAGCTATAAAATGCGCCTCTCTCATGCTAAAAAGTTTATTATATTCTTTTTGAATGTAACAACGAATGCGACATGGAGTGACTG
>CAQUBD010000001.1:47999-149903 GCA_948891265.1 uncultured Clostridia bacterium | reverse complement strand
TTATTTACAAATACAATATTTTTTTGGGACATTTTCACTTACTAGTCACAATTTTTAACAAATTAAAAACATTTTTTCCATTTTATCTTGTATTTATTTCATATTTAAGTTTAAATACAAAACCGATTGGAGGTGATAAAATGTGAAAGCTAAAACTATACTTTCTTTATATAATGGAGAATATACATTTATAGAACGACCAGCTTCAAAAGATAGTATATATACAGATAATTTATCTAAATCTATTTCTATTGAAGATAAGCTTGAAAAATTAGTTGATAAAGAAACTTTTTACTTAATTACTAAGGCTTTATAATCTCAAAATAAAATGTCTTCTGTTGAAATGGAAGAAGCTTTTATTGAGGGATTTTCTTTGGCTGCATCTTTACTGTTAGAATCACTTTCGAAGAAATAAGTGGATACCCCCCCTTACCAATTTCCCGAAATAATTTCTTTGACTCCCCTCGCCGTTCCCCTTTTAATTATTTCTAGAGATTAGAGGCGGGGGTGGTCTTTATATGTATTTTTTATTTATATTTCAATGCTTTTATTTGTTCTATCCCGATTATCACAGTAAAAAATAGTAACTACCATATGAGGTAATTACTATTCTATTTTTACATATGAAAAATTTTAGGTTCATCTATTTCTACCAAGCCACTACTCATTAATTCTAACTCCAGTTGTTCTCTTTTTATATTACTTATTTGAATTTTTTCTTTAATTCTAGTTTTATAATTACTTAATATTACATTGTACAGTCCTTTATCATCTTCATTTTGGAATATAAACATATTATTATATCCTTTTAAAAAAGGGTATTTGTCTTCAATTTTAGATGTTAGTTCCTTCCAAATATATGTAACATCTTGAAATCCTCTTTTGGGTTTATCTGCAATATCTGGTATTATCCAATCCCTTCCTTGTTTTTTTGCACTTCTTATTTTACCTCTTCTTATCCATTGTCTAACCGTAATATCTGTAACATTATATAATTTGGCAAATTCACTAACAGTCATATAATCACTTTTTACACTTAATAATATATATTCATCAGAAAAAGTTGCACTAGAAACCTCATTATCCTCTACTTCTAATTCAGTACAAAGAGTTAATCCTAAATCAATAGAATCATTTTTTAGTAAATAGCTATAACACCACCAATCATCTGTTAATTCTGGTAAATTAAGTTCTTCTAATTTTTTTAAAAATTTTTTGCATAACTTTAAATATTTAGTCTTGTGCTCTTTAGATTGATTTTCCGGGTCATCATTTTCTTTGTAATAAGTATAATGACTTTTAAACTCTTCGATAATTTCTTCTTTAGTTTGTGCATAAAATTCCTTAAATATTTCTTCTTTTTTCATATTATTTCTCCTTTTTTGTATTGTTTCAATACATTTATTGTATCACAGTGATACAATGTTGTCAACACAAAAAATAAAGTAATTATATTTTATTATTCCATATACGGTAGTTTATATTTCTATTATATATTTTTTTTTATACTTCATTATCTATTGTAATTTTAAATCTTTTATAAAACTTAACTATATACTATCTTACCATTTACCATTTTGATACTATTATAAACTGGTATATTCTCAATTTTGTTTTTTTCTTCATTATAAAAAGGTATTGTTTCAATTTCTGAATTTTCTAATTTAATTCTTCTTTTTTCTTCATATACTTTATCTATAAACTCTCTCATTTCTTCACATTGATTAAATAGTAATGAATGAATATTTATCAAAAAATTTTCTAATCTATCGTAATTATTTGCTTTTGTATATAAATCATCTTTTTGTGCAGCATAATAATCTTCATATATGTAAAATAACATTTTTGTAATATTATCCAATTTACATTGTGCATATTCTAATTTATCCAAACTTTCATTTTCCAAATTTTCCATTATAAAACCACCTCTTCCATTTTATTTCAATAATTGTTTTTCATACATTTCGAATACTTGATCTTTTGATAAATCATGTTCTAATCCAAATAGGTACATATCTAGAATAAACTTTCTTACTTTTGGACTAACTGTTTTTTCGGTTTGTTCTTCATATTTTTTTATATCATTTGCACATTCCTCTGCAGTCTCTAATCTTTTTCTTTGGTATTCGTTAAGTTCTTCAAATTTTGTATTCTTCATATTTTACACCTCCTTTCTTTATTTACTTGTAAAAACAAGTTTTTATCTTATTGAAAGTCATTAGTAAAATGTGAATTACTATCTTTTGAGCTCTATTTTCTTTATTATAGCACTTTCGGTAAATTTCTTAAACCAATTCTTTGCTAAAACTTGCCCAGCTACGCCAAGTCTCGCCCTAAGTGTGACCAAAGTGTGACAATTTTGCCTAAAAACACATCAAAAAAGCACTTGCTTAAATCTAGCAAATGCTTCTTAATTCTTTGGTTGCGGGGGATAGACTACTTGTTTATATATAGCCATTTATTTCACTTTTGTTTAGCTTTGTGTTTAAGTAGAAAAAATTAAAATAAATTAACAATAGTGATTTTTACTGAAAATACAGTATTTAGACTATATAAAAATGTCAAAATTCTATTTTGATATTTTTATGTAGTTTCGTGGAAGAGTTTGAGAAACCGAGTAAGGTTTCTCAATAGTTTAGCTATCAACCTAAACTACCTTATAACAATGTGCAAATATTGTTATAACACGATTAAATATTTAATCGTGTATAAAAGGATTATTAAGGAAAACTTTAGTTGTCCTTAATCGCACGGAACTTCTGTGAAGTTCTAGTGTGTTAGAACTTCAAGAAAGTTATATATAGAAAAATCAAAGGAGGTATTTATTTTGCTTGAGCCTACGAAGGCTATCTTAAAAGAAAAGGAATAGAAAAAATGAGTTATGCAATAATTAGAAATGTTAACTACAAAAAAGATAATCTTGCGGGATTATACAAACATAACGAAAGAAAAAATACAAACTATTCTAATAAAGACATTAACAAAAATAATTCTATAAAAAATTACTCAATTAAGCAATGCAACACTACCTACTCAAAAGCTATTAACGAATTGATAAAAAATAATAATTTAAAATGCAGAATAACAAGTTATACTAATTTAGCTTGTGAATTTATCATTACTTCTGATAAGGAATTTTTTGAAAAAATTGGCAAAGAAGAAACAAAAAGATATTTTCAAACTGCCTATAATTTTGTTGCAAATTATAAAAATCTAGGAGAACAATATATTTTATCTGCAAAAGTTCATTTAGACGAAAGCACACCACATTTACATTTAGTATTTGTTCCAGTTATTCAAACTAAAGAAAAGAACGGAAATCAAGTCAAAAAAATTGCTTGTAGTGAGTATTGGAAAGGCAAAGACAGTTACAAAAAATTACAAGATAACTTCTATAAATATATTACTGAAAATGGCTTTGATTTGGAACGTGGCAAAGAACGAGAAGTTGAGCATTTAAGTACAGAAAAGTTAAAGCAAGTTACTAATTACGAAAATATAAAATATGAATTGACACAAGAAGAAATACAACCATTAGAAATAAAAAATACAACTTTAGTTTTAGCACAGAATAAAGAATTAGTTAAATATGTAAATAGACTAAAATTGCATTTAAGTAAGTCTTATAATGCAATAGAAACAATGAATAAATTACAAAAGCAAAATGCTGATTTGCAATATGAAAATCAAGAATTAAAAAGAGAAAATCGCAAATTGAAGAATTACATAAATAAAACTTTTGAAGTAGTAAAACATCTTTTTAATTTTCCTTTAGATACTTTTAAGAGATTAGTTGATAATTTTGTTAAGAATATTGAAAAATAAATTTGTTTTTATTGAATTTCAAACAATTATACTATATAATGCTTTTCATAGGAAATGAACTAAAAGCAGATGTGTGTTGCCACTTTACTTCATAGCCTTTTGCTATGAGAAAGTGAGGTGGTGTTTATGGTAGAATTTTTACTATTCTTAATCATAGGATTTATGATTTCAGCAACTATAAACGTAGCCTTATTGACAGTTATATACATAATTTGGACTAATAAGGAATAAATAAAAACACTACATTTTGCTTTGGACGGCAATGTAGTGTTTGTCATATCTATGTGGCAACATACATTTCTGTATGTTCACTTCCTATTTTTATTATACACACTTTTCTTTATATTGTCAAATTAGATTTTTTCAAAAATTTCTGCACCTATTTGAATTTTAATCTAGTATCTTCTTTAAAGTGTTTTCGATTTGGATTTCCTTCAACTCGATAAATTTTCTTATTCTTAATATCATATATTACAGACCAAACTGTATCTGCATTTGTTTTCCTATCATATTGGCACATAAAACCATATTTTCCTGATAGAATATCTTTTGTTAATTCAATTGAAAAGTTATGATTATTTTCTTTCAAAGCATTGTATGAACTAATATATCTTTCTTCTGCTCTCCAATTATCTACATTATAATTATTATATTCTTTCATACTATTTGAATTAAATTCGTTAGCTGTTGTTACAAAATTACCATCTTTATTAGATTTTATTATTTCTATATTTTCTGCATTACACTCTACAATTACAATATTGCCTGTACTGTCTGCAATAGTTAAAGTCTGTTGTGAAGCTATTGGCAAAACTTTTAATATTTCTATTGCTTCATTTGTAGTTTTACACTTTTCAAGCAAATATCTTACTAACATACCAGCATTAAAACCCGCTTTTATTATTTTAGGGTATATAAATGTCAAACCAACTGCTAATCCATACTCGTTTATTCCATCTTCCATTTCTACAAAAGCAGTAGTGTTTCCATTGAAAGCATAACTATTTTCCAATTTATATAAACAGTTCATATATAAGTTTTCTATACTTACTAAAAAATCACTATTTCTTCCCAAAATTATATTGCTTTCATTTTTCATAGCTAAACAAGTACAATGATTATCAAATTCAAAACAATACATACTTAATAGAAAGGTATATAAATCTTCATAAGAACTTTTTTGTCCATCTGCAATACCTCTAATTTCTTCTAGAATTTCTGGATAATATTTTTCATAAATAGGTAAGCATTGTTTTGCAAAGTTTTTTCTTTCTTTTGTAATAATAAAAGTGTGTTTATTACTTATAACATTATTATTTTTATATAATAATTCTCCCCATTTATAACCTGCATTATAATGAGTTCCTTTAAATCTTCCGTGATACATTTTTAATTTTATCTCCTTTAAAATTTCTTGTAAGCACTTACTAATTTTAGTTTAGAAAATTAAAAAATTATTGTCAATACTCTTGTTTACTATAATAAATTCTTTTTTCAAAAAATATAGATTAGTCATTAAAACTAATCTATATTTTGTAATTTATTTAATGTCGTTTTGCTTTAAAGGTACATATACTTGAGACATAATCTTTATTTTTGGTCTATCTGCATTTACTACTTGTTTATCTAATATTTCTCTCATCAAAGCCATACAAAATTTCATACCTACTTCTTCAGAGATTAAATCTTTTAAATAAATATCATTATCCTCATATTTTTCTGGAAAATTAACAGAAAAATATGTCATCTTCTTTTTTTCTTCTTCCCATATTCTATAATTGACTTTACTTTCGCCATCAATTTTTATATTAATACACTTATTTAAAAATTTATCAATTTGTCCAACTTTACTCCAAGTAGCTAAGTTCTTATTTATATATACTTCATTCCAAGTATTAAAAATTGGAAAATGTAATAACAAATTTCTTATAAAGCTAAATACATCATCTGCAATAATACCTTCTAAAGGAGGCCTTCCGCCTTGTTTCATCCATTCAATATAATATTTTATTGGCTCATAACTTAATAACTCTTTATATACAGAAAAAGCTTCTCTTAATTTTAAAAAGCGTATATTTTCATTTTCTCTTATAAAATTATCATCAACTATTTCATCATATAAATCATAAAATCTATTATAAAAAAGTGTTAATACTTCAATTTCCTTTTTATTTACTTCTAATTCTTCTATGCTAATCATCTCACTTTCCAATTATTATCTGTCTAATATTTTATAATATGTTATTTAAAACTATCTATTTCTTTTTGTAAATTAGCTAAAAATCTACCAGCGTGAGCACCGTCCATTTGAGTATGGTGGTATTGAAATGAAATTAAAAGATAATATTTAAAAAGTTTCTTTTCATATTTGCCCCATATTATAAATGGATTATTAAAAATTCCACTATTCATTCCAACAGCTCCATCTAGTTCGGTATCTATAATTGCAGATGTACCAATTACCATACTATCAGTTAAATCTCTATCTGTACAAGTTTTAGCTACTTCTCCGTGTATATTTCAAATAATCTTTATTATATTTATCTAAATCACCAGTATATAATATATCACAAGAACTTACTTCGCCATCTTTATTTTTTACAATAGTATTTACAGCAATAGTATCATAATGAATTAGTTTATCTCCTACTGGCAACAAGTAAAATTCTTCAATACTAGAAGCAGATTTACCAATACAATAATCTAGCAACATATTAAATTTCAATTTTTTTCTTTTACTTGTATTAACTAAAGGTGTTACATCTAATCTTTTAAAAAATGTTACCATTGGATTTGGAGCTTTCATCCATAATTCATAAGCTTTTGCTCTTTTAGTTTGTTGTGGTTTTACTTCTTTCATTCCTTTTTCCTCCATAACTTATAATTTTCTAATTAAATACTATATATAAATCCAACTTCTAAATATTCTTTTTCTCCTATTTTTATTGTTCTTTCCTTAACAATTTCTCCACCCATTTTAGTATAAAATCTTTTAGATGGCTCATTATCTTTTAAACACCATAATATCATTTTTGTTTTATTTTTGCTTTTAAACTCATTTTTAACAAATTGAAATAGTCTTGTTCCTATACCATTATATTTTAAGTTTGGCTTAACATATAGTGCTAATAATTCACAATCTATATTTGATATATTTGTTGTAAATTTATTACTATCAATATATCTACAAAATCCAACTATTTGATTATTTAATTCTGCAACTATAAAACCATTTTGTTTATAATCATTTTTTCTTTTTTCAATTCTTTCATTTCTGTTCATTGAATTTAAAATATTATTATCAACTATTCCTTTATATGCTGATTTCCAACCATCTATTTGAATATCTACAACACTTGGAATATCTTTTTCTTCAATATTTCTAACTATAAGATTTTCCATAATTTATCACTCTTTCAAATTTATATTATATTTACTTTTTATTAGTATTTTAAAATCTTAAACTATCATCTATTGGATATGTATTTAAAGGCGGAATAAATTTATACTTTTTTATTTCCTTTTCATATTTTTTATTTTCTTCAATATTAATGCAACATATAAGATTAATAATCAAAGAACGTATAGTTTTTAAAAGAAATAATACAATATCATACAATTCTTCAGTTGAAATATAAAAAGCTAATTTATCGTCAAATTTATCTTGCTTAACTTTTAAAATTTTTTCCGCTCCCATAGGAAGAATTGTTTTTAAATACTTGTGTTCCAAAGAATTTCGTATTTTACTGATTTCAGTTATTTTAGGATTTGTAGATGTTTTTTTACTTTCCATAAAATCTTTACATATCCAATAAATTCCATATAATCCCCAATTATTTTTCAAAAATTTTTGTAGTGGATTTTTATAATCATATATAATTTTGTTTTTACTTTTCTTTGAAGCATACCATATACTTTTATAGTTAATATCACGTTCTTTTATTCCAATTTCAAAATACTCATTCAAAAAAAATGCTACTTTGTCTAATATAGAATATAAACTTCTAAAAGTCATTCTCATTTTGTAATTATAAATAGAATATGTCGAAAAATCAAATGCATCTACTAAATAATTCCCTCTATCAGAAAAGTGTTCCATTTCTCTAGGTTGAACAGCTTCATAAAAAAGATACCTAGAAGATATATACTCTTGTTTTATTTCATTCATTAATCCAAAAAAACGCATTTTTTGTTCTTCTTTTACAGACATAATCATATTGGGTAAGTGGAGAATATCATTCCAAGCAATATTATCAGTCAAAATATCATTTAAAGGATTTAAAAATAAATTATTATTTGCACACCATTGTCTATATTTTTTCTCTTCTTCATCTAAAACTGGAAAGTCTTCTAAAATTAAATCACTATCTAAAAACTCCTTTGTATACATTTTTTCTATTCTAATACAATAATTACTAAACTCATTTTCTGCATAATCAAATAAGTTTATTTTATCTTTAAATGATTTTTTCAAATATTTATATGCTTCGTGGTCTAAAATAACTTGATGTGAATTATCATATATAATTCTAGAATATAAGAATATTGCTATTCCTAAATTACCATTAGCCATAGCAAATTCAGGATATATTTTTAAAGCTTTCTTATAGCATTCTATTCCTTCATTTCGTCTATTGACTTCATCAAATAAATTTCCTAAATTTGTATATGCAATTATTGATATTTGACTTGGTATATCTTTTTCTTCAATAATATCAATAGCTCTTCTCAAATAAAAAAAAGATTTTTCCAAATTATTTTCTCTTTCTTCAAAAGAAATATTTTTATTTCCAACTTGAATATAATCACTACAAGCTGTTCCAATTGAATAATATAATTTACATTTTGATATATCATCTAATTGTTCATTTAATAACTCAATAGCAACTTCACGATTACTTTTTATTCTCTCTAAATCTTTATCATCAAATGCACTATCGAATTCTTTGCATATTTTCTGTACTCTTTCATCTATAATTTCATTCATTTAATTTTCTCCATTTATTTAGTAAATATTTATATATTAAATATATCTAAATATAAAGCACTTTGATTATTTAATATTTCTTGTTCATTTTCGTTCAATTTTAATTGTTCAAACATTTCATTAGTAAAATCAACATTTTTCTTTGAAAAATAGCACTTTCTTAAACTAGGCTCACATTTTGCATTTGTTCCAAAGTAACCACCAAGCATTAAGCCGTCAATACCATTACAAATATTTATTTCAACAACTGCAACATCAACTCTACTACTTGTAGGTTTGTAGTTTTCCATTACAGCAAATACAATTTCGTCATTACATATCAAGTACCCCTCTGAGTATATTCTTTTATCGTGATAATCTACAAATTTTGCTTTGCAGATATTTTGTTTTTGTTCTAGTTCTAATATGTATTTATCAGGTGCAAACTTTTTAGTTCTAAAATTATAAGCATTAAAATATACATATAATTTATCAGTACCAAAAGGATTTTTAGACTTGTTGTGTTGCATTGTTCTAATAGTATCATTTTCGTATAAATCAGCTTCGTATATTCCAAGTTCTTCACAAATTATACTAACATCTTTAGCATCTGGTATAACTTCTCCTTTTTCATATCTACTAACAATAGCTTTGCTTTTTCTAAGTCTTGTTGCAATATTCTCTTGACTTAAGCCTTTTTTAATCCTATAATTTTTTATTCTTTCTCCAAAATCTTTGCTATCAAATTCAGACATAATATGCACCCCCTATAAACAAATTTATTATACTATTTTTTTACAATTTAATCAATGAATAATTGACATACCTGTTGATATAATTGAGATTTATTGATTTCTATGCTATAATATACTTATAAATACCTATTTTGGTAAAGTCTTACATATATGATTTTGCCCAAGCGTTAGCTTGAATTGTAACATAAAGTTATTATTTGAGCTACGCAAAGTGGCTCAAATTGTATATAGAACTTCCACTCATTTCGTTTGGACTTTCTAGCTTATGTGCAATTAAAATAGAGATTACATAGAAAGGAAAAATGAGAAATGAGAAAATCAAAGCAACAAGTCGCATTTCCACGGTGGCGGTGGAGGTTGTTAAGATTAGATGGGGAGATTTCAGTAATCTCCTTTTTCTATGTTCATATATATTTTAAGTGTTGCATATCGTGCAACATTTTATGCTTTTTGTTATTTTTTGTCATTTATAGTTCGTTTTTGATATAAAATCACTTGAAAAATGCTTATTTTTAATATAAAAGTTGCACTTCGTGCAATTATTGTTGCATTATATGCAACTTTACTATCTTTTGAATAGTTTACATAATCAAGATATAATATATCTATAAAGTTATTAAACTAATAGAAAGGATAGTATATGAAAAGTGTATATGATACTTGTACTAAAGATAAAGTAAAAGTTTCATATTCGTTATATGCTATGCTTATCGAATTAGGTTTAAATCCAAGCAATAAAGGAACTATCTATTTAAAAGAAGTAATCGAATACATTATTTTGAATAATTTATATGACTATACATACAAAGATATTTTAAGTCTTTTTGCTAATGAGAAGAACTACAATTTAGAAAATCTAAAAAACAATATCAAGAATTGTCTATATAGAATTAATTATACAAAATCAAAAAAGAATTTTAATAAATATCTTAATTTAGAATTTGACACCTATTATCTTTCTCCAAGTAAATTTACCAATATTATTGCATTAAAATATAATGATTAAATAACTGCTAAAAATAAAATTAGCAGTTATTTTTTTGTCAAGCAAAACAGCTTTACACTTGAACCATTTTGAGATAGTTTGATACTTTTTACTTTTATAAGTCTAATGCCGTGTTACACTAAAATCAGTTCGAACGACTATGATTTCTAGAAATCAAATTTTAAAAAGGAGATTTCAAAAAATGAAAAATCAAAAAAGAGTTAAAACTGATTTAACAAAAATTTCAAAAGATATTCAATTACCTAACGAAGAAGTTAGAAAAATAGTTATGAAAAATTACTCACAAAAACTTATGAGCGAAGCTGATAATCTTGACGCAGATATTAACCACCTTGAAAATATTTTTTCCAATGAAACTAACTATTTAGCAATGAAACTTGTTCCATTGCTTGAAAGAAAAATATTGTACTTATCGTATATTGAAAATGCTAGATTAAACGATATTTGCAGAAGATTAAAGTTGCAAAAAAAAGAAGTTATCACTTTAAGAAATAAAGCGATAACGCATTTTAAGAACAATTTAGCCACCTTAAATAAAATAACACTTATTAAGAAGAAAGGTGGGAATAGTTAATGAAACATAAAAAGAAATATGAGAATAAAATTGTTGAAAAATCAAGGAATACTGCACCTATTAGAGTTTTATATAAAAAAACAGGACAACCACCTGAAACCAAAATTATTGATAATGTATTTAAACTAAAAAAGGCTATTGTAAAAAGGAAACTTGATATTATTCCCTATGAAAAACTTTATATTATCTGCAACAACAGAAAAGCAATACCTAACACAAAATCAAACATCATCTTAACATTTAGCAGTATTTATGGAGATTTAATACTTGTTGATATAGATAAAAAGCAAAGAGAATTCAAAGGTTTATCACAAGAAGATATTATATGGTATTCACAAGATTTAATTAAGAAAATACCTAATACTACTTTGCAAACTACTAAAAAGCCTTTAAAAGAGCAATGTACTAAAGTTTATGAACGAGATATTGAAAGAGATAATAGTAGTAAATCAAATAATTCTAGCTTTGAAAAGGTTTTAATCAGCTTACTTTTCAATATTGAAATGACTTTATCTACTCTATTAGGAAATGGAGATAAGAAATGAATAAATATGAACTTCAAAAACGAATTGACGGACTAAACGAATATATGCTATCTGATAGTGATAAAAAGCTACTAATATTGAGTATTTCAAGTGATTATACATATAACAAAGCTATTGCTTTAGTTAATAAAAAGCATACTAACAAAGACTGGTATTCAGTTGATAACAAGAATTGCTTTAAAACTTGGAATGAAGCTGAAGCCTTTATAGATGGCTTATGTTTAGCGAAAAATACAAATTTTAATGATAATGAAAGATAAAAGGTATAAATATGAATAGTATAAATGAAAATGTAAAAGTAATTGATACTAAAGACAAAACCTTAAATGAACAAATAGTAATAAACTACTTAAACAAATTAAAAAATCCATTTATGATATTATCTGTAAAAGATGTTTCAAAAGACTTGCATATTGGCATAAATCAAGCGTACGACCTATTTAAGCAAAATGACTTCCCTACAATTTGTATTGGCAAAAGAAAAGGCATTACACTTGCAACTTATTTATTATGGAAAATGAATAAGAAAGGTGGGATTTAATATGGCTGAAAAAGGAACTGGACAAGGTTGTGTATTTTTTAATAAACAAAGAAAACGTTGGAACGCACAATATAAAGAGTATGACACAAAAACTGGAATTACTAAACCTAAGACAAAAAGTTTTAAAACCGAAGAAGAAGCAAAAAAATATTTAGATACTATTATGTACCAAAAAGAAAATCCACTTTATATTGAACATAATGGCATACCACTTTGTGAAGTTATGAAAGCAAATTTAAAATTAAAACTAGATACAAACCAAATAACACCTACGCAGTTTGGCAGAGTAACAAGAACAATAGAGAAAATCGAAAAAACGTCAATAGGAAGTAAAAATATTGATGAAATAACATCAAATGAACTACAAGACTATATGAACTCTCAAACACATTTAAGCAATTCTTCTATTAACAAAATATATCAACAATTTAATCAAACATTTAAAATTGCAATTAACAAAGGTTATATGTTAAGAAATCCAATGATAAATGTTATAAAACCAAAAAGTGTAAAACAAGATAAGGAAGTTAGAGCATTAACAGTAGAAGAACAACAATCTTTTACAGATTATCTATTAAGTAAAGACTTAAAGCAATGTAAATATAAAAATGTATTTCTTATTCAAATGTATATGGGATTAAGATGTGGCGAAACTTTAGCACTTACAACACACGACATTGACCTAAAACACAAAAAAATGAATATACATAGAACATTAACTACTGATGAAAATAATGCTATTATAATGGGCAATAAAACAAAAACTTATGCAGGAAAAAGAGTTATACCTATTCCAGATTTTATATACCCACATATAATAGAACAAATGCAAATAGCGGAAAATCAAGAAAACAACGAAGAAAAACTATTATTTAAACCTTATAACACAAGATATACAAGAAGAACAAATGTAAATTCTGAATTGCAACGAATTTTAGAACGATATTTTGATATAACAGACATTTCCACTCATAGTTTAAGACATACTTTTGGAACTCGTTGTATTGAAAGTGGTATGGCACCTGTTGTTGTTCAAAGGCTTATGGGACATAAAGATATAAGTGTTACTTTAAATACTTATACAAGTGTTTTTGACGAATTTAAGGCAAGAGAAATTGACAAAGTAAATCAATATTATCTTAATGAAAATATGATTAAAAATAACTTATTAAATGAAGAAAATAGTATTGAAAATGAAAGATAAAAATTAATATGAATTAAGATTAGTTAAACAAAATTAAAATAAATAGCTAAAAATCAATTTTTAATTTGGCTTTTCTAATTGTTTAAAAATAATGTTTTTTAATCATTAATAGACATTTTATAAAATCCACTATTTTCAATACTTATATGGAATACATTGATTTTTACAATTTACAATATCTAAACAAATTCAAACTCTATGTCCATTGAAATACAAGCATTTGAATACTGTTTACTAAACATCAACTAAACAAAAAATAAATTTTAAAATTTTGTTTAGTTGATTGTTTAGTAGATGTAAAAATTAAGATTAGTTAAAAAACGTGAAAGTGCTTAATATTACAGTAAAACACAGTTTTTATAAATTAAATATAAAATAAATTCGTTATAAACAATAAAATAGCCTGTATCGACTGATACAAGCTATTTAGAACGATTAAATCGTTGGTTGCGGGGGTAAGACTCGAACTTACGACCTTCGGGTTATGAGCCCGACGAGCTGCCAACTGCTCCACCCCGCGATGTATTGACTTTATAAGTATACAACAATTATACTCCAAAGTCAACCATTTTATTCTCAAATAATAAAATTTCTTAAAAAAATATATAAAATACTACTAAAACTCACATTAAAACGATATTATTTATCTAAATCAAAAAATATTTATTACTTACTCAACTCTTTATATCTTTTAATTTTCATAGTAGAAGTCTTTTCAAACTCTCCCTCTTTAATTTCTAAAGACTTAATAGCCTTATAAGAATTCAACTTCTTATTAACCTCTTTAATCTTCTTCCAAATAAGATCATAAACTTCATCTTTAGAAACTTTTCCATATAACTCTTCAATTTTTTCATAATCTGGAATAACTCTAGCGGTGATAATTAGTTCTTTTTCTTCCTTTTTGCTGTTACCTTCTGGCTTTTTACCGTAAATCATAGATTCCTTAATTTCATCTATTTTATCCAAAATCATTTCTATCTCTTCTGGATAAATATTTTTTCCATTTTGTGTAACTATAACATTTTTACTTCTACCAGTTATAAATATATATCCATCTTCATTAAGATATCCTATATCTCCTGAATTAAAATATCCATCCTTATCAATTACTTTTCTAGTTTCCTCTTCATCTTCATAATAACCTATCATTAAAGTTGGAGTTTTTATTAAAATTTCACCTTCCCCATTTTCATTTGGATCTTTTATTTTAACATCTGCTTGGACAATAGCTTTTCCAGCTGACCCCACACAAGTTTTGTATTCTGGTGTTAATGCAGATATTGGAGCTGTTTCTGTTAATCCATATCCTTGTAAAAATGTGATTCCTATATCTTCTAACCATAGTCCTACTTTTTTATCTATTGGTGCAGCGGCTGAAACTATTATTCTTAAATTCCCTCCTAAATTTTCATATATCTCTTTAAATACTTTCTTTTTAATATCTATTCCTGCTCCTTTTAAAGCATTTGTTATAGAAATCATTGTATTTACCATTTTATCTTTTTTGCTTTTTACTATTTTTTCATTTATTTTTTTGTATAAGCTTTCTACTAATAGTGGAACTGTTAAAATAGCTGTTGGTTTTGCTTCTTGCAAATTTGGTACTATATATCTTAAACCTTCGCATATTGCAACAGATGATCCACATGCAATAGGAAGTAAAAATCCTATTGTTGATTCATAACAGTGATGTAATGGTAATACAGAAAATAATCTATCTATTGGATATAATTTTACATATGCAGATACTGCATTTATATTTTCTGCTAAATTCCTATTGTTTAACATTACTCCTTTAGAATTTGATGTTGTTCCTGATGTAAAAAATAATATTTTAAATTCTTCTGGGTCTATTTCTATTTTTTCAAAATCATTATTTCCTGATTTTATAAGTTTCTTTCCTAAATCAACTAAATGTTCTAATCCAACGTCTTTTCCATCTATAGTTTTGTCTGATTTCATCTCAATAAAATATTCAACCTCTGGAATTTTCTCTTTAATTCTTTTAATATCATCTTCTTTTTTTGGAGAATATATTATTGCTGATGCATTTGATCTTCTTACTATATTTTCTAGTTCATTTACTGGTAACTCTCTATCTGTTGGTACAGCAATTCCTACTCCACAAAGCATTGCCATATATGAAACATACCATCCATACTGTGTCTCTCCTACAATCATTACTTTTTTATCTTTCAAATTTAAAACATTTACTAATGCTGTTCCTAAACCTAATACATCTTCGCCGAATTCTTTGTAAGTAACTGTTTTGTATGGTTCTTTATGATTAGGCTTCTCTAATATACATGGTTTACTTTGATATTCTCTAATTGATTTCATAAAAAACTCTTTTACAGTTTTATAATGCGTCATATCTTCATATGGAATTTCTCTTTTTTTCTTTAAATTCTTTTTCTCTATCTTTTCATAATCTATCTCATTTAGTTCTTCTACTATGTCTATTTTCATTTTCTTAAATTTCATCTTTGGTACTTTAATGTCTCTTAATCCCATTTTTATTACCTCTTTTTATTTTATTTTTTACCTATTTTATTATACATTAAAATTTAGCCTTTTTCAATTTAGAATGATTAGTCAGTTTTTTATCTAAATTTCAAAGTTATTATATAGGTAATACGAGCTTGATTAATATCTCTTAACATTTTTGATTACTTTTTATGCCTTGTGTTTGTTCGTATGCTAATTTTACATATGTAAAATTGTGTGCAATGTAATTATTGTATATGAAAAATATCAATTTTTTATATACAATAACAAAAGCGGACATTAATAAGATTGTTTCTGTTCTAAACATTTTAAAGTCCGCGTATTTGTTCGTCCGCGAAAATTGCAAAGCAATTTTCTGTGGAATGTATTTATATTATAGGAAAGTTTATAGAAGATATAATTAAACATTTATGCATAAATAGAACTTTCCTATAATATAAAAAGAGACTAGAATCCCCCAATCCCTTTCTACAAGCTATTTAAAACTTCATCTCCAATATTTTTAATATTTTCATATTCAAAGTCTTTTGCAGATGATTTTATAGAATATGTTTTTTCCAATATCTTTATATTTTTCATCTCTGACAATATTTTATTTATTTCCTTTGTTACTATTCCTGGCACCCATGTTGAATTTTCAATTATTGATACTGTTCTATCTTGTAAGTTTTGTCTTCTTATATCTGTCAAATAGTTCTCTATTGCTGGAAATAACCCTAAATTATATGTCGTTGCAGCAATAATTATATTACTATATCTAAAACTTTCTGCTACCAAATAAGATACATCTGTATTTGATGAATCATATACTTCAATATCTTTTATTCCTTTTTCTCCTAAATAGTTTGCAAGTGTATTTACTACATTTTCTGTATTCCCATATACTGATGAATATATTATTAATACTCCTTTTTGTTCTGCCTCATATTTACTCCACTTATCATATTTTTCTATAATATATTCTAAGTTGTTTCTCCATATTACTCCATGTAGTGGACATATCATATTTATTTCTAAGCTTGACGCTTTTCTTAATAGATTTTGTACTTGTTGTCCATATTTTCCTACTATATTTGTATAATATCTTCTTGCTTCTGATATCCATTGTTTTTTTATATCTATATCATCGTTAAATAAATTTCCATTTAGTGCTCCAAATGAACCAAATGCATCTGCCGAAAACAAGACTTTATCTGTTATATCATAAGTTACCATTACTTCTGGCCAATGTACCATTGGTGCCATCATAAACTGAAATTCATGTTTTCCTGTTTTAAAGATTTGTCCTTCTTTTACTATTTGTACCTTACTATCTACGTCAAAATTATAAAATTGTTTTATCATTCTGATTGTTTGGTTATTACATATTATTTTCATTTCTGGATATTTATATATTAGTTCTTCAATTAATGAACAATGGTCTGGCTCCATATGGTTCACAATTAGATAATCTAATTTTTCTTCATTTAATACATATTTAATATTCTCTAAAAATTGTCTTCCAACCGAGTAGTCTACTGTATCTACTAATACATTTTTTTCATCTTTAACTAAGTAAGAATTGTATGCTATCCCTCTTGGTATTGGATATATATTTTCAAATAATGCAAGTCTTCTGTCTTCTGCTCCAACCCAATACAAATCTTCTTTTATTTTTCTTGTACAATGCATTTTATTTCACCTATTCTTTTATTTTTTATTTAGTGCAACTACTATTTTATCCTTCTACTTTTTCGAACATATCTTTTCCTACTCCGCAAACAGGGCATGTCCAATCTTCTGGTAAATCCTCAAATTTTACCCCTTCAACTTCTTCATCATAAACGTACCCACATGCTATACATACATATTTCATAATAATACCTCCTTAATTTATTTTAAGCTATTTTATCAAAATTCATTCATAACTTCAATACTATTTTTAAAGTTTCAGTTTTTTTATTTATATTCAAGCTTATTACCCCACAGTTTTTATACATAATATTTATATTCCTTTTGAATGTACTGACGAATGTGATTGGAGAGGGTCTTTTTAGAACTTGTATTGAACCGAGGAATGAAATGAATATAAATTTTCTATACAAAGCAAACTATACTCACTAAATATATTATATATACTACTACAAATAATAATCCATTTATTCTTGTCATTTGATTTTTCTTTCCTATAAATGGGAATAAACCTAATGCTATTGTTCCCAATATTAATAAAATTATATTACTGTTATAACTTATTGAATACGATATTGGAGCTAATACTGCTGATATTCCTATTATAAGTAATATATTGAATATTTGTGACCCTAAAACATTTCCTATTGCCATATCTGTTTCGTTTTTTCTTGTTGCTTGAATTGATGTAATCAACTCAGGTAAACTTGTGCTAAATGCTACAATTGTTAAACTAATTAACTTTTCACTTACGCCTAGTATTTGCGCTATTTGTACGGAATTATTTACAACAAGGTCTCCTCCTAATTTTAATCCTACTATCCCTATAATTATTCCAAACAGTGACTCCCATACTGGTGATACATTTTTATCAATAGTTTTTATTTCAATTATACTATCTTTATTTTCAAATTGTTCTCCCTTTTTCGCCATTATTAAATTGTATACTGTAAATAGAATGCAAAATACTAATAGTATAAAACCTTCCTCTTTTGTAATAACATTCATTTCATCATTTGTACCATTTATGCATAAGAAAAATAGTAATATAGTTACAAATATAGTAAATGGAATTTCAAACTGTCTTGTCTCTCTTTTAAATACTAATGGCCTTATTATCGCACAAGCACCAAGTATTAAAAACATATTTGCTATGTTACTCCCTACTATATTTCCTATTGCTAAATCCGCATGTCCTTCTAATGCAGATGTTACACTTACTACTAATTCTGGCATTGATGTGCCTATTGCCACTATTGTTAATCCTATTACTATTTCTGGTATATGAAATTTTTTTGCTATTTCACTTGCTCCATCTACTAAAAAATCTGCTCCTTTTATTAGTAATATAAAACCTATTATTATTAGTATGATATTTAAAAGCATATTTTCCCCTCTTCCTATAATGCAAATAATTTTTTTATAATATTTGTTTTGTTCATATTAATAGTTATTTTTATTTTCTTACGATTATACATTATTTCTATTATTTTATCAAGAAACACATGACAATCGCAAAAAAATTATAGCAATCGCTTAAAAATTATTTGGTCATATAGACCATGATGAATCTCTTTCACTCAGGCTAAATCTCTATATTTTTATATTCCTTTTGAATGAAATGACGAATGTGATTGGAGAGGGTCTTAAAAGATATTAAATTGCGTGTATGAGGGCGCGCAAAGTCGGAGAGGCTCATACACGCAATTTTAAATCTTTTTAGAACTCGTATTGAACCGAGGAATGAAATGAAAAATGAATATAAATATATGGCTTTCTATAAACATTCTTCATATCATGGTCTATATGACCAAATAATTTTTAAGCGATTGTCATAGAACAAAAAGGGGTAGGTAAAAATCTTCGAGTTTCCTATACAACAAAAAATCCCCTAGATAATTATACAACTATCTAGGGTTTATATTTATAAATATTAATCTTCAAAAATTTTTTCAAATTCTTCAGACTCAATTTTTTCTTTTTCAAGCAATATTGCTGCAACAGCATGTAATTTATCTATATGATCTGAAAGAATCTGTTTAGCTCTATTATAACCTTTATCCACAATTGCTTTTGTTTCTTCATCTATAATAGCTGCTGTCTCTTCTGAATATTCCTTTGACTGGGCAAAATCTCTACCTAAAAATACTTCTTCTTGATTTTGGCCTAACATTAAAGTCCCTATTCTTTCACTCATTCCGTATTTTGTTACCATACTTCTTGCAATCTTTGTAGCTCTTTCAATATCATTACTTGCACCTGTTGAAATATCATTTAATATTAAACTTTCGGCAACTCTACCACCTAAAAGAGATACTATATTTTCTTCCATTTCTGTTTTTGACATAAACGATTTGTCTTCTGTTGGTCTATACATCGTGTATCCACCTGCCATTCCTCTTGGCACAATTGATATCTGGTGTACAGGGTCTTGTGTTTCTAAATAATGGCTTACAACTGCATGACCAGCTTCATGGTATGATACTAATCTATTTTCTTTTTCACTTCTAACTCTTGTTTTCTTTTCAGGTCCCATTGTTACTTTAACCATGGCATCTTCAATTTCTTTCATTCCAATTTCTTCTAAATTCCTTCTTGCTGCTAAAAGTGCGGCTTCATTTAGTACATTTTCTAAATCTGCTCCTGCAAATCCAGAAGTATTTTTAGCAATAACTTTTAGATCAACATCATCTGCTAATCTCTTTTTTCTTGAGTGAACTTCTAATATTTGTTCTCTTGCTTTAACATCTGGAGCCCCAACAACTATTTGCCTGTCAAATCTTCCCGCTCTCAATAAAGCTTTGTCTAGTACATCTGGTCTATTAGTTGCAGCTAATACTATAACTCCTTCATTGTCAGAAAAACCGTCCATTTCAACTAATAATTGGTTTAATGTTTGTTCTCTTTCATCATGACCTCCACCAAGTCCAGCTCCTCTTTGACGTCCAACTGCATCAATTTCATCTATAAATATAATACATGGTGCATTTTTCTTAGCTTGTTCAAATAAATCTCTAACTCTTGAAGCACCCACTCCTACAAACATTTCAACAAAGTCAGATCCACTTATAATAAAGAATGGTACTCCTGCTTCTCCTGCAACTGCTTTTGCAAGTAATGTTTTACCAGTACCAGGTTGCCCAACTAATAAAACACCTTTAGGAATTCTAGCTCCCATATCTGTAAATTTCTTTGGATTTTTTAGGAATTCTACAATTTCTTGCAATTCTTCTTTTTCTTCATCAACTCCTGCTACATCCTCAAATGTTATTTTATTTCTATCTGCTGGCGTCATCATTCTAGCTTTGCTTTTTCCAAAAGACATTGATTTTCCGCCACCTTGGTTATTTGCAGTTCCACCCATCATAAAAAACCAAAAAATAAAGAAAATTATTAAAATACCAAATGGTGTTAATAAACCTATTATTATAGATAATACTGATTCTGAATTTTCTTCTAATGTAAATGCTCCACTTTTAATAAATTCTTCTGTATAATCCATAAAGCTTTCCATATTTGGAATATTAACTTGTTTTTTTATTTTATCATCATTTAATTCTACTGTTGCTGAGCTACCATCTGCATCTATAACTATCGATTCAACTTTTCCCTCATTTATTTTTGTGATTAATTCTGAATATTTCAACTTAGTATTTGTATTTGTCATAATAGATGACAATAATACTATAAATATTACTCCTATAATTAACCACATAGCTAGTGTTTTTATCCCATTCTTCAAAATAATTCCTCCTTCTGATTTGTAAAAGTTATTAAATTTTTTGTAAAATCTATTTTTCCTTCTTATTTCAAAATCTTAAATTTGAGAAAATAATTTAATTACCTTTTACACTATAAATAGTTATCAGTTTTATAACATACAAATTTTTCTTTTTCAATAATTTTTTTATTACTTTTTGATTACAAAAAATTATTGATTTAACAAGCATTACGGAAGCCTACATTTGGTTTATAAAATATATTTTCTTATTTTTTACTAAAACTTTTATATTCTTATTAGGAGTTAAAAATTTATTACCAATATTGTTTTTACATAGTTTTATAATATCTTCAATATGTATTTTTTCAATACCTTTCGTAGTTCCTAAAAGTCTTGATATAGTATATAACAAAAGCCTAGATTTTATAACTTTTTCTTGTTTATTAAAGCTTTTTAAATCCATAACAAATTCTTTTCTATTTTTATCCTCTTCTATAATTAACTCTCTGTATTTGTCAATTACTATATTTTCTATAAATTCATCCTCTTCTTTTATCAAATCAGACAATCTATCAATTGTTTGAATTATATTAGGATTAAACTCTTCCTTAATATATGGAATAACAACATTTCTTATTTTATTTCTGGTATAAATATTTTCGAAATTGGTTCTATCAATTCTTGCATCAATTTCATTTTCTTTGCAATATTGTTCTATCTCAAATCTCTCGCACTCAATAAGTGGACGTATATATTTATTATTTTTAATTGATTCAATTCCTCTCAAACCTGATATTCCGCTGCCCCTAAGTATATTCATAATAATTGTTTCTACTTTGTCATTTTTATTATGAGCAATTGCAATTTTATTTGAATTAGTTTTATTTAATATTTCCTCAAAAAAATTATATCTAGCATTTCTGCCAGCTTCTTCTGTCCCTATTTTATTATTATTAGCAATTTTTTTAACATCTATACTTTTTGAATAAAAAGGAATATTTATTTCTTTGCAGAATTTTTTAACAAATTCTTCATCGTCTTTTGCTTCTTCCCTAATCATATGATTTATATGTGCAACTATTATATCAAAATCTATATGTAAATTTTTGTCATTTCTTATGAAATTTAAAATATTTAGCATGCAAATAGAATCTGGTCCTCCAGAAACACCTAAAACTATTTTATCTCCATTTTCTATCAAATTATATTTTTTAATTGTATTCAAAACTTTGGTCAATAGGGACGCCCCTTTTTGACATTTTTTTTCATCCATTTCTTGTCTCCTTTGCGATCACTCTAATTTTTTCTCTACTAATATTCAAATATCCTGCAATTTTTCTTAAAGATATATTATATTTGTGTTTTTCATAATTTTTATATATTCTTTTTTATCAATATCATTATCAAATATGTATTCCTTATTTAGTCCTTGAACCATAATATGGTCAAAAAGGGCTTCCTTTTTGACCATTTAGTCATCATATCTTTTCTCTAAATTGACAAATTTTGTATAACTTCCTAGCCATCCTAGATCAACTGTCCCTGTTGAACCACCTCTATGTTTTGCTATAATTACTTCAGCAATATTCTTCTTCTCACTATCTTCATTATAATAGTCATCTCTATATAAAAACATAACTATGTCAGCATCTTGTTCAATTGCTCCAGATTCACGTAAATCTGAAAGCATCGGTCTATGGTCTGGTCTTTGTTCTACGGCTCTTGATAATTGTGATAATGCAATAACAGGAACTCCTATTTCTTTTGCTAAAATTTTTAAAGATCTACTTATCTCTGATATTTCTTGTTCTCTACTACCATTTCTTTTATTGCTACCTTGAACTAATTGCAAATAATCTATTACAACTAGTCCTATATTTTTCTCTAATTTTAATTTTCTGCATTTTGCTCTTATTTCCATAACTGAAATTCCTGGAGTATCATCTATATATATTCCTGTCTCTGATAATGGACCTATTGCTTCTGCAAGTTTTCCCCAATCTTCATCTTCAAGTTTTCCAGTTCTTACTTTATTACTATCTACCATTGCTTCACTACATAAAATTCTATTTACCATTTGTTCTTTAGACATTTCTAAGCTAAATATTGCAACAGCTGTATTTCCTCTTAATGCTGCATTTGTTGCTATATTTAATGCAAATGCCGATTTACCCATTGCTGGTCTAGCAGCTATTAATATTAATTCTGAGCCATGTAAACCTGCTGTTCTATAATCTAGATCTGAAAAACCTGTTGGTACACCTGTTATATGCTGTTTTCTATTATATAGTTCTTCTAATTGAATAAAACTGTCTACTAAAATATCTTTAATTGGAACATATCCCTTTTGGTTCTTATTTTGCATCAAATTAAATATTCTTTTTTCTGCACCTTCCATTATATTTTCTACTTCTTCTGTAGGGTCATATCCCAGTTCTATTATTTCATTTGCTGTTTTTATTAAATTTCTTAATATAGATTTTTCTTCCACTATTTTTATATATTTTGTAGTATTTGCTGTAGTTGGTACTTTCTCTGGTAATTCTGCTAAATATTCGAATCCACCAATTTGTTCAAATTTTCCCATTAATTCTAGTTCTGACTTTACTGTTATTAAATCAATTGGTTCTGCTCTATTATAAAGATTTAACATTGCTAAATATATAAGTCTATTGTCTTCTCTATAAAAATCTTCTTCTTTCAGAACTTCTATGCTGTTAGATACAGCATCTTTATCTGTAAGCATACTACCTATTACTGCTTGTTCTGCTTCTATATCATGTGGTGGTATTTTCCCTATATCCATTTTTATTCCCCCGTTTATTTGCAAAGATTACTTTTTTATTTATAGTCAAAATGATTATTAACTTAAAAATTTACTCTGAAATCACATCAACTTTAATGCATCCAACAACACCTTCAAATAATTTAATATCAACATTAAATGTACCTAATGTTTTAATTGTATCTTTTAAATCTATTTTTTTCTTATCCACTTTTATTTTATATTGTGTTTCTAGGTTTTCGGCTATTTCTTTTGAAGAAACTCCACCAAATATTTTTCCATTTGTTCCTGATTTAACCTTTATTTTTAAAAGAATTTTTGATAATTTTTCAGCTGTTCTTTCTGCCTCTTCTTTTTCTTGTGATTTTTTAAATGCATTTGAATCTTGTTTTGCCTTCAGTTTACTCATATTTTCTGCATTTGCTTCTACTGCTAAATTTTTAGGAAATAGAAAATTTCTTGCATATCCATCTGATGCATTTATAACTTGGTCTTTTTTACCTACTCCTTTTATATCTGCTCTTAATATTACTTTCATAAAATTCACTGTCCCTTCTTAATATTATATAGTTTACACTATTTTAGGCAATTTTTCAACCAATACTTCTAAAAATTTTGGATTGTTTTTCGTGCCTCGTCTTTGTTCTTTTACCACTTTTGCTAAATCTTAAAAAGTAGGAATTTAAAATAATATTTTTTAAATTCCCACTTCTTTTAGTTTTCTATTTCAGCAAAATATTCATTTATACGTATAATTAATTCTTGCTTAACTTCTTCAATAGTCATTCCTTCGACTTGAGCACCAGCAAGTGTAATATGTCCGCCTCCACCTAGCTTTTCTAATATAACTTGAACATTTATATCTCCAATAGAACGTCCACTAATACATATTCTATCACCTGTATCTCCTAATACAAATGACGCTGTAATGTCACTTATTGTAAGCAATTCGTCCGCAGCCTTCGCACATAACAAACTAATATCTTTAGACTTAGTTTCATCACACATTGCTATTGCTATTGAGTTATTTACTATTTCTGCTTTTTTTACTATTTCTGCAATTTTGTTGAATGATTCTAAATCACTTTGGAACCATTTTTTTACTCTTATAATATCTACACCACATTTTCGTAAATATGCTGCAGCTTCAAATGTTCTTACACCGGTCTTAAATGTAAAGCTTTTTGTATCCATCATAATTCCAGCATATAAACTTTCTGCTTCCATTTTCTTTAATTCAACATTTACTTCTGAATATTGTAACAATTCCGTTACAAGTTCTGATGCTGATGAAGCATATACTTCTTGAAATGTTAATGTTGCATTTTCTATATAATCTGCACTTCTTCTATGATGATCTATTATTACTATTTTTTTTGCCTTTTTTAGTACTTCTTCTGATTCAACATAATTTGTTTTGTGAGTATCAACAATAACTAATAATGTATCTTCATCTATATTTTCTTCTGCTACTTCTTTGCTAATTAATACATCTTCATATTCATTTTCTTTTAATAAACTATCTTTAAAGTTTTGTAATGTTGGTGTATTACTTGTAATAATATAAGCATTTTTATCTAAGCTTTTTGATAACCTATATATTCCAACACTAGCGCCCATCGCATCTATATCTGGATTAGCATGCCCCATGATCATTACTTTATTTGATTCTTTTATAAGATTTTCTAGAGCATGTGCAACAACCCTTGCTTTTACTTTGGTTCTTTTTTCAACTTCTTGTGCTCTTCCTCCAAAAAATTTATATATATCATTTTGTCTGATAACAGCTTGGTCTCCACCTCTACCTAATACTATATCCATTGCCGTTTGAGCAGATTTGTATTTATCTTTGTCTACTTCTCCTTCGTTTGAAATAGCTATACTCAATGTAAATTGTACTTTTTGTTTTGGATCTAATTCTTTTATTTTGTCTAATATACTAAATTTATCTTCTTTAATCTTCTCTAAATATCTTTGTTCAAAAATATAAATATACCTGTCTCTATCTGATTTTATTAAAATTCCATTTGTTTCATTTGTCCATTCATATATTTCTTTATCAATATCAGCTATATATTGTGCTTTTTCTTCACTTTCTAGCATTTGCATATTTTCTTCATAATTGTCTATCATAATAATTCCAACGCAAGATTTAGAGTCATTATATTCTTTTTGTAATTTTATATTTTCTGTTTCGTCTATAAAATACAATACAGCCATATACTCATCTTTATTATTTCTAGAGTATTTTTTTGAATTAACAAATTTTCCAACTAACCTATATGTTCTTTTATTCACTTGTATTTTTCTTAGTATTGATTTGTCACTTTTTTCCTTTTTATTTTGTATCTCTTCTTTTAGTTCAAATGTCAAATCATTTATAAAAGTATTTATATCTATATCTTCAAATTCAGAAGCAAACTTAGAACTTTTCCATATAATATTTCCATCTGTTTCTAATATTATAAGAGGAAATGGTGAATTAATCAAACTAGTTTTTGCGGCAGAATCTACTGTTAATGTTAAATCTTGTAATGTTTCTGATATTTCACTTTTTCTCTTATTATTAGCAAAATATGTATAACCTATTATTAATATGTATACTAAGATAGATGGTATTATCATCTTCGTATTTTGCCAACATATTGCAAATAATAATATAAAGATTACTACTAAATATACTTTTGTTCTTGATATCAAATTATCAAAAATGTTTTTATTACTATTTTGCATACAATTCTCCTTTTCTCATCTATTTTACTGTGAAATTGGAGATTTGTCAAGTTATTCGCAATTTTCCAATTAATAAAGACGCCCTATTAATCTTTATTTATAATTGCCTCTTCTTTATTTTGTTCACTCTCTTGTTTCTTTTTTATACTATCTATAATCATAATAAATTTTACATTTCCCTCATTTCCTTCATCAAGTATTGTAAAATTATTATATTCTTTAGATAATTCTGTTAATTTTTCAATTCTTGTTGTTAAATTTTTAGTATTACTATTTATATAATTACAAACTTTTTGTATTCCATCATCATTAAACTTTTGTATTCCTTGTGTTAATTTTGCAGTACCTTCCCCTAATTCTATAGCTCCGTTTTCTAAAGTTTTTGCTCCATTATTTAATGTTGACAGACCACTTGTTAGCTGATTTAACCCTTCACTTAATATTTTCATTTGTGAGACAACTTGTTTACTTGCAGTTATTTCAACTTGCTTAGCGACTTTTTCTGCAACTGTTGTAGCAGTTACTTTAGCTGCAGTTGTAGCTCCTTTTTGTGCTGCATTTATGGCTGTTTGCTCTGCTATTTTTTTAGCACTTGCAATTCCTTGTGCTTCTATAGTTGCTTTTTGTACTTCTATTCCTTTATCTGCTTGTTCTATTATTTGCTTTTTCTGAGTTTCTGTTAAAGTAGCTTTATTCATAGCATTTTTTCCTATCTTTTCTAATGTACTTTCATCAATATTAGGATTCACTGTTTTGGCTGTATCTATTGCAGTTTGCTTAGCTGTTGTTTGTGCTACAGTTAATGCTGTATTTATAGCAGTTGTTTCTGCTATTTGTTTTGCATTAGCAACATATTGTTCTTTTATTATTTTAGCTTGTAATTCTATTCCTTTATCTGCTTCTTTTATAATTAACTCTTTTTGTTCTTTTGTTAATTTTGCTGTTTCTGCTGCTTGTGTTCCGATTTCATTTAATGTTTTCTCATCTAATGTATTATTTTTCTCTATTGATAGATTTTTTATAGATTTATCTACTTTACTTGTAATTTGGCTTGCTCCATTATATGCTGAATTTGTACCTTCTTTCAATTGTGTTGCTCCACTAGTTAATTTTTGTGTTCCATCTCTTAATGTATTAGCTCCATCTAATATCTGTGTACTTGAAGTTTGTAGCATATTAACTTTATTATAAATCTCATCTAGTTTATCAAATATAGCTAAATCTTTTTCTTCCAAAATCTTTGGCGTAATATATGAAACTATACTATTAAACTCGAAATCTATTGCGTCCATTGTGATTTCTATATTGCTTGGTATATTTACATCATCTTTTGATATATTTAAACTTTCTTGTAACCCTGGTATAGCAATCCCTGTTACAATAGTTTTAGTTCCATCATCAATAACTTTTCCATTTATAACTTCTATATTTTTATTATTTTCATTATTTATAATTGTTCCAGCAACAACTACAAAAGGTACATACATTTTAGTATTTTTTCCATTTATATTAATTATTCTTTCTTCTCTATTTTTATATTGTAGTGTTACTTTTACTTTTCCACTTTTTCCTATAATTTCTTCAGCTGAAATTTCTTTACCATCTAATTCATATTTCACATTGCATTCAATAGGTAAATTTTTTTGGGTTTCTCCTTGATAATATATATCATTTTTATTACTATTCCAAATAAAATTTTTACCATTTTGAGTATATGTTTCATCACCACTTGTGTTTTTTATATTCATGAGGTCAGATAAATCGTTAATTAGTTCTTCATTATCTGTATTTTTTATATGTGTACTAACTATTGTTTTATAATTATTTCCATAAGTATCTAATTTTGAATAAACTGTTTCCTCTTTTGTATATGCAAATACAGGAACAGTATATCCAATTATTGAACATAACAATATTCCAGATACTGTTTTTAAAAATATATTTTTACTCATTTTAAATCATTTCCCTTCATTTATTTTTTTCATTCCAATTGTTGTTTTACAAATTAATTTATCAAATAATATTAAAAACGCTGGTAATATCATAATTACACTAATCATACTAACAATTGCTCCTCTAGACATTAATGTACATAGAGAACCTATCATTTCTATTTTAGAGTAAACTCCGACACCAAATGTTGCTCCAAAGAAGCATAATCCACTAACAATGATTGAACTTATAGAGGTTCCTAATGCTTCATCAATAGCATCTGTTTTTATTTTTCCTTCTTTCCTTAAATTAATATATTTAGTTGTTATTAATATTGCATAATCTATTGTCGCACCTAATTGAATAGTTCCAATTACAATTGATGCTATAAATGGTAATGTAGTATTTGTATATGTTGCAAGTCCCATATTTATAAAGATAGCAAATTCAATAATTAACATTAATATTACTGGTAATGAAATTGATTTTAATACAATTATCATAATTATAAATATTATCCCTATTGATACAAAATTTACACTATTAAAATCATGATCACTTATTTCAACTAGATCTTTCATCAGCGGTCCTTCCCCTGCTAATATTCCATCCTCATCATATTTTTTTATTATATTATTAACTTTTTCTACTTGTTGATTTAGTTCATCTGTTGCCATTTCATATTTAGAATTTATTATGATTAATTGATATTTATCATTTTCAAATACGGATTTTATATTATCTGATAATATTTCGTTTGGTAATTCATTTCCTAATATTTTAGAATATGCTATAGTCCACTCAATTCCATCCAAATCCTCAATTTCTTTCAACATTTGGTTGATTTTGTAATTTGGCACATCTTTATTAATTAAAGCCATTTCTGTTGATACCATATTAAATTCATCTTTCAAGGTATTGTTGGCTTCAACGCTTAGCAATGTTTTTGGTAATGATTTATCCAGATTATAATAAACATCTATATGCGTATATCCATATAGTGCAAATGGTAATATGACTAAAAATACTACTATTATTGCTTTATAATGTTTTATATTAAAATTCTTTAATTTCTCAAATCTTGGCAAAATCTCTTTATGTCTGGTTTTTTCGATCCATTTATCAAAAATCAAAAGCATTGATGGTAATATAGTAACAACACAAACAACACCTAAAAATACTCCTTTTGCCATTACAATACCTATATCTTTCCCTAAAGACAAATTCATACTACAAAGAGCTAAAAAACCAGCTATTGTTGTTAAAGAACTTCCTATTACAGATATTAATGTTTGTGATATTGCATGTGCCATTGCTTCGTCTTTATTTTTTAATTTCTCTTTTTCTAATTTGTAACTATGATATAAAAATATCGCAAAATCCATAGTTACTCCTAATTGTAATACACTACTAATTGCTTTTGTTATATATGATATTTCTCCTAAAAATATATTTGATCCCATATTATATAAAATTGCAATTCCTATATTCAGCAATAAAAATAATGGAGCTATATATGAGTCTAAAGCTAATTGTAATATAATTAAACATAAAGCTACAGCAATAATTACATATATTACTATTTCAGAATTAGATAAATCTCTAGTATCTAAAACTGTTGCTGACATTCCACTTATTTTACATTGTTTGTTAGTTAATTCTCTTAATTCTTCTATTGTCGACATTGTTATATCTGATGATATTCCTTCTTTAAATGTTACTAATATTGGTGTACTTCCATCTTTATATATTTTACTTGCTATATCTTCTGGAATCATTTCTATAGGAACATTTGCACCTAAAAAGTCAGAAATTCCTACTACCTTTTCAACATTATTTACTTTTCGAATTTCATTTTCTAATTTTTGGCTATCTCTTGTATCCATCCCATCTACTATGATTATCGAAAATGATCCCATATTAAATTGCTCAGATAAAACATTTTCTCCTTTAATTGTTTCGATATCATCTGGTAAATAAACTAAAATATCATAATTTATTCTAGTCGCTTTCATGCCTATAATTGATGGTATCATAAGTAATAAAGCAATTACTAATATTACCTTTTTGTACTTGCATATTTTTTCTCCAAACTTTAACATATCTTCCTTCCCTTCATTCCTTGTAATATAAACAAAGACGAGGCATGAAAAGTAATTCAAAAGGTCAGAAAATTTTAATCATGCCTCTTTTATTTTATGACTATTGGTCATTTAATATATGATACTACTTTTTTGACTATTAGTCAATAGTTTTGTTTTATTTTTTTATCACTTTTCAAAATTATTCTGCTCATATATACCATGATATTCTACTTTCACTCTGCCTAAATCTCTATTATATTTATATTCCTTTTGAATGAAATGACGAATGTGATTGGAGAGGGTCTAAAAAGATTTAAAAATAAAAAGTATCTGCTCTATATAACCAGAATAATTTTAAAGTTTTGCCATATTTTATTTGACTACAAGTCACATTTATGTAATAATTTATATGCGAGGTGTTAAAAAATATGAAAAAAAGTAGAGATGATAAAGAAAACAGATTATTAAATACTGCATTCAAATTATTTACAGAAAAGGGATTAAAAGACACATCCATTCAAAATATTGTTGATGATGCAGATGTTGCAAAAGGAACCTTTTATCTATATTTTAAAGATAAATATGAAATACGAGATATTTTGATAGTAAAAAAATCAGAAAAACTATTTTCTGATGCTTTAGCTTCTTTAAGAAAAAATTATATATCCAATTTTTCTGATCAAATTATTTACATTATAAATTATGTAATAGATGAATTATCCAAGAATCCTCTATTATTAAAATTTATATCCAAAAATTTATCTTGGGGAGTATACAACAAAACTGTATTACGTTTGTATGAATCAAATCAAAATCATGAAAATAGTTTATATGACTTATTTATTAAAGGTATAAAAGAAAATAATGTAAAATTAGAAAATCCTGATGTAACTTTATTTATGATCATAGAGTTGGTTGGTTCTACTTGCTTCAATTCTATTCTTTATAAAGATCCTCTTCCAATTGAGGAGTATAAACCTTATTTATATAAAACTATCAGAACTTTAATAGGTCAATAGGGAATTCCCTACTGACCTATTTTATGTTCTGTTATAGGAAAAATTTCAGATCTTCCTATAACATCAAATATTGTACACAATTTTACTATTGTAAAATTGGCACACGAACAAAGACGCGGACTTTAAAATGTTTAAAACAGAAACAATGTTATTAATGTCCGCTTTTGTTCTTTTTCAAGCATTTCTGCATCATTATTCATTTCTTCTTTTATTTTTTCTACGACCTCATCAATTGTAATGTTATCTATTTCTTTAACTTTTTCTATTTCTCTTAATAATTTATCTTTAACTTCCGCTTCTGTAAATACTTCTTTAATTTTTTCTTCTCCATATTCATTTTCATAATTAAATATTTCTTTAACATAATCGTTTATTTCATTTTCTAATAAGTGCTGATGTGAAAATGTAGTTTCATCACCATCAAAATCTTCTTCATCGTCAGCAATACAATTATTTTCATCATGTTTTTTTATTTCATTTTGCACTTCTTCCTTCTTATATACGCCTTTATTTCTATTCATTATTTCTCTTGTCTCTATTGGAATAACCGGTGTATTAGATGTTTCTATTTGAATACCAATATTTTCATTTTCCTCTGCAGTTTTCTGGTATAAAAACATATCAATATTACCTGTATCATTTTGGCATCCAATACTTGCTCCATTTGATTTTCTTGTATAAACTGATACATCTTTATTATCTCTTGTCGCTGTATTATTTGCTCTTATCTTAGTTGACTGCCTATTTCCATTATTCCCAACTGTGTTATCCATTTTAAATTCATTATTTAGTACTCTTGCTTCACCTTCTTTTGTCATTCCTACTAATGAGTATGTAGTATTATTTATTTTTGTTCCAGCTGTAATTTCATTTACCTTTTCAGAATAAACCACATATAAGGATTCATATTCCTCTAAATCTAACCTTTTTCCTAAAGTTTCTTTTCCATCAACTAGCTTATTTAAATCTGCCTTTTGAATTCCACTTATTTTCACTTTTTCTGTTTGCTTTTTAGATAAATCATTCTCATCTTTATTTTTATTATTTTCTTTTTCATTCTGTAAATCTTCAATTTCAGCTTTATCCATTTTTTCTAAGATTTGCTGTATATCTTCTTTTGAAACTCTTTTTCCAAAGTGAGCTGTTAATACTTCTGACATTTCTTCACATTTTAATAAATTTAAAGAGTTTGACTCTATTTCCTCTTCCGGCGTTTCATCTACTAATTTGTTAATTGCATCCATTTTGTTAAATTCATTATTTTTAAAACTTTCATTATATGTTATTTTATTTTCGCCTAAGGCCCCACCAATACATCTATCTCCTAGATAGTAGTTTTTTTGTTCAGTTATCCTTTCTTTTCCACTATCATCTATCTCTCGAATTTCTTTTTCTACAATAAACACTTTTTCTGTCATTAATTTCCCATTTACTCTATCTTCCCATGTAGCATCTCCTACCAATTTTATATCTTTAACTTTTATATTTCTATTTTTTCTTTGATTCTTTGATAATTCATTTTCTATTGTATCTTTAAAGTCTTCTTCCATTTGTAAAACTTCTCTATCTTTCTGATTCATATTTCATCACCTTTCTTTCTATTCCATAATAATTTACCTATATCTATATGTCTAATTTATTATTCTATAAACTGTCAGATATTAATACACTTTCCTAAATCATATTACTATTATAGCATAAAATGAAATTATTTTAAATATTTAAGTTTCGTTTTTTTATTCGTATTCAAATTAAAACTTATGATATATTATAGCAAATATTTCCTGTTGACACATATACTAATATATACTAAAATAAATTTAGAAAATATTAATGAAGGTGTTTTTATTGGAGGATTTAATACAAAAGGTTTATAATGATACTGAATTTATAAATATAATAGAGGATCTACTAGAAAACAATACTGTTAAAAAAATGAAACTATATAAACAGCATTATGAGACAAGTTGTTTTGATCACTGTTTGTTAGCTTCATATTATTGCTACATATATTGTAAAAAATTTAATTTAGATTATATTTCTTGTGCAAGAGCTGCTATGTTGCATGACTTATTTTTATATGATTGGCGAAAAAGACAAAATGGTAGGAAAGGTTTCCATGCTTTTACACATCCAAAAACAGCATACATAAATGCTTCAAAATTAACAAATCTGAATGATAAAGAATCAGACATTATTTTAAAACATATGTGGCCTGTCACTTTTTCTTTACCTAAATATAGAGAAAGTTACATTTTAACAATTGTAGATAAATTCTGTGCTTTAAATGAGTCTTATCAAGAAATTTATACTAGATTTTGCCAGAAAAAGTCTTTTAGATACGCTTATGTATTTTTGTGCTTATTATTTTTTAGAATGTAAAAAAGATAACCATTATTTAGATATAATAGTTATCTTTTCATTTTTATTCTACTGTAGTTTCTTCTGTAGTTGATGTTTCTACTGTTTCTGTAACTTCTGTAACTGGAGTTTCAACAACTTCTTCAGCAACTTCTTCTACAACTGGCTCTTCTACTAAATCTTCTTTGATAGTAATTTCTCTATCTTCAATTCTAGCTCCAACCATTTCTTTAGTTTTAGCAGATTTTCCAACTCTATCTCTTAAGTAGAATAATCTAGCACGTCTTGCTTTACCAACTCTTACTAATTCTACTTTTTCAACTAGTGGTGAGTGAATTAAGAATGTTTTTTCTACTCCAACACCATAAGATGTTTTTCTTACTGTAAATGTTTGGTTAACTCCTCCACCTTGAACTTTAATTATAATTCCTTCGAAAACTTGGATTCTTTCTTTGTTTCCTTCTTTAATTCTAACATGTACTTTCACTGTATTACCAACTTTTAATTCTGGTATTTTATTCTTAAGTTGTTCGTGTTCAATTGATTTAATAATATCCATTTTAGAATTTACCTCCTTCTTTAATTTTGAGCGGTGCCTTCTATATCTTATGGCACTTCATTTTTTATTTCTTCTAAAATTTGTTTATCTTCATCAGATAATTGTATATTTTCTAAAAGATCTGGTCTTTTAGAAAAGGTTACCCTTAAACTCTGTTTTCTTCTCCATTTATCAATATTTCCGTGATGTCCAGAAAGTAATATGTCCGGAACCTGTCTATTTTTAAAAACCTCCGGTCTTGTGTATTGTGGATATTCTAAGAGTCCTTGTGCAAAAGATTCTTCTTTTTTTGAATCTTCTTTTATAACTCCTTGTACATATCTACTAATCGAATCGATTAATACTATAGCCGGCAATTCACCACCTGTTAATACATAGTCTCCTATTGAAACTTCTTCATCTACAATTTCATCTATTACTCTTTGGTCAATCCCTTCATAATGACCACAAAGAAGAATTAAATGTTCTTTTTTCGATAGTTCTTCTACCTTACTTTGATTTAACTTTTTGCCTTGTGGCGACATATATATAACTTTTGCCTTATCATCTTTAATAGATTTATATGCATCATATACAACTTCTGGCTGCATTACCATACCAGCCCCACCGCCATATGGAGTATCATCTACTTTTTTGTGTTTATCTTTTGAAAAATCTCTAATATTTATTAAATTAACATTTATTAGACCTTTTTCTTTTGCCTTTCCTATAATGCTTTCATCTAAAATTTTAAACATTTCTGGAAAAAGCGTTAAAACATCAAACTGCATAATTCCTCCTTTATTAATATTCCAAATGGGACTGTCCCCAAAAGGTCATTAAATTAGTCCTTTTAAAATATGAACAACTATCTTTTTTTCCTCTAAATTAACATCTTTAATTACATCAGATATTCCTGGTAATAGTATCTGTTTTCCAATCTCATCTTTCACAACATATATGTCTGTACTTCCATTATTAAAAATATCATCTACTTTTCCAAGCAAATTTCCTTCATCGGAATAAACTTCTAAACCTAATAAATCAACAATATAATATATACCTTCTTCTAGTTCAGGTTCATCTTTTCTATTTACCTTTAAATAAGCATTTCTAAGAAGCTCTGCTTCTTCTAATTTATCTATTCCTTTAAATTTGATTAGTACCATATCTTTATGATATTTGACTTCTTCAATTTCATATTGTTTTTTAGTTTTATTTATTTCAACATATACTTTTTTTAAATTATCATATCTTGCTATAACATCGTCTGTAAAAGGTCTGATTTTTACCATTCCTTTTATTCCAAATGTATTAACAATTTGACCTATTTCTAAAAATTCTTGCATAATATATTCCTTCTACTTTTAAAACTATTAATCAACAAATTCAACTGAAACTTTTTTATGTTCTTTTCCTGCGATTGACTTAATTACAGTTCTTATAGATTTTGCTAGTCTACCTTGTCTTCCTATTACTCTACCCATATCTTCGTTTGCAACTTTTACTTCAAACACTATGTATTTCTCGTCTTGTTTTTCTGTTATTTGAACAGCATCTTTATTATCAACAAGATTTAAAATTATAGTTTCTATAATTTCCTTCATTTAATTATCCTTTCACTTTGCTATAATCATTATCATTCAAAAGCTTTTTAAAACTTTCGTCTGTCATTTTAATAAGTAAAATTATTTTGCTGCATTTTCGATTAATTTTTTAACTGTTTCTGTTGGTTTAGCACCATTTTTAATCCATTGAGCAACTTTTTCTTCATTTAAAACTATTGTAGATGGTTTTGTCATTGGATCATATGTACCAATTTGTTCAATTATTTTACCATCTCTTGGAGATTTAGAATCAGCTACTACTATATGATAGAAAGGAGCTTTTTTCTTTCCTGCTCTTTGTAATCTTATTTTTACCATTTAAATTCACCTCCTAAATTCTTTGAAGGATAAAGTTATTTTCAGGAATTTGAAGTTTTGACTCCTTAATTCCTTTATTTTCTTTTTCCTTATTTATATATAAATTTAAAAATTTAATAACTATATTTTAAAATTTTTAAGTGCATTTTCATCTATGCCACCCATTAATTTCTTCATTCCGCCTTTGTTCTTCATTTGTTTCATCATTTTTTGAGTCATTTCATAAGATTTAATAAATTTGTTGATATCTTGTACTGTAGTTCCACTACCTTTTGCTATTCTTATCCTTCTACTTGCATTTAAAAGTTTTGTATTTCTTTTTTCTTTTTGTGTCATTGAACAAATAATAGCTTCTATTTTAACAAATTCTTTATCATCTATTTTTAAATCTTTAAATTGATTCATTCCTGGAATTAGTTTTAATAGTGATGAAAAAGACCCCATTTTTTTCATTTGTCTTATTTGAGCTAAATAATCGTCTAAGTCCAATTCATTCTTTCTCATCTTCTTTTCTAATTTTTCTGTTTCTTCTAAATCAAAGGCTTCTTCTGCTTTTTCTATAACAGCTAAGATATCTCCCATTCCTAGAATTCTTGATGCCATTCTGTCTGGATGAAAAATTTCTAAATCACTTAATTTTTCACCAATTGCTGCAAATTTTATTGGCCTTCCGGTAACTTTTTTAACTGAAAGTGCAGCACCACCTCTAGTATCACCATCTAATTTTGTCAATACTATTCCATCAATTCCAACTTTTTCATTAAAAGTTTCTGCTACATTTACAGCTTCTTGACCTGTCATAGAATCTACTACTAGAAGTATTTCATGTGGTTTTACACTTTTTTTAACATTTTGTAATTCTTGCATTAATTGCTCATCTATTTGTAAACGTCCTGCTGTATCTAAAATAATTACATCATTTAATTTTGACATTGCAACATTTATTGCTTGTTTTGCAATATGCACAACATCTTTTGATTGTTCATTTGCATATACTGGAATGTTTAACTGATTTCCTACTACTTGTAATTGTTTAATAGCTGCTGGTCTATAAACATCACATGCTACTAATAATGGCTTTTTACCTTGTTTTCTAAATAAATTTGCAAGTTTTCCAGCAGTTGTTGTTTTACCTGAACCTTGAAGTCCTACTAACATTATTATCGTTGGTGGATTTGGTGTAAAATTAACTTGTGCCTCAGTTCCTCCTAATAGTTCTACTAATTCATCTTTTACTATTTTTACAACTTGCTGTCCTGGTGTTAATGATTTTAGTACATCTTGACCTAAAGCTTTTTCTTGTATATTTGCTATAAATTCTTTTACAATTTTATAATTAACATCTGCTTCTAACAATGCAAGTTTTACTTCTCTTAAAATCTCTTTTAAGTCTGCATCAGTAATTCTTGCTTTTCCCTTTAATTTTCTTGTTATTTCTTGTAATCTAGACGATAACCCTTCAAAAGCCATAAATCTTTTCATCCCTTTCTCAAATTGTTTCTATACTAAACAATTTAATTCATTCTTGACTGTTTCTAAGATATTAGCTACTTTTTTATCAGATGAATCTTTTTCTATTTTGGCTAATTCTGATAAAATATGTTGTATAGTCTTCTCTTGATTTAACATCCTTTTCATAAAAAACAACTTTTCTTCGTATTCGAAAAGCTTTTTCTCCCCTTTCTTTATAATGTCTCTAACAGCTTGTCTTGTTATCTTATTATTTTCTGCTATTTCTGATAATGACAAGTCGCTATTATAGTAGTCATTTAGGAATTCAAATTGTTTTTCAGTTAACAATTTGCCATATAAATCACATAACATACTTATTTTTACATTTTTATCCATAAATACTACCCTCTTTTTGCTTTATGATTATGGTTTACAAAACTCGACAAGTATTTGTCACTTTGTAATGCTATTCTACTTTACACTATTTTTGTTGATTTGTCAATAGTTATACAAAATTTTTATTATCCTATTTTTCTTTTTTGAACTCTATAAGTAATTTTTGAAATAAAACTACTAGGGACAAAATGACTAAAAAATATTCCTAATTTTACATCCAGCCCTGGAATAATATAAAATTTTCCTTTTAATAACATTTTAATAGCATATTTAGCAACACTTTCACTGCTTGCTTCTCTCATATGAAATTTAACATTTGCAACATCGTTAAAATTTGTAGTAACTGGTCCTGGACACAAAATACTTATTTGCACGTTAGATTTTTCTTTCTTTAATTCTTCTCTAATAGACTGAGATAGTCTAACAATATACGCTTTAGTAGAATAATATGTTGCCATTAATGGACCTGGCATAAAACCAGCAATAGATGCAACATTTAAAATTTTCCCGCTATTTTTAGCTTTCATATCTGTTAAATATAATTTTGTTAAAATATGATATGCTACAATATTTGTATTTATCATTTTTAATTCTTTATTTAAATTTGTTTTTGTAAAATTACCACAGTCTCCAAAACCAGCGTTATTGATTAAGATATCCACATCTGATACACATTTGTGCAATTCTTTACAATTATTTTCTATTGATAAATCCATTGAAATATATTCTACATTTACATTATTATTTTTTCTTAATTCTTGGGATACTTTTAATAGTTTATTCTCATCTCTCGCAACTAAAATTAAGTCGTAACCCTTTTTTGCCAAAATCATAGCCATATCTCTGCCAATTCCTGAAGAGGCTCCAGTAATTAAAGCTTTCATAATCTTTCTCCTTTTCTGAAACACTAGGGACAGTGCAAATTTGTCCCTACTGTCTCAGCACTTCCAAAATTTGTTCCTTAGTAATAGGTCCTTCTCTTTGAATCTTTATAGTATCTGTCGTACAATCAATAATTGTACTTGATTGTCCAAATGATACATTTCCTTTCATTATTCCATCCAGATTTGGACATTCTTTTTCTATCTCTTCTAAATTCTTACAAATCTGATTACCACTTCTATTAGCGCTAGTCATAAATATTGGACTTCCTACTTTTGCTATTAATTCTCTTAAAGTATTTGTTGGTGCCATTCTTACTGCCATTTCTGAACTAATTTTACCCCCAGCATTATTTATGTATTCCATTACTTCTGGTTTTTTATTTAAAATGAAAGTAACTGGCCCTGGCATAAAAGCGGAAATTAATTTTTCAGCTTGTTTATTTACTATAGCAATACTTTTTATCTCTTCTTCGTCTTTACACATAAGAGGAAAGTTTTTATTATTAGGTCTTTTTTTTATATCTTTTAATTTTTCATATGCATTTACTGAATCTATACGCGCACATATACCATATACTGTATCAGTAGGAACAGCAATTACCCTATCATTTTTAAGTATATTGGCTAATTCATCTATTTCATTTTGTTCATATATTTTCATATTTATTACTCCTTAAAAACTGGCTACTAACATTATTAGCTTATTTTCTGCTCTTTTATCATTTCTTAAATTTATTTAATACAATTCCTACTTTATGAACAATCTCTGTAGAATTTTTATTGGCAATATCTTTACCAAAAGCCTTTCCACTAACTGTTAAAGCAGATACTAATGCACTTAATACAAATTGTATATCAAATGGCATTTTAAATTGTGTTGAAATTTTTATTGCAATTAGTGCACTTATTGCACCACTTAATACTCCGCATATATCTCCTATAACATCTGCACATATATTTGCAACTTTGGGTGCATTCTTTATCAGCCTTATTGAATCTTTTGAGCCTTCTACTTTTTTCGTTGCTTTTGCATGAAATTCATGTTCATTAGCAACAGTGACAGCTACACCAATTATATCAAATATTATACCTAAAAATATAACAAATACTAATATCAAAATAGCTGGAAATAAACTTAAATTTGATACTCCGTTTGTAGATACATATGAAAATACAATAGATAATATAAAAGTTATAGTAAATGACTGTATAACCCATTTCATATTCGAGTGTTCATTTTTATTTTCCTTTTTCATTGTTTATTTGTTCCTTTCATCTTTAAAAGGTAAGCCAAACTGCTTACCTCAAATATTTTCTATTTTATAATTATTTTAGATGGTAAAAATCTAAGTAAATTTTACGGTTTAGGTCTGGTCGAATTTCTCTATTTCCCGCTTAGCATTACTGCTATAGCCGTTTCCGTTTAAGGGAAATAACTAAAGATAATTTTAGCCACCAGATCGCCACTAAAATCCGTACCTTAATCCCTAGATTTCCAAGCTTTTTATTAAAGCAAACATTCTAGAAGTTTTCCTTAACATACTTTTCAAGCTTACTAGTCTTTTTTGCAAGTGAAATTTCATAACCTAAAGTAAAAAATATTTGGCCAAAATATTTTTTACCCTTTGTAAAATTAATCCCAATACACTCACTCGAGACAGGCTACACTATGTATTTTGTGTCTTGGCACTCAACATAGGTTTAACTTAAATTCCTATTTAAGCCTCCGCGAAATCAGGGAATCGTATATATGCCATTATATACTACCCTAACCTCTTTACTCCCTGAATACACACAAAACTGGCATTTCGCGCACAAACAAGAAACTTCAACGATGTGCCCTTTAGTGGATTTTTAGCCCCACCCTCGTAAACTTAAGTATGACTAGAATAATGCACCATCAATATATATTATACCAAAATATGAAAAATATTCCAAATTCATTTTTCGGATTATTCTTAATGATTTATATTAAATTTATTATATATATAATCATTTTTATCTATTTTTCTCTTAAAATTTCTTTTTTTCTCCCTTTATTAGAAGTTTATAATTTCTCTTAATTCTTTTTTTACTTCTTCTATATCTTTATCGTTTGCTATATTAACAACATTAATATTAGGATATTTTGCTTTTATTTCTTCTGCCATTTCTAAATATACTCTTTGTTGTTCCATGCTATTTTCTACTCCAAACTTCGAACCTTTAAATAAAGCTTTTCCCTCTCTATTTAATCTTTCGTTATATGAAGATTTATCTTCTAAATATAATGTTATATAAAATATTTCAAAATCCAATTTGCTAAAACTTTCTAATAATCTAGTATACACATCTGTAAATGAATATTCTTTTTTTCCTAATCTACAATAATTTTCTTCTGTAAAAAAAGTTCTATCAAAAACTATATTAATACTTTTATTTTCCATTTTATGCATATACTCTATTAAATCAACATACATATCTTCTGCCTTTTTCTTTCCTGTTGGTGTACTATCTGATGTACCGCATAATCTATATAAATTAGTGTAACTTAGCGAATATCTTAAAAAATCTGTTATTGTTGTTTTTCCTGCTCCTTGTGGTCCTTCTACAACTATTAATTTCGAATTTGCCATTTTTTACTCTCCTTAAAATAATTAATATATCTTTTATTTATTTTCTTCTTGTTCTTCTTCATTTAAAATTTTGTCAACAGTATTCATTATATCTTCTAAACTTTCATCAAAATCATCTTTCTTTAAGCTAAACATCTTTCTAATCTCCTTTCGTAATTATTATACTATTTAAAAATTACTATTTCAATAGTTTTTATCTTACTACTTGACAGTTTTTATACATAATATTTATATTCCTTTTGAATGTAATGACGAATGTGATTGAAGAGAGTCTTAAAAGATATTAAATTGCATGTATGAGGGTGCGCAAAGTCGGAGAGGCTCATACATGCAATTTTAAATCTTTTTAGAACTCGTATTGAACCGAGGAATGAAATGAAAAATGAATATAAATATTATTATAAAAATTTTTAATTTATATTCTAAAAATTGTCGGGTAGTAAAAGTTTTTATAAATACTAACAGTAGATTTTTCTATAGTTTTATAGTACAATAATACTATAAGTAAAACTTTGTGAAAGGAAGGTAAATATGAAAAAATTTGAATCTCACGCTGCAATCCCATCAAATCAAAAATGGGAAAACATAATAAAAAGAGAACAATTTCTTTATCGTAGAAATAATGACATAAGAGATGAATTTCAAAGAGATTACACAAGAATAATCCATAGCAATAGTTACAGAAGATTAAAGCACAAAACACAAGTATTCTTTTCTCCAGAAAATGACCACATTTGTACTAGAATAGAACATGTAACTCTTGTAGAATCAATAAGTTATACAATTGCAAAACACTTAGGCCTTAATACTGAATTGACAAAAGCAATATCAGTCTCACATGACTTAGGACATAGTCCTTTTGGACATGAAGGAGAAAAAATATTATCTGAAATCTCAAAAAGAGATTTAGGTTACCCATTTTGGCATGAAAAAAATGGGCTAAATATGGTAGACAATATAGAACTTTTAGAAGATGACAATCGCTGTTTTCAAAATCTTAATTTAACATATGGAGTAAGAGACGGTATCATATCTCATTGTGGCGAAATTGATGAAAATTGTATAAAACCTAGGAATGAATTTATTGATTTAAATAATTATACTTATCCAAATCAATATTCCCCATACACATGGGAAGGCTGCGTAGTAAAAATAGCTGATAAAATTTCATACCTTTGTCGTGATATTGAAGATGCCATAACACTAGGAATACTTGATGAAAAAATAGATGAACTCTTTGCATTATTACATATTATTTCAGAAGGCGAGCAGATCAATAATACTATCCTTATTAATACATTAATTCAAGATTTGTGTGAGAATTCATCACCTGAAAAAGGTTTATGTTTTTCTCCTGAAGCTTTAACATTAATGAATAAAATTAAATCTTTTAACTATAAAAATATATACTCTTCTAAAAGAATACTGCCTTCTAGAAGATATTTTAATATAGTTATAAATGAGATTTATAATCTTCTAAAATCTACTTATTCTAATGAAAAAACTATGGAGAATTTAAATACTCTAAGTAAAATATATCCTAAATTAGGTAACACTTTTACAAGTTTTGTATATAATTATTATAATTTTAAAAATAGAGATTCTTTACGTTTTAAAAATAAAGTCTTATTTTCCATGGATAATAAGCAAGATTTTTACAAATCAATTATTTGCTATATTTCTGGCATGACAGATAATTTTGCAACTGAAGTTTATAATGAAATAATACATTTTTAATTATCACATTACACGTTGTTTACTCATGAAAATCAAAAAACATAGAGAGTTAATAAGTTTTAAATCTTACTAGCTCTCTACATTTTTTACTAATTTCTATCTCTATTATTATTTTATTCCTTAATTTTTTATATTTTACTTTTTATTAATTAATTTTATTTATTCCAATCTTTCCCATCAACTATTCTAGTAACCATCATTGAAGAAACATCATCTCCAACAACATTTAAAACTGTTGCAGGCATATCTATTATTGTTGCTATTATTGTTAAAATAGGCAAAGCTGCTGCAGGGTAACCCATCATTGTTATAATAAGCATTTCTGATATTGTTCCTCCACCAATTGGAACTGCTGTTATTAATAAATTAGCAAGCAATGCAACTCCTAAAACTCCCATTACTTCACCAGTAGTTGCTAGACTTGTTCCAAATAGTCCAACTAAAAACATTATTTTAAATACAGAACCTATTATAGAACCATCTTTATGAAAGCTTGTTCCTAATGGAATTGTAGTTTCTGCAATATCTGCAGGTACACCCATTTTTTTAGTAGCTTCTATATTTACTGGTATACAAGCAGCACTTGAACACGTTCCCATTGCAGTAACTGTTGCAGGAATAACATTTTTCCAAAATGCTTTTACACCTTTTTTTCCACCAGCAATAAATGCATAAACACTATACATTATAAAATAAAACGCTACAGAAACTATTAAATATATTAGAAATGTCTTCAAATATCCAACAGCTATTGAACTTCCAAATGTTCCAATAAATGAAGCCATATAGCATCCTAATCCTATTGGTGCATAATACATTATAATCTTAACAATGTTTCCCATAACATCATTTGCTGACTCTAATACTCTTCTAAATGATTCTCCTTTTTCTCCTGACATATTAATTGCAATTCCAACTATTACTGAAAATACTAAAAGTGCAATTATATTATCTTTTGAAAGCAATTTTGAAAAATCATTAACTGTAACTAAATTAACAGTTCTATCAGCAATTGTCATTTCTTCTGCTGTTTCATCATCGACTACTTCTTCCAATGATGCTTTTATTTGCTCTCCATCTTCAGTATTTACAAGTTTTACAAAATATGTACTTGCAAATCCTATTAATACTGCAATAATTGATGTTACTACAAAAACACCTATTATTGAAGCAATAATTTTACCCAATCTTTTTGGTTGTTTCATTTTAGATATTGCTGTTGTTATATTTAAAAAAATAAGTGGAACAATAATAACTAATAATAGATTTAAGAATAAATCCCCTAAAGGACTTAATATAGTTGCTTTTTCTTTGAATGCAACCCCAACGATTGCCCCAACAATTATCGCAACTAAAAGAATAATTGTTGATTTGTAATTTGATAAAAATTTTTTCATAATACTACCCTTTCTCTTTGGCCATAAAAGCCAAATTGTTTTATAGGTAACTTGAAATATAGTTATATCTCAAGGATTTGTTTTATTATATATAAAAATATTCAAAAAAGCAAGCTTTTAGAACATTAATTTTGAGACAAAATTGCACTGTCCCTCTTGTTTCACTTTTTTAATTTTCTTAACATTTTAAAAAAATCTTTCAATATTTTTTCACATTCATCCCTTAAAATTCCTTTTTCAACATCTACTTTATGATTAAATTTATAATCTTCAAGTAAATTAAATACTGAACCTACCGCACCAGTTTTTTCATCATTTGCTCCAATATAAATTTTTTTTATTCTAGAATTAATCAAAGCTCCTGCACACATAGAACAAGGTTCTAAAGTAACATACATTTCACAACCTAGCAATCTCCAAGAATTTAATTTTTTACTTGCCTTTTGAATTGCCAAAATTTCTGCATGTTTTGTTGTATCAAATTTAGTCTCTTTTAAATTATGAGCTCTTGCAATAACTTTACCATCTTTTACAATTACTGCACCAACTGGTACTTCTAACTTATCATATGCTTTTTTTGCTTCTTTTAAAGCTTCTTTCATAAATTTTTCTTTCATATTCATCATCATTTTTCCTTGAAACCCCTATATCTCTTACTATACAATAAATTATAACATATCACTTTTAAAAAAACTACATTTTCATTATATTTAAACTTTATGTTACAATTCATAGCTAATAACAAACAAGATGTGAATTGTAACACTTCTTATCAGTTTTTTTTAACCTGTGATTTATATTTTTTCAAATACTCCATTTGCCAATTATCTTCAACAAATTTTTCTTCATCTGACATTGATTTTTTACTTTGAACTAATAAACACCATAATAAAAATTCTTGAAAAAATAAAATTCCTGAAATAATTAAAAACATAAGCACCTCTTTTCTTATTATATGTTAGAACAAAAGGGGCATGATTAAAATTTTTTAACATTTTAGCTTACTTACATACCCCGTTTTTGTTCGCCCGCGAAAAATTGTAAGATAGTAACAAAAGTGTAGATAATAAAACAAAAAAATAGAAACATTATAACGCTTTACATAATATTATAACATTTCTATCTATATAATACTCGAAAAAATTGTCGAAAACATCTTTTTTCAAAATTTTATTTAATTTTTCAAGATGTGTCCCCAATGGGACAAAAATTAAGATAGCTGTTTGAGCAAAGCGAATTACAGATATCTTATGCAAAAGGAAACGTCCCTAATGGGACATTATTCCTCTTCTTCTACTTCTTCTTTTTTCTCTGTACTTATATGCGTTTCTTGATATTTCTTCATACCTGTACCAGCAGGAATTAATTTACCAATAATTACATTCTCTTTTAATCCTATTAAGTCATCAATTTTACCCTTAATTGCAGCTTCTGTAAGAACTCTAGTTGTCTCTTGGAATGATGCTGCAGATAAGAAACTATCTGTTGCAAGTGATGCTTTAGTAATACCAAGTAATACTCTATGTCCTGTTGCTGGACGTTTACCTTCAGCAATTGCTTCATTATTCTTGTCTTCAAAGTCATACATATCAACTAATGAACCTGGGAACATATCAGTATCTCCATTATCTTCAACTCTAACTTTCTTAAGCATTTGTCTACCAATAACTTCAACGTGTTTATCATTAATATCAACACCTTGATTTCTATATACTTTTTGAACTTCAGATGTTAAATATTCATAAACTCCCTCTGGTCCTTTTAATTCAAGTATTTCTGATGGATTTATAGAACCTTCAATTAATGGATCTCCAACTTCTACCATATCTCCATCTTTAACTTTCATTTTTGATCCAAATGGTATTGTATATGTTTTAGAATCATCAGATGATGTAACAATAACTTCTTTTTTCTTCTTAGTTTCTTTAATCTTAACTTTTCCTGCAATTTCAGTAATAATTGCAACTCCCTTAGGTTTTCTAGCTTCAAATAATTCTTCAACTCTTGGAAGACCTTGTGTAATATCTGCTACACCTGCAACACCACCAGAGTGGATAGTTCTCATAGTAAGCTGTGTACCAGGCTCACCTATTGATTGTGCAGCTATAATACCTACAGATTCTCCTATTGATACTAAGTTTCTTCTTGCTAATCCCATACCATAACATTTTTGACATACACCATGTTTTGATCTACATGCTAGAACTGAACGAACTTCTAGTTTTTCAATTCCTGCTTCTACTATTTTGTCTGCTATATCTTCTGTTATCATCGTTTCTGTATCAATGATAAGCTCTTTAGTCTCTGGATGATATACATTTTCAACAACATATCTTCCAACAAGTCTTTCTTGCATCTTTTCAATTATTTGATTTCCGTCTTTTATATCATAAACAATTAATCCTTCATGTGTTCCACAATCATGTTCTCTAACAATAATATCTTGTGATACATCAACTAATCTTCTTGTTAAGTATCCTGAATCGGCTGTTCTTAAAGCTGTATCTGAAAGTCCTTTACGTGCACCATGGGCAGAAATGAAGTATTCTAGAGCATCTAGTCCTTCTGCAAATGATGATTTAATAGGAATTTCAACTGCTTTACCTGTTGTACTAGCCATAAGTCCACGGATACCTGCAATTTGTCTTAATTGGTTCATATTACCTCTGGCTCCAGATTTAACCATCATATAAATTGGGTTTAAGTCTTCAAAGTTTTCTTCCATTGCAGAACTTATTTTCTTTGTAGCATCTTCCCAAACTTTAATTACTGAGTTATATCTTTCATCATTAGTAATTAAACCTCTTGCATATTGTTTTCTAATTGTTTCAATTTGTTTATCAGCTTCTTCTAGCAATCCTTTTTTTGCTGCGGGTACTTTTACATCACTCATTGAGAATGTTATACCTGCTAAAGTTGAATATTTAAATCCTAAAGATTTAACATAGTCTATTACTTCTGCTGACTCTACGACACCATGAACTCTAATTACTCTTTCAATTATTTGTCCCATTGATTTTTTAACAACTGGGAAATTAATTTCATATTGGAATGGATCTTCTTCTCTATCTATAAATCCTAAGTCTTGTGGTATACCTTGGTTAAATATAATTCTACCAACACTTGTTTCTATTTTTTTAGATTTCTTTTCTCCATTTATCTCTTTTGTTACTCTAACAAATATTTTAGCATGAATACCAACTTCATGATTTTCAAATGCCATTATAGCCTCTTCAGGATCTTTAAAGTATTTTCCTTCGCCTTTTTCTCCATCTAAAGTCATTGTTAAATAATAGCTTCCTAAAATCATATCTAGTCTAGGTACAGCAACTGGTTTACCATCTTGTGGTTTTAATAAGTTATTTGTTGCAAGCATTAAATATCTTGATTCTGCTTGTGCTTCTGGTGATAATGGTAAATGCACAGCCATCTGGTCACCATCGAAGTCGGCATTGAAAGCTTCACAAACTAATGGGTGAAGTTTTATAGCTCTACCTTCAACTAAAACTGGCTCAAATGCTTGAATACCTAATCTATGTAGTGTCGGAGCACGGTTTAACATTACAGGATGATCTTTAATAACATCTTCTAATATTTCCCATACTTCTGGTTTTAATCTTTCAACCATTCTTTTAGCATTTTTAATATTTTGTGCAATTCCTCTTCCAACTAATTCTTTCATCACAAATGGTTTAAATAGTTCTACAGCCATTTCTTTTGGAAGTCCACATTGATAAATATTAAGTTCTGGACCTACTACTATAACTGAACGTCCTGAATAGTCAACTCTCTTACCTAATAAGTTTTGACGGAATCTACCTTGTTTTCCTTTAAGCATATCTGATAAAGATTTTAAAGGTCTATTTCCAGCACCTGTTACAGGTCTGCCTCTTCTACTGTTATCAATTAATGCATCAACTGACTCTTGTAGCATTCTTTTTTCATTTCTTACAATTATTTCTGGTGCACCTAATTCTAACAACCTCTTTAATCTGTTATTTCTATTAATAACTCTTCTATATAAATCATTTAAATCAGAAGTTGCAAATCTACCACCATCTAATTGAACCATTGGTCTTAATTCTGGTGGAATTACTGGTACAACTGACATAATCATCCATTCAGGTTTTGTATTAGATAGTCTAAATGAATCTACTGTATCTAATCTTTTTACAAGTTTGCTTTTCTTTTGCTCACTTGCACCTTCTAATTCTTTTCTTATTTCCTTAGATAATTTATCTAAATCTATTTTTTCTAATAGCTCTTGTAGAGCTTCTGCTCCCATTCTTGCCTTAAATGAACCTTTACCATATTTTTCTTCAGCTTCATGGTACTCTTTCTCTGTTAGAACTTGGCAGTTTGTTAAATCAGATGTTCCTTTATCTGTAACAATGTAAGAAGCAAAATATATAACTTTTTCTAAATTTCTTGGTGAAACATCTAGCATTAAAGCAACTCTACTTGGTATACCTTTAAAATACCAAATATGAGCAACTGGAGCTGCAAGTTCAATATGCCCCATTCTCTCTCTTCTAACTTTAGATTTAGTTACTTCAACGCCACATCTATCACAAACTATTCCTTTATATCTAACCCTTTTATATTTTCCACAATGACACTCCCAGTCTTTTGTTGGTCCAAATATTCTTTCACAGAAAAGTCCATCTTTCTCTGGCTTTAATGTTCTATAATTTATAGTCTCTGGTTTTTTAACTTCACCTTTTGACCATTCTCTTATTTTCTCATCTGATGCAATTCCTATTTTTATTTTATTAAAAATATCTAATTCGTCCACTTTTTTTCCCCCTATTTTTAGAAGTTGGAAGTAGGATGTCAGAGGTCATATATATGACTTCTAACTTCTCCTTCCTATTTCTTTTATATAATTTTTTGGGTAACTTCAAAACAAATTCAAATGACTGCCCCCTGCTCTTGCAATTCTTTCCTGTCGCATCAAATCTTTTTGAAATTTATTTAGTTCCTATATACTCTTATTTTCATTCGTTCCTTATATTAAATCTTCATCATTATCAAAATTATCCTCAGCCAAATCACTGTCAAAAATAGCCTCATCATCTTCATCATCTAAACTTCCAAAAAGTTCATCATTATCTTCAATATTTTCCTCATCAAGTAAAACATCTTCTTCAATATCTTCACTATAACCGTCAGACAATTCATCTTCTGTTACAACCTCTTCTTCAGCAAGATATTTTTTATCTTTCTCAGGATCATATTCTATTCCATCTTCTATATTTTCTTTAAGTTCAAGTTCTTCATTGTTTTCAGAATATAAACGAACGTCTAATCCTAGTGATTGTAATTCTTTTACAAGAACTTTGAAACTTTCTGGAACACCTGGCTCAGGAATATTTTCTCCTTTAACAATAGCTTCATATGTTTTTACTCTACCTACAACATCATCAGATTTAACAGTCAACATTTCTTGTAGTGTATAAGCAGCGCCATATGCTTCCAATGCCCAAACTTCCATCTCTCCAAAACGTTGTCCACCAAATTGTGCTTTACCACCAAGTGGTTGTTGTGTAACTAATGAGTATGGTCCAGTTGAACGAGCATGTATTTTATCATCTACTAAGTGGTGAAGTTTTAACATGTACATTACACCAACTGTAATTGGCTTATCAAATGGATCACCTGTTCTACCATCATATAAAATTGATTTTCCATCTTCGCTCATTCCAGCTTGTTTTAATAATTCTTCAACATCTTCTTGTGTTGCACCATCAAAAACTGGTGTTGAAACATGCCATCCTAAAGCTTTAGCAGCTCCACCTAAGTGAACTTCAAGTATTTGTCCCAAGTTCATACGAGAAGGCAATCCAAGTGGGTTAAGTAATATATCTATTGGTGTACCATCTGGCATAAATGGCATATCTTCTTCTGGCAATACTCTTGAAATAACACCTTTATTACCATGACGTCCAGCCATTTTATCTCCAACTGATATTTTTCTTTTTGTTGCTATATAACATCTAATTATTTGATTTACTCCAGGTCCTAATTCATCTGAATTGTCTCTAGTAAATATTTTAACATCAACTATTGTTCCAGCTTCTCCATGTGGTACTCTTAATGATGTGTCTCTTACTTCTCTAGCTTTTTCACCAAAGATAGCTCTTAATAATCTTTCTTCAGCTGTTAATTCTGTTTCTCCTTTTGGAGTAACTTTACCAACTAATATATCGCCTGGTCTAACTTCTGCACCAATTCTAATAATACCATTTTCGTCTAGATCTTTTAATACATCATCACCAACATTTGGTATATCTCTTGTTATTTCTTCTGGTCCTAATTTTGTATCACGACATTCACAATCATATTCTTCTATATGAATTGATGTAAATACATCTTCTTTTACTAATCTTTCATTTAATAAAATAGCATCTTCGTAGTTAAATCCTTCCCATGTTGAGAAAGCAACTAAACAGTTTTTACCAAGTGACATCTCTCCATCTTTTGTTGATGGTCCATCAGCTATGCTATCTCCTTTTTTAACTATTTCTCCAACTTTTACAATTGGTCTTTGGTTAATACATGTACCACCATTTGTTCTTTTAAACTTACGTAATTTATGTACTACTGTTTTTCCATTTTTATATTTAACCGTAATGGCATTTCCTGTAACCTTTTGTATAACACCATCATCTTCAGCTAATATTAATATTCCAGAGTCCTTAGCAGCTCTATATTCAATACCTGTTGCTACTATTGGTCTTTCTGTTATCATTAAAGGAACTGCTTGCCTTTGCATGTTTGCTCCCATTAGAGATCTTTTTGCATCATCATGCTCTAAGAATGGTATCATAGCTGCAGCTACAGAAACTAATTGTTTTGGTGAAACATCAACATATTGTACTTTATCTTTATCTACTTCTATAATTTCATTTTTATATCTTACTCTAATTCTATCATTTATAAATTCACCTTTATCATTCATTGGTTCAGATGCTTGTGCTATTATATAGCTATCTTCTACATCTGCACTCATATATTCAACTTCATCTGTTGCTCTATGTGTTTTAGTATCTATTTTTCTGTATGGTGTTTCTATAAATCCATATTCATTTATATTTGCAAATGATGAAAGTGCTGAAATTAATCCAATGTTTGGTCCTTCTGGCGATTCTATTGGGCATAATCTACCATAGTGTGTATAGTGAACGTCTCTAACCTCGAATCCAGCTCTTTCTCTTGTAAGACCACCAGGTCCTAATGCTGAAATTCTTCTTTTATGTGTTAATTCTGAAAGTGGGTTAGTTTGGTCCATAAATTGTGATAATTGTGAGCTTCCAAAGAACTCTCTTATTGATGATGTTATTGGTTTTGTATTAATCAATGTTTGTGGTGTTACAACATCTAAATCTTGGATTGTCATTCTTTCTCTTACAACTCTTTCAAGTCTTGTTAAACCAATTCTAAATTGGTTTTGTAATAATTCCCCAACACATCTAATTCTACGATTAGCTAAATGGTCTATATCATCAACTGTTCCTACTCCATGGGCTAAGTTTAATAAATAGCTTACAGATGCAATCATATCTTCTGTTGTAATTGTTTTTGGTATTAGTTCATCCATTCTTTGGCCAATAACTTTTACTAAGTCTTTTTTGTCTGTACTTTCAATTATACTTTTTAGTATTTGATAATTTACTTCTTCTTTTATATTTAGAGAGCTTAAATCAACTGTTGGTAAAACTTTGTTAATGTCAACAGTTCCATTACCTATAATTTTTATTGTTCTTTCTCCAACAACAACTTCAACAATATTTATTCCAGAATTTTTAATATTTTCAGCAACTTCTTTTGATATAATTTCTCCTGCTTGTACAAAAATTTCTCCTGTTTCATTATCTACTATATCTTTAGCAGAAACTTTTCCCGTAATTCTTGTAGCTAAATTTAATTTTTGATCAAATTTATATCTACCTACTTTTGCTAAATCATATCTTCTATTATCATAGAATAATCCATCAAACAAATTTCTTGCTGCTTCAACAGTTGGAAGTTCTCCAGGTCTTAACTTTTTATATATTTCAATTAAAGCTTCTTCTTGAGTCTTTATTGTATCTTTCGCAATTGTGGCATTTATTAATTCTTCATCTCCAAATAAATCTCTTATTTGATCATCTGTAACAATTCCTATAGCTCTTAAAAGTGTTGTTACTGGAACTTTTCTTGTTCTATCAACACGAACATAGAATATATCATTTCCATCTGTTTCATATTCAAGCCATGCTCCTCTTAATGGCATAACTGTTGATGTATATGTTCTTTTCCCTGTTTTTGTGTCAAATTCTTCTGCATAATAACATCCAGGTGAACGTACTAATTGGCTTACAACAACTCTTTCTGCACCATTTATTATAAATGTTCCACTATCTGTCATTAGTGGGAAATCTCCTAAATAGATTTCTTGTTCTTTGATTTCTCCTGTTTCACGGTTAATTAAACGAACTTTAACATGTAGTCTTGATGAATATGTTGCATCTCTTTCTTTTGCATCTTCAATTGAATATTTTGTTTTATCTTCCATGTAGTAATCAAAAAATTCAAGAACTAGATTTCCAGAATAATCTTCTATTGGTGATATTCCTTTTAATACTTCTCCTAATCCTTCTTTTATAAACCATTCATATGAATCCTTTTGTACCTTGATTAGGTTTGGCATTTCAATAAAATCTCCAACTTTTGCGAAATCTTTTCTTGAAGCTTTTTCGTATTGAACGTCTTTAATTTTCAAAAAAATCACTCCTTATAAATAATTGAAGCAGATGTTTAAATTCTAAGAAAGTGTGTAAACACTTGACATAGAAATTAATTATACAATTTTTAGGCTTGTATTTATATATTGATTTTAGAAAAAGTCCTTCTTAGAATATAATTACTTTTACTAATTAACCAAACTCGTCTGCTTTTCGAACTTAACTAATTATAATTTTACTATACTTAATTCCTCTTTTTCTAAATTTAAAACATTGTATCTTGAATATTTCTTTTGAATTTCTTAGATTGTTATAGGTTTACTTTTCACAACCTAAGTATACAAATTAATAATTTAATTATCAATTTGTACTTTTTGAAAAAAACTGTAATGGTTCATTTTATATGATACCACATTTTACCTATTAAAGTCAATAGTTTCGCTATTTAAAGTTTTATTTTTTTATATAAATATATAGAGATTTAGTCTGAGTGAAAAAGTCTCTAAGAAAGTTTATAGAAAACGCAATTAAACATTTATGCATAAAACTTTAAAAAAGCAGCAATTGCTGCTTTTTATACTTATACTTCTATTTTTTCCTTTCAAGAATCTTGATTTCTATCATTACCAAAACTCCTATTATTGCTATACATATTAATACCAAATTTGCAATTTCTATTATTATTCCTATATTGTCTCCTGTTGCTACTGAGAATAATACTTCTGCCTTAGAGTCATTTCCATCTAGTTGTTCTGAATAGTTTAACTTATTATTTACTCCTTCTATTTTTGCTATATTTATCTTTGTTCCAAAGTTTCCTATTCCATTATTCCATTTTAATGTCACTATATACTCTTTGCTTTCTCCTACGCCTAATTCTTTATTTGAATATTCTCTTATTACTAAGTTTCTTCCTTCTTCTTCCCATTTGCTGTCACTCTTATCTTTGATGAATGTCATTCCTTGTGGTATCTCATCTATTATTTTGTCTATTTTTCCTGCCATTTCTCCAACGTTGCTTACTTTTATAACATATCCTAATGTTATTTTTGCTTTATTTATATATTTTCTATGTATTTCTATTTTGTTTATGTTGTCTTTATTTATATTTTGTTCTTTTCCGTCAATAGTAATTTTATTTAAGTATTTCTCTACTTTCATATCTAATATAAGTTTTCTTGTTACAAGTTCTACTTTTTGTAGTTCTTCTGTGTCTTCTATTTTTATCTTTTGTTTTTCTATTTGCTTATATCCTTCTGGTAATGTAACTTCAATATCATACTCATCTACTTTTAGTCTCTTTATTATATATCCGCCTTCTACTTTTTCTATTTTTAATATTTCTTTTCCTTCTGGGTCTGTATTTCCTTTTGTTTCTCCTGTTTTAATATCTTTTATTTCTATTTTGATGGCTTCTATATCTTTATTTTCTTCGTCCTTTATACTTATAAATAGTTTGGTTATTTTTTGTTTTAGTTCTTTTTCTTGTATTTCTTCTTTGTCTTCTATTGTTATTGGTGTTTTTGTTGTTACATATCCTTCTTCATCTGTTTCTTGTATAACTTCGTAGTCTCCTATTGGTAATCCTTCTATTACCTCTCCGTCATCTACATCTCCTTCGTAAACTACTTCTCCTGTTTCTTTGTCTATTATCTTTATGTGTACATCCTCTAACTCTTCTCCAGTTTCTTCATCTACGACTTTTATTGTTATTTTTGTCTTTTCATTTTTTACCAGTACTGTGTCTTCGTCATATTTATTACTTTCTTCTACTATTAGTTTTCCATATTTATCTAACGTAAAGTTTACTTCTTTTGGTGTTGTATATCCTGATGTTGGTTCTTTTACCACTATTTTATATATTTTATCTGCTTCTAGTCCTCTTATAACATGCTTTTCTTTTGTTGTTACCCATTCGTCTATTACATTTCCTTTTGAGTCTTGTATTTGTATTTTTGTTCCTTCTAATGGTTCTTTGTTTATGTCTGTATTGATTATATTTACTTTTGTTTTTCTGTTTTCCATCTTTACATACATTGTTGCATGTGATTGATTTTCATCAATTTTTACATAAGAAACTTCTTTTTTGTCTTCTTTATATTCATATCCTGGTGTTGCTTTTATTTCTTGTGCATAATATTTTCCTAGTGGTAATCCTTCTTTTAGTTTTATTCTTCCTTCTTCGTCTGTTATTCCTTTACATACTAATGTATCTTTTGGTAATATTAGTATTCCATTTTCTGTTATATCTTCTAGTGTATAAACTCCTATTTCAGTTCCTTTTATTCTTTCTCTTGTTTCTTCATCAATTTTATAGATTCCTGCTTTTTCCTTTATACCATCTGGATCATCTGGGTTATTTGGGTCATCTGGGTCTACTGGTGGATTATCTGGATCATCTGGGTCTACTGGTGGTTTTGGATTATCTGGATCATCTGGGTCTACTGGTGGTTTTGGATTGTCTGGGTCATCTGGATCTACTGGTGGTTTTGGATTATCTGGGTCGTCTGGATCTACTGGTGGATTTGGTGGGGTTGGATCTGGTTTTTCTGTTTCTATTTTTTGTCTTGCATTTTCAAATACTACGTCTGCAGTAATTATTTCGTCTTCTTTTCCCTCTTCTTCTTTTATTTCTATTTCTTTTGTATTTTCTTCTGGATTTAACCAATATCCTTCTGGTGCTTTTGTTTCTTTTATTTCGTATTTTCCTACTGGTAGTCCTCTTTGTAGCATTTTTTGTACTTCTTCTGGTTGTACTTCTATTAATTCGTCATATATTTTTGTTATTTGTACTCCTTCTTTTGTTGTTGTTCCTTCTGCTACTTTTGTTCCTGCTGCTATAATAACCCCTGTTTGTCCATCTGGATGTACTATGTCTTCTTTTGCTATTATGTCATATTTTGCTCCTGCTAAGTTCTGTTTTTCGTATTTGAAGATTATATCTCCTTCTTCGTTTCTTTCTGCTCCTATTAGTACATCTCCGCTTTTTGTTATACTCATATTTCCGACTTTTACTTTGTTTTCTATTAGGATGTTTTGTATATCAACTATATCATTTACTACAAATGTTACTTCTGATACATCTACTTTCGTTACATTGTTTGTATTGCTTGGGTCTATTATCATATCTTTTATATAATTTTCTCTTGATTTTACTTCTTGTAAAGTATATGTTTCTCCTCTTTGTAGTTTGTTTATTTGTTTTTCTCCTGTTTCATCTGTTGTCCATGAATACAATTCTTGTCCTTCTGAGTTTAACAATTTCATTTCTACATTTGCTAGTCCTTTTTTACTCTCTTCGTCTTGTTTCTTTATTATTGTTTTGCTTTGTTGGTTTGTAAATTCTACTTTTATTTCTACTTTTTCTTTTTCTTGTCCTTGATATTCTGCGTTAATATCTATTTCTTCATTGTTTGTAATGTAGCCTTCTCCTGCATTTGTTTGTTTTATATAGTATTTTCCTAATGGTAAGTCTACATTTTCTGTTGGACTCCATTTTGCTACTCCGTTTTCATCTGTTGTTACTTTATAAATCAACTCGCCTGCTTTTATTGTTTTTTCTTCTCCTGTTTCGTCTATATATGTGATGTCTTCTTTTGCATATATTCCAAATTCTGCATTTGGTATTGGCTCTTCTGTTTCTAAATCTTTGTTTGTTACTGATATCTCTACTTTTTGTCTTTCGTTTTCATATTTTAGTTCTTTTGTTATTTTTTCATTATTGTTTTCTTCTTCTGTTAATTCTATCTCATCTCTATTTTCTTCTTCATTTAAGTAATATCCTTCTGGTGCTTTTATTTCTTTTATTTCGTATTTTCCTAGTGGTAGTCCTCTTTGTAACATTTTCTGTATTTCTTCTGCTTGGCTTTCTTGTATTTCTAAGTCTATGTTTGTTATTAGTATTCCTTCTTTTGTTGTTATTCCTTCTGCTACTTTTGTTCCTGCTGTTACAATAACTCCTATATGTCCGTCTGGGTGTACTATGTCTTCTTTTGCTATTATTTCATATTCTGCGTTTGCTATGTTTTGCTTTTCATATTTGAAGTTTATATTTTCTTTTTCGTCTCTTTCTGTACCTACTAATACTTCTCCTTCTTTTATTATGTTTATGTTTCCAACTTTTGCTTTGTTTCCTATATTAATGTTTTGGATGTCTAATATATCATTTACTACAAATGTTACTTCTGTTTCTTCTACCTTTGTTACTTGGTTTGTATTACTTGGGTCTACTATCATATCTTTTACATAGTTGTCTCTTTGTTTTATTTCTTGTAATATGTATGTTTCTCCTCTTTGTAATTTGTTTATTTGTTTTGCTCCTGTTTCATCTGTTGTCCATGTATACATTTCTTCTCTTTCTGAGTTTAATAACTTCATTTCTACTGTTGCTAGTCCATTTTTACTTTCTTCATCTTGTTTTGTTATTAATGTTTTACTTTGTTGATTCGTGAATTCTATGTTTATTTCTACTACTGCTTTGTCTTCTCCTCTATACATTCCATTTATGTCTGGTAGATTAACATTTGTTATATATCCATATGGTGCATATATTTGTTTAATATAGTATCTTCCTAATGGTAAGTCTACATTATTTTGGAAGTCCCATCTTGCTATTCCATCTTCTCCTGTTGTTATTTCATATATTTTTTCATTTGCTGGTATTGTTGTACTTACTCCATTTTTGTCTATATAATTAATATTTTCTTTTGTGAATAATCCAAATATTGCATTAGATAATATTTCTCCTGTTTCTACGTCTTTATTTATTAATTGTACTTGTAATTTTTGTCTGTTGTCTGAATATTGTGTTTCCCTGTATACTACTGCTTTTTGTTCTCCTTCATATGTAATTTCTATATCTGTTACTTTTCTGTTTATTTCGAATCCATATGCTGCTTTTGTTTCTTTTATATAGTAATTTCCTATTGGTAAGCTATCTATTATTACTCTTCCTTGTGCATTTGTTCTTACTGTTGTTATTGCTTGGTCTTTGCTATATACTATATTATTTTGATTGTCTTGTGAATATATATTATATTTTGCATATAGTGTATATTCTACTCCTTCTACTGGTCTTACTTCATATTCAAATTTGTAATTGTCTCTTTCTTCTTTTGTATATCCACTTAAGAATTCTCCTGTTACGTCTACTGTTATGCTTCCTAGTTGTTGATCATTTTTTTGTTCAACTTCTAATACCATCTCTTTTGTATCTTCATCAAATTCTGCAACCATTGTTTTAGTAATTCTAAAGTCTATATAACTTCTAGGAACTGCTGTATATACTCCTTGATTTGCAACTCCTTCATACCCTGTTAATACATATCCTTCTGGTGCTGCTACTTCTTGTAATTGGTAGTTTCCTACTCTTAGAGTTGTTGGTATTTGCATTGTTCCAGTTTCGTTTGTTGCATATGGATTTTCTGCTGTTCCATATAATACTTTAACTGGATATGTTATCCATTGTTCTACATATTCATTTGTATCTTTATTTAATAGTCTATATTTGGCATTTGGTTTTAAGACAATATTTCCAGTTCTTGTATCTTTTTTTACAACCTTAATTTTTGCTGTAAATTCAGCGTCATTAAATACTCTTAACTTCATTGGTTCTCTACTATCTTTATTTACAGTTACGAAAAATGGTTTTAATTCTACTCTTTCTGGTGGCACTGTGCTTTCACGTACTATATATTTTCCATATGCTAATTCTGGTGTTAACACATATCCACTGTCATCTGAAAATATCTCTGGTACATATTCTCCTGCAGATGTTCTCGAATAGTCTAACGCTGTTTGTTCTTGGCTAAAATCATAATCTTTGAAGTCATCTAAATTATATGTTCCATTAACATCTGGCACAATTTGTCCACTTTTTACTTTAGATAAGCTTGAGATTAAGTATATTTTAAATCCTGCTCCTTGTAATGTATCAAATTCATCTAAATCACTAACATTTCCAATTTTTATTATTTGGAATGCTTGTTTATCAACTTTGTCTTCTAATGTTGTATTTCTTTGAACTATATCTACTGTTTCTCCTTCATATGGCAATGGCATATCGTATAGTCTCTCTGACCTTGTATATCCTACTGATGGTGTTATTTGTTTTATATAATATTCCCCTAATTCCAAATCACTAAATGTTAATTTTCCATTTACTATTGTTTGTGATTGTACAATAGTATCTGGTCTATATAATACACCTTTTACTCCATCTGCGTGAACTATGTTATTTTTTGCATATATTCCATATACTGCTCCTTCTAGTGTTGCATCTCCTTGTGCTTGTGCTTTTGTTTCTATGTCTATAATATTTGCATCTACTTTAGCTTTAGTTCTTTTATTTGTCATTGTTAAATATATTGTACCTTTATCTGGTACATTTCTTTGTTCTCCATATACCCCTGTTCTTATTATTGCTTCTATGTCTATATCTCTTACTACTTTTGCTGTTTTACTTGCATCTGTCCAATCTCCATAATATCCATATGGTGCTCTTTCTTCTATTATTCTAAATAATCCTCTATTTATTTCTGAATATGTTAAATAAGAATCATTTCCATATGTAAAATTATCTCTTTGTGTTAAATTCATAACATATCTATCATATTGACCTGTATCTTTATTATATTCATATACTTTAAATGTTGCGCTTTCACGAATTGTATTTTTTGTTTCTGAGTCTTGTAGATTAATATTAACATTTAATTTATATGGTTCTCCATCAGCCCTCATAGTAATTGCATATTCTGGCATTGTAAATCCATAAGGATTGCTTGTTTCTGCATCATTAGCATTCCACTTTCTAAAGAAATATCCTCTATTTGGTGTAGCTCCTATTGTGACCCAAGTGCCAGCAGCAAAATAACCGCTAGCTGTAACTGAAGCTATTTCTGGAGTTGATTTCGTTATATTTAGCAAATAAGCAGTTTCTAATCTAGTTCCACATCCATACGCACAATCTTTATATCTTTCTCCATTTGTATGATAATTATTATCTTTATAAGAATAATCTGCAGGAGAAAGGTGAGGTATTTTTGCCAATGGTAAAGTTTGATTAATATCTCCATATGTACATACATGTGTATAACTTCCTTCTGTCATACACGTTGGATTCACTATTACAGTATCAACTATATTATGTCCATGTGCAGGAATTGTTTCATCATAGTTAACATCTCCATAAGTACAATAATGATTTTTAGTTCCATCTTCAGTACATGTATTATTTTTCGTAATCTTTTCTTTCATATCATGTCCATGTGCTGGTTTAGTTACAAACTTAACCTTTTTATTACAAGCAGCGCAAGTAAATGATCTAAATCCATCAACTGTACATGATTCAGATGCATCAGTAACATTTTGACTATTCGGACCTGTTTTTACTTTATATGTATGACCTTCTCCATGTAATGTTAGTCCATCAACACAAAAATGTAATCCAATATTTTCTACATATCCATAATCTTTTGTACAATCTTTTGTTTTTGAAGAATTTTCTATATCTGTAAAATTTCCTTCTGTATGTCCATTATTCTCTAATATTGTAGCTTTTGAGTGATCATCAACATGATCTAATATATCAACATTTGCTTGAAAATATCTTGTACCACCTTTATTTACCCATATTTCATGTATTTGATCTTCTGGCCTTCTATCACCTGTTGGGTAAAACCAATCGTAATCTCCACCATTTATGCTTGGACTAATAATTTTATAGTTTTCATCAAGAGTAAATTTTAATGTTGAATTTTTTGTTCCACTTCTAGATATATGTTGTAAGGTAACACTTAGTGTTACTGTTCTTGCTTGTGGTCTTAATGTTTCAATATCTACTTTTTTTAAATACTCATAATAAGTATCATATACTATTTCAGGTAATCTATGAATTCTTATTAACATTGTATCTCTATTTAACAATTCATCTAATTCATCACTATTAAGTTCTCTTATAAACATAGCCATATCATAATCTGATGTATTACTTATAACTTCATCTATTTCTTCATCAGATAAATCTTTCCATTTACCATCACTTAATTTTGAAATAGATTTATTGTTTTCATCTGTATTATTTTCTTCTTCATTATTTTCTGTTTCTATAGATTTAAATCCTATAAATCCTTTTCCATAATAATTATCTCTACCCTCATCACCTAAATCAATCACATAATTTTCTACATCAGATATATTAGCATTTTTTGATAATACTTCTGCAAAAATTCCTGACATAGAAGCTGCTGCATAAGATGTTCCTGTTTTTCCATTATATGTGCCATATGTACAATAATCAATTGTAGAACCATAATTTGAATAAGATGCAAAGTTACCATTATTTTCAATAGCACTTACAACTATTGCAGATTTTATATTACTTGGTACTATATTTTTTACATTTACACTATTATTTCCTGCTGATACAATAACTGATATTCCTTTTTCTGTTGCTTCATTTATTGCTTCTTCTAATATTTGTGAAGTTGCTGATTTATATGCATTCATACTAATATTTATTATATCTGCATTATTTTCAATTGCTTGCTTAATCCCTAAATATGTATTTAAAACTGTTGCTTTACCATTTGAATTTGCTATTTTTATTGGCATTACTTTTACATACTCACTAGTACTATTAAGTATTATTTGTGCCATTTCTGTTCCATGTCCATTATCATCATCTATTGCGTTTTCTTTTCCTGTTGTTGATGCATTAATTCCTAAGTCTATAATTCTATTTGCATTTACTACCCCTTTATTAATTCCTGTATCTAATACAGCAACTTTTACTTGTTTTATAGATTTTAATGTATCTAAATATTCTTTTAATTTTGTATTTGTTTCTGTTTTTTGTGTTTGTTCTGCTGAAGCTTCATTTTCTTCTGTTTCCATTACAGTATCAATTTCTACAGATTCTATTGTATTTGTCATTTTTAACGTTCTATATGCTATTTTTGTCTCTTCTTCTGTTTTATATTGTAATACATATATATTACCAAAGTTTACTACATTTTCAGCTCCATAATTATTGAATGTATCTGTTTTTGATATAACAATTAGTCTTTTTGTCGCATATATATTTTTTGTTCCTTCATTTAACATATCATTTTCATTTAATTCACTAATCTCTTGAGAAAAATTATCTATTGTGTCTACCTTCTTTGTTTCTTTTTCTTCTTTAGCTTTATTTAGGCTATTTCCTTTATTTACAGCATTATTTGTTACATTATTTGTTGTATTGCTTGTTTCATTGTTTTTAATTGTCGTATTATTATTTTGTGGTTTATTTGAGATTGTATTTCCACTACTAGCTATAGCTGCATTTGAATCTGTAGTTACATTATTAGATGCTACTTCATTTTTTTCTGTAGCCATATTATTATCTACTACTTCATTTGTTCCTATAACCTCATTACTAGCTACTACTTCATTTGAAGCAATACCAACACCATTAGTTACTGTTTCGTTTGATGCTGTAACTTCATTATTATTTACTACTTCATTTGAAACTACAGCCTCATTATTATCCCCCGTCTCATTCTTAGTTTCACTCTCATCTTTACTAGTAGTTGTATTTGATTCTTCATTTTTATTATTTGATTTATTTTCTTCTTTATTAGTGCTTTCTGAATCTACTATAACTTCTAATATAGTATCACTATTCTTTATAGACTTTTCTATATCATTAGCAAATACCTGTGCATTTACCATTAATGTACATAAATTAGCAAAAACTAATAAAGCACATATCACTTTAGATATACTCTCTATTCTTTCAATCTTTGCACTTGAATATTTACTTTTAAGATAATACATAATTTTTTCTTCTTTTTCTTTATACTTTTCCAATAATGTTTTCTTCATATGCTATCCCTCCATTAAAACTTTAAAATTATGTCCGCTATTAGCTATATATATTATAAGTAACTAAAAAATTTATTTCAATATGATATTTTTCCATTAAATTCCTATACTTTCTATGTGCTTAGGGATGCTATTTTTCTATACTTTTTAAAATTGATTTACATTTATATTTCTTTTTTGTTACATTATTGTTTAAATTTCAATTCTTCCTTAGTTAAACTAGTATGTCCGCAGTACTTTGCTTTATGTTGTAAAAGAACAAATCGGAAAGCTAATAAATTTGTAGTATGTTATTTAAAACTATAAATTTTAATTAGTAATAAATTATAAATAGTAAAGCTTTCCGTAAATTTGTTCATGTGCGAAATTTTTATTAGAAAATTTCTGTACAATTAAAATAACCGTTTACTCGACCAAAAGCAGAACGGTTATTTTTTATTGCCTATTTAATAACCAATAGATGATGATTATTAAGGCAAAATTTATGATAGTTACTCCTATTAATCCATAGAATAAAAATATAAAAATCAACGTGTTAAGTTCATGTTAAGTTTATTTTATTAGTAAAATTTTCTGTGACGTTATCTCTAATTCATTAAAAAATCTATTATATTAATAACACTAATACCATCGATTTCTTTATTTTTAACTTTATCCATAGTTAGTATAATTTTAGGATAATTATCTTTTATTGCAAGTAAAGATTTTTTTTCTCGTTCTTCAACTTTCTCATCTAGAATACTTCTAGATACTTGATAATAAATCCTTTCATTAGGTTTTATTGCTATAAAATCTATTTCTATGTCATTATATTTGCCAACATAAACTTCATATCCGTCTACGTAAAAGTTCAATATATATTAAATTTTCATAACTACTTCCAGTATCATATGAAGAAAATCCACTAATAATATTTTTAAGTCCATTATCCACAAAATAATATTTCCCTTGTGTTTTTAATAATTGCTTTCCTTTCAGCTCATATCTAGGCACTCTATAAATAAAATAAGCATTTTCAATCATTTTTAAATAAGAATCTACAGTTTCATTTGTAATATTGCTACCATTCTTCCTCATAAAATCAGAAATCGAATTTGGAGTAGTTAAATTACCTATACAGGTAGACATATATTTTATTAAATTGTCTAGAAATATAACATCTTTAATATTATTTCGGTTTATAACATCTTTTTTTAAAACCACTTCTTTAATATCATTTAAGTAATTAGTCATTAATTCTTCGTTATTATTCATATTTACTAACATTGGCATACCACCAAATTTTAAATATTTGTCAAATTTCTCATATTTATCTTCGCTATCTTTGAATGGATATTCCAATAAAAATTCATTAAATGAAAATGGATAAATTTTTATTGTTAGAACTCGTCCAGCAAGTAAAGTGGTAAGTTCACTTGATAATAGATAAGCATTTGAACCAGTTATATAAATATCACAATCAACATCTACTAATAAAGAATTAACAGCTTTTTCCCACATTTCTACATTTTGTACTTCATCTAATAATATATAATTTTTCCCTTTTTGAATATTATCTCTTATATAATCATATAGATTTTGATAATTTTTTATATGATACCAATCAGCACTTTCAAAATTCATATATATAATATTTTCATTTGAAATGTTCTGCGACAATAAATAATCTTTGTATTGAAGTAATAATGTACTTTTTCCACTTCTTCTAACACCAGTTATTACTTTAATTAAATTTAAGTCTTTACTTTCTATTAATTTATTTAAATATTTTTCTCTTTTTAGCATAATATTCACCTCTAATATTATTTTACAATACTTTTTGTTTTTAGTCAAATTTTGCGTTTATAAACTTAAAACTTTAAGAAAATTATTTTTTTACGTCTATATATTATATATAAAGATAATAAAAATATGCATATTAAATGTGTTAAGTACAAAAAGACTTAAATGTTAAGTTTGTGTTAAGTTCATTTTAGAAAATTTAAAAAATTTGAAGTCCAAAACTACTGAAAATGCTACATTTATTTCTGAATTAAAAAGAAATAAAAGTGCGTAAATGCTGATAAATTAACGTTTACGCACTTTCCCTTGGAGGCGTAAACCAAATCAGAAGAACCTACAAAGTCAATAAAATAGTTATATTCAAGACTTCGCACTTTTTAATGTACAGCTATTGTACAGCAAATTTTATACTAAACTGTGATAATCTATGATAGGTATCTATCTTATAAAACAAAAAATACTCCCTTATAAAGAGAGTATTCTGCATTTTGTGCTAATATATGATACTTTGTGATACTCTGTATCATTTGCTTAAAATGCTAATTTGTTGGAGGCGCCTATCGGAGTCGGACCGATCATCAGAGTTTTGCAGACTCGTGCCTTACCGCTTGGCTAAGGCGCCATATTTATTTAATTATATGTCATACTTTTAAAAATATTACACATATTTTTGGAGCGGGAAACGGGGCTCAAACCCGCGACCTCTGCCTTGGCAAGGCAGCGCTCTATCAACTGAGCTATTCCCGCATTTGTTTTAATTAATTATATTCAAAAGCAATTAATATAATACCAAAAATCATAAATATTGTCAATAGTTTTTATTTGAACAAATCGGAAAGCTAATAAATTTGTAGTATTTTATTTAAAACTATAGATTTTAATTAGTAATAAATTATAAATAGCAAAGCTTTTCGTAAATTTGTTCATGTGCGAAATTTTCGTTAGAAAATTTCTGTACAATTAAGCTTTATATAATAGGAAAGTTATACTTTCCTATTATATAAAAAATAGCGGGGTATTCCCGCTATTTCTAGTTACTGTTTACTTTTTGTTTTTATTGTTGCTTTTTTTGTTGTTTTTTTCTTTGCTCTTTTCCCTACTGTTTTTGTAGTAGCCTTTTTTACTTCTTCTGCTTCTTCTGGATTCCACTTTTCTCCTAATTTTGGTTTGTTCCAAGATATATAATCACAAGACTCTGGATTATTTTCACAAATATAATAGTTTCTTCTTCTTTTTGTTTTTCTAACTTGAACTACTGCTCCACATTTTGGACATGGAACATCTATTGTTTCAACTATTGCTTTTGTATTTTTACATTCTGGATATCCTGGACATGCTAAGAATTTACCATATCTTCCAAATTTATATACCATCATCCTTCCACATTTTTCACATTGCACATCAGATATTTCATCTACTAATTGTACATGTTCTAGTTCTGTTTCTGCTTTTTCCAATTCCTTAGAAAATGGTCCATAAAACTCTCTAATTGTTTTTTTCCATTGTTCTTTTCCCTCTGCTATTTCATCAAAGTCACTTTCAATTTTAGCTGTAAATTCTACATTTATTATATCTGTAAAATTTTCTGTAAGTAATTTATTTACTATTTTTCCTAATTCTGTTGGCTTTAATTGTTTTTGTTCTTTTTCTATATATCTTCTTTCTAAAATTGTTGTTATTGTTGGAGAATATGTGCTTGGTCTTCCTATTCCTTTTTCTTCTAGAGCCTTTACTAAACTTGCTTCTGTATATCTTGATGGTGGTTCTGTAAAGCTTTGTTTTGGATTTATTTTTATTAATTTGACTTCTTGATTTTCCTGTAATTCTGGCAACATACCTTCTTGTTGTTCTTCTTTTTCATCTGTTCCTTCTACATATAAAATCATAAATCCTTTAAATTTCAAGCTTTGTCCATTTGCTTTAAAATCATATTCGTTTGCTTTTATATTAATTGCCATTGTGTCATATATTGCTGGTTTCATTTGACTTGCCATAAATCTATTGTAAATCAATTTATATAGTTTATATTGGTCTTTAGATAATTCATCTTTTATATCATCTGGCTCTATATCTGAATATGTTGGTCTTATACCTTCATGAGCATCTTGAGCATCTTTATTTGTTTTATAATATCTATTTTCATAGAATTCTTCTCCATATGTTGAAACTATATGTGTTTTAGCTGCAGCTCTTGCTTCTTCTGATATTCTTGTTGAGTCTGTTCTCATATACGTTATTAGACCAACTGTTCCTCTATCTGATATTTTTACACCTTCATATAAACTTTGTGCGACAGACATTGTTTTCTTTAATGTAAATCCTAATTTTCTTGATGCTTCTTGTTGCATTGTACTTGTTGTAAATGGTGGTGCTGGGTTTCTCTTTTTCTCGCCTTTTTTTATGTCTGAAACAATATATTTTGCTTTTTCAATATTTTTTAATATTTCATCAACTTGTTCTTTTGAATTTATCTCTTGCTTCTTTCCATCTTTTCCGAAAAATCTAGCTTCAAATTCTTTTTTAGATTTTTCATCTTTTAAATTAGCATATATATTCCAATATTCTTGTGGAATAAAGTTTTCAATTTCATTTTCTCTATCAACTATTAATTTTACAGCTACTGATTGCACTCTTCCTGCTGATAACCCTCTCTTTACTTTTTTCCATAATAATGGACTTATTTTATATCCAACTATTCTATCTAACACTCTTCTTGCTTGTTGTGCATCAACTGTATTTAAATCTATTTTTCTTGGTTGTTTTATTGCTTTTTGTACTGCTGTTTTTGTTATTTCATTAAATGTTACTCTTGTTATCTTATCTTTTTCTTCTTCTAATATTTTTGATAGGTGCCATGCTATTGCTTCACCCTCACGGTCAGGGTCAGTTGCTAAATATACTGTTTTGGCTTTTTTAGCATCTGATTTTAATGATTTTATTAAATCCCCTTTTCCTCTAATATTTATATATTCAGGTTCAAAGTCATGTTCTATATCTACACCTAATTTCGACTTTGGTAAATCTCTTATATGTCCCATTGAAGCTACAACTTTTGTACTTCCTCCTAAGAATTTTTTTATTGTATTTGCCTTCGCTGGTGATTCTACTATTATTAATTTATCAGCCATAGATCCTCCTTAATTATATAAAGGTTAAATTTTTATCTAAATACTTTATTTTTCATTTATACTCTTTGTATTCTAGACTAATTATAAATATTTTGCAAGTTTTTTCCAGTATTTTTATTAAATTTTAAAAATATTAGTTACTATTAACAGATATATTTAAAATAGTAAAGTAACTTTTATCTACAAACTGCTAGTAGTTGGTAATGGAGAAAAAATGGTATAATATTACTACTATACCATTTTTATAGTTTCCTAATAAAAACTTTTTCTAAGTAAATCAGAAATTACTTCTTCTGAATTTATAAGAGTTACTTGATTTTCTTTAAATATATTTAAAATTTTATCTTCTTCTAGTTCATCATTTGTTACATATTTTATATCTTTGGTTACTACTTTTAAATTGTTTGGTATATATTCTGTCATTACTATTGAAATTCCATACTTCGCTTTATCTGAATTCACATCATCTTCATTTATTTGCTTATAATATTCAAATTTTATTGGATGATTTATTCCCGCTTCTTCAAGCTTCTCTTTTTCAATAAATGTACTACCAAAAAACGTCCTCAAAAAAAATCCTCCTTTGCTTAATTTTATTGCCGCATGTCCTATATATTACTACTAATTATAAGCGTTTGCAAGATTTTTTCATCGCAATTTTTGACACAAAATTTTAATTTTATATAATATTAGATGGTTTTAGACATTTTTCTGTTCTATTCGACTACTTTTTCCACAATTTCGTTTTGATTTTTATATATACTATTTTTTGATATCACCTTTCTTACTGATGATAAAGGATATATATTTGTATTTTTTCCAACTACTGTCCCTGGATTTAGTACTGAGCCACATCCAACTTCTACATAATCACCTATCATTGCTCCAAATTTCTTTAATCCTGTTTCTATTTTATCTATTCCGTTTTTTACAACTACTAACTTTTTATCTGACTTTACATTTGATGTTATTGCCCCAGCTCCCATGTGCGCTTTATATCCTAATATTGAATCACCTACATAATTATAATGTGGTACCTGAACATTATTAAATAATATCACATTTTTTAATTCAGTTGAATTTCCTACTACAGCATTCTCTCCTACAATTACTTTTCCTCTTATAAATGCACAATGTCTTATTTCCGCATTCTTTCCTATTATAGCTGGCCCTTTTATATATGCTGTTGGAGCTACTACTGCTGTTTTTGCAATCCAAACATCTTCTCCTATTTTTTCATATTCTTCTTCACTTAAAGTTTTACCCAATTCTATAATAAAATCATTTATTTCTGGTAATACCTCCCATGGGTATGTATGCCCTTTAAATATTTTTGCAGCTATTGTTTCTTTTAAATTATATAAATTTTTTATTTCACATTCTTCCATTTTTATTTATCTCCCTTTTTCTTATATAATATTTAAATATATTTTATTATATCACTAAAATTTTATTTTGTAACATTAATTTTAAGTTTCAGTATTTTTAAAAATAATTTATTGCATGGCAATTACTTAAAAATTATTTGGTCATGGTATATGTTATCAAATAATTTTTAAGTAATTGTCATAAATTTGTTGATTTTTCAGTTATTTTTTGCTATACTTTTTGCATTATGGAGAGTATAGAAAGATATAAACATTTGAACAATTATTTAAAGGAAAAGTTTGGAGAAAGAACTTTAAAAATTTGCGTGGATGGTGGTTTCACTTGCCCTAATAGAGATGGTACTATTGGAATTAACGGGTGTATATTTTGTAGTCAAAGAGGTTCTGGAGATTTAATTAATTTTACTACAAGTATTAGCAAACAAATCACTAATTATTTATCTAGCTATAAAAGTAATCGTGCTAATAAGTTCATTGTTTACTTTCAGAATTTTACAAATACTTATGATACTTTAGAAAATTTGAAACAAAAATATGATTCAGCACTAATTGATGATAGAATTGTAGGATTAGAAATTGCAACTCGTCCAGACTGTATAACAGAAGATATAGTTAAATTATTAAAATCATATAAAGATAAATATTATGTATGTGTTGAATTAGGTTTACAAACTTCAAATGATGATATAGGAATTGCAATAAACAGAGGATATACAAGTAAACAATTTACAGAAGCTGTCAAACTTTTAAATAAATATAATATTGATGTTGTTGCACATATAATGGTTGGCCTTCCTGAAGAAACTTTTTATGACATTAAAGATACTGTTAGTTTTATAAACAATCATGATATTCAAGGAATAAAAATTCATTCTACATATGTTATTAAAGATACTATATTAGCAGATATGTATTTGGACAAGAATTATGAACCAGTTTCACTAGAATATTATTTAAATTGTCTTTCATATATAATTACTCATATATCTCCTGAAATAGTCATTCATAGAATTTCTGGGGACGCTCCTAAAGACTTATTAATAGCTCCAGAATGGAATTCTCATAAAAAGTGGGTTTTAAATGGTTTTGATAAACTTTTAAGAGAACAAGACTTGTGGCAAGGGAAATTTTATAAAAAGTAGTAATTATAATTAACTTGTATCAAATTGGGCTGTAAAAAAAGTATTTATTTTTACAACCCAATCATTTCAAATACTTTTTTATCAGCTTCTGCAAATTCAAATTTATTTTTATTTGATTTTGTTATCCATTTAAAATTTTCATGTTCTATTAATTCAATCTTTTCACTTAATAACTTTGCTTTATAAAATATTAATCTTATATCCTTTTCTGGATAATGATGTATATTTTCTCCTACATATTCTTCTACTTCTATATCTGCATTAAATTCTTCTTTTATTTCTCTTTTTAGTGCCTCTTCATATGTTTCTCCCTTTTCTACTTTTCCACCTGGAAATTCCCATAATCCGCCTTGATCTTTTTTCAAGTTTCTTTGGGCTATTAAAAATTTATTATTCTTATATATTATTCCTGCAACAACTTCTATCATATGTCTCTCCTTGTTTTCATTTTTATTTAATATATCATAAATTATCTCATTATGTCTAGAACAAAAGCGGCATGATAACATTTCTTAACATTTTAGATTTGTAATAAAAATTTGTTACAATTCACAGTTTAATTAAGTTGATGACAAAAGCTTATAATAAAAAATGTGAAAATCAAGCGAATGTAGACTAATCAAGCTAGAAATTCTTAATTAGTTTTTTGGAAAGAGTTTAAGCTTGTCTTGGAAGGGTGCCAAAAAATCAATTTAGAATTTCTGTGATGATTAGCTCGCCCCGAGATTGTTTGAATATTTTTTATTATAAGCTTTTTAGATTCGTTTTGGATTGTTGTGAATAGTAACAAAAATTTTTTCAAACTTAATTTTTTTTATAATTTTTATTGAATAATAGTATTTTTTAAAGTATAATATAATATGTAATTTAATTAAACTTTTATATGTGCCCATAGTTTAGCTGGATAGAATGGCAGGCTACGAACTTGCAGATCGGGGGTTCGAATCCCTCTGGGCACACCATTTATTTAAATTGTAAAGTAGCTGATACTAATTAGTATCAGCTACTCAATTTTACAAATAATTACTTTTTATATCCCAGACTCCTTTTGGATCAACATAAGCTTGACACTCTTCTTCAAGCTGTTTTTTCTCTATTCGCTTTTTATTATATTCATCGATATTATTAATGCTGTCCAGAGTGTTGAAGTCCCAGTATTCTGGTTTTTGTTCTATTTCTTCTAAAGCTTTTTCAAGATTTATTAACTCATAAATAATCTTTGTATCAATACCTTTTTTTGTTCCAAAATCTTTTATTATCTCTTTTACTTTTTTGTTTAGAAAATCCTCGGTTTTAAAGGGATTTTCTAAACACACTACCTTTCGTATTATATGCAACATTCTAAAGTACAAATAATATCTTGATCTTTTTATTACAAAAACCAAAAATTCTGAAGATATAAACTGAGAATATCCAACAACGTTCATCGTAGCTGATGCATCAGTACATATACTTGCATATCCTTCTTCTACTATATGTAAAAAATATGACATAAAGTATTGCAATTCCTTTTCATTATAACCTTTACTTAAATCAGCTATAGTATATGCACAACCTCGACCATCTTTTGTTGGTATTGCATTACTTTTTCTGGTTACTATAAAACGTTGTTGATTTCCTATACTTTCATATGCAATCATTCTATCAAAGAAATAATCTTCTATTCTCTCTTTGATATTACTTTCTTTACTTTGTATATTTGTGATGTTTCCTCTCTCTGGATATTTCATTATACTTCTTTCGGTACAATTTCTTAAAATATCGCTTAAATCTTGAATGGTCAATTTTTATTTTTCTAACCATATAAATTTAATTTTTATATTTGCACCATTTCCAGCAGTTATTTGAATATTATCATTCTCCTTTGCATTTATATCTACTGCATAAATTTTATCTTGTAAATCAATTCTATTCCAAACTATCTCATTATTACCAGCTTTCAAACCTATCTGTTCATATCCTTCAGAAACATCTGTCCAATTACACTCAATATCAGCTTTTAATTTAGAATATTCAGTTAAATCTATTGTATTTTGAGTAATACATCTATATGCACACCAATACCCCCATGTTTGAATTTCCATATAATTGTCATGTTTTTTTGCTGTTCCAGCACTTGAAGTATCTCCAGCAAAATATTCTACATTCCATCCACCTGTTAATTCTGTATATTCTTCTCCTTCTTTATATAGATATTTTCTTGGCTCAGTTTTTACATTTATTGGTGTTGTAGTTTTTTTATTTCCTTTTTCGTCTATTACTGTAACTTTTATTGTATGATTTGATTCTGGTTCTAAATTTTCTATTCTATATACTTGTTCTGTATTTGAATATGTTTCACCATCTATATTATATTCATAGTTAGTTATATTTCCTTGTGTTGAACTTGCTTGTACATTTATTATTATATATGATGTTCCAACTTGTTTTTTTATTTTTACTTGTACCTCATTATTTGCATTTTCATTAACTTGTATTATATTTAAATTTTGGTCTAATAAATATTCATATTTATATTTTTTTAGTTTTATTTTTGCATGTGTAGCAGTTTCTCCTACTTCTGGTGTTTCTAAATTGTCCTTTTGTACATATAAGTTTATATATTCTATCTCTTTATCGTTGTACAAATATTCATTTAAATCTTCTAATGTTTCGTTTTTACTATTATGTATTACTTCCATTTGATAATCATATATTTTTGTTATTATTATTTCTCTTACTGTGCCTTCATCATTCTTCTCTTTTGCTTGTTCTATTTTCCCAAATATCCCATTTCCTATTAAGCTTGATATTGTTATTCCTGCTAATATTAAAAGTATTATTATCGTTATAACTAGTGCTATCAAAGTTATTCCTTTAATTTCTTTTAATTTTTTCATCTTTTGTGATCCTCCTTTATGTTTCATTATACACATTTAATTATATTTTGCAAGTACTATTCTGTTTAAATTTCGGGTTTTTCTTAGAAAATAAAAAATGTTATCCACAGAATTATGAAATTTATGTAAAAATGAAGAAAAATGACCGTTGTTTTAGTATAATTAACTCGAATTTTAAAAAATACTCTAAAAAAAACACGGAAGTTTTTTCTATGGACAATTTTACCATAAATAATTATGAAATGAAAAGAGATATAATAAATTTTTCCAAAAAAATTTCAAAAAATTGTGATAAACCAGAAAGTAAATTTATAATGGATATGATTTATGGAATTTCAAAGTCAAAAGATATTCTATTATTGAGCATTGCAGGAACATTAGACGAAAAAGTAAAAAAGCTTATACAATAGATAGACTAAGTGATAATTTATCAAATGATTTATCTTCTTCAATAGATGAAAATTATTGTAATTTGTCAATGAATACATTAGGAAAAAATCCAATATCCTTGATAGATGACAGTGATATAATAAAATCATTAGGAAAAAAATTTGAAGATTTAGGAATAGTAAGAGATGGCTCAAGCAGAAATAAAAGTTATGAAAAAGGATATCATCATACAGAAATAGTAGGTCTAACACAAAATATGAAACAACCAATAAGTGTATTTTCAAAGATACATTCATCAACCCAAAAAGATTATGCATCAGCAAACACAACAACATTTGAGGAAATATCTAAAGTAGTAGAGATGTTAGATAAAAGTAATATTTGTGTATGAACTTTCAGAAATACCAATAATGTTTGCAAGTAACATAGAAATAAAAAGAAAAGAAGATGTCATAAAGATAGCAAGATGTTATTTAGATAGATGGAGGATAGAGGAATAAAGGAACGGCAAAACATTAGAAAAGTGAAACAATTTGATGGGCAACTATCTCTGCTCTGATGGTATATTTTACATAATGTAAACAACATATTTTCAGTAGGTTTATTAAAAGATGTCTAAAAAAATTAAAAAGTTAATTCTAGTAAATAATCCCACCATCTTCTTTATATTTTTCAAATACTTTTATACATTCATCTCTATCAATTTGTTTTAAATTTAATAAATCTTCATTTTTTCCTTTTATAAAATCATATATTGCATCATCCCTAAATCCTATCTCCCCAGCATCTTCTTTAGTACATGCATAATAAACCTCTTTTATATTTGACCAAATTATTGCTGATAAACACATAGGACATGGTTCACATGATGTATATAGTATATAATCTGATAAATCATATGTATTTAATTTTTTACACGCTTCTCTTATTGCAACAACTTCAGCATGTGCTGTTGGATCTTTCTCTTTTAAAACTTTATTATTTCCATTAGCTATTATGTTACCATTTTTATCTGTAATTACAACTCCAAAAGGGCCTCCTTCTCTTTTCTCTATTCCACTTTCAGCATTTTCTTTTGCTTTCTTCATATATATATTCATTTATTTTCCTCCTTTTAATCTATTATGTTCCCTATTATATTATCTTTTTTCACTTAAATCAATATAATTTTTATTTTTGAGTTTCGGTTTTTTATTCATATTCAAACTTAAAAGTTATAATATATCATAAAATACAGTGATGCGCAGTTGGAAGAACTCATATTTACACAGATTAGCTATATTAATTATTCTTTTTTTGAAAGTTTAATAAATAACTTTATATGATTAGTTCGACCAGCAAAGAACGAATTTTATTATATATTATAACTTTTCAAATAAATTATAATCTAAAAAAACCGAAACTTAAAAATTTTTATTTAATTCATAAAAATATAATAAGCTAAATATATTTATATGGGGTGTTACAATTGTTAATAAAGTCTATAAAAATAAATAAGAAAATACTTTTTACATTATCCATTATATTTTTAATTTTAATATTAATTTCATGTTTTTTTCTATCATCAAAATCAATTGAAACTAAAAATATAATATTTTGGAATAAAATTAATTTAGATTTAAGCAAAAATGAAAAATTTATAAAATGGGTAGACTTTAAAATAACATCTAATGCTTTATTTCAAACTGCAAAACTAGATATAGAATCCCATAATTCTAACTCAAAAATAAAATATAACTGGATAGAATTACTTGCGTATTTAGCTTGTAAAAATGGTGGGAATTTTAAAAATTTTAATCAAAAAGATTTAACTAAATTAGTTGATCAATTAAAAAATGGCAAGTCTATGTCAGACATAACCAAAGATATGAAATATTATAATTATTATTACGAAAGTTATTCTGCAGTTTTAAGTGGTTTTATTGGAAATTATTCTATTGAAACAAATAATGAAGATGGTTCAACTTATTTTCAAGATAAATATGGAATCAAAGCGTTTCTTCCAATAGCTAGAAACTATTCTTTTAGTCATTACGATGATTTTGGTGCTTCTAGATCTTATGGATTTAAACGTTCTCATCTAGGTAATGATTTAATGGGTAGCATTGGAACCCCTATTATTGCTGTTGAATCTGGAACTATTGAGCATTTAGGTTGGAATCAATATGGTGGCTGGCGTATAGGCATTAGGAGTTTTGATAAAAAAAGATATTATTATTATGCCCATTTAAGGAAAGATCATCCTTATGTTTCAGGTCTAACTGAAGGTTCGACGGTTACCGCTGGTGATGTCATTGGATATTTAGGAATGACTGGATATAGTATAAAAGAAAATGTTAATAATATTAATGTCCCTCATTTGCATTTTGGTATGCAACTTATTTTTGATGATTCACAAGTCGAGGGAAATAATGAAATTTGGATTGATGTTTATAATATAATTGAATTTTTGAAACAAAATCGTTCTAGTGTTTTTATGAATAATAGCCAAACTAAAGATTTTGTTAGAAAATATAATTTTAAAGATTTAAATATATAAAGAACAAAAGCGGACATTAATAACATTGTTTCTGTTTTAAACATTTTAAAGTCCGCGTCTTTGTTCGTGTGCCAATTTTACAATAGTAAAATTGTGTACAATGTTTGATGTTATAGGAAAGTTTATAGAAGATATAATTAAACATTTATGTAGAAATAGAAGTTTCCTATAATATTAATAAGCGCTGCAAACTGTAGCGCTTTTAATCAATACCCCTATATGCATTCTGCCCAGCATCTCACTAATAAAAAATCTGCGTTATGACATTATAAGAGTTTTCAGGAAATTTATCCTATTAAATTTATTATACACTATACTTACATAAAATTAAAGTTTTTTATTTGTATTCTACTATTTTTTTCCGTAAAATAATACTAATATTTTTATTAATTCTGCCTCTAGAAACTTGTAAATTTACAACATCATTTGGCTTTTTTGTGTAAATATATTCTCTTAGATCATTCATTGTATCTAATTCTTTTCCATCTATTGACGTAATTATATCTCCTTCTTTTATATCAGTCTTAGAAGCTGGACCATTTTTAATAATTTGTGCAACATATATTCCTCTACTAAAACTAATATTACTGTTTAAATAAGGAATAACTTCTTTATCATATGCATACACTCCCATTGTTGCTTGTTCAAATGAATTATTATTAATAAAACAATTTATAACTGCTTTAACAACATTAATTGGAATTGCAAATCCAATTCCTTCTGCTGAAGATATTTTTACAGTATTTATTCCGTATAACTTCTCCATTTGGATATATTAAAGGTCCTCCACTGTTTCCTGGATTTATAGTCGCATCTGTTTGTATTAAGTCTGACATATATGATACATTATTTTTCTCTTCTAATTTTATAGTTCTATTCTTACTACTTATTATACCAGATGTTACTGTTCTTCTAAATTCAAATCCTATTGGATTTCCTATTGCATATACTGTCTCTCCTACTCTTATTTTACTAGAATCTCCTAAAGTTATATATTTTAGTTCTTTTGCATCAATTTTGGTTATAGATAAATCTAAATCAGTGTCACTCCATACTACTGTTCCATCATATTTCTTACTATTCTCTAAAGTTATATAACATGTACTATACTTACTTCCTGTAACATGTTCGTTACTTAGAATATATCCATTTTCTGATATAATGACTCCTGTTCCTAGACCAAGTGATTTTTCGTTACTATTAGAAAATATAGAACTTCCATTATCTTTTAATTTCGAAATACCAACAACACTTTGCATTGTATTTTCTAATATATCTGCAACATTTTTGCTATTTTCTTCTGCGTTTTCCACAGTTTGTTCTTCAATTGTGGATTGTGCTCCTATTTTTTCAGTTTCATACTTTGAATTATTTATATCTATGCTTTTATATGTATCATATAAATATACTAAAATTGAAAATATAATTATTATTGGAATTGTTGTCGATAATACTATCCTTAAATTACTTTTTCTTTTTATTCTTTTTGCTTTCATAAGCCCTCCTGTTTTTATTTTTCCCTTGTTTTTACGTTTTAAACATTTTATTTCAAAGTCGTAGTTCAATTGATACATATTAATCAAGTTTATACATATTTTTATCTTATCTGCTATAATATTTTAAATTGACAAAAAAACTTACTCTACATTATATATTGACATATTTCATCATAACAAATATAATTAATTTATCAAGTAAATAAAAGGGGGTATTAAAATGGGAGTAGCATCATTAGTATTAGGGATTGTATCTGTTGTTTTTTCTTTTGTTCCATTTTGTGGTATAGTAGCTTTAATTCCAGCTATAGTTGGACTTATTTTAGGAATTATAGAAGTTGTTAATAAGTCTAAATCACAAGAACCAAAAGGAATGGCTATAGCTGGTCTATCTTGCTCAGCTGTTGCTATTGTATTTATAATATATTGGTATATAGCTGCAGCAGCAAGTGTATCAGTTGGATTATAGTATGAACAATAAGCAGAAGAATTACATTTATTTAAATATTGTATTTTTGATATTATCAATATATGTAATTCTTTTTCCTATTATAATTATACCTTTAAAAGCGATTGTACCATCATTTGGTGTATGTCCATATTTTAGGATAACTGGGAATTATTGTCCTTTATGTGGTGGAACACGATATTTATCTAATATATATCGTGCTTTTAAGAATCCTTTTTACTTGATTCATCCTTTTGGAATAATTATAATGTGTGTTTTATTTGAAATTATATTCCGTGTATTTATTTTAACAAAAAAATTGTATAATAAAAAAATTGTAATTTTTGATATTATATATCATTTAACATTATTTATAATTTTTATAGCATATGAATTTTTCTTTTTCATGTTAAAATAGTAATAGATTATTAATAATTCGTATTATTTTGTTGTATGCTTTAGAAAGTAAAAAAGACCATTTAGGTCTTTTTCAGTTTATTTTATACTTTCATAGAAAGTGCAACTTTTTTTCTTTCCATATCTATTTTAATAACTTTAACTTTAACAATATCTCCTACAGAAACTAACTCAGAAGGATTTTTTATAAACTTATCGCTCATTTCAGAAATATGTACTAAACCATCATATTTAACACCAATATCTACAAATGCACCAAAATCTATAACATTTCTAACTGTTCCTGTTAAAATCATTCCTTCTTTTAAATCTTCCAATTTTAACACATCTTGTCGTAATATTGGTTTTGGCATATCTTCACGTGGGTCCCTTCCAGGTTTGCTAAGTTCTGCAATGATATCTGTTAATGTCATTTCTCCAATTTCTAATTCTTTAGCTGTTTTTACTACATCAACTGTTTTTAATTTTTGTCTTAATTCATCTGTTTTTTCTTTATCTCTTAAATCTTCTTTGTCAAATCCTAACATTGTTAATAATTTTTCTGTTGCTTCGTAACTTTCTGGATGAACTGCTGTAATTTCTAATGGATTTTTTCCATCTATAATTCTTAAGAAACCTGCACATTGCTCAAATGCTACTTTCCCTAGTTTCGGAACTTTTAAAAGTTCTTTTCTTTCTTTTAATTTTCCATTTTCATCTCTATATTTTACAATATTTTTAGCAATTGTATTATTTATTCCAGATACATATGAAAGTAAAGATGGTGTTGCTGTGTTTACATCTACTCCAACTTTATTAACGCTGTCTTCTACAACTCCTGTAAGGCTTTCAGCTAATCTTTTTTGATTTACATCATGTTGATATTGTCCAACTCCTATTGCTTTTGGATCTATTTTTACAAGTTCTGCAAGTGGATCTTGTAATCTTCTTGCTATTGATATTGCTCCTCTTATTGAAACATTTATATCTGGATATTCTTCTGTTGCAAGTTTAGATGCAGAATATACTGATGCTCCCGCTTCGCTTACAATTACATAATGAACTTCCCTTTTTGCCTCTTTTATCATATTTGCCACAAACATTTCAGACTCTCTTGATGCTGTACCATTTCCTATTGCGATCATATCTATTTTATCTTTCTCAATTAATTTTAGTAATTCTTTTTTAGCTCCTTCAACATCATTTTGTGGCTCTGTTGGATATACTGTTGTATAATCTAAAACTTTTCCAGTTTCATCAATTACCGCAATTTTACATCCAGTTCTATATGCTGGGTCAAATCCCATTACTGTTTTTCCTTTAATTGGTGAACCTAATAACAATTGTTTAGAATTTTGTCCAAAAACTTTTATTGCTTTTTCTTCTGCTTTTTCTGTTAAATCTGAACGGATTTCTCTATCAATTGAAGGTTCAATTAATCTTTCAAAACTATCTTCTATTGTATCTTTTAGCATTTGTGTAAATTGTGTTTCACCTTTTATAACATCTTTTTCTATGTATGCTAATATTTTATCTTGAGGCTTTTCAATTTTTACTTTTAGATACTCTTCTTTTTCCCCTCTATTTATAGCCAAAATTCTATGGCTTGGAATATATTTTATTGCCTCGGCTTTATCATAATACATTTCATAATTAGACTTAGCCTCTTCATCTTTTGCTTTTGTTTGAATTAGGCCTTCTCTATAACATTGTCTTTTTATTTCTTTTCTATATTTAGCATTATCAGATATATCTTCAGCTATAATGTCTAGGGCTCCTTGAATTGCATCTTCTGGAGTTGCTACAACTTTGTCCTTATTTTTCTTATCTTCTTCAGATAAATTATCTATATTTACATATTGTTTTGCCAATTCTATGATTGGTGTTTTTTCTTTTTGCTCGATTATTATTTGTGCTAATGGTTCTAATCCTTTAGCTTTTGCAACTGTTGCTCTTGTCTTTTTCTTTTGTTTGTAAGGTCTATAAATATCTTCTACTTCAGCTAATGTTTTAGAAATTGCAACTGCTTGTAATATTTCATCTGTTAGCTTTCCTTGTTCATCTATTGATTTTATAACTTCTTCTTTTCTTGTTTCTAAATTTCTTAAATATGTTAATCTTTCTCCAAAAGTTCTTAAAATTTCATCACTTAATCCACCTGTTACTTCTTTTCTATAACGTGCAATAAATGGTATTGTATTTCCTTCATCTATTAGTTTTATTGTATTTTCAGCTTGAGCCTGTTTTATATTTAACTCTTCTGCTATTGTTTTTATTATTTTTTCCATTATTTTTTCCTTTCAAATCTTTGATGATTTAGGGACGGAGGAAAAATCATCTTCTTAATTTTTATTAATCTTTTTTAATCTTTCCATGGTTCCTTTTGTTATATCTAATTCTTGCATTATGTCGGTATATTTTATTTTTGAATTTTCTTTTAAATATTTTATTAATTGTTTTAATATTCTTCTATTACTTAAAATTTCTATTAAATTTATATTCTTTTCTTTTAAAAAATTGCTAATTTCTTCTTTGATACTTTTTTTATTATTTATGTCTATAAAATTATATTTACAATCTTTATTATTACAAATTTCTTTATAATCTTCTATTGTCAACTCTATATTTTTACTAATTCTAGATATATCTTTATTTAGAAAATTTTTATATGACGAATATTTGTAATCTTCACACCTCCTTACCATATGCGCTTTTACTGGATTTTGGTGAATATATTTTATACATTGAATTAAATATCTTAAATCTGTAATTGGCTCACTTAGAAATCTATCTCTAAAAACATAGCCTACTCTTTCACCTTCTTTATAATTATAATATTTTGCATATATTGAATTTACTTTTTGCATTAATTGTGACATTTTTTTATTATAATCTGTTTCTAATAGAAAATGTGCATGATTATTCATCATACAATATGCAATAATGTTTATATCTACTTCTTTTGAATATTTTTCTATTAAGCTTAAATATCGTTCTATATATATTTCATTTCTAAAAATATATTCTTTATCAATTCCTTGTACAATTACATGAAAAAAGGAAGTATTTAAATATTTTCTTGCTGTTCTTGGAATTTTTCTCATCTCTCTTTCTTTTTAATTATTGTATTGTCCCACTATATATTTAAATATCCCCCATAACTTTTTCTTTTTAGATTGATGATTTTTTCTCCGTCCCCAAATCATCAATCAATTCCTAAGTATTCATTATATGTAACTTCTCTATCAATAACTTTTCCATCTTCTTTAATATCAATAATTCTATTAGCAACCGTTTCAGTTAATTGATGGTCGTGAGAAGTAAATAAAATATTTCCTTTAAAGTTTGTCATTCCATTGTTTACTGATGTTATACTTTCCATGTCTAAATGATTTGTTGGTTCATCAAATATCAAGAAATTGGCTCCTGAAAGCATCATTTTTGAAAGTACACATCTTACTTTCTCTCCTCCAGATAATACATTTACTTTTTTTAATGCTTCATCTCCTGAAAATAGCATTCTTCCTAAAAAACCTCTTACATATGTTTCATCTGGGTCTTTTGAATATTGTCTTAACCATTCTGTAATATTTTCATCTGTATCAAATAAGTAATTGTTATCCTTAGGGAAATAGTTTTTTGTAATTGTTGTTCCCCATACTAGTTCACCACTATCTGGTTCCATTTCTCCTGATATTATTTGGAATAATACTGTTTTTGCAATTTCATTATCTGCTAAAAATGCTATTTTATCATCTTGTTTTACTGTAAATGATACATTATCCAATACTTTTACACCTTCATATGTTTTTGATATATTTTTAACTTGTAGTATTTCTTTACCTGGTTCTCTGTCTGGTTTAAAGTCTACATATGGGTATTTTCTGTTTGATGGTTTTATTTCGTCTAGTTCTATTTTTTCTAATGTTTTCTTTCTTGATGTAGCTTGTTTTGATTTTGAAGCATTAGCACTAAATCTTGCAATAAAGTCTTGTAATTCTTTAATCTTTTCTTCTTTTTTCTTATTTTGTTCTCTCATTTGTTTTAATGCTAATTGGCTTGATTCATACCAGAAGTCATAGTTTCCTGGATATACTTTTATTTTTCCAAAGTCAACATCTGCAATATGTGTACAAACTTTGTTTAAGAAATATCTATCATGTGATACAACTATTACTGTATTTTCAAAGTTAATTAAAAATTCTTGTAACCAGTTTATACTTTTTAAGTCTAAATCGTTTGTAGGCTCGTCTAATAGTAGTACATCTGGATTTCCAAATAAGGCTTGAGCTAATAATACTTTTACTTTATCCCTTGCTTCTATTTCTTTCATAAATTTGTAATGATTTTCTGGAACTATTCCTAAATCATTTAAAAGCATTGCAGCATCTGACTCTGCATTCCATCCATCTAATTCTGCAAATCTTTCTTCTAATTTGGCTGCTTTCATTCCATCTTCTTCTGAAAAATCTGGTTTTGCATATATTGCTTCTTTTTCTTTCATGATGTCATATAATTCTTTGTTTCCCATCATTACTGTATCTATTACAGTATTTTCCTCAAAAGCAAAGTGATCTTGTTTTAATATAGATAATCTTTCGCCTTTTTCTAGTGTCACATCACCTTTACTAGGTTCTATTTCACCTGACAATACCTTTAAAAATGTTGATTTTCCTGCTCCATTTGCTCCTATTATTCCATAGCAATTTTGTTTTCCGAATTTTATATTTACATCTTCAAATAATACTCTCTTCCCAAATCTTACGGTTACTCCATTTGCACTTAACATTTTTATTCTCCTCCCTGAGACAGATGGGACAGTCCCATTTTGTCTCACTTTTTTGTCATTTTTTGTCTTCTTTATAAATAATTTTATTTTCTACATTTTTTGACATATTTATGAGACAAAGTTGCACTGTCCCACTTGTGTCATTATATCTTAATTTTCCTAATCTTTCAAGTAAAAAATAAAAAACTCCTACATAAAATATTCATGTAAAAGTTTTTTATCTTTTATATTTTTAAATAAAATTAATCATCAAATAATAATTTTATTCCCCATAGTCCAGAAATACCAACTAATGCATATATAATTCTTGATACTATGCTCATTGTTCCAAATATGCTATCTACTAAATTGAAATTAAAAAATCCTATTAGTCCCCAATTTATAGCACCTATTATAATTAAAACTAATGCTATCTTGTCTATTATCTTCATTTAATTATCCTCCTACTTCTCTTAATTTTCCTTATTATTATATGTATATTTTCTTTATTTATACATTTTATAAAATTTTTTGTAGAAAGTATAAATTTGCTTTAGTCTAACATATCTTTTCTTTTTAACCACCATGTTACTAATAATGTTAATATAATTGAAATTGCAATCATTATTGGAAATCCTAATTTACTTTCTTGAAATGGTAACCCTACATTCATTCCCCAAAAGCTTGATATCATTGTAGGAATTGCCAATACTATTGTTATAGATGTTAAAAATTTCATAACTCCATTTAAATTATTTGAAATTATTGAAGCATATGCATCCATTGTTCCATTTAATATATCTCTGTAGATATTTGCCATTTCTATAGCTTGTCTATTTTCCGTAATTGCATCTTCTAATATGTCTTCATCTTCTTCATATAATTTTATTATTTTTCCTCTCATAGTTTTTTCCATTACTAATTCATTTGATTTTAAAGATGTTGTAAAATATACTAAACTCTTTTCTAAGCTTAATAATTTTAATAATTCTTTATTTTTCATTGAATTTTTTAATATATATTCTGCTATTTCTGTTTCCTTATTTATTCTTTTCAAGTATGTTAAAAAATATGATGAATTCAAGTATAATATTTGAAGAATAAGTTTTGATTTTTTATATGTTTGGAAGTCTTTTATTTTTCTTTTTTCAAACTCCTCTATTATTTTATTTTTTCTTAATGAAACTGTTATAAAAAAGTCATCTCTTACAACAATCATTCCTAATGGCATTGTTGTAAATACTTCATTTCCTTCATTTTTTTCTATTATTGGAACATCTACTACAAATAACGTTGTTCCATCATCTTCTTCTGTATCTATTCTTGCCTTTTCTTCAAAATCTAATGCATCTCTTATAAAATCTTCTTGTATTTCTACATTTTCACATACTTTTTTTATTTCATTTTCCGATGGGTTTACTAGACTTATCCAACTTCCTTTTTGAAATTCTCTTATTTCTTCTGTTTTATCTATATCTATATCTGTATTATATATTTTTAGCATTTTATACCCACCTCTTTCTTTTTTTATATATTCTATTTTATCTTTTTATTTTACTATTGTCAATGTATTTTCTTTAATTGTTTACATAATTTTTAAAAAATTACTATTGACATTTCTTTTTTTTGGTACTATAATAACTCTATCATATGCATCAACCTTAGCTATCGATGCATATTAATAAAATATGCATCATTAGCTCAGCTGGTAGAGCAGCAGACTCTTAATCTGAAGGTCCTCGGTTCGAAACCGAGATGATGCACCAAAAAAGCTTAGATCAATTTGCTCTAAGCTTTTTTATGCTAAATTCTAGCATCTGTTAGTTAATTCTTTATTCCTCATTTTTCTGCATATCCTTAAGAATTTTTGCCTTTTCTTCCTCTGAAAGACTGTCCCAAACTTCAGCGTTTTCTTCAGGATTTACTTCAATAATTTTGTTCCCTGAATCTTCAATGATGTTTGTTGACTCATCATTTTTAATTTGCTGTTCTGGACTAATCTGCTGTGACAGATTTAAGTTATCAAATGTTACAATATTAATTGTTCCATTTGCTTCATCAACAAAACTAACTTTAACCTTATCACCTTCTCTGGTAACTGGCAATTCTTCAGAAATCATGTATGCAGCCATATACAGCTTTGTCATATCATTATCAAGAATCATGTAATAATACGAATTTCCATTCTCGATATTTGCTGTAATTCTTGTAACAACGCCCTCTTGAGTATATCCATAGGCTTCATCAGTAAATACTACATTATTTCCCTTAGAAGTCATTTTGTTTGTATAACTTCTTTTTGCTTCTGCAATAGTTGAACCCATACCTACGATTGAATAATCTTCGATATTTACTAATGCATAGCTCTTAACCAAACCTTCATTATCTTTAAGTGTCAGAAAATATGTTGGAATTCCACCTATGTTTAATGGTATTGGACATGTTGCACTATAACCCATATCCTGAACCTCACCTTCTGCACTTCTCATTGCTCCGGCTTCGGTTACACCAACCATTTTATACATAATAGCTGACTTATCTCTTGTATTAACCATAACAAATCCAACAGTTCCATCATCCTTTCCAACGGAACTCATTCCAGTATAATAATAGCAATTTCCATTATTATATACTGTTGTAATGTGCTTTGTTACACTAAGTTCTTCTTTGTTTGATGGATTCCACCATCCGTGAACATATCTACCATAATGTGCAAGTTGGTCACTAATAAAACTTTCTGGTTGAATAATATCTACCCATTGGGGTGTATCTTCTACAGAATACCACTCGCATTCTCCTGTTTGTACATCACATATTACAACACCGGTGGCCTCTGGATTTCCCCAAAGTGTCTTATTTTTGTATGTTGTTACTACATAATATGGATTTCCTTCGTCATCCAATTCAAATGTAAATTCAGTTAAGCCTATATTTCTATAGCCTTGACTTCTAATATGCCTTTTTAGGTCAGATGAAAAATATGCTGAATCCAAATATTTTAGTTTAAGACCTTTTCCTCCAACCTCTCTTACCAATTGAACATCATTAGAGTTAGTAGCACTCACAATTACATATCCTGTAGTACCTTCTGAATTGGACCACCACTTAAAAAATCCTGAGTGCTCCAGAGGTGCAACATATACTAACTTACCATTTACACTCTGCTTGTTTGTAAATTCTCCAACTTTCATCTGAGATCCTAATCCAATATCTTCTCCCAATTTCTTGTCAGCTAATTTTGCAGCAAGATTTATGTCTACAGTTGGAATTTGTGTATTATCAATCTCTACAATATCTTCTGTAAATGATTTGTTTTCTATTTCTCCTATTTGATTATACATAGTAGAATGATTGAATATACTGCTCCCTACAATGGCCCCTCCTATTACCATAACAACTGCTATAACAAATGTAACAAGTGGAATACAAAAATTGTAGTCTTCTATATCATCCTCTTCTTTTAATATCCACAGTGGTACTATTACCGAAGCCATTATTGCACATACTGCTATAAACAAAAACCCACTTAAATATCCTAAAGATAGTGTCGGTAGTGCTAATTGATAAAGTCCTAAACAAATAAGTACTACTACTGCTGTAATGATTGTTTTTGCAATTTTCATAAAGTTTTCCTCCTATTTGAGTTCATTTAATTGGTTAATTAGTTACTAGAAAAATAAAGAACTTCCCTCCTTCTGATAAATTTTATCATTGATTATAAAAATCTTACTTCTTCATCTTACCACATTATGTTAATAATTGCAATGTTTTTATTTATATTTTTATTACTCGACAGTTTTTATATTAGCTATTACTCTATAAAATAATATTTATATTCCTTTTGAATGAAATGACGAATGTGATTGGAGAGGGTCTTAAAAGATATTAAATTGCATGTATGAGGGTGCGCAAAGTCGGAGAGGCTCATACATGCAATTTTAAATCTTTTTAGAACTCGTATTGAACCGAGGAATGAAATGAAAAATGAATATAAATATTATTATAAAAATTTTTAATTTATATTCTAAATAGTGTTGGGTACTAAGATTTATATTTAAACTTAAAAATTATAATATATAATAATATAGATACCATAAAATATTTATATTCTATGGTATCATATATTATCTCTAATTTACTTGTTTATTTAAATTGCTATTAGTATCTTGTTTATCTCTTTTCGTACCTTTTAATATTATTCTTTGCATTGCATTATATGTATCTTTTGAAAGAAGTTCTTTTGAAACAATTTTCCCATTTAAACTTTTAATAATATAAGTTTCTGTAATTGCCCCATTTGCTCCTATTTGGCTAACTTTTTCTTCTCCCATTGCCAAAGAATTATCTTCTACATATTTTACTGTATATGGTATAGTTGAAATAGTTTTTGTATCAAATGAAACTGTGTATTCATTATCTTCTTTAATTCCGTAAATAGAAACAGTAGCAATTCCATTTGAACAACTTGCTTCTATTTTTACAGCATACTTTCTGGTATTTTTAAATTTAAAATCTGTTACTCCATAAGCTACTGTTGCATCTTGACCAACTGGAATATATGATGTTATAAATTGATGATTTCTTCTTTCTATCGCTTCTAAATTTGCCTTTAAAATTACATTATATAATGTTGATGATATTTGACAAATACCTCCCCCTATTCCATCTACAACTTGACCATTTTCATATACTTTAGCTTTTTTGTACCCTGCTGATGCTGTTCTTTCTCCTAATGTTTTATTATAAGAAAAAATTTCTTCTGGTAATATTACTTTATCATTAATTCTTTGACATGCAATATTTAAATTTGTACTTCTTTCTATATTACTTGCATCATATCTTGTTGAACATGTACCTAACAAATCTGGAAAGGCTTCTGTTCCTATCTGTGCCATTGTAACTTTTGGTTTTGTAATTGTTAATTGAATTTCATATTGCTCTTTATCTTCTTCTAGTATTCTTTTTGCTTCTTCTATGTTAAATTCTACTCCTTCTACCTCTGGATATAATTTAAATGGATTTTCTGTATAATAAGCATCTTGTACTTTTTTGCATATCTCTTTATGTATTTTCTCAATATTAATTTTCTCTGGCTTTTTGCTAATTATTGGCATTTCAATATATTCTTGACATGCTTTTGTTTCTTTTAATCTATTTTCTATTTTTTCCATTAATTTTTGTATATCTATTTTTAGGCCTTCTTTACCTTTAGTTATTATTAATTTATCATTTTCTATATAATAATCTGGTTCTATTACAGCATTTGGCATATTTTTTTCTATATCAGCAATTGTATTTTTTGCAATTTCTTTATTTATTTTCATATTTACATTTATATCTTTCTTACCAAAGAGTGCAAATAAAATATTATAATTATTTATAAATATATTACTATTTTTTCCTATCGAAATTGCCTCTTCTAATGCTTTTTCAATATCATAGTTTGCTTCTAATAATTCAGCATTTATAGTTGCATCATATTCTTCATATTTTAATACTATATCTTGACTCTTCTTTTCGCTATATATTAATTCTATTTTAGATTTTGCCTCATCTCTTGTTAACCCTGAAATATCTATACCTTCGATTTTTACTCCACTTACAATATTATTATTGTTTATATTTAAAAATGCAAATATTGTTGAAAAAATTAGTCCTAATACTATTATAATTAGTATTATAAAAAGAGTTAAAATATTTTTATTCTTTTTTATTTTATTTTTATCTTCATTATTCTCTATTTTTTGCTGAATATTCTTTTTCATATGTATCATTCTCCTTTTTATTTACTTTTATATTATCATACTCTTTTTTCTTTTACAATAATGTTATGGCAATCGCTTAAAAATCATTTAGTCATATAAACCATGATATGGCTTTTTCACTCAAGCTAAACCTCTATATATTTATATTCCTTTTGAATGAAATGACGAATGTGATTGGAGAGGGTCTTAAAAGATATTAAATTGAGTGTATGATGGTGCGCAAAGTCGGAGAGGCTCATACACGCAATTTTAAATATTTTTAGAACTCGTATTGAACCGAGGAATGTAATAAAAAAGGAATATAAATATATAGAGGTTTTCCATGAACATTCCTAATGTTATGGTCTGTATGACCAAATAATTTTTAAGTGCTTTACATGTTATAATACTAATTTATTAAATAATATGTTTTACTTTTTATTTAAATTCTAAAAATACTTTAAGTTTTATATTTTAATAAATCATTTAATTTCAACAAACTACTAAAAAACTCAAATTTTCTAAAAATTTTACAAAAATCTCTTGCACTATATCTAATTTAATATTATAATACTTGTAGCAAAAGATAAAAAGGAGAGTTTTGACCTATGGAATTGGTAAAAAACATATTTTTTAATACTGATAAATTAGTCGAAAATAGTAATATTAAAATATCATATACAGGAAAATTTTTTCAAGAAAATTCTGAAGAAGTTTTTATTCATTATGGTTTTGGCCTTAATTGGGACAATGTAAATGAAATAAAAATGGAAAAAACAGAACTTGGTTTTCAAGCAGAAATTTTCTTAGGAGAAGGCGAAACATTTAATTTCTGTTTTAGGAATAATAATAATGAATGGGACAATAATGATTCAAAAAATTATATATTTGATATAGAAAAAAAACAAAATGAATTATTAGTTTTAGATGATGAACCAGTATCCTTAACTAGTGTTAGAAAATTAAGAAGGTCTTACTTATGGAGTAAAAAAATTCGTTTAGCAGTTTATAAAATAATAACTTATTTTCCAAAAATACTTTCTGGAAATTATAAAAGAAAATTAAGTGAAAATTAATAAAAAAGAAAATTGAAAGAAGAAACTTTATCAATTTTCTTTTTTCTATTATATTAAATTGACCATCCTCCATTAATTGATATTATTTGACCTGTTATGTATTCTTTTTTAGATAATTCTTTTACTAAATTTTTTCTATTTATCTTGTTTTCTGTTACCTTTATAATTTTTTCATTAATCCTTTTCCTTAATTCTTTATTCTAACTAAAGATATCTAAAAATGTCTTTTGGATATAATATTTTTTCTTTACTTTTAAATTCATCAATATTTATCCATTTTGCCTTATATCTCCCGCAATCATCATTAATAATATATTCTTCTTTGTATTCTTCATCTTTTATATCAATTGAATATACTAATATTAATTCATGCGCCATTTTACCTTTATATGTAAATATATTCTCTGAAATTCCCAAAAACTCTTTTATAATTATATTAGTATCTATTTCTTCTAAAAATTCTCTTTTTAATGCTTCATCACTTTTTTCTAGAAACTCTATACCTCCACCTAAACATCTATAAAAAGTTTCTTTTTTTATGTTGTCGAATCCTTCTCCTACTAATATTTTATTATTTTTAGTTGCAAGTCCTAAAACTATTGGTCTAATCTCTTTAAATTTGTCCATTAATTTTCCTCCTTTTTTAGTTATTATATATAAATTTAATATTAGCTATTATATAAAGTTCTATATTTTATTTCAATAGTTTTAAAAAATTTAAGTTTTTTCTTTATATTATAACTGTTTATATAAATTACAATTTAAAAAACCTAGAACTTAAATTTAAAGAGAAAATATTTCTTTTACTATATTATAATTGTACATTAAATATTTAAATATATATTCTAAAATATGAAACTAATAAATGAACTAAAAACATCTTAATAAGTGAACATCTTTTGTATTTACTATTTTTTATGTTATAACTATATTAATTATTGATATAAAGGAGGAAAAAGTGGAAGATTTAGTAGAAATGGCTATATATGGAAATAAGCAAGCATTTACACAGTTAATTTTAAATTATCAACAAGACTTATACAAAATAGCATTAACAAGATTACATTCAGAATATGATATAGATGAAGCTATTCAAGAAACAATGATTTCAGCATTTACAAATATAAAAAATTTACAGGATCCCAAGAAATTTAAAAACTGGATAATTAAAATACTGATAAATAAATGTAATGAAATCTATAGAAAAAAAATATTAAAATTTGCACCTTTAGAAGAAATAGATACATATAAAATACTAGACAGTAACAACTTAGAGATAGAATCAAATTTAGACTTTTATTCTATTATAAAGTCACTTAATAAAAAGGAAAGAACAACCATAGTTCTTTATTATTGTGAAAAATATACAACAAAGGAAATAGCAGAAATATTAAATAAAAACGAAAATACAATAAAAACAATATTAAGAAGATCAAAAATGAAACTAAAAAACAAATATGAAAAAATAATAACTATTTAATTATTAAAAAATTAAATATTGTATAGAAAGAAGGATTTTATGGAAGAAAATATTTTTGAAAAAAATTTATATTATACATTAGAACAAAATATTACTGTTCCTATAAGTTTTACTAACTCGATATTAACTTTTGATGCTAATAAGGAAAAAAGAATAAATACAAAAATATATAAAAGATTAGTATTAGCTTTTTCACTTCTAATAATATCAATGAATTTAATTGTATGTGCATATAAAATAAATAAAAATTATACATCTAAAACTTCTATAGGCTATGTCAATGATAGCTTAAAAATTGCTGTAGAAAATGGATATATTCAAAATGTCGATATGGAATATGCATATTCTAATAAGATAGGAGCAAAAATTGATTATATAATAATGTCTGATTATAATTTGAATATATTATTTGATTTTGATATATCACAAATAAAAAATATAACTGAACCAGCAGATATTCAGGATCTTTTAATATATGATGAAAATAATAATATTATATTCTGTTATAATAAGAATGCTTATAAAGAATTCTGCAAAAAAAATAGATTGCAATGTATAGATGATTTCTTTCATCAACAATGTGCTAATGGGTATGGAATACAAGCAATAGAATTGAATGACCAAAACAATAAATCTCTTTATAAAATCGGTACTATAAAAGGTTTTCCAAAATCAAAAAGATTATATATACAATTTAAGACAATTTGTTTTGACAGAGAACAAAATACTAAGATTAAAGGTAATTGGAATTTAGAATTAGATTTAAGTGATCAATTTTATAATAGAGATACTATAAAATACAAGTTAAAAAATCAGAGCAATGATGTTGAGTTGATAAATGCAAACTCTACTGCAACAACAACGAGAATAACATATAAAATGAAAAATATAGATATTAGTAAAATTAGAAATATTTCTATGTATTTAGAAGATATGTCTGGTAATAGATATGATGTTAATAGCATTGAAGATTCAGTATATGTATATAAAGATGAAATAAGTGCTACTTTTCCTATTACTTCAAATAATGATATAGAACAATTAAATTTATGTATTGCATTAGATAATGTATTTAATTTTTCAATTATATTAACAAAAGAAAAAGGAAACTAAAATAGTTTCCTTTTTAGAAATGAGAGAGAGTTAAAAGCTAATAGTTTCTTGTAAAAATCAATAATCCCATGTATACAATTGAAGCCTTACATTATAAGTAACTCCTGCTCGTCCATGATATTTGAGATAATGATCTCCTCCTCCAATATTAAATGTTGTTACTAATGCTTTATTTGTAGGAATCGAAAGAGTTGTTTCTCTATATCCACTTGTATTCCAAACTTCAATAGTAATGTTTTCCGCAACTTTATCATTAGCAACAATTGCAGTCATTAAACGAGCTTCACATCTTTTAGGAACCCAGAAAATACTTCCCACATTGCTACCAGTAAAGCTGAATCTAGTATCATTAATAAAGTACGTTGTTGAATTTACTGAATTTGAATTATCAATATTTTTTATTGCAACACTATTAAAGAATTCTTTGGCTTGTATTTTAGAAGGAAATAAAAATCCAACTAAAATTATTGATAATATAGCTACACCTACTTCTTTTCTAATAAAACTCCGCATAACTTTTAAATTCATTGTTTTCATAAAGATACCTCCTTAAAATTTATTCTCTCATTTCTATAATGCCTATAGCAATTATATTATAAAAATATAATTTATAAAAAAGATAAATAGTGGAAAAATGTGGAAAAACATTCTATATGAAACTATTTTAACTCAAACTACCATCTAATATAGGGAGGCGATAAAAATGATTAATATATTAATTTCAGATGATAATTCTGATCTTGTAAAATTAATATTTAAAGAAATAATTAGGAAAAACAAAGACTTTAGATTATCTGACTATACTTATGATGGCATAGATGCCATGGAATCAATTCTAAAATATTATCCTGAAGTATTAATATTAGATTTGAAACTACCTATAAAAGATGGCATATCCATTATAGAGGATATTTCTCATTTAGAATATTATAGTCCATACATTATTGTAATTTCTAGTTTTCAAAATCACTTAAATAAAGTATATAAATATAAAAATATTTATAAAATAATATTCAAGGGATCTAATTTTGATATATTAAAAAATGATTTAACTCTTTCTTTAATACAAATCAATAAAGAAATAACAAGAAATCAAATACGTTTAAGTATAAAAAGAGAAATTGATTATTTAATTTTAACAATTCTAATTTAGGTACAAAATATCTGCTAGATGCAATAATGCTAGTTTACGAAAAGAAAACTTTTAATCTTACACAAGACATATATCCAATTTTATCTCATAAATATAATGTTACTTCAAAAAGAGTAAAATGGAATCTAGAAAAGAATATTAAATCAATGAGAAGATATACTGAAAGTAACGTTATAAAAAAATATTTTCATATTGAAAGAACAGAAAATCTTACTGTCAAAAATGTAATTACAGAAATATTAGAACATATAAATCCTATTTAAATATTAGAAATATACATTTTTTGATTACATCTATTTTTAAATTTTATAAAAAATATCTATGCAGGATTTTTTCGTTATATTTCTAATTATAGATTTTGAATTTTTAAAATACACTAATGGAAATTTTTATTCAAAGAAAAAGCGTAATTAAATCAATTATTGAAAAATCTATAATTAAATCAATTGTGTATACTTAAAATTTCTTCAGAAGATAATAGACTTAATTTAAAATTTGTAAAAGAAATTCTTTTTCATATATACATGGATGTTATAAAAATAATATATAAGAAATTAAAAAATTGATAGAATTTCTTCTTTCAATTTTCTTTTTTACATTAAATTGACCATCCTCCATTAATGGATATTATTTGCCCTGTTGTATATTCATCCTCAATTAACCACTCTATGCATCTTTCAATATCTATCGCTTTTCCTATTTTCTCAAGCGGTATTTCTTCTTTTATATTATTCATTTCATCTTTACTTAGTTTATTGTTCATCTCTGTATTTATTATTCCTGGTGCTATTGAATTTACTCTTATATTAGAGGGGCCCAATTCCTTTGCTAATGATTTTGTCATCGCATCAATTCCAGCTTTGCTTACACTATAATGTACTTCACATGATGCTCCTACTACTCCCCATATTGATGATATATTAATTATACATCCATTTTTATTATATATCATATTTTTGCAAGCTTCTTGAGTCATATAAAATACAGAATTCAAATTTGTATTTATCATATTATTCCAATCTTCATCTGTCAATTGTGTAAATTCCTTAATTTGTGATATTCCTGCATTATTTATTAATACATCTACTCTTCCATATTTTTTTATTGTATATTCTACAAGTTCTGTTGCTTCTTTTCTTTGTGATACATCAGCTTTAAATATATCAATATATATTTGCTCTTTCTCTAACTCTTTTTTCAATTCTAATATTTGTTCTTCTGATTTATTATAATTTGCTATTATTGTATATCCTTTTCTAGCTAATTCTCTTGCTAATTCTTTTCCTATTCCTCTTGATGCTCCCGTTACTATTATAGTTTTATTCATTTAATTCCTCCTATTAAAAGAATTTATATAAATTATTATACACTTTTTCCTTTTTAATTTCAACAAAAAAAAGGCAGGGATAAAACAATTCCCTGCCATAAGGTTATTAATAAAGCTTACTCTTTATCGTCTGAAAGAGCCCATTCTTTAATTTTAGACTTAATTCCTTTTTTTGTGTTTTTTGCCGCTGCTTTAACTCTTCCAATCCCCTCAGATATCTGGGGAATTTCTTTGTTTATGGTATCCGCAAATCCTTTTCCGATATTGCCAGCTGTTGTGATAGCTTTACTGCATGTTTTTTTCACTTCAGGTATAGCCTGAACAGCCCTATCTTTAGCTTCATCATACTTATCTTTCAGCCTCTCTAATGTTTCTCCTTTTGCCACTTCCTCTTTTAATTCTTCAATCAAATCCTTTATTGCACACTCAGTTTCCCAACAGCTTCCCATACCATTGATCTGCATATGGAGAATGTTAAGCATTTCATCTGCTTTCATTGCATACTTTGGAAAAGTTTCCTTCAATTCCGCCATGCAATTGATTATCCGCATGATCTCTTTCTGTTCTTTTACGTTTTTGATTTCTTCTAACTTCTCGACGATTTCCATAAGTTTTTCATTCTTCATAGTCTTTACCTAACCTTTCTGAAAACGTATTTATAGTTACTTGGCAAGTTTATCACATTATGTTAATTTTGTCAATTGGTATTCTTGTTTTTTCAAGTATTTTATTGTGAAGATTTTCAAAAAAGCTATATAATAATTTGTAACCAAATTACTTTCTTATAGTCTATATAAGTAGGAAAGGAGAATTTTATTGCTCATTGTCTGAAAGAATCCCTTTTCATTTTAGACTTAATTCCCTTTTTTGGCAACTACAACAAATCTACCATCTTTTATGTGATAAGAACAAGTAGATAATGTTAATAATTGTTCTCCATATTTTGCAGTTTTACCAGTATCATATAAAGAAGCTTTTTTTGCGTTTTGTATATATTCATTATATTGTTCTTCATTTTCTGCATTAATAAAATAATAATATCTAAATACATTTTTTTCAGATTTATAATATACTCTAGATTCAAATACAGATATTATTTCATAATTTACATCTTCATTATTAGTTGTAAATCTTATAAATGGATGATTTGTATAAAATGTTTTATCCTTGTATTTTAACAAATGTTGAAACATAGTATTATTTTTCATGTTGTGACCATATATTAATAAATTACTACTAGGTAAATCAAAGTTATAATCTTTATCTAAAAAAATAGCACCATTTGATGATATTTGTTTTTTATAGTTATGCTTAATATAATAGCTGTTATCTTTTCCTTGTAGAACAGGATAATTTATATCTGTATTTTCTATTTCAATCCAACCTATGATGTCAGAATTTTCTTCTTGTAATTTTTCAAGCTTTATCATTCTTTCTGTTTTTACTTTTCCGATTACGACCTCAGTTTTGTTTTCAGTTTTATTATCATTAGTAATATTTTCAGAAAGAGATAGTTCGTTTAATAAATTACTTTCTTTTTTTGTTATATATATATCAAAATAATATCTTAGAATGTACAAACAAGAACATATAAGTAATATAAATAATATTATAAAAAAATATAATTTTGAAAATTTTTTCATGTCTTATTATAAATAGATTAAGACAAACTATTACAGTTTGTCTTAAAAACTAAAATTCCTTTCGCTTTAACACTACCAATAATAATACAGATATTATAAAAACTAGTGTAGATATCTGTAATAAATTTTCTGTTCCAGTTTTTGGAGTTTCATCTTTTATTTGTGGTTTCTGAGTTACAGTTGGTTCTGGAACGGGTGTTGGTTCTTCAGGAACTTTTACATTTTCTTTATATTCTTCTCCCATAATTTCTATATTACCTGTATATTCATTACTTTGATATAAGATATTATTATTTTGATCTGTAATTACTACTTTTTTGCCTTCTACTAATATTTTATTTGTTGATGCGTCTGTGTTTTTTACTTCAAATTTAGTTAATTTATCATTTTGTGCAATATATATAACATTCTCTTTTTCTGTTGAAGAAATAGTACCATTCATTATTAACGTTGGTGTACTATCACCTGTAGCATTTCCTTTTCCTATTTCTATACCATTATTACCATATTGACCATTTTTCTTTAAAAATAAGCTTTTAACTTCAACTGTACCAGCATTTACTAATACTGCTCCATATCCGTTATTTTCAAGTGTAACATTGTCTAATACAACATAAGCACCATTATACGATTGAACACCATATTTTTGAGCATTTTTTAAAGTAAGATTTTTTAAAGTAAGTTTTGTTCCTATACCACCAGCTGTGATCAAAGATCCGTCTGAACCATTTGGTGTCCAATTTGTATCAACTCTTGATATAGAATGTCCTTTACCATCAATTATTACATTTTTTTCTGTTATACCAACTGGTTTTATTAATACTATATCTTCTGTTAATTCAATAATATCTCCACTTGCTGCACTCTCAATAGCTGAAAGTAAACTATCTTGATTATTTACTTGAATATTTGCAGCATGAGAAAAATTTGGAGTAAAAATTAATACTACTGACAATACTAAAAAAGACAAAATTATTCTTTTTAAACTTAAATTCTTCATTTTACATCAATTCCTTTCAAAATTTTTATAATTATATTATTTTCAAAAAATTTTAAAAAATACAAATTTTATAGTTTTCCAATAATTTTATATTGCAGTATTTTTTACCTTTTTAATATAATTTTTGTAGAAAAATTAATGTTTTAATAATGATAAAATTCTAAATTTTCAGGAAGTTCAACAACAGGACATGAAAAATTATTTAGAATCAAATGATGAAACTTTAAATATTTTACCATAAATCATCAATTATTGTTATTGGTTTATTAGCGATGCCTAAAATCAAGGATTTTGAATATTTTTCACCTAAAATTTTTGGACAATCAAAAAAGCTGAGATGAGAATACTTTGCAGGTATCTCACCCCAACTATTGACATTGGGCCAAAACTTTGACCAATTAAAAAAGCCAGTAATTAAGCTTATTGCAAAACTACTGACAATATTGGAGCCACTTCTCAGATTCGAACTGAGGACCCCCGCATTACAAGTGCGGTGCTCTGGCCAACTGAGCTAAAGTGGCATTCTTGGTGACCCCTACGGGAATCGAACCCATGTCTCCGCCGTGAAAGGGCGATGTCTTAACCGCTTGACCAAGGGGCCATATATACAAAGAACTAAATAACATTTAAATTATTTAGTTCTTTTGGTGAGCTATCCGCGACTCGAACGCGGGACAACTTGATTAAAAGTCAAGTGCTCTACCACCTGAGCTAATAGCCCATCACCTTATTCTAAGTTTAACTCAGAACGCCTTTATATGATACTATATTTTTTTTCAACTGTCAATACATTTATCAAAATTTTTTTGTTTTTATTAAAATTTTTTACATATTTTCCATTTTTATATTATTTTTGACAAATGTATTGATCTTTTTATTAAATTTTATGCATTTAATTTTGCTATAACTTCCTCTACATCTATTCCATGAACAGTACATGCTTCTTCTAATGTTTCCATTTGTGAAGCAGGACATCCTAAACAATGCATACCTATTTCTAATAATATTTCTGCTTTTTCTGGTGCTTTCTCTAATATTTCACCTATTTTTGTGTCTTTATTAAAATTCATTTTTATCCTCCCTTTTATATTAATTAGTCTAAAATTAACCTAATTTTAAAAAATATTATCACATTTTTTAAAAAAAGTATAGACAAAATATAAAAAATGTTGTATATTTTTTAAACAGTAAGGCGGTGATACTATTTTAAGACTTATTGATTTATTTTTTATCATATTTATTATTAATCTTTTTATTACATTATATTCATTATATACTTTTTTCGAAGTAAAAATCTTACATTCTCGTCAAGGTTCAAAATTAAAAATTAAAAAGGAGGGATTATAATATTAAAATATAAAATTATTTTTTGTTTATTTTTTGTATTTATTTCTTTTTTAATTTCTTTTAATATTTTTTATCCAATATACTTTTCTAGTGAAGTTATTATAACTTATGGTATACATCCTTTTGATATATGTTCTAGAAATCCTTTGCTTTGGAAATATATAAAAATTGCTTTTATTTTTACTTATATTTTTTCTAATTTTATTTTTTCTAATTTTCTATTTAATATTTTTTTTATTAAAATTTTTTCTAATATTTTTCAAAATTATAAAAATAAGATAAATTCAAAAAATAAAAATATTAAAAATATTTCAAAATTAAATTTATTAATAGGAGAAGATTATATAAAAAATGAAAAAATATATATTCCTGAAAGTGGACTATACCAAAATTTTTTAATAACTGGTACTATAGGATCAGGAAAAACATCTTCTGCAATGTATCCATTTACTAAACAGTTATTGGAATATAATAGCAAATACACTGAAGATAAAATTGGAATGTTAATTTTAGATGTAAAAGGAAATTATTATAATCAAGTTTTAAAATATGCAAAATTATATGATCTAGAAAAAGATTTAATTGTAATTGAATTAAATTCAAATAATTTTTATAATCCTCTCCATAAGCCCAATTTAAAACCTATTGTTTTAGCAAATAGATTAAAAACAATATTAACTTTATTTTCTGAAAATAATTCTGAATCTTATTGGTTAGATAAAGCAGAACAAATTTTATCTGAAGCAATTAAACTTTGTAGATTATATAATAATAATTATGTTACTTTTTTAGAATTACATAAATTAATAACAATTCCCAATTACTATAAAGATAAAATTGAAATTCTAAAAGAATTGTTCGTTTCTTCGAAATTCAGTACTAAGCAAATTTATGAATTAAATGAATGTTTAGATTTTTTCCAAAAGGAATTTGATAATTTAGATTCTAGAACTAAAGGAATATTAGTTTCTGAAATAACAAGAATTACAAATACATTTATTTCTGATTATGATGTTTTCTCTACTTTTTGTCCACCAAAAGAAAATCTTAATTTTTTAGGTTTTAGTGATGTTATTAACTCAGGAAAAATTGTTATTTTAAATATGAATATTTCAGAATATAATTTGCTTTCTAAAATAATTGCTACATATTTAAAATTAGATTTTCAAACTGAAATTTTATCTTCATTATCTAAAGGGTCTTCTAAAAAAACAGCTTTTATTTGTGATGAATATGATAAATATTGTACAAAAACTGATAGTGAATTTTTCTCTTTAAGCAGAGAAGCTAAGTGTATAAATATAATTAGTACTCAAAGTTATTCTTCTTTGAAAAATACTCTAAAAGATGAAAGTTCTGTAAAAGTTATAACTCAAAATTTAATTAATAAAATTTGGTTTAGATCTGATGACATTTTTACTATAGAAGAAGCTCAAAAGCAATTAGGAAAAGAGGAAAAACAAAAAATATCAAAAAGTATAACAGAAAGCGCAAAAGAAACTAATTTTAACTATATTTCTAATTCTTTTAATTCTATAAATTCTAATATTTCTGAATCTTACAATTCTTATTATCAAACAGATTATATTTATGATACTAATTTTTTTACAAGAGAACTTGAAACATTTACCGCTCTTACTTTTTTATCTGATGGAAATAAAATATATGAGCCAAAAAAGCTTAAAATGTTACCTTTTTTTAAATAATATTTTAATATTATTTGTTTTTATTAATTATTTTATTTTATTTTTTATTTAATTATTTTTATTTAATTATTTTATTTAATTTTTTTTGTTTAATTATTTTTGTTTAATTATTTTTGTTTAATTAATTTTATTTAATTATTTTATTTAATTATTTTATTTAATTATTTTATTTAATTATTTTATTTAATTATT
>CAQUBD010000001.1:0-47899 GCA_948891265.1 uncultured Clostridia bacterium | reverse complement strand
TTTATTTAATTATTTTATTTAATTATTTTATTTAATTATTTTATTTAATTATTTTTGTTTAATTAATTATTAATATTATTTTGAAAGGAGTTTTTATGTCTAAATTCAAAAAAATTATATTTTACATTATTTTTATTTTGTTCTTTTCTTTTATTTTATTTTTTATTTTTGATAATTATTGTTTTGCATTAGGTGAGCCTAAACTTGTTTCAAAAATAAATTCTGCATTTGAAAATATAGAAGGTTGGATTTTAAAACTTTCTACTCCTGCTGCTGCGGTAGCTGTTGGTACAGGAGTATTTATGAAAAAATTTAGTTTTGGTGATGAAGAACGCATACGAACTGGAAAAAAACTTATAAAAGGTTCTTTATTTTCATATGCATTTATTCTTGCTATAGATTTAATATTATCAGCTATAAAATCATTAATTAGTTAGGAGGAATTTTGGAACAGACAAATATAACACAAATTATAATAGATACAATAAATACTATTTTAGGTAATTTATTTAGTTCTATTGATAATAGTTTATATTCTCTATTAGATGATATAACTTTTATTAGTTCAGATATTTTAAATGATAAAAATTTTGAAAATATTTTCGGAACTTCTACTTCTAATGGTATTTTATTAATTGCAAACTCTTTACTTTTAGGAATAATTTTATATTTTGCTATACGATATCTTTTATCACATTTTACTTATTCACAAATTGAAAATCCTCATAGTTTTTTAATAAAGTTAATTATTTGCGGAATTTGTATGAATTTTTCTTATTTTCTTTTATCACAATTTTTAGATTTATTTTCAAATATTTCTTTATCTATTAGAAATTTAGGAGAAACTCTATTTAATAAAAATATTTGTTTTTCAGAACTTATTATGAATATAAATACTAATATTTCTATAGATACTTCTTCAGTTGATATTTTCTCTTTAGATGGTTTAATAAAAGGCTTAATTTCTTTTTCTCTTTTAAATTTAGTTTTTTCCTATTCTTTTAGATATGTGTTAATTAAAGTTTTTGTTTTAATTACACCTTTTGCAATATTATCAAATTCTATGAATTCTTTTTCCTGGTTTTTTAAATCTTGGTTTAAAAATTTATTCTCTTTATTATTTATACAAATTATTGTTTCTTTAATTTTATTAATATTATTTTCAATAGATTTTTCTTCTTCTAATCTATTTTCTAAATTTATTTATATTGGTGGTCTTTATGCTTTAATAAAATCAAATTCTTTTGTTAGAGAATTTATAGGTGGAATTTCCACAGATTTTTCACAAAATGTGGGTAATTTTTTAAAATTACCCAAATAATTTAATTATCTATCTTTAATTTATTTTATTTATTTTTATGGAGGTATACTAATGAAATTTATTTTTCCTCAAAATTATAATTTCAAAAATAAATTATTTGGAGTAATAGATTATAGTACTATTTTCCTTAATTTATTTTGGGATTTAATAGTTTTTATTTTTATTAATTTATTTAATAATTTAAATATTAAAATATTTTTATTTTTTGTTTTTTGCTTTCCTCTTTTTCTATTTAGTTTTTTTGGATTTAATGGAGAAAATATATTTTATGTTTTTTCATATATTTTAAAATTTATATTTAAAAAGAAATTATTACTTTTTCAAAAAAATAATTTTTAACAATTTTTCCTTGAATTTTTTGTCTAAAAAAGTTATAATCAATTAAATAGATTGTAAGACAATTGCTTATTTGTCTTACAATTTGTAAATTATTTATTTTTATAGGAGCTTTTATAATGAAATTAGAACAAAATGAAAAGCAATTATTATTTTCAGAAACAGCCATACCAGATATATTTTTTGCAGAACATTTATCTCAAATACCTGGCGATTATCTAAAAATTTATTTATATTTAATATTTCTTTCTAAATATAAAAAAGATATTAAAATAAATGATTTATCTAAAAAATTGTCATTACCAGTAAAAGCTATAAATGATGGTTTAAAGTTTTTAGAAGATAATAATTTTATATTAAAAAATTCTACAGGTTTTATTTTAATAGATTTACAAGAAGTAACTTTGAATAATTTGTATAAACCAAATTTAACTCAATCTAAAGAAACTATAGAGTTAATATCTAAAAATCAATCTCGTGCAAAAGCTATTGAACATATTAATAATATGTATTTTCAAGGAATTATGGGACCTTCTTGGTACAACGATATTGATTTATGGTTTAAAAAATATAATTTTGATGAACAAGTTATGATTAGTTTATTTACTTATTGTTATAATCGTTCTGCTTTACACAAAAATTATGTACAAACTGTTGCAGAAGCTTGGGGATCTAATAAAATTCAAACTTATACAGATTTAGATTTATATTACCAAAAACAAGAAAAACTAAATAAAATTAAAAAACTTATTGCAAAAAAACTTGGAAAGCATAGTGGTCTAACTCAATATGAAGAGGCTTATATAGAAAAATGGGTTCTTGATTTTGGTTATGATATGAATATAATTGAAATTGCATTAAAAAGAACTACTTATAAGCAAAATCCTACTTTCGAATATATAAATAATATAATTAGCGATTGGCATGAAAGGAATTTAAAAACGCCTGAACAAGTAGAAGCATTTTTAGAGCAAAGAAAGAAACAAAATAAAGATATAAAAGAAATGAAATCAAAAGTTTCAAAGGCTAATTATGAACAAAGACAATATAATAATTTAGACTTCTTGTATGCTAATAATAATATTGAAGGAGATAATTAATGTCAAATGAAGTTTTAAATTCTTTATTAAAAGAATATGAACAAAAAAAATTAAATGCTGAATTAGATTTAGATAGAAGGAAAAATAATTTATATAAATTAATTCCTCGTTTAGAAGAAATAGATAATGAATTGAATAATTATGCAATTAACACTGCTAAAAATATATTAAATAATTCTTCTGATTCTTCTACTATTAACGATTTAAAACAAAAAATTTCTGACTTAAAAAAAGAAAAAGAATTAATATTATATAAAAATAATTATACTTTAGATTATTTAACACCATTTTATGAATGTAAAATTTGTAATGATACTGGATTTATTATTAATAATAATTATAAAACAACTATGTGTAATTGCTTAAAACAAAAATTATTGAATATATCTTTTAATAAATCTAATATGTATAATTTAAAAAAAGAAAATTTTGATAATTTTAATGAATTACTTTTTTCTGATGAAGTTGACTTAGCTAAATATAAATTTAACATTTCACCTAGAAAAAATATTTCAAACATTAAAAATAAGTGCAAAGATTTTATTAACAATTTTGATAATTCTGAATATAAGAATTTACTTTTTGTAGGTTCTACAGGTTTACGGTAAGACATTTATGTCGAATTGTATTGCTTCTGAATTGTTGAAAAAAGGAAAAACTGTAATTTATCAAACAGCTCCTGTATTACTTGAAAGCGTAATAGATTATAAGATGAATAGGCAAAAAAATCTAGATAATACTTTTTATGAATCTATACTTGATTGTGATTTGTTAATTATTGATGATTTAGGAACTGAAAGTTTAAATAGTATGAAACTTAGCGAATTATTTACAATTCTAAATACTCGAATTTTAAATTTGAATAATAAAATTACTAAAACTATTATTTCTACTAATTTAAATATTAATGATATTTTTAAAAATTATGAAGAAAGAATTGGATCTAGAATCGCTGGATATTATGATATTTATTATTTCTTTGGAGATGATTTAAGATTTAAAAAATAAAAACAAAAAAGTGCAACTTCTATTTAAAAGTTTGCATTTTTTTGTTTTTAGTCGAATAATCTTGTTAACTAATTGTTATTGTCAATAGTACAAATGATATGAATTGTAGAAAAAATATTGCGCTAGCATACATTATAATTGTTGATATTACTGTTCCAATTTTACAAAGCTTTTCTATTTTTCTTCCTAATCTTGAAGTTTGCCATCTCACTTCATCCCGTATACTGTCGAATACTATCAAAAGTGAAACACTTCCTACCATTAACAATATTGTTAATATGCCCATTACTGTATTAAACATAAATTATCCTCCTTATACAGTTATATATAACTTAAAAATTCAAATTTATAGTTTCGTTTTTATTTTACACTATTTTACATAATGTGTCAAGTAAAAATATGTTTAAATTTTTTTATTCATATTGAATTTAAAAAATAGAGACTAAGATTTTCTCTTAATCCCTATTTATTTTATTCAACTGTATCTTTCATTTCTGGTGTTAATGTTTCTATACTTACAACTTTACCACCATCATTTGTTCTCATTAAAGTAACTCCTTGTGTTGATCTTCCTAAAACGCTAATATCTTTTACTTCTAATCTTATAATTGTTCCTGTATCTGTTATTAGCATTACATCATCATCTTCTGTGGCAATTCTTGCTCCTACTAGTTTTCCTGTTTTAGGTGTTATTTTGTAAGTTATAACTCCTTTTCCACCTCTAATCTGAACTCTATATTCATCTAATTCTGTTCTTTTACCAAAACCATTTTCTGTTATTGCAAGAAGTGTTGCCTTTCCTCCAGAAATTATAGATTCCATTCCAATCACTTCATCTTCATCATCTAATCTTATTCCTATAACACCTTGAGATACTCTTCCTATTGGTCTTACATCTTTTTCATCAAATGTTATACACATACCTTCTTTTGTAACAAGTACTACATTATCTTCTCCATCTGTAAGTCTAACCGTTATAAGCTCATCATCTTCTTTAAGTGTTATTCCTTGTAAACCTGTTCTTCTTGCAGAATTATATTCTGTAAGAGCTGTCTTCTTAATTAAACCATTTTTTGTTGCCATTAATAAATATTTTCCTTCTGCAAAGTTTTGTATTGGTATAACAGCTGATATCTTTTCTCCAGCATCTAAATTTAATAAGTTAACTATTGCTGTTCCTCTTGCAGTTCTTCCTGCTTCTGGTATTTCATAACCTTTTAATCTATATAGTTTTCCTTTGTTAGTAAAGAATAATATTGTATCATGTGTTGATGCAGTAAATATTTGTTTTACAAAGTCCTCTTCTCTTGTCGCTATTCCCGTAATACCTTTTCCACCTCTTCTTTGGCTTCTGTATGTATCAACAGGCATTCTTTTAATATATCCAAAATGTGTTAATGCTACTACTGTTTGCTCTTCTTTAATTAAGTCTTCTTCAACAAATTCTCCTACTGCTGGTAAAATTTTTGTTAATCTTTCATCCCCATATTTATCCTTTATTTGTAGTAATTCTTCTTTAATAATGTCATATACTAATGTTTCACTTGACAATATATCTTTTAAGTATGCTATTAATTTCATTAATTCATTATATTCTTCATCTAACTTTTCTCTTTGTAATCCTGATAAACGTTTTAATTGCATATCTAGGATTGCTTGTGCTTGTATCTCTGATAATCCAAATCTTTCCATTAATCTTTCCTTTGGATTATCGTATGATGAACGTATAATATTTATTACTTCATCTATATTGTCTAAAGCTATTTTCAAACCTTCTAAAATGTGTGCTCTTGCTAGGGCTTTGTCTAATTCAAACTTAGCTCTTCTTAATATAACTTCTTTTCTATGATTGATAAAGCAATCTAAGCATTCTCTTAAAGTTAAGATTTTTGGTGCTCCATCAACTAATGCTAATATTATTGTTCCAAAAGTTTCTTGCATTTGAGTATGTTTATACAATTGATTTAGTATAACTTGTGGTCTTGCATCTCTTTTTAATTCTATAACAACTCTTGTTTTTTCTTTTCTATCAGATTCATCTCTAACCTCAGATATTCCTTCTATCTTTTTATCTTTCGATAATTCTGCTATTGTCATTACAAGCTTAGCTTTATTTACTTGATATGGTAAAGATGTAATTATTATTCTTTGTCTATTTCCACTCATTTCTTCAATCTCAGCTTCAGCTCTCATTGTAATTTTTCCTCTACCTGTTGTATATGCTTGTTTAATTCCTTCTTTACCTAAAATAGTTGCACCTGTTGGAAAATCTGGACCTTTTATAACTTCCATTAATTCTTCTATTGTAACTTCTGGATTGTCTATAACTTTTATAATTCCATCTATTACTTCTGATAAATTATGTGGTGGTATATTTGTTGCCATACCTACGGCAATACCTGATGAACCATTTACTAATAATGCTGGTATTCTTGCTGGTAAAACAGTTGGTTCTTGTAATCTATCATCATAGTTTGGCATAAAGTTAACTGTATTTTTTTCGATATCAGTAAGCATTAATTCTGAAATTTTTGACATTCTTGCTTCAGTATACCTCATAGCCGCTGGGCTATCTCCATCTACTGAACCAAAGTTACCATGTCCATCTACTAATGGATATCTCATTGTAAAGTCTTGAGCTAATCTTACCATTGCGTCATATACAGAACTATCTCCATGAGGATGGTAACGTCCTAAAACAGAACCTACTGTATTAGCACATTTACGATATGCTTTATCTGATGTAATTCCATCTTCGTGCATTGAATATAATATTCTTCTATGTACTGGTTTTAAACCATCTCTAGCATCTGGAAGTGCACGAGATACAATAACACTCATTGCATAGTCTATATATGCTGTTCTCATCTCTTTGTCTATATCTCTTTCAATTATTTTTCCGTCTCTTCTTTGTGGTATTTCTTCCATTATTTTTCCCTCTTTTCATTGTTTTATAAAGATTTTATATACATTTGTATTATACTAAACGTCAACACAATTTGCAAGCAATTTTAGCAAAAAAATGGTAAAAAACTTAGGGAAATACAGCGTTTTTTAATTTTTAGTTTTACAGTCTATTATTAAACTTACTCCATCTATAAAACCTTGTTTATACATCTCTTTCATTATTATTGAATTTTTTATATTATTATTTTCTTCTATATCATTTACCAATTCTTTTATTTGTTTTTTTATTAATTGTTCTTTTATTTCGTCTGTTATTTTATTTTCTTCTGTCTTTTTTAATTTATATTTATTTTCTTTTATTATCTCTGTTATCTTTTTATCCAATATCTCAAATTTTAATTCATAAATATTATCTATCATATTTTCTATCTTTTCTTTTTCCATATTATCGACCTCTTTCTTTTTCTATTTTACCTTTATTTTCTAATTTTATACTATATTTTAATAATAAGTTTTTATAATATAAAAGTAGATAATCTTTTTTGATTATCTACTCTTAATTTAAATTCATACCATTTTCTTATTTTATTCACATATATATGAAATATCAAAATGAAACCATTCATTAGCTGGGTAATCACAATTAGAAAATAGCAAATCCCCATTTGTACCAACAATTCCATTAACAGTTATAGTCCCATAAGCATTATAACCAATAAAATGAGTATTTCTTTTTGGACGGTATCCCTCTGGAATTTTACCAAATATTTCTCCTTTACTCATGTTTTTAGTAGAAGCCGCATTAAAATATACAGTTACAACATTCCCATATTTTCTTACTAGACTCCTTCCATCATCTGGAATAAAATATCCTCCTACTATTTCAATCTTTTTTTCTGAAACTTCTAAATTATTTTGCTTTTTTAATACTTCTTCTTTTATTTCTTTTATATTATTATCATAATCAATTTTCATTGTTTTCATATCATTTTTTAATGCTTCTATCTCACTTTTTAAGTTTATTATTTCTACTGATGAACCACTTTCATAGCTATTTTCATTATTGTCTTTATTTGCAATTATACTACCATCCCATATATCTGATAATAATATTTTGTATTTTCCATCTTTAGTTATTATACTAGCAATTTTACTTGTATCTGTTTCATCATATTTTATATCTTCTTCTTTTTCTACATATTTATTTAATATCTCTTTTAACTCATTTTGAGATAGATCCATACTCATATTTTCTGCTTGTTTTGCCATTATATCTGTTTGTATTTGTTCAATTATACTTGCTTTCTCTGCTTTTTCCTTTGCTGTTTTAGCCTTATTTATTAACCCATCATTTCCTACTAATGATGCTATACTTATTCCTGCTAATATCAAAAGTATTATTATTGTTATTACTAATGTTATTATTGTTATTCCTTTTTCTTTTATATGTGTCTTTTCCATCTTTTCCTCCTGTGTATATAGTTCTTCCACTTATTTCTCTATGCTACTTATATAATTTATATTTATGCATTTATTATATATCTGAATATCTAAAAACACAATAAAAGTGACCACTTTTAGTAATCACTTTTTTACATAAATCTTTTCATTTAAATTTTTATTATTTTATATATCTTTTGCTATTTTTTCAATTTCACTTTTTTTCATTCCTGAAACAGATTCTATTATATTTATGGATATTTTTTCCTTTAGCATATTTTTAATCATTTCAATTTTTCCCTCAGTTTTTCCTTCAGTTTTTCCTTCTTCTCTAAATCTTTTTTCTTCTCTCTTAAACATTTCATCTACTCTAAACATATTATCTCTCCTTTCAAATTTAATATTTTCTAAAATCTCGTTTGCTTCTTTCTCATTTAAATTATTTTTTATCATTGCTTTTATTGTTATTTCACATAATTTTATTTCTTCTTTTGTATAACTTTTCTTATTTATTTCTTTAAATATTTCTTTCAAATTCTCTATAAATTCCCTTTGTGTATTTGATTTTTCAATTATTAATAATTTACTTATTATATTTTCTTCTTTTATTAATTCTTTTTTATCTAAATCATTTATATCCAATATATTATATTTTGATAATTCCATTCCTTCATATTTATTCCATTTTGGTTGTAATCTTCTTAAATTTAATTTTGCATCCCATTTGTTTATTCCTGTATACAATACTATTGGTATTATTAAAGGATATATATATCCTTTATTTTGGTATCTTAGTTTTTTTTCTTGCAAACTGCTATCTATAATTGATAACTCATATTTTAGTATTCTATATGCCATTGAATAATCTACTTTTGTTTGATGTTCTATTAAAAAAAATACTTCTTCATCTTTTATCTTATATACTATATCTGCTTCTAAATTTCTTAATTCATCTGAAACATAACTACTATTATATTTTTCTATTTGTTTTTCTTCTATTTTGTCTTCTAAATCTAGAAAATTATTTATAACTCTTATTGCATTTTTCTTATTTTCTAATAATTTTCTATATATCTTATCATGTACATTATTTACATGCTGATATTCTTTGTTTCCATCACTTAACCCTATTATATTTAAGTCATATTTTTGTTTATATTCTATGTATTCATTAATTGTAAATATTTCTATATTGGTTATATTATAATGTTTATTTTCCTCTTTGTCAACATTAATTTTATAGTTAAACTTATTTTCTATTTCTATCGTCTCCATTCTTCTTTATTTTAATTTTTCTGCTAATTCTATTTGTTCTCTACTTAAATTGAAATCTTGTCCATTATTCTTAATTAAATTATGCAAATTTTCTATTGTTCTTACATTATTTATTGTTTTTTCTATTGGCATTAAATTATTAATTTCTTTTTCAATTTTTTTATATTCTCTTTCCATTCCATTAAAATCTTTATTATTAAAATATTCTTTCCAATTATTAATATAATTCTCAGTATATCCCAGAGACTTTATTTGATTATTAAACTTATCTTCTATATTTTTTTCAATATTGTTTAATATTACATTTTTTCCTTGCTTTATTGTTTTTGCAACTGTGGAATTTATCAACTGATTTCTTTGTACTTTATTTATAATATCATCTAATAACATTGAAATATTATCTATTATTCCTCCACTTTTTACAGCTTCTTGAACTTGTAAAATATTTTCAAAATCTCCTGTAACTATTCCTAATGTACTTTTTCCTATATTTATAGCATCATCTATACTCTTTCTTATTCCATCTTTTAAACCATACTTTATTAAATTATCTTTTAAGTCTATTATTTGCTCTTCTATGTAATTTGGCAATATTGCTCTAATTCCTATATCTATTCCTGTATTAATAGTCTTTCCTAATGTTGTTTCTAAAAAATTTTTTTGATTTATTTCTTTTTCTAAATTACTATTTATATTTATTTGATTATTTATTTCATTTTTCATATATTTTCTCCTTTATTTATTTATTTTTTATATTTTAATTGTTTTTGTTTTTTATTATTTTGTTTTATGTTAATATATTAAGATTCAATTTTAGAAAATTTTTTAAATCTGATCTTTGCTATATACGTAAATAATTTTCTACTTTTCTTCTCTTATCTTATTAAAAAAATTTTAAAATATCTCTAATTTTTCTTTGTTTTGGTAAACTTATTAAACTATCTTTTTTATAATATTTTCTATCTCTTGTTTGTGAATTTTTGTACTAAAAAATTTGCCTCTAAAATTTCTGTTTATAAACATTTCATATTCCTGTTTATATTTTATTTTCCCAATTATTCTATTTTTGCTAAATATTTTTTTTAATATATTTTCTTCAATTGAAAATTTATTATAATTATTTATCAATATTTCAATTTTATTTTTATTAAACTTTTCTATTATTTTTTTACTATTTTTTATTCCTATTAAATTTGGATTAATTATTAAAATATTTTTATTTGAATTATTTAATATTTTTCTATTTAATTTTTTATAATTAATTTCTATTAATATAAAATTGTAATTATTTTTTATTTTTTCTATATTATTATATTTAATCAATTTATTATAAGAAATCATATCTATATTTTTGTTTATTTTAAAAATCATTTTTTTTATTATTTTATTATTTATATATTTTTTATTAAACTTGCCTTTAATAATTAAATATTTATTTTTTATTTTAATTTTTCTTTTTTTATTCTTTTTTTTATTAAATTTTAAAATTGTTTTTATATCTGAACTTTCTTTATTTAATTCAATTATTAATATTTTATAATCTTTATCTTTCAATAAATATGCTATGTTTAGCATAGTCATTGTTTTTCCCACTTTTTGTTCTCCTAATAATGATATAATTTTTGTTTTATTTATTATTTTATTATTTTTTTCTTTCTTTATTTTTTTCACATTTATTTCTTTAGTATCTTTTTTATAATTTTTTAATTTATTTAAATTAATTTTATTTTCATAAATTATAGTTATTATATTTTTATTATTATAATTATTATTTTTTTTATTTTCTTTTTTTATTGCAATTATTATTTTTATTTTTTCATTTATCTCTATTATTTTTTCTATTAATTCTTCTATATTTATTTCTCCTGGTAATTTTTCATCAATTATTATATAATCAACTGTTACATTTTCTTCTAACATTTCTAATATTCCTTCTTTATATTGAATATCTTTACACATTAATTCTATATTATTTTCTCTTTTCAATTCTTTATTTAATTCTGGATTATTTATTGCTGTAATAATTTTTGTCATTTTCATTTTCACCTTCTATTAACTCTTTTTCTTTTTCTGATGCTTGTATCCTTGTTAATATATGATCTTCTCCCACAAACATTAAACATTCTCCTCTTTTTAATGATTTTATTTCTATTTTTTCTTTTTCGGATAGATTAGCATATTTTTCTAGTACTTTTATATTTTCTTCTTCTAATGCAAAAAATGTTTTTATACTAGAATTATTTAGAATACTTCTTCCATATGTACCATTATCTAAACTAAATATGTCAGATATATCTTGTGTAATTGCCACACCACTACCTCCATATTTTCTAATAGTTTTAAATATTTTATAAATAAAACTTGCAACATTTTTGTTTGAAGTTACTCCAATTAGTCTCCATATTTCATCTAAATAAATTGCTTTTCTTTCTTCTCTATTTTCTTTTATTTTATCGAAAAAAATATCTGTAAATAAATACATTCCATATTTTAAATTTTCTTCTCCTAAATCATAAACATCTGCAACAATTAATTCATTATCAATTTTTATATTAGTATAATTATTAAAGAATTTCATTGAACCTTGTACAAATGGTATTAATTTTATTTTAAATTTTCTAGTTCTAACATCTTGTCCTAATATATTAAATAAATCTTCTAGTATTGGCATCTGTTTTTCTGTTTTAAATTCTTTATTTTCATTAAATAAACTTTTATCATCAAAATTTATATTTTTTCTTTTATACATTTCTATTATTTTCTCTTCTAATAATGCTTTTTCTTCTTCATCCATTTCTCCAAAAATCAAATTAAAAAAACCTACTAATTTACTTATTTTCGTTGCTAAATATCCATTTTCTCCCTCTTCTATACTTTCTTTTCTTATCTCTAATATATTTATATATGTATTTGAAGTAGGTCCTAATTTTATTTGAATTCCTTTTAATTCATCACATATTTTATTATATTCTCTATCTGGATCTATAATATATTGTTTAATTCCTAATAATTTGTACCTTAATATTAATAATTTTGTATAAAAAGATTTTCCTGCTCCACTTGTTCCAAATATACATATATTCGCGTTTTTATATTTCTCTGTATTATATCTATCTATAAAAACTAAAGAATTGTTATAAATATTTGTTCCAATAAATATTCCATTTTTATCAAAAATAGCTGACGATATAAATGGATATGTTGATATAAGTCCACTTGTTAATATATTTCTTTTTGCTACATTTTTTATTATTTCTTTATTTTCCATTATTGGTAATGTTGCAAAAAAACTTTCTTCTTGTCTAAAGTTTGCTCTTCTTGTTTGCATTCCTTTGCTTTGAGTTATTCCTTCTATTTTATTTAAATTATATTCTAATTCTTTTATATTTTCTGAATATAAATTTATATAAATATATAAGAAATATAAATCTTCATTATTAACTTGAAGTTCTTTCCTTATATACCTAGCATCATTGTATGTATATGAAGCGATATCTATATCTTGTCTATTTTGATTTGATTCCTTTATTTCTACTCCGACATTTCCTATATGATATGTAAGGTCTTTTATAGTTTTATAATTGTCCTGTTTTTCATAAAATATTGATATATTCATATTTATATTTGTTTCTATTAAATTTTTTAATAATAAATCTGTTTGCTCTCTATAATAATTAACTATTATTAATGATGAATAGAATAAATTATCTATTTCTATATATTTGGGATTTTGCATATTTATATATGCTGGCGAAATTAAATCTTTTTTTGAAAAAACTCCTGATAAAAAACTCTTTGTATCTTCTCTTTTTAATTTTTTAAAAATTTTTATTCCTCCTTTTTGACATTTAATTTTTATTATTTTTTATATTGCTTTTTAACTTTTTAAAAACTTTCGAGTATTTAGTAAAGAATTAAAAATATTAATAATATCATCTTTATTATTTAATTCGATAACATGATTTCCACATCGAGACAAGCACTCTTTTATTTTAAAATATTTCTCTCTTAAATCGTTTTCTATAATCTCTATAGAATTACAATTCTCTGTTTTTTGATTTGATACTATAAGATAAAAATCTTTTGAAGTTGAATTTCTTGAATTATTTAAATTTTGAATAAATTGAATATAATTTTGTGATATTTCTTTTAAATATTTATTTTCTTTTTTTTGAGTATTTTTTTCTATATTTAAAATATGTTGATTTAAATCTTCTTTATTACTTTGAATTAAAATTTGAATATCAAAATTACAAGTTTTTAATAATATCTTATATGAATTTAAAATTGTCTTTTTTTCTAAATCTGATTTTAAATTATAATTAATTGGGTTCACTTTTAATATTTTTACAAATTTATTTTTATTTATTTTTATAATTCCATTTTCATGTATATCTTCTATTGGAATCCACTGTTGAACTGTACTATTCTTTATCTTTTCCACCTCCTATTATATTTTTAATTTTTATAGTTTTATATTTTACATTCATTTTTTATATTTGTCAATAAAAACTTTTTGACATTTTTCGACAAATACATTTATTTTTTAATTTTATTTATTTATTATTTTATTATTTTTGCACATTCAATTTATTTTATGTTATATGTTATTCACATTTTATAAACTCTTTTTTTCTAATTTTTACTATTTTTTTCAATTTTTTTCTAATTTATTCTTATTTTCTATTTAAATTAATTTTATTTTTTATAATTAAATTATATTATTAAAAAATTAAATCTTTTTATTTTTGATTTTTATGAATATTTTTTATTAATTAATTTATTTATTATTTTGTTTATTATTTTTAATTTATTTTGTATATTTTTTTTATTTTTGTACATAATAAAAACATAAGGTTGATAATAGTTGAGCGAAGAGTAATAATAGATCTAATGATGGTTTATTATTATTCGAACAAAGATGTATAATAGTGTAAAACTTATATTATTATATGTCGGCGATAAGAGTATATTAGGTGTGTGTAGGCTATATTTTTTATTTTAATTCAATTTATATATGGTCAAAATATATGTAATATATTCGAGCTAAGATTATTCTTTTATCTAATATTTAAAAGTGGTTATTAATAGTCCCACGTTTTGGATGAATGTGGCTACTTATGGTGGATTAATAGTCGAGCGAATGATTAATATATGTGGTATCGAGCTTATTTATATAGCAATATATATTAGGTTTTAATATTAGATATATTGGTTTTAGTGGAGATTATTATCGGCTTTATCGATTAATGGCAGGTTGTTTTAAAATAACCTGCCATTAAATATTTTTTTAAATATCAAAAATGTGACAAAAAGGTACGTCCCCTTTGTCACACTTTTACTATATATCTAGATTTTTTACATATTTTGCGTTTTGTTGTATAAATTCTCTTCTTGGTTCTACTTCATCTCCCATTAATAATGCAAATGTTTCATCTGCCTGTATTGCATCATCCATTGTTACCTTTACAAGTATTCTTGTTTCTGGATTCATTGTTGTTTCCCATAATTGTTCAGGATTCATTTCTCCTAGACCTTTATATCTCTGTAATCCTAATTGATCTCTCGAAATTCCTTTTTCTTCTAATTCTTTATATGCTTTGTCTAAGTCTTCATCTGTATAGCAATAAATATCTTCAATTCCTTTTTTAGATAATTTATATAAAGGTGGTTGTGCTAAATATACATTTCCATTTTCTATTAAAGGTCTCATATATCTAAAGAAGAATGTTAATAATAATGTTCTAATATGTGCTCCATCTACATCCGCATCTGCCATTATTATTACTTTTCCATATCTAATTTTTGTTATATCAAAATCTGGTCCAATTCCTCCACCAACTGCTAAAATTACTGGATTTAATTTATCATTTCCATAAATTTTATCTGCTCTTGCTTTTTCAACATTTAACATTTTTCCCCAAAGTGGTAATATTGCTTGGAATCTTCTATCTCTTCCTTGCTTTGCACTTCCTCCTGCTGAGTCTCCTTCTACTATATAGACTTCACATTCGTCTGGATTTTTACTACTACAGTCTGCTAGTTTTCCTGGTAATGTTGATGTTTCCATTGAGTTTTTCTTTCTTACTAATTCCCTAGCTTTTCTTGCTGCTTCTCTTGCTCTTGATGCACTTACACATTTTTCTAAGATGGCTTTTGCTACATTTGGGTTTTCTTCTAAAAATGTTGATAATGCTTCATTTACCATACTTTGTACTACACCTGTTACTTCACTGTTTCCTAATTTTGTTTTTGTTTGTCCTTCAAATTGTGGTTCTTTTACTTTTACTGAAACTACTGCTGTAATTCCTTCTCTTATATCTTCACCTTGTAAATTGTTATCTTTTTCTTTTAATATATTATGACTTCTTGCATAATCATTAAATACTTTTGTTAATGCTCTTTTAAATCCTTCTAAGTGTGTTCCACCTTCTACTGTACTTATATTATTTGCAAAAGTATATATACTTTCATTATATGCTGTTGTGTATTGAATAGCAATTTCTACTGGCACTTCTCCATTTTTTTCTATATAAATTGGTGTTGTATGCAATTTTTCTTTATTTTTATTTAAGAATTCTACAAATGATACTAGTCCACCTTCATAGCAAAATTCTGACTTTTTGATGTTTTCTTCATCTCTTTTATCTTCAATTGTTATTTTTAATCCTTTTGTTAAAAATGCAATTTCCCTAAGTCTTTTTTCTAAAACTTCAAATTCATAATTTAAAGTTTCAAATATTGAATCATCTGCTAAAAATCTTACTAATGTTCCTGTTTTTTTAGATTCCCCTATTTTTTCTAGCTTTTTAACAGTTTTTCCTTCTTCAAATCTCATTTGATAAATTCCGCCATCTCTCTCAATTGTAACTTCTGTCCATTTTGATAAAGCATTTACAACTGATGCACCAACGCCATGTAATCCTCCAGAAACTTTATATCCACTGTCTCCACCAAATTTTCCACCAGCATGTAAAACTGTATAAACAGTTTCTGCTGTTGATATTTTTGTTTTTGGATGTATTTCTACTGGAATTCCTCTACCATTATCTTGAACAGATATTATATTTCCAGGTTCTATTACTACATTTATTTCTGTACAATATCCTGCTAAACCTTCATCAACACCATTGTCCACTATTTCATATACTAGATGATGTAATCCTCTTATTGATGTGCTACCAATATACATACCTGGTCTTTTTCTTACTGCATCTAATCCTTCAAGTACTTGAATTTGTTCAGCACCATATTTGTGATCGTATTTTTCCATTTGTCTTCCTCCTCTTTTTATGAAAAATTATATATTTTATTATTTTATAATTTTTCCATCATTCACATTATATTCCAAATAATTTAAATTTTCAATATCTAATTTTTCAGTTCCTGTTATTATTACTTGTGTATCCCTAATGTTTTCTAAAAAATTCTTTCTTCTTGTTTTATCTAATTCTGACATAAAGTCATCTAATAATAAAATTGGATATTCTCCTATTTCATCATATATTACTTGTAGTTCAGCTAATTTTAAAGAAAGCATTGCTGTTCTATTTTGTCCTTGAGATCCATAGATATTTATTTCTTTATTATTTATATATATCATAAAATCATCTCTATGTATACCTTTTGTTGTAAATCCTTTAATTATATCTAGCCTTCTTCTTTGCTTTAATAATTGTAAGTATTCTTTTTTATCTCTACATTCTGTTATATATTCTATTCTTATTTCTTCTTTTCCATTTGTTATATTATTATGAATTATTTTAATTTTGTCAATAATCTTTTTTATAAATTCTTCTCTATATTTATTTATTTTTATTGCATATTCTGATAATTTCTCGTCCCATATTTCTAATAAATTTTCATCTTTATTTTCTTCTTTTATTTGTCTTAAATATTTATTTCTTTGTTCTATTGTTTTTAAATATAAATTTAAAATATGCATATAATTTGGTCTTAATTGGCTTATCATTATATCTAAAAATTTTCTTCTATTTTGTGGTCCGTCCTTTTAAAATATTTATATCATCTGGCGTAAAAATTACAATATTTAAATTTCCTAATAATTCACTTAATTTTTTTATTTTTATTCCATTTAAATATACTTCTTTTTTATTTCCTAATTTTATTTCTATTTTCCCATTTCTATCTGACTTTTCATATTCTATTTCTATTATAGAATTTTCTTCATTTAATTTTATCATTTCTGAATCTTTTTTTGCTCTAAAAGATTTTCCTAAACTGCATAAAAAAATTGCTTCTATTATATTTGTTTTTCCTTGTGCATTTTCTCCATAAAAAATATTTATATTTTTTTCTAAATTAATTTCTTCTTTTTTATAATTTCTAAAATTATTTATTTTTATATTTTTTATCCACATTTTTTTCTCCATTTTTAATTAATTATTTATTTTTGTATTTTATTTTCTTTTTAAATTTATTTTTATAATTAATTATCCACAATTTATAAACTCTTTTTTTCTATTTTATTCTATTTTTTACTATTTTTTTCTATTTTATTCTCATTTTTGTTATTTTCGTTTTTAATTTATTTTATTTTTTATAATTAAATTATATTTATAAAATTTTAAATCGTCTTATTTTTGATTTTAATTCGTTAATTTTTTTATCTTTAATAAAAATTTTTATTATTCTCTTAATTTAATTTATTTTTTATAATATTTTTTTATTATTAAATCATTTTTATAATAAATATTTATTAATATTTTTAATTGTACTTTTCAAATTCTTTAAATTTGTATACTTTTTGTTTATTTTCTATTTTTATATATTTTTTACTAATTTATTCTATTTTTTTTAATATTGTTTTATTTTTAATTTATTTATATATTAAATTTTTATTTTTTAATTATTTCAATAATTTATTTATTATATTTTATAATTTTTATTTTATTTATTTCTTTTTATAATCATTTTTCCACAATTTATAAACTCTTTTTTTCTATTTTATTCTATTTTTTACTATTTTTTTCTATTTTATTCTCATTTTTGTTATTTTCGTTTTTAATTTATTTTATTTTTTATAATTAAATTATATTTATAAAATTTAAAATTGTCTTATTTTTGATTTTAATTCGTTGTTTTCTATTTTTTACATATTTTTTTCTTTTTTTATCTCATTTTTTCTAATATTGCATTATATTAAATATATGTTTATATTAAAGTTTTTGACTATTATCCACAATTTATAAAAAAATGTGGATATCATTTTTTTATTTTTATATATAATTTATTTAGAAATCGTTGATATATATAATTTATATTCAAAGACCATTAGGTATACACTAGCTATGTTTTTGAATAAAAATTATACATATCAACGATTAATATTAATTAATTATTTATTTAAATATTTTTATTAGTCTTCTTTAAGTCTAATTGGTAAAATCATATAAACATAGTCTTTACTTTCTGTTGATTTTATTAAACATGGTGAAATACTTGTTCCAAATTCAACATATATTTCTTCATCTTCGATTGATTTTAAGCTATCTAAAAAATATTTTGGATTAAATCCTGCTTCTAGATTTTTTCCTTCTGTTGATACAAATAATTCTTCTTTTGCATCTCCTGTTTGGTTTGTACAAGATATTACTACTTTTCCAATATCTACATTTACTTTTACAGGATATTTCTTTTCTTTTTCAACTGATGATGCAGATATTAAACTTATCCTTTCAAAACAATTTTGTAAATTATTTCTATTTGCTTTTACTCTTGTTTCCCAGTTTTCTGGAATTACACTTTTATAATTTAAAAATTCTCCATCAAGTACTCTTGTTACTATTTTACAATTATCCATTTCAAATAGAGCTTGATTTTTAGATACTCCTATTTTTATCGTATCAAAAGAATCTGACAATATTTTATTAACTTCATTTAATGTTTTTCCTGGTATTACTGCACTAAAGTCGTTTGTTTGCTTATTTAAATATATACTTCTTAATGCTAATCTAAATCCATCAACTGCTACAATACTTAATTTATTTTTTTGTATTTCAAATAAGCATCCTGTAAATATTGGCCTATTTTCTTCGTTACTTACTGCAAATATTGTTTTTCTAATCATATTTTTTAAAGTATTTTGTTCTAATTCTATAGAATTTTCTACTTCTATTTTTGGAAGTTCTGGATATTCTTCTGGATTCATTGTTGCTAATTTATATAAAGACCCTTCACATTCTATTTCTAATAAATTTTTATCATTTATAGAAATATATATTTCTGTATCTGGTAATTTTCTTATTATTTCACTAAACATTATTGCATTTACTACTGTACTTCCTTGCTCTTTTACTTCACATTCCATTACGTATTCTATTCCTATTTCTAGGTCATATGTTGTTAATTTTATTTCATTATCATTTGTTTGAATTAATATACCTTCTAATATAGGCATTGTTGTTTTAGAAGCTACACCTTTTACTACGGAATTGATAGCTTTTAATATTTTGTCTTTATAACAAACTATTTTCATTTTCTTGCTCCTCTCTTATTATATAATAAAATAATAAATATATTTAGTAGTATTAGTATTAGGTCTTGTGGAAACTGTGGAAAACTATGTTGAAAGTTGATATCCCTAGAAAAATTGTTGTGAATAATATGGTGGATAAAATGTTACTTTTTCCACATTAAATATTTTTTTATGTGTATAATTGTGTTTTACACATGTTTTTAACAGCTTATTCACAGTAACTTGTGGATATCAAATGTATTGCTTCCGTAGGAAGAATTTTGAATTTTTTATCCAAACACTCTTTTATCCAAACATGAATTTTAAAAAAATATATTTATAATTGATATCTCTTATTTTTTTTCACTAGTAATTATGTTTTTCACACTTTCCACAATTAACTTAGTACTATTTTTTTCTTTTAGTTCTTTTGAAATTTTATTGTAACCATGCATTACTGTTGAATGATCTCTATTTCCAAATTCTAGACCTATTTGAGGAAATGACATACCAATTACTTCTCTACATAAGTACATTGCAATTTGTCTTGGAAATGCTATATCATTTGATCTTTTACTACCTGCTAGTTCTTCTTTATCAATACTAAAATATTTTGCAACAGTTTCTTTTACAAAATCACAAGATATTACTCTTTCACTTTCGTATTTAAATTCATTTATTATATTTTCTGCTAATTCAATGGTTATAGGACTATGAGTTAAAGATGCTCTTGCTACAATTTTATTAAATACACCTTCTAACTCTCTTATATTTGAGTCTATTTTCGTTGCTATATCAGACAATATAGAATCTTCTATTACAATATTTTCATCTTGTGCTTTTTTTCTTAATATTGCAAGTCTAGTTTCATAATCTGGACATGATATATCAGCTAAAAGACCCCATTCAAATCTAGATTTTAATCTATCTTCTAAAAATTCAATATCTCTTGGTGGTTTATCACTTGAAATTATAATTTGTTTTCCATCTTCTCTTAAAGTATTAAATGTATGGAAAAATTCTTCTTGAACTCTATCTTTACCAGCTATAAATTGAATATCATCTATTAATAAAACATCTATATTTCTGTATTTATTTCTAAATATTTCAGTTTTATTATCTCTTATTGCATTTATGAGTTGGTTTGTAAATTTTTCTGAAGTAACGTATAAAACATTAGATTTTGAATTATTTTCTAATATTCTATTTCCTATTGCGTGCATTAAGTGAGTTTTTCCTAATCCTACTCCTCCATATAAAAATAATGGATTATAAGATTTTCCTGGTTCATTTCCCACTGCTAATGCTGCTGCATGTGCAAATCTATTGTTATTACCTACAACGAACGTTTCAAATGTATATTTTGGATTTAAAGTTTGATGATTATTTTCTAATTCTGTATCAGATACGTTAGATTTTTTTTCTGATATTATTTGGCCTTGTTCTTTTTCAGCAGATATATCAATAACTGAAAATGTCCATTCTTTATTTGTTATGTATCTTAAAGTATTAAAAATTAAACTATTAAACTTATTTTCAATAAAATCTTTTTGGAATTCAGAATTAACAGTAAAAATAATATGATTTTCTTTAATATCTTCAATTCCTAAAGGTAATATCCAAGTTTCATAAGATATAGTTGACAATTCGTCTTTAAGTAAAGATTTTAATTTGCCTAAAAGTTCTTCTTTGTCAATATCCATTTTTATTCATCCTTTCTAACATAACTTATCCACATATTTATCCACAATTGTTGATAAGTTTGTAATATTTAAGTAAAAAAAGAAGAAAAGTTACGAACATTATTTTTGTTGATGTTTCAATAAAAATCTTGTCTTTTTTTGTAGTATATATAATAACAAAAAAAATAATAGGAAGTCAATAGGATTGTGGAAAAAATTTTTAATATGTGGATAATATATTTTAATTTTGTGGATAAGTATGGTTTTATTACAAAAGTTTTACAAAAAAAAATAAAAGTATTGACAAATTATCTTTTAGTAAGGTATAATCGATATACTTGTTATTATGCATGTAATTTCCAGAAATGGAATTAAATAAAACAAAACTAGTAGGAGGTGCTATATTATGAAAAGAACATTTCAACCAAAAAATAGACAAGAGAAGAAAGAACATGGATTTATGAAAAGAATGAAAACTAGAGCAGGCAGAAACGTTTTAAAAGCAAGAAGAGCTAAAGGTAGAAAAAAATTAAGTGCTTAATTTATTATATTATCTTGAAAAATATAAAGAAATTTATATATTTTGGATAAGGCAAGTTTATATTCTTGCCTTTTAATATAATAAAAACTTAGAAATGAGTTTTTTCATTTTATTCTACCAGAAGAGGTGAAGAAATAATGAAAAAAACAATAATGTTAAAAAAAAATTATGAATTTAGATATGTTTTATCAAAAGGGAAATATTATACAGGAAAGAATTTAGAAGCTTTTATAAAAGATAATAATAAAAATTTTAATTTTTTAGGACTAGCAATAAGTACCAAAATAGGTAAAGCCGTAAGGAGAAATAAAATTAAGAGGCTTATAAGAGAATGTTATCGACAAGTAGAAGATAATATAGAAAATGGTAAAAGTATAGTTTTCTTATGGAAAAAGAATGTTGATATAAAAAATGCAAATTTAAAAAACATTAATGACGATATTAATGATATTTTTGATAAAGCAAATATAATAAATAAAAGTCATAAGTGATAATAAGGAAATATGAATATGAAAAAATTGTTATTAAAGGTTATTGATTTTTATCAAAAAAATATTTCTTTATGGTTAAAGAGTAAAAATATAAATTGTAAATTTTATCCTACTTGTTCTGAATATACAAAGCAAGCCATTGAAAAGTATGGTTCAATAAAAGGTACAATTTTAGGAATATATAGAATTTTAAGATGTAATCCTTTCTCAAAAGGAGGATATGATCCGCTAAAGTGAGTAGGAGGAGTGTAAATGTTTCAATTTTTTGCAAACATTTTTGGTTATTTATTAAATATTATTAATAATTTTGTTGGAAATTATGGTTTTGCTATTATTTTATTTACAATAATCATAAAATTGATAATGCTTCCATTATCAATAAAGCAACAAAGAACAATGAAGAAAAGCGCAAAACTTCAGGAAAAAATGAAAACATTGCAGTTTAAATATAAAAATGATCCAGAAAAATTAAATAGAGAAATGATGGATTTATATAAACAAGAAAATATGAGTCCATTCAGCGGATGTTTAAGTGCAATAGTTCAATTTATTTTATTAATTTCAATATTTTATATGGTTAGATTTCCATTAACTTATATGGAAAGAATAGATAATTCACAATTAAATAATTATGTACAAGAAATGAAAAATAATGGAATGGTTGTAAGTCAGGCTTATTCTGAAATTGATATAGTTAGAGAAATAGATTATTTAAAAAATAAATTTCCAGAGGACGAAACTTTGGATAAAATAAATTTAAATATGGAATTTTTAGGATTAGATTTAGGTAAAATACCACAGCAAAATTTAAGTGATTGGACTGTTTATATAATACCAATTCTTTATATTATTTCAACATTTATATCAATGAGAATAACAACTGCTATGCAAACTAAGAAAAATAAAAATGATGAAGTAATTGATATAACTGAAAAGAAGGAAGAAGAAAAGAATGAAATGGAAGATGCTATGGCGCAGTCTAATAAAATGATGTCATGGATGATGCCAATTATGTCTGTTTCTATTTCTCTTGTAGCACCTTTAGGACTTGCTTTATATTGGTTAGTAAATAATGTACTAATGATTGGTGAAAGATTAATTTTAGATAAAGTAATAAAAGACTAAAATATGTAAAGGTCAATAGTTAAAATCAATATATATTTTGCGAACGAAAAGGAGAATAAATATGGATAAATGTATTATTTCAGAGGGAAAGACTACAAATGAAGCTATTGAGAATGGATTAAAAAAATTAAATGTTTCTAAAAATATGGTTGATATAAAAATATTAGAAAATCAAGAAAAAAGAAGTTTTTTTAGTATATTAGCGCCTAGAATAGTGAAAGTACAATTAACTTTAAAAGAAGATAATATGCAAGAAACTTGTAAAAAAAAGGAAAAGAAAGAAATAGAGTTATCTGTAGAGGAACAAGAAAAGGCTAAAAAGAATATTGATGTATTTTTAAAAGAATTTTTTGAAAAAATTGATAAAGAAACACAATATTTTATTGATATTTCAAAAACTGGATTAAATGTTAATATAGAAAATAAGAATTTAGGATTTTTAATAGGTTATAGAGGAGAAACTTTATATGCATTCCAGAGTATCCTATCAGCTATCGCAAGCAAAGGAATAGAAAATAGAGTTAGAGTTATTTTGGATATAGAAGGATATAAGGAAAAAAGGGAAAAAGCATTAGAAGAGTTGGCTGATAAAATTGCAAAAACTGTTATTAAAACTAAAAAATCAGTTACATTAGAGCCAATGCAAGCATATGAAAGAAAAATAATTCATACAAAATTGCAAGATAATGATAAAGTTGAAACTAGAAGTATAGGAGAAGAACCTAGAAGAAAACTAGTTATTTCATTAAAAAGAAAGTAAATTTAAAATCGGAGGTCAAAGGTCAGATTTTACTTAAATAGTAATTATCTATCTTTGACTTTTTTCCTATTATAGAAAACTTAAAAGTTATAATATATTATAACTTTTACATAAATTATACTTTTAAAAAGTTACATAATGTGGTAAAATATTGTAGAAAAATATATAATAAGGAGATATAATAATGGATGTGATAGCTTCAATATCTACTGCGCCAGGAATTGGTGGAATTGGAATTGTAAGAATGAGTGGAAAAGATTGTTTTAGTGTATTAAATAAAATATTTAGACCTAAAAAAGAAGAAAATATAGAAAATATTAGAGGATATACTATTAAATATGGTGTTATTATAGAAAATAATGAAATTATAGATGAAGTTTTAGTTTCATATTTTAAAGAACCTAAAAGTTATACTACTGAAAATATGTGTGAAATAAATACACATGGAGGAAATATTATTATAAAAAAAATATTAGAGTTATGTTTAAAAAATGGGGCAAATCTTGCTGAACCAGGGGAGTTTACTAAAAGGGCATTTTTAAATGGAAGAATAGATTTATCACAAGCAGAATCTGTTATAGATATAATTAATAGTAAATCTGAAAAAGAAGTAAAGGCAGGAATAAAACAATTAGAAGGAATGTTATCTAAAAAAATCAAAGAGATTAAACAAGAAATATTAGATGTAATGGTAAATGTAGATGTTAGTATTGATTATCCAGAGTATGATGTGGATGATGTTACTAATAATCAAATTTTAGATATGTTAGATAGTATTGAAATTAAACTAAAAAATTTGGAAAAGAGTTTTGATAATGGAAAGCTTATAAAGGATGGAATAAAAACTGCTATTATAGGTAAGCCAAACGCAGGAAAATCATCTTTATTAAATGCTATTTTAAAAGAAGATAGAGCTATTGTAACTGAATATGAAGGAACTACAAGAGATACAATAGAAGAATTTGTTAATATAGAAGGAATCCCTTTAAAATTAGTAGATACAGCAGGTATAAGAGAAGCTAAAGATGAAGTAGAAAAAATAGGAATTGCAAAATCAAAAGAAATTGCAAATGAAGCAGATTTAATTATTGCAATTTTTGATGGTTCAAAAGAGTTATCAGAAGAAGATTATAAAATTTTAGATATAATATATGGAAAAAAATGTATAATTTTATTAAATAAGGTAGATTTAAAAAATAATTTAAAGGAAGAAGATATTAGATTTAAAAATATAACAGATCATGTTATAAAAATTTCAGCATTAAATGGAGATGGATTAGAAAAATTGTATAATGTTATTGCTAAAATGTTTAATTTAAATGAAATTAATTTGGATAATGATGTTATTATAACTAATTTAAGACATAAAAAATTAATATCTAATGCTATAGAAAATGTAAAAAAAGCAAAACAAACGGTAAATGAAAATATGCCCCTTGATATAATTGCAATATTTATAAAAGATATTTTAGAAGATTTAGGAAATATAACAGGAGAATTTGTAACAGATGATATAATTAATGAAATATTTGCCAAATTTTGTTTAGGAAAATAAATATATATTTTAAACGTGAGAATCAAAAATAAGACAATTATATACATATACCAATATAATTTATATAATACAATACAAAAATACAAATATAACGAAAATAAAGCTAATTTAAAAAAACAAAAATATTGCAAAAATTATTAAGAGTTTAAGTATCCTACACAAATTTAATAGTAGTGGATTTATAAAATGCGAACAAATAGTTAAAGTGAACATAAAATTAAAACAAAAAACTAACAAATTTAACTTTTAAATAAATATATACAAAAAATAAAATAATATTATGAAACAGACTGGTTCGACAAAAAACGACAAAAAATAAATTTAACTTGAAAGTAAAAATAGTTTAGGGAGATTAAAAAACACTGATTTTTGTTTCATAAGGAAAGGAAAATAAAATGAGTTATTATGCAGGAGATTATGATATAGCAGTTATTGGGGCAGGACATGCAGGGTGTGAAGCAGGTCTTGCTGCAGCAAGACTAGGAATGAAAACACTTATATTTTCAATAAGTTTAGAAGCTATTGCAAACATGCCATGTAATCCTCATATAGGAGGAAGCTCAAAAGGACATTTAGTAAGAGAAATAGACGCACTTGGTGGAGAAATGGGTAAAAACATAGATAAAACTATGATTCAAATTAAAATGTTGAATACTTCAAAAGGGCCAGCAGTGCATTCTTTAAGAGCACAAGCAGATAGAAAAAAATATCATATGGAAATGAAACATACTTTAGAAAAACAAGAAAACTTATATTTAAAGCAGGGAGAAATTGTGGATATAAAGGTAGAAAATAATAAAGTAGTGGGGATAGAGACATCTGTAGGTGCTATTTATGGGGTAAAAACTGTTATTGTTGCAACAGGAACATATTTAAAAGGAAAAATATTTATGGGAGAATATTCTGAAGAAAGTGGACCAGATGGTGTGGCTGCAGCGAATAAGTTATCAGATTCTTTAAAAAGAATAGGGGTGGATTTAGTTAGGTTTAAAACAGGTACACCTGCAAGAATAAATAGAAGAAGTATTGACTTTAGTAAAATGGAACTTCAAAAAGGTGATGAGAATATTGTTCCTTTTTCTTTTGAAGATGAAATAAAAGATTTAAAACAAGTAGATTGTTATTTAACATATACAAATGAAGAAACCCATAAAATAATAAGAGAAAATTTACATAGATCACCACTATATGCTGGAAAGATAGAAGGAACAGGGCCTAGATATTGTCCATCAATAGAAGATAAGGTTGTTAGATTTAGTGATAAACCTAGACATCAAGCATTTGTTGAACCAGTAGGTTTAGATACGGAAGAAATGTATATACAAGGCTTAAGTTCTTCTTTACCAGAAGATGTTCAAATAGCTTTATATAGGACTATTTCAGGATTAGAAAAAGCTGAATTTACAAGATCTGCATATGCTATTGAATATGATTGTATAGATCCTTCTAATTTAAAGCTTTCTTTAGAATATAAAGGAATAGATGGATTATTTATGGCTGGACAAACAAATGGAACTTCTGGATATGAAGAAGCTGCATGCCAAGGGCTAATTGCAGGAATTAATGCTGTGCAGAAAATAAAAAGTAAGGACCCTATAATATTAGATAGAACTCAAGGTTATATAGGAGTATTAATAGATGATATTGTTACAAAAGGAACAAATGAACCATATAGAATGATGACTTCTAGAGCTGAATATAGACTTCTTTTAAGACAAGATAATGCGGATTTAAGATTAACTGAGATTGGACATGAAGTAGGTTTAATTTCAGATGAAAGATATAAGAAATTTTTAATAAAAAAAGAAAATATAAAAAAGGAAGTAGAAAGATTAAAAAATATTATAGTTAAACCAACAAAAGAAGTAAATGATTTATTAGTAAAAAATGGGACTTCTGAATTGACAACTGGAACAAAAATGGCAGAACTTTTAAAAAGAACAGAATTGGACTATGAAAAATTAAAAGAAATAGATGAAAATAGACCAGAATTAAGCTTACAAGAAAAAGAAGAAGTAGAAATACAGATAAAATATGAAGGATATATTAAAATGCAAGAGGCACAAGTAGAAAAATTCAAAAAGATGGAAACAAAAATATTATCTGAAAATATAGATTATGAACAAATAGAAGGATTGAGCTTAGAAGCAAGACAAAAATTAAATAAATTTAAACCACATTCTATAGGACAAGCATCAAGAATATCAGGTGTTTCACCTGCTGATATATCTGTCCTTTTAATATATTTACAAATGAATAAAAATAGTTAGAAAGGAAATTAGTATGGAAATAGATAAATTTAAAGAATTAATGAATAAATATGCAAAAGAAATTGATATTGTGTTTAACGAAGAACAATTACAAAAATTTTATAAATATATGAATATACTTTTAGAATGGAATGAGAAAATAAATTTAACAGCTATAATCAAGCCAGAAGAAATAATATTAAAGCATTTTATTGATTCTTTAACTATAAATAAATATATTGAATATAATAAAAACCTTACTGATGTTGGAACAGGTGCGGGTTTTCCAGGAATACCTATAAAGATATATAGGCCAGATATAAAAGTTACTTTAGTAGATTCTTTGAATAAAAGAATAAATTTCTTAAATGAAGTTATAGAAAAATTAAAATTAGAAGATATTTTTACAGTACATAGTAGAATCGAGGATTTTGGTAGAAATAGTAAATATAGAGAAAAATTTGATTATGTTACAGCAAGAGCTGTTGCTAATATGACTGTTCTTTCAGAATATTTAATGCCAATTTGTAAAGTAAATGGAAAATGTATTTGTATGAAAGGAAGTAGTATTGAAGATGAGATGTCCGAAAGTAAATATGCTATTAATGTTTTAGGTGGTAAAATAAATAAAATAGATAGTTTTGAATTGCCTGATTCAGATATTTCTAGAAATGTAGTTATTATTGATAAAATAACAAATACATCTAATAGATTTCCTAGAAAAGCAGGTATTCCTGCAAAAGAGCCTTTAAAGTAGTTTAGACTTTAAAGGTTTTTTAGAAATAAAAGATAAAACTAAAAATTTTGTTATATAAATATTTATTAATAATGTAAAAATACATTGACTTTTTATAATAAATTGTATATTATAAATATAGAATTTAAATATAATTAATAAGTAAATATTAACAATATATAAGGAGGCAAAAAAGTGGGAAAAGTAATATCAGTAGCAAATCAAAAAGGTGGAGTAGGAAAAACAACAACAACAATAAATCTAAGTACAATGCTTGCTAAAAAAGGAAAGAAAGTATTATTAATAGATGCTGATCCTCAAGGCAATGCAACAAGCGGTGTAGGAGCTGAAAAGGATGTAGAATTTTCTACATATGATATATTAGTTGGAGATACAGAAATGGAAGAAGCTGTTGAACAAACAATTATAAAGAATTTACTAGTTTGTCCATCAAATATAAATTTAGCTGGAGCAGAAGTAGAATTAGTATCTATGATATCAAGGGAACAAAGATTAAAAGAAAAATTAGAAAATATTAAAGATAAATTTGATTATATTTTAATAGATTGTCCGCCTTCATTAGGCCTAATAACATTAAATGCTTTTACTGCCTCTGATAGTGTTTTAATACCAGTACAATGTGAATATTATGCATTGGAAGGATTAGGACAACTTATAAATACAATAAATTTAGTAAAAAAACATTTAAATAAAACTATAGAAATTGAAGGAGCACTTCTTACAATGTATGATGCAAGAACAAACCTTTCTAATCAAGTTGTAAAAGAAGTAAAAAAATATTTCAATGATAAAGTGTATAAAACAGTTATACCTAGAAATGTAAGATTAAGTGAAGCTCCAAGTTATGGAATGCCTATAACTGAGTATGACTCTAGATCTAAAGGAGCAAAGACGTATGATAAATTTACTAAAGAGTTTTTAAAAATAAATGAAGGCGAAAAGAAAGCAAAACATATGATATGATTTTATATAAGTTCAAAATATATAAGTAATATTTAAGAAATGGGAGTGATTGTATGCCTAAAAAAACAGGATTAGGAAAAGGATTAGATGCTTTATTTGGACCAACACCAGAAGAAGAAAAAATAAAAGAAAATGATATTTTAAGAAATTTAAAGATAACAGAAGTTGAGCCTAATAGAAATCAGCCAAGAAAAAATTTTAATCAAGAAGCATTAGAAGAACTTGCTGAATCTATAAAAGAATATGGATTAATTCAGCCTATTATAGTAACTGAAAAAGATGGATATTATAGTATAATTGCAGGTGAACGAAGATGGAGAGCTTCTAAAATAGCTGGATTAAAAGAGATACCAGCTATTATTAGAGAAGATGATGAAAAGAAAAATAATGAAATTGCATTAATAGAAAATATACAAAGAGAAGATTTAAATCCATTTGAAAAAGCATTAGGAATAAAAAATTTAATGGACACATATGGATTTACACAAGAAGAAGTTTCTAAAAAATTAGGAAAGAGTAGAAGTACGGTTGCTAATACAGTAAGAATTTTAAATTTGGATCCAAGAGTTTTAGAGTTTGCTAAACAAGGAAAATTAACAGAAGGACATTGTAGAGGCTTGCTTGCTATTACAGATCCAGAAAAACAATATATGACAGCTGTAGATATGATAGAAAGAGGTTCTACTGTTAGGGAAATTGAGCAAAGAAATAAAAAAATAAATCAAAAACAAATATCAAAAGAACAGTTAAAAAGAGTTAGTGTTTTATATAAAGATATAGAAAATACTTTCCAAGGATTCTTTGGTACAAAAGTTAAATTAAACCCAGGAAAGAAAAAGGGAAAAATAGTTATAGAATATGCATCAAATGAAGATTTAGAGAGAATATTAAATTTGATGAAATAGAAAGGAATTATAAATGCAAGGATTAATAGAGTTTTTAAAATCAGATACTTATGCACTAATTTCAAGTTTAACAATTATATTATTATTTATAGGATTTATAATTTTAATAATTAGTAGTAGAAAAATTAGTAATAAATATAACAAATTTATGAAAAAAATAGGAAATGGCAAAAATATTGAAGAAGATCTAGAAAAATTTATGAATAAAGTAGATCAGGTTGGAAAGCAAAATTCAGAGATAATAGGTCTTTGTAAAAACTTAGATGAAGATGTATCGAAATGTATTCAAAAAATAGGGATAGTAAGGTATAGTGCATTTAAAGATACTGGAAGTGATTTGAGTTTTGCGGTTGCATTATTAGACGAAAAGAACAACGGAATAGTGTTTAACGGAATTTATTCTAGGGAAATGTCTAATATATATGCTAAGCCGGTAGAAAATGGGAATTCTACTTATACATTATCAGAAGAGGAAATTCAGGCTATAGAAAAAGCTATAAAGTCAAATGATATATACAAAGCAAGATAAATAAAAAAATCTAAAAATTTCTATTGACAAATGTTTTTAAAAATGCTAATATATATACTGTCGCTAGACTTATAAAAACATTTGTCAAGCAAATGGAGAGGTGGTCGAGTTGGTTTATGGCACCAGTCTTGAAAATTGGCGTGCGTTTATAGCGTACCGTGGGTTCGAATCCCACCCTCTCCGCCAAACTTTTATATAGATATAAGACCATAAATTTATAACTCTATAGATTTTTGTTTTATATCTTTTTTTATATATTTGGAGATGTACCCAAGTGGTGAAGGGGACTGTTTGCTAAACAGTTAGGTCCCGAAAGGGGCGCGGAGGTTCGAACCCTCTCATCTCCGCCAGATGAAAAAGTAGAAAACTCAATTTTAAGTTTTCTACTTTTTGTATTATAGAAAAATTCTATTTATACATAAATATTTAATTATATATCCATAAACTTTCCTATAATATGAAGACATTCGTTCTTATTTAATCATTTATAAATATGCATTTTTAAGCTTTTTACAAAAAAAGATTTATAAAAAATAAAGAAAAAAGTAAAAAAAAGTTGAAAAATAAAAAAAAATAAGGTATAATTATTTTATAGGACAAGAAAGTTGGTGATTTAATGAGAAAATTAAGTAGAATATTTTTAATATTAATAATCACTTTTTTACTTGCAAATATATTTAATATAACTTATGCAAAACAAGAGCAAGGTGCAGGAGCTGCCGACTCAGGGCCTTCACAATCTGCTACAGATATTATGCCAGGTAATTTTAAGCCTAGTGCAATAAATCAAAGTGATGCGGATAAAGCATTTACTATGATTGGAAAAGTATTAGGAGCATTAAGAAATATAAGTGTTATTGTATCTGTAATAGTATTAATGGTAATAGGATTCAAATATATCATAGGAAGTGTAGAAGAAAAGGCAAATTATAAAGCATCTATGTGGCCATATATAATAGGGTGTATAGTTGCGGTAGCAGGAACTACACTTGTAGATTATATATATAAAGTAGTTAAGTAATAATATTAAATAAAAGTAGGTGATAACAATGAAAGCAAAATCATTAATAATAATTATATTAATTATTGTTATAAATATAGTACTTTTTAATATAAATATTGTACAAGCTGCTGGAATGTCAGATGTAATTTCTGGTGGAGATAATTTTATAAGTGCAGGAAGTAATGATAAAACAGCTAATTTAGACCAAAAAAAATTAAAGAATGCTTCTGACATGATATATAATATATTATTAATATCAGCTATATGTGTAGCATCTATATATACAGTAATTTTAGGAATAAAATTTATGATAGGATCAGTAGAAGAAAAGGCACAGATAAAAGATGCATTAGTTCCATTTATTATAGGATGTATAGTTGCATTTGGAGCATTTGGAATTTGGAAAATATTTATAACAATAGGAAATAGTTTGCATGCATAAAAATTATAAAGTAGTTATTAAAGTTTACTTAGAAAGCTAGGTAATTTTATATAAAAAAAGTAAAAAGGGAGGAAATAAAAATGAAAAAAACAATGAAAATATTAACAGTTTTATTATTAGCTATAATATTAATTACATTTTCAACTAATGTATTTGCTGCTACAGGAACAGCAGTATCACCATCTAAATTAGAAGAGAAAATTGATTATGGTACTACTTCTGATACAGATAGCTTAATGACAAAAGCTGGTAAAGTAATGGGATTAATAAGAAATATTGCTATTATTGCAGCTGTAATTATAATAATGGTATTAGGTGTAAAGTATATGCTAGGAAGTGTAGAAGAAAAAGCAGAATACAAAAAATCTTTTATGCCATTAATTATAGGTATTATATTAGTAGTAGCAGCATCAAGTATAGCAACATTCATAATTGGTATAGTAGACTAATAAAAAGAGAGAATAATTCGAAAAAAGAATTATTCTTTTTTTGTATAGGAAAATTAAATTTTCCTATACAAAAAAACAAATTCCACAGAAAATTGCAATGCAATTTTCGCGGGCGAACAAAAACGGGGCATGTAAGTAAGCTAAAATGTTAAAAAAATTTTAATCATGCTCCTTTTGTTCTTGTAAAAAACCAGTTATATATTTTTTTACAGAATCTTTACAAAAAAATATGAAGATTATATCTTATAAAAATCCCTAAAGAAAAATTTAAATCTAAGATAAAAACTAAAAAACAAAATGTTACAGCAACATTACAAATCTATTAAATTTCCACTTTTTTTGTCAAAATATATACAATTATCCACATCCATATGATATAATGAATATGTATAAATATAAATATTTTAAGTACGGAGGAGAAAAAATGCGAAACTATGAAATACCAAGAAATTATAGAGGAGAAGGAAGAATATTATATATTTTTTCAAAAAAAGGCCTTATATATACATGTGTAGGAGCTGGAATAGGACTAATATTTTTCTTTACATTAAAATCATTAGGATATACTATGGTAGGTCTTATAATTACAGTAATATTAGGTGCGATTGGTTTTGCGATAGGATCACTAAAAATGCCAGAGACTACAGCTTTTGAAATAACAAGAAAAACTGGAGGAGAAAATATAGATGATATTATTTTAAGATGGATTAAATTCAAGAAAAATAAGAACAAAATTTATGTGTATAAAGCAGAGGAGGAAACAAAAGATGGACAATAATCAAATGATAAATTTTTTAACTATAATTTTAGGGATAATGATAAGTATACTTGTAATTTTATGTATTATATTTGTTGTATTAAAGTTTAAGAGTAAAAGTCCAAAGAAAAAAATACAGGATAATAAAACTACAAAGAAAAAAACAGGTGGAAATGCACCAATATCATATACTAAAGAATCAATATTTAAATTTATGGAATTTGACAAAATAGACGATAATATGATTGTTCAAAAAGATGGAAAAAGATTTCTTATGGTTGTTGAATGTCAAGGAATAAATTATGATTTAATGTCTGGTTTAGAGAAGAATAGTGTTGAGCAAGGATTTTTGCAATTTTTAAATACTTTAAGATATCCAATACAGATATATGTTCAAACAAGAACTGTAAACTTAACTAGTAGTTTAAGCAAATATAAAGAAAGAGTAGATGATATATCTAAACAATTTGCTGCTAAGCAAGCAGAATATAATCAAAAGGCACGTTCAGGACAATATACACCACAGCAATTAGATAAAGAAAGATATGAACTTATTAGACAAAGAAACTTATATGAATATGGTATTGATATAGTAAATAATACTGAAAAGATGAGCTTAAATAAAAATATTTTAAGTAAACATTATTATATTATAATTCCATATTATCCAGAAGAGTCTTCAAATAGTAATTTTGATAAAGAAGAGCTTTCAAACATAGCATTTTCTGAATTATACACAAAAGCTCAAGCGATAATAAGTTCTCTTGCTGTATGTGGAATAAATAGTAAAGTACTTAATTCAATGGAATTGGGAGAATTATTATATGTGGCTTATAATAGAGATGAATCAGAAATATTTAACTTAAGGAAAGCATTATATGCTGGATATGAAGATTTATATTCTACAGCACCAGATGTATTTGATAAGAGAATAAGAGAATTAGATATAAAAATAGAAGAAGAGAGTTTGAAAAAAGCAAATGAAGTTATTCTTGATGTAATAGAAGAAAATGAAAAACAAAAAAGAGCTAGACGTGAAGAAGAAGAGTTAGATCAATTAATAGATCAAATGGCAATGGCTATTATAGAGGAAAATAAAAGGAATCTAGGCGAAGAAATAGCTACGCAAGCTATAGAAAAGATAGAAAACGATATTGAAAATAAAACAAAAGAAAAAGGAGGAAAAGAAGATGTCAAAGAAACAAAAAAGACAACAACAACAAGAAGAACTACAAAAGCAGTTTAGAGAATATCAAGAAGAAGATGTTAAAATCTTAAAGAAAAAGACAATAAAAGAATTAATAGCACCATCTGGAGTAGATGCATCTAATATAGATCATTTAGAGATAATTTCTAATACAAAAAGATATGCAAGAAGCTTTTTTGTATCATCTCTTCCTAGAATGTGTTCTTTTCCAGAAATATTTAGGGATATGTATATGTTTGGAGATATAAATACTTCTATATATATAAATCCAGTTAAAGAAGAAAAATCTCAAAATGATTTGAATAGAGTAATAAATGAGCTAGAGACTGAAAGAATTATGATGGCAGACAAAGGAAATATAAATAGAGAAAGTACTCTTGCACAAAAAAGATTTGAGGCAGAACAATTAAGAGACGAAATAGCAGCAGGATATAACAAATTATTTGAGGCGTCTATTATATCTACAATATTTACATATAGTTTGGAAGATTTAGATAGGGAATCAAAATTATTATCATCAGAAATGTCTAAATCATTAGTAGGTATAAAAACTGCATGGGGAATGCAAGAAGATGCGTTTAAATCTAATTTACCATTTATGAATGATAAAATAAATAAAACACATACATTTGATAGAAATTCTATGGGAACAGTATTCCCATTTACAACATCAGAAGTTGGACATCCTTCAGGAGTTCCTTTAGGATTTAATAAACAAACAGGAACACCAATATTATTTGATAATTTCCATTCATCACTTACAAATTATAACATGGTTATATTTGCTAAGTCTGGTGCTGGTAAATCAGTTACAATGAAAACATTAATATCAAGGTCATCTGTTCTTATGGGAATAGAAAGTTTAGCATTAGATGCTGAAGGAGAATACACAATAGTTGCTGAAAGTTTAGGGGGAATAAATGTTGTAATTAGCCCTAATTCAAAAACAGTTATCAATTTATTTGATGTAGAAACAGAAATTGTAAAAGATGAAATAACAGGAAAAGAAAGAGTTACATTAAATATCGAAAATAAGGTAGAAGATGTTACGCAAGCTTTGCTTACAATGGCAAGAGGAAGTACAAGGTCAGATGAAGTAAATGAGTTAACAAAACAAATTATAGCAGAGTCTGTTGCAGAAGAATATGCTGCACTTGGAATTAATAGTAATCCAGATAGTTTATATAAAGCTTCAAATGGTAACTTTATGCAAGGTGATGTATTTGCTAAAGAGAAAAAGAATATGCCAACAATAGGATCTTGGTATAGAAGAATTGAAGGAAAAGCTAGGGAAAATAATAATGCAGATTATCAATATCATTATAGTTATTTATTAAAAGTTATGAAGCAATATATAAGAGAATATGATGGACAAATGGCTTATTTTGATGGACAATCAACATTTGAATTATTAGAGGGTGCACCATTTATAAACTTAGATATTTCTCAATTAGAGGAAAGATTTGCAAGACCTCTTGCACAACAAATTTTACTTTCATGGATTTGGGAGAAATTTGTTAAGAAAAATAGTGAAGATAGAAAAAAAGCAACACAAAAGAGAGTTTTAGTCGATGAAGCATGGATGCTATTACCATATCCTGAAGCCGTAGACTTTTTAAACAAAATGGCAAGACGTGCGAGAAAAAGAAATGTTTCACTTGCTATTGTTTCTCAAAGATTCCAAGACTTTTATGAGAAACCAGAAGCACAAGCAGTTCTTACTTCTTCAGATACAAAACTATTTTTAGCACAAGATAAATCTGAAATACAATACTTAAAAGAAGTGTTTAAACTTTCAGAAGGTGAAGCTAACTTTTTAGTAACTTGCCAAAAAGGTGAAGGATTACTTAAAGTAGGAGCAGATTCAGCAATATTAAAAATAATGCCTACTAGAAAGGAATTTGAGTTTGTTGAAACAAACTTAAACCAAATAGCAAAGGCAAATAAAGCATAAAGTAGTCGGGAGGTTTAAACTTTATGAGAATTTTAAAAAATAAAAAAATATTTAATAAAATAGTCATAGTTTTATTATTTTTAACTATATTTGGTTTTTGCTTTACTGGTAGTAAGGTGCAGGCAAAAGATGATAGCTTTGGTGGAAAATTATTAAAACCAATAGTAGACTTGTTTGTCTTTTTAGGCGATGGTGCTATGGGATATGTACATAAGATATTATATAACTATGGAGGATCTACAATATCAGTAGATATGGTAAATGGTTTATTGGGTGGATTACTTACTCTGATTGTAGGTGTTGCTGCTGCAGTAATTGTGGCTGCTGCAGTTGTATTTACAGCTGGAGCTATACTTGCAGCATTACCAGTAATTGCTTCTTTTGCATCTCTTGGTTTAGGTACTGTACTTTTCTTAAGTGTTGGAACAGGGGTTGCGGCAGCATCGTTTTTTGCTAGTAATGTATTACCAGATACAGTTCAATTACCAACATATTTAATTAGCCCAGATGCGATATTTTCAAATGAAGTAGCATTATTTGATGTAGACTTTTTTAACCCATCTAAAGATTTTGAATTAAAAGATAAGAGCAAAGATCATAATCCTGTAAAAGATGATGATGGTAACCCTATTGTATTAGAATCTACAGCAAAGAAATTAAGAGGTGTTATATCTAATTGGTATCGTATTTTAAGAGATATTTCATTGGTTGCTTTGCTTTCAGTTTTAGTCTATATAGGAATTAGAATTATTATATCTAGTGCATCTAGTGATAAAGCAAAATATAAAAGTATGCTAATAGATTGGATTGTGGCAATATGTTTATTATTTGCTATGCAGTATATAATGGCATTTTCCAACCTAATTGTTGGTAAAATAACAGATGTAATAAAAACTACAAGACCTGAACAAGGGTATACAGCAATGATAGCAGATAAAAATGGAAAGATTGAAGAAAAGCTAACTGACTTAGGAATTCCAGTAACAAAGCAAGAAAATGAAGGTGTAAATTATGTCGTTTGGAACACAGATTTATTAGGTATAGCAAGATTAAATGCTCAAATGGGTGAAAAAAATTCTGCTGTATATGCAGGATATACATTGATATTTGTTGCATTAGTAATACTTACAATATCTTTTATATTTACATATTTAAAAAGGGTATTATATATGGCATTCTTAACAATGATTGCTCCATTAGTTGCTATGACATATCCAATAGATAAAATAAATGATGGAAAAGCACAGGCATTTAATATGTGGTTTAAAGAATATATATTTAATTTGTTAATTCAACCAATGCATTTAATATTATATACAGTATTAGTAACCTCAGCGTTTGAGTTAGCTTCTAAGAATATGATTTATGCTATAGTAGCATTATTCTTTATGATGCCTGCAGAAAAATTGGTACGTAAGTTCTTTGGATTTGAAAAAGCACAAACACCAGGTTTACTTGCTGGACCAGCAGGAGCAGCTTTAATAATGTCAGGACTTAAAGCATTAGGAAAACCACCAAAATCACATGCAAAAACAGGAGGAAATAGTAAAAAACCAACAGGTGCTGAGGGTGATGATGGAAGACCACCAAGAATGGATCCTAATTTTGATAAAGATGATGCATTATTTGGAGGAGGAGATACTCCAACAATTGATGATGGAAGTAACGATCCGAATATAGATAATGGAATACCAAGAGAAAATAATAATGATAATGTAATTGATTTATCAGAAGATGAATATTCAATAAGAGATGCAGATACACCACCAGTATTAGGACTTCCAATGAATGATAATCCTAATGGAAGTGGTAACCCTAGAGGAAATAATAATAATACAGATAGTATTAACGATGATAATAATATTAGATTTAATACTAATGATGGCAATGAAAATATTGATAATAGTGTAAATACTTCAAGAAATAGTAATCAAAAATCTGACAGAAAAGAAAAGAATAGAAAAGTAATAAGAAATCCATTTAGGGGAATACCTGCAGCAACAAAATATTATGCAAGACAGGCAAAAGAAAATCTTAAAGAAGATCTTAAAGAAAACTTAGCAAATGCACATCCTATAAGAACAGCAGGAAAATTTGCAGCTGGAGCAGTTGGAGCAGCAGCTTTTGGAGCAGCAGGACTTGCAGCAAGTGTAACAGATCCTAGCAAAGTATTCCAAAATGCTGCAATGGGAGCAGGAATTGGAGCAAGATTAGGAACTGGAGTGGTAAGCAATGCAGATAGATATGATGCATTAACACCAGAAGGTTATAAAGATGTTGCAGAAAGAGCTGGCTATAAAACAGATGATGAATATAAACAAGCTAAACAAGAAAAATATGTAAAAGATTATAAAAAGAATGCAAGAAATAGATTTGAATTAGAAAGAAACTTTGGAAATACAGAATCTAAGAGAATACTAAAAGAAGATATGGGAACATTCTTAGATAATGGAGTAACAGATATAAAAGATATTGTAACAATTGAAAAAATGGTACAAGACAAAAAGGTAGGTCATATTGAAGAAGGTATTGCAACAAGAAAATATGCAAAGAGAACCGGAGATACAACAGACATGACTGCAAAGAAGAGAGATGAATGGAAAAATACATTTGCTCAAGAATATGGTAAAAAAGAGAAATTTAAGGATCAAGATCATGGACAAATGGCAGATTCTGTACTTGACAGAATAGATGCATATTATAAAACAAAGAAAACAATATAGTAAATAAAAGGAGAGGACTATAATTATGTATAAATTAATTAGATTTTATAACCAAAATAGAAAGACTATTTTTAAAATTATACTAATTATAGTCCTTGCTATTGGTTTATTACAATTAATAAATTATTTTATAAAAATGAAAAATAAAGAAGAGATTGATTCAAGTAATATAATATCAACCAAAAATAATGTGAATTCAGAATTAGTATCAGACAAATCTCTAATTTCTGGGGGAAGTGTATCAAGTACAAAATTAAAAAGAGATACAGATATTATAAATAAATTTGTTAAATATTGTAATGAAGGAGATGTAAATTCTGCATATGACTTATTAACTGATGAATGTAAAGAAGAAATGTTTTCTTCTGTAGAAGAATTTAATGATATTTATTACTTAAGACTTTTTGGTAATGAAAAGAAAATGTATACAATAGAAAATTGGGCTGGAAATGTATATCAAGTTAGATTTTCTGGAGATATTTTGTCAACGGGAAATTTAAATAATAATGAAACAAATGAAGATTATATAACAGTTGTAAAACAAAACAATGAAGATAAGTTAAATATTAATAATTATATAGGAAGAAAAAAAGATAATAAGACTACAGAATATAAAAATATAAAATTTACTATAACAAGTATAGATACATATATGGATTATGAGGTATATAATTTAACAATTGAAAATAATTCAGAAGATGATATTTTATTAGATACAAATGATGATAATAAATCTGTTTATTTATTAGATGGAAGAGGAATGAAATATTATTTTCATAATAGTGAGATAATTGAAAATTTATTATTAGTTAGAGGAAAGCTTACTAATGAATTACAAATAAAGTTTAGTAATTCTTATAGTTCTTCTAGAAAAATAGAAACATTAGTGTTTTCAAAATTGGTTTTAAATTATGAAGATTACAAAGAAAATAGTCAAGAATACAAATTTGATCAAGTTGGACTTAGAGTAAATATATAGAAAAATATAGTAAGGGAAGGAGTTAATAATATGCAAAAAATCAAGAATTTTTTAAGAAGATATTATAAAAGAATAATATCTGTACTTATTCTTGTAATTTTTATTATATTAATGGGTGCTTGTGTTTATCTTATAACTTTAGATGATGGTGCATATAAAGTACAAGATATGTCAAGTACACCATATGCTGCTTCTACTTACGTAGCTAGTGTAAAATTTACAGGTGAAGGAATAAAATTTATATATGTAAATAAAGATACAGGATTAGAAGAAGAAAAAACATCTTCTGAAATGGCTAAAATAGTATGGGAAGAAATGATTAAAGCAGGAAGTAATGTAGGAAGATATTTAGATAATGTAGAACAATTAGAAAAATTAATGAATGCAGAAATCATAACTCAATATCCAAGATTACCAGCGGCACAAGTAAAGCCAGGATATTTAAATGGAACAATAGATTTTATAAGACATAAAAAAGATGATTCAACAGTTACTTTAAAATATTTAAAATTAGATGATTTTAAAGATAAAATAGAAAAAGAAGAAATGGATGTATTAGATTATTATACTCTTGATGACAATGATAATCTTTTAGTTGGTGTAATTGATGAAACAACAGAAGAATTAACTTCGGATGATGATGAAATGATTATAAGTGATTATTCAAATATTTTAACTGAAGCTGACGGAAGTACAGGAAATTATAAGAAAACAGTCTATAGTGTATATTCAAAAGCTATAAATTACAAAATGCAAGTTAGTAAATTCACAATGCCATTTCAATATCTTTGGGCATTTATTGTTATTGGTGATGATAATACTTTTGCACTTGACCTTGCAGATTTAGTAGAGAAAAGTGATATAGATATTTCAATATTTGATAATATAACTACTACTGTAAATACAAATACATTTACATATACAAAAGAAAGAAGAGTAGATGTTTCAGCAACAGCAACAGCTGTTACAAATGGTGGAACATTTACTAAATCTAAGGATTTTAGACCTGCTAAAGAATGGGTAGATGGTAATTATAAAGTTGTACATAAAACTACATATAAGAATAATACACTAATTGTTGATATAACTAAAGCTGATGTGTGGATTGTAGATTATAGCAAGAAATATACTTATAAGAAAAAAGCAGAAACTAAAAAGATTACAAATAACAAAGATTTAGATGATACAGATTATAAAAAAGATGCAGGAAGCCCTCAAACTTCAGGAAGTGGTTCTGATTTACCATTTTACGATAAATTCCAAGATAAATTGCAAGAGCTAGTTCAGGAATTGGATGCTGAAGCAAGAAGTGCTGCTACACCACCATTAGTTGGAATGGCAGGACAGACAGAAGTTCAATGTTCAACTTCTATAACTTCTTGTGTGGCTACTTATTACAAGAAATTTACTAATAGAAAAGGAAAATATGTAACAGATATTACAAAACAAAAATACATTACAAGTGCAGGAGATATAAAAAATGAACCAAAAGTAAAGAAAAAGACAGCAGAACAAATAAAAAATGGAACAGGACAAGACAATTTTGTTACAATATTATGTGATCCTTCTCATGCAGATGCGAGATTTAAGATAACAGAAGAAATTACAGGATGGCTATTTGATATATTAGAAGGAAATCCAGATACTGTTAATATGGTTGAACTAACAAAATTTTTATTATATAAAGTAACAGGTAATAGTTATGGCCCTACAGAATATGATTTTAGTGAATTTGAAACTGAAAATTTTGCTTTTGCGGGTTCTGCAGGAGGAGTACTATCATTAACTACTCCAACATTAGATAAAAGTGCTTTTGTGGCAGCAATGCAAGCATATGGAGCCACAGCAGGAAATGCTAACTTTAATGCAAATTTCTTACCATATGCAGCAGAGATTTATGATTGGTCTGTAGCAAGTGGTGTTAATCCAGAATTAGTTGTTATTACAGCAAAGACTGAGGGAGGTTTTGGTCCAGCTGGAGGTCAATATAATTATTGGGGATTAGGGACACCTAATGGCGCAAGCTCTGGAGCTTCATATGGCTCTTTACAAGAAGGTATTCAAGCATATGCACAATCAATACAAAGTTTTCAAACAGGATGGAGAGCAGAAAGGATAACGCAAGAGGCTGCAGCGAGACAAGCTGCAGGTGTTGACCCATTAGGATATGGAGCTCCAGATACTTTATCAGGTATGCAATCTTTATATTCTGATTTAGGAAAGCATGAATATGGTAGCCCAGGAGCAGGTGGATATTATTATATGGACCCTGCCAGGGCAGGTGTTACTAAAATATATGCTACACATGAAGAATTTGAAAGTAAATGTGCAAGTAGTGGATTACCAGAGCATGCATTAGGAACCCCTGTTACTACATGGGAAAATGGACAATATACTGCTTGGCAGGTTGAGCAAAAATTAAAAGTATGGGCTCAAATTTTTGGAAGTTATGGAAGTTTACCATTTGATGGCTCTGGTGGAACTGCAGGAGGTACAGGAGGTACAGGAGGCACTGGTGGAATTGGAACAGTAACAGGAGGAAATGCAAATATAGTTAGTATAGCACAATCTAAATTAGGATGTCCATATGTTTGGGGAGCTACAGGACCAGACTCATTTGACTGTTCAGGATTTGTATATTGGGTTTATCAACAACAAGGAATAAATGTTCCAAGATCAACAGATGGATATAAAGCATATGCAGGTAGTGCTACAGAAATAAGTTGGAGTGAAGCTCAACCAGGAGATATATTAATAGTATTTGATAGTGAAAGAGGTACTTCTTCTGGTCATGCAGGAATATATATAGGAAATGATCAATATATTCATTCTCCTCAATCAGGAGATGTTGTTAAAATATCTTCAGGAGCTCAATCAAAATTTAAGCATGTATTTAGATTTAAATAAGGATGGTCTATTATGGAAAAATTAAAAAAATGTATAATTCTATTTATCGTAGTAATTATCATCGTTATTGCTATAATATTAAGTATGTTAGCAAAAAAACAAAGTAATATAGATAAAGAAGAAGAATTAAAAGATGATGTAACAGAATTAATAGAAGAAAAAGATGATAATGGATGTATAGATGTTACTGATGCAAATGTATTTTATTCTGTAATCAATTCTGTAAATAGATATTTAGAAATTATACAATATGATGTAAATATTGGTAATGAAATTCAAAATAGTGATGTATATATTCAGTATGACATTGATAAAGAATATCTATTTAATATAAAAACTGATGAGCAAAAGTTAGAAGCAGTATATCAACTATTAGATAAAAATTATATAGAAAGTAATAAAATAACATTAGAAAATATACAAGATTATTTATATGAAATAAATCAAAATACAGTATTAACACCTATACAAATGAAAGCCAAATATGGAACTAATATCAATACATATATATTAAAAGCATATTTAAATAATGATGAATTACAAGAAAAATATTTTATAATAAGGACTGATAATAGAAACCAATCTTTTTCAATAGAATTTGTAAAAGACAATTATGAAGATATTAAGCAGGTAAAATTTGTAGAAGGAGATGAACATATAGAGAAAAAGCAATACAATATATTTAAAATTGAGTCAATAAGAGAAGAAAAAGTTGCTCAAAAATATTTATTACACTATAGAGATTTAGCTATAAAATATCCAGATATAGTATATAATAATTATTTAGATGAAGAATACAAGAAAAAAAGATTTGGTTCATTAGAAAATTATAAAAAATATATAGAAGATAATAAAAAAGAGTTACAATATATTCAAATAACTAATTATCTAGTAGAGAATAATGATAACAAAAAAATATATGTCTGTTTAGACCAATATAAAAATACATATGTATTTACTGAAGAAGCTATGATGCAATATAAAGTTATATTAGATACATATACAATACAAAGTGATAAATTTAAAGCTACTTATAATACTGCAGATGAACAAAAAAAAGTAATGATGAATGTAGATAAATTTATAATGATGTTAAACAATAGAGATTATAGTAATGCATATAATTTATTAGATACTACATTTAGAGAAAATACATTTGGAGACGAAAATAAATTTGAAGAATATATAAGAGAAAAGTATCCATTACATTATAGAGTTGAATATTACAATTTTGAAAAAAAGGGAGAGAACATATATGTACAACAGATTAATCTTTTCGATATAACAGAAATGGACGAAAATATTCTTGAATTTGTAATTGTAATGACATTAGACCAAGGTACAAATTTTTCTATGTCATTTGGGGTTTAATAAGAAAGAAGGGGTTGCAAAGCGGCCTCTTTTTGTTTTATAATATAATAGGAAAGTCATACTTTCCTATTATATAAATACATTCCACAGAAAAATGTAATTTATAGAAAAAAGGTACTTTAAAAAGTATTTATTTTTGCAGTATCTATAAAGATATTAGTTTTTTAAGGAGAAATTTTATGATAGAAATAAAAAATGTATCTAAAAGATATAAAAAAGGAAACAAAGTTATAGACAATTTAAGTTTAAATATAAAAGATGGAGAAATATTTGGATTTTTAGGCCCTAATGGAGCAGGGAAAACTACGACTATAAAAATGATGACAGGAATATTAGAAATAGATGAGGGAGACATTTTTATAGATAATAAGAGTATTACAAAAGAACCAGTAGAAGCTAAAAAATTATTTGGCTTAGTACCAGATAATCCAGATGCATTTTTAAAATTAAAAGGGATAGAATATTTAAATTTTATAGCAGATATGTACGAAGTTTCTACAGGAGATAGAATAAATAAAATAAAAGAGATAACTGAAAAATTTGAAATTAAAGATGTATTAAATAATAAAATAGAAAGTTATTCGCATGGTATGAGACAAAAATTAATTATAACAGGAGTTTTATTGCATAATCCTAAAAATTGGATATTAGATGAACCATTAACAGGATTAGATCCAAAATCTTCATTTGAATTAAAAAAAATAATGAGAGAACATACGGATAATAAAAATACTGTATTTTTTTCAACACATGTTTTAGATGTAGCGGAAAGGTTATGTGATAGAATAGGAATAATACATAAAGGAAAATTGATTTTTGTAGGGACATATGAAGAAATGAAAAATGAATTGAAAGAAAATAAATCTTTAGAGGAATTATTTATGGAGATAATAAAAAATGATTAGAAAAATAAAAGAAATATTAAAATTAACAAAAGTTTTTTTTATAAGCTCATTTGAAAATCCTTATCTTATAGACAAAAAAACTAATAAAATTAATAAAAAATCTATTTTTGTTTGGTTAATAGCCATAGTATCTATTGCAATATCAATTTTAAGCTATAAAGTAATAGAGATATTAGTTAATATAAATATGCCTACTATATTTTTAAACGTATTCTTTTTAATTTTAAATATAATTTTAATTTTTCAAATAGTTATAGCAAGTAGTAATGTTTATTTCTTTTCAAAAGATTTAGAATTACTATTACCATTACCAATAAAGACAGAAGAATTATTGATAGGAAAATTTAATACGATATTAATTAATTTATATTTTACAGAAATAATATTTGCAATTTTACCATTGTTTACTTATGGAATTTTAACTCATTCAGGACTATTATATTATTTTTATTTAGTAATTATTTTATTAATATTTCCTATTTTAGCAAATTTAATTGTAAGTATAATAATGATGTTTGTAATGAGATTATCTAAATTTGTAAAAAATAAAGATATTTTTCAAATAATTATTACTCTAATTTTTATATTAATAATGTTTTTATTTGAATTTAAAATTACTACAAATGCTATAAATAAAATAGATAGTAATACAAATATACAGAATGAGCAAATTGTTCAGGGAATTAATAATTTTAATAATAAAATGGAAAATGTAAATAAATATTTCTTAATAATAAATCCTACTACAAAAATATTAATTAATTATAATAAATTAAATTCTATTTATTATTTGTTCAAAATAATCTTTATTAATTTAATATTTTTAATTTTATTTATTTTTATAGGAAAAAAATATTATCTAAAAAATATTTTAAATAATATTAATAATTTTTTAGATAATAAAATAAATAATAAAAATTTAAAAAAAATTGTAAAAAAGAAAAATAAGAATATAGCATATATAGAAAAGGAAATGAAAATATTATTTAAGAATCCAATATTTTTTATACAATGCATATTTCCGACATTAATATTAGTTGTTTCTATTGTTATAATTATGTTTGTAGGAATACCAGTTATACAAGGAATTTTAACATCAGATTTGGTAGGTCAAAAAATAGATTTTTACATAGATTTAAGTATTATTTGTTTAATAATAGGTATAATTCAAATAGTATTTACTATATCAAACATATCCATAAGTTCAATATCACGAGAAGGAAATAATGCTATATATATGAAGTTCATACCATTAGATTTTTATAAACAATTTATTTATAAATCTATACCACAAATATTAATAAATACAATTTTAATATTGATTATATTAATTTTAGTAAAATTAATTTTTCCGAGTTTTGATTTAATATATTTAATTTTTATATTTATTATTGCTAATTTATTAAATATTTTAAATAGTAATTTAATGGTTTTAGTTGATTTATATAAACCTAATTTAAATTGGAAAGCTGATTATGAGGCAATAAAAAATAATAATAATAAATTATTTCAATATGTTTTGACTATAATAATTATTTTACTGTTAGTTTATTTCTGTAAAATATTTTTGGAATTAAATTTATTCTTGGCATGTATTTTAATTATTTCAATATTATTGATATTAATTATATTTATAAATATAATAATAAAAATTAATATTGATAAATTATTTAAAAAAATAAATTAAAGGTATATTTATAAAATATAATTAAAAAAATAAAAATAATAAATTTATTATTATTTTTATTTTTTTAATTAATTTATTTTTAATTAATTTATTT